>JBIPPB010000145.1:0-6606 GCA_044368655.1 Chitinophagales bacterium | reverse complement strand
AAACGTATGGTTGAAAGCCGTAAATCTGCAACAAAAAAAGCTTATATTACAATTAAAGAAGGGCAATCAATAGATATTTATAATTAAGAAATTTATAACATAGATTCACATGGCGATTAAAAAATTTAAACCGATTACTCCTGGTACTAGACATAGAATAGGAAATACATATAAAGAAATTACTACTAATGTTCCAGAAAAGTCATTATTAGTTTCTATATCAAATACAGGTGGTAGAAATAATCAAGGTAGAAGAAGTATGCGTTATATTGGCGGTGCAAACAAGCGTCAATATCGTTTAATTGATTTTAAAAGAGATAATTTTGGTATTGAAGGAAAAGTGGTTTCAATAGAGTACGATCCTTTCAGAACTGCATTTATTTCATTAGTAGTTTTTGTAAATGGAGATAAAAGATATATTATAGCTCCAAATGGTATTGAAGTTGGAATGAAGATTGTTTCAGGTCCAGGTTCCGCTCCTGAATTAGGAAATAGTTTACCATTAAGTGAAATTCCATTAGGTTCTGTTATACATAATATTGAAATGCAACCAGGTAGAGGAGCTCAAATGGTTCGTTCAGCTGGTGCAAGTGCACAATTATTATCTAGAGAAGGCAAATATGCTTTAATCAAATTAAACTCTGGTGAAAATAGAATGGTTTTAGCTAGTTGTTTGGCTACTTTAGGTGTAGTATCTAATGGTGATCATTCTCTTGAAATTAAAGGTAAGGCTGGTAAAAGTCGTCATTTAGGTATCAGACCAAGAACAAGAGGTGTTGCGATGAACCCAGTAGATCACCCAATGGGAGGTGGTGAAGGACGTTCATCAGGAGGTCATCCAAGATCTAGAAATGGTCAAAAATCTAAAGGTCTTAAAACTAGAGATAAAAACAAAGCAAGTTCTAGATTAATTGTAAGTAAAAAG
This sequence comes from Chitinophagales bacterium, assembly GCA_044368655.1. Taxonomy (GTDB): domain Bacteria; phylum Bacteroidota; class Bacteroidia; order Chitinophagales; family JADJOU01; genus CHPMRC01. The sequence continues at coordinate 5,681 of JBIPPB010000145.1, read as the reverse complement.
AAAAAATAATAAATTATGGCAAGATCATTAAAAAAAGGTCCTTATGTTGCTTTTAAATTATTGAGAAAGGTAGAAGCAATGAATGAAACTGATAAAAAAACTACAATCAAAACATGGAGTAGATCAAGTATGATTATTCCTGATATGGTTGGTCATACATTTGCTGTTCACAATGGAAATAAATTTTTTCCAGTTTATGTTACAGAAAATATGGTAGGCCATAAGTTAGGCGAGTTTTCACCTACAAGAAATTTTAAAGGTCATTCATCTAAAAAAATAAAATAATAAAGTAGAAAAGAAATGGAAGCCGTAGCAAAGTTAAATAATTGTCCTACTTCACCTCGCAAAATGCGTTTGGTTGTAGATTTAGTTAGAGGTAAAGATGTACTTAGTGCATTGAGTATTTTGAAATTTTCGAAGAAAGAACCTGCAAGAAAATTACACAAGTTATTGTTATCAGCAATAAATAATTGGGAGCAGAAAAGTGGTGAAAGTGCCGATAATGTTCAGTTGTTTATTAAAACAATATTCGTAAATGAAGGCAAAATGCTTAAACGTTTTCAACCAGCTCCACAAGGTAGAGCTTACAGAATTCGTAAAAGAAGTAATCATGTATCAATAGTTTTAGAAAATAAAAATGCATAATAATGGGACAAAAGACGAATCCAATAGCAAATAGATTAGGTATCATCAAAGGTTGGGAAAGTAATTGGTATGATGCTAAAAACTCTGGTGAAAAGTTAGTAGAAGACGAAAAAATTCGTAAATACATTAACGCTAAAATACCTAAAGCTGGTATTAGTAAAATTGTTCTAGAAAGAACATTAAAAAGAGTAACAGTTACAATTCATACTTCAAAGCCTGGTATCGTAATTGGTAAGGCTGGAAAAGATATTGAAGATTTGAAACAAGAGCTTGATAAATTAACAGGTAAAGAGTTGCAAATTAATATAATTGAAGTTAGAAATCCTGATATTGATGCGAACATCGTAGGAGAATCTATAGCAAAACAATTAGAGGCACGTGTGAGTTACAAAAGAGCTGTTAAAATGGCTTTAGCAAGTGCAATGAGAATGGGTGCTGAAGGTATTAAAGTAAGATGTAGTGGTCGTTTGGGTGGTGCTGAAATGGCACGTTCTGAAGAATATAAATTAGGTAGAACGCCATTGCATACTTTTAGAGCAGATATTGATTATTCTTGGAAAGAAGCTTTAACGATTTATGGTAAAATTGGTATTAAAGTATGGATTTGTAGAGGTGAATTATTAGGAAAAGTAGATTTAAGTCCAAATCAAGAATCTAAAGATAAACCTAAAAATTCAGGAAGATCAGAAGGCTTTTCAAGAGAAAGAGATAATAGAAGAGGTGGTAAAAGAACTTCTAATAAAACAAATTAATTTTAGAATATAAAGATATAAGGATATGTTATTACCTAAAAGAACAAAATTTAGAAAGCAGTTTAAAGGCAAGATTAAAGGTAACGCTACAAGAGGTTTTACAGTAAGTCAAGGTTCATTTGGTTTGAAATGTTTAGATGAAGGTTGGATAACTAACAGACAAATTGAATCTGCTCGTATTGCTTTAACGCGTTATATGAAAAGAGAAGGTCAGGTTTGGATTAAAATTTTCCCAGATAAACCTATTACTAAGAAGCCAGCTGAAGTAAGGATGGGAAAAGGTAAAGGTAATCCAGAAGGTTGGGTAGCAGTAGTTAAGCCTGGTACAATTCTTTTCGAAATCGATGGAGTATCATTAGAAGTGGCTCAGGAAGCATTAAGATTAGCAGCTCAAAAAATGCCTTGTAAATGCAAATTTGTAACAAGACATGATTATGTTGAAAATATTTAATAGTTAAATATAGAAAGATATGAAAAATAACAAATTAAATGAAATGTCTATTGAAGAAATTTCAAATTTAGTAAAAGAGGAAAAGCAAAAGTATTTGAGAATGAAGTTTAATCATTCTGTTTCTCCTTTAGCTAACCCAATTGAATTAAGAGTTCAAAGAAGAAATGTAGCTAAAGCTTTAACTGCTTTAAATAAGAAATAATCTATTAATTTATATTTAATATAAAATGGAAAGAAATAAACGAAAAGAACTAGTAGGAGTAGTAACTAGTGATAAAAGAGATAAAACAATTACGATTTTTGTAGAGCGTAAGGAAAAACACCCTTTATATGGTAAAGTACTAAAAAAATCTAAAAAGTTTCAAGTTCATGACGAAAATAATGATTGTCATGTAGGAGATACGGTAAAGGTTATGGAAACGAGACCATTAAGTAAAACAAAACGTTTTCGTTTAGTAGAAATTATTGAAAAAGCTAAATAATAATATAAGATGTTACAACAAGAATCAAGATTAAATGTTGCAGATAATAGCGGAGCTAAAGAAGTATTAGTTATCCGAGTTTTAGGTGGAACTAAAAGAAGATATGCGTCTATTGGTGACAAAGTAGTTGTTACTGTAAAAAAAGCTTTACCAAGTTCAGGTCTTAAGAAAGGTACTGTAACAAAAGCAGTAGTTGTAAGAACTAAAAAGCATATTAAAAGAAAAGACGGATCTTATATTCGTTTTGATGATAATGCTTGCGTTCTTTTAAACGCTTCTGATGATCCGAGAGGTTCTCGTATTTTTGGTCCAGTTGCTCGTGAACTGAGAGATACCAATTATATGAAAATTGTTTCTTTGGCCCCTGAAGTACTATAATTTTAACATATAAATTTTTAAGAGATGAGTCAGATTAAATTAAAACTAAAGAAAGGCGACCAAGTAGTTGTTATTTCAGGTTCTGAAAAAGGAAAAAAAGGAACAATCGTTAGAGTAGATAGAAATACGAGTAGAGTTGTAGTTGAAGGTGTTAATATGGTTAAAAAGCATACTAAACCGTCAGCAGCTAATCAAGAAGGTGGTATTATTGAAAAAGAAGCTCCGATTCATATTTCTAATCTTATGTTTTTAGAAGGTGAGACACCAACAAAAATCGGTAGAAAATTAGAAGGAGATAAAGTTGTTAGATATTCAAAAAAATCAAGCACTATAATTAAGTAATTTTGTTTTAAACAAAAAAGTATAAAAAAATGTATACACCAAGATTAAAAGAAAAATATTCAAAAGAAGTAATTTCAAACTTACAAGATAAGTTTCAATATAAATCTTCTATGCAAGTACCAAAGTTGGTTAAAATAGTATTAAACCAAGGTGTTAAAGGTGCTACAGCAGATAAAAAACTTGTAAACAACGCAGTAGACGAGATGACAATTATTGCAGGTCAGAAAGCAGTAGCAACTTTGTCTAAAAAGGATATTTCTAATTTTAAATTAAGAAAAGGAATGCCTATTGGTTCTAAAGTAACTTTAAGAGCAAATAGAATGTATGAATTTCTGGATCGTTTTATATCTGTTTCATTACCAAGGGTAAGAGATTTTAGAGGAATTAACAATAAAGGTTTTGATGGTCGTGGTAATTATAACATGGGTATTACGGAACAAATTATTTTCCCTGAAATTAATATAGATAAAATTAATAAAATTTCTGGAATGGATTTAACTTTTGTTACTACTGCTAAAACGGATGCAGAAGCGTTAGAGTTATTGAAATCTTTAGGAATGCCTTTTAAAAGTTAATTTGTAAATAATAAAATATTAGATAATGGCTAGTAAATCGATAATAGCAAGAGAAATAAAAAGAGAGCGTTTAGTAACTAAATATGCTGAAAAAAGAAAGACTTTGAAAGAAGCAGGTGATTGGTTAGAATTAGACAGATTACCTAAAAATTCTTCAAAGGTACGTTTACATAACAGATGTAAAATTACGGGTAGACCAAAAGGTTATATTAGATATTTTTCAATATGTAGAAACGTTTTTAGAGAATTAGCTTCTTATGGTAAATTACCAGGTGTAACAAAAGCTAGTTGGTAATATTTATAATTAAAATAATAAAATAATTAATATGTTCACAGATCCTATATCAGATTATTTAACTAGAATTAGAAATGCTCAATCAGCAGGTCATAGAATAGTTGAAGTACCAGCATCTAATTTGAAGTTTAAAATAACTGAAATACTTTATGATTTTGGTTATATCTCTAAATATATGTTAGATAAAGAAGCATTAAGCGGACAAGGAGTTATAAAAATTGCTTTGAAGTATGATCCTCTTACGAAACAACCAATGATCAAACAATTGAAACGTTTAAGTTCTCCAGGTTTACGTAAATATGCTTCAAGTGATAATATACCAAGAACGATGTCTGGTTTAGGTATTACTATATTAAGTACTCCTAAAGGTATTATAACTGATAAACAAGCTCGTCAACTTAATGTAGGTGGTGAGTTATTATGTTCAATTTCATAAATCAAAATATTATGTCAAGAATTGGAAAGAATCCTATTTTATTACCAGCTGGTGTTGAGCTAAAAGTAGCTAATGACACAAATGAGGTAACTGTAAAAGGTAAAAATGGTCAGCTAACAGCTAAAGTTGATCGTGATATTAAGATAAATATAGATGGTAGCTCTGTTACGGTAGAAAGACCAACGGAACAAAAACGTCATAAAGCAATGCACGGGTTGTATCGTTCTTTAATCAATAATATGGTTATTGGGGTTAGTGAAGGTTTTAAAAAACAATTAGAGTTAGTTGGAGTTGGTTATAGAGCAACAGCAACAGGTCAAGTTTTAGAAATGGCTTTAGGATTTTCGCATCCAGTAGTATTTCAGTTACCTAATGAAGTTAAGGTTACAGCTGAAATGCCAAAAGGTCAACCACCATTAATCACGTTAGAATCAATTGATAATCAACTTTTAGGTCAAGTTGCCGCAAGAATTAGAAAAGTTAGACCGCCTGAACCATATAAAGGTAAAGGTATTAAGTTTGCGGGTGAAGTATTAAGAAGAAAAGCTGGTAAAGCTGGAGGTAAAAAATAATAGATAATATATACTAAATATAGGAAAAATGATTAGTAAAAAACAGAGAAGAGTAAAAATTCATGATAAAATTCGTTCTAAAATTTTTGGAACAAATGAGAAACCTAGAATGTCAATCTTTAGAAGTAATAAACAAATTTATGTTCAATTAATAGATGATTTATCTGGTACTACATTAGTAGCAGCGTCTTCTGCAGATGTAAAAGATAAGTTAACTAAAACAGAAATGTCTTCATTAGTAGGAAAGAATATTGCTAAAAAAGCTGTTGAAAAAGGTATTTCAAATGTAGTTTTTGATCGTGGTGGTTTTCTTTATCATGGAAGAGTAAAAGCTTTAGCTGATGCAGCTCGTGAAGGTGGTCTTAATTTTTAATCAGTACAAAAAAAGTAGTTATGTCAAATAAAAATCAAGTTAATAAAGTTGGCGAATTAGAGTTGAAGGAAAAGGTTGTAGCTATACGAAGAGTTACAAAAGTAACTAAAGGTGGAAGACACTTTAGTTTTTCTGCAACAGTAGTTGTTGGTAATGGTAATGGTGTCGTTGGCCATGGTTTAGGAAAAGCAAAAGAAGTTACTGATGCCATTCAAAAAGGTATTGATGATGCTAAGAAAAATTTAATTACAGTTCCTGTTCTTAATGGTACTGTGCCTCATGAACAATCTGGCAAATTTGGTGCTGGTAAAGTATTAGTGAAACCTGCTACTCCGGGTACCGGTATTATTGCAGGGGGTGCTATGAGAACGGTATTAGAA
>JBIPPB010000091.1:0-6660 GCA_044368655.1 Chitinophagales bacterium | reverse complement strand
TATACACCCATTTTGATTGACCGTAACAGTGTACGAACCTGCGCTTAAATTGGAAGCGATACTGTTATTTCCAGTATTGGCATTTGAACTCCACGTATAGGTTTTGGTGCTACTAGGCGAAGTCGCTATAGAAATAGAACCATTCGAATTGCCACAAGTAGGTTGAGTGACGGTTGGAATAAAATTAAATCCAATAGTATTACATGTGCCACCATTACAATTAGCATTAGCACCACCTGTGACATGATTGATAGTAGCAGTTTGAGGGAAAGACCAATTTCCTCCATCCGGAATTCTGCTATGCGTCTGTCCTATACTTGGATTACCACCTCCGTACTGAAGTACCCCTGGGTTTTGAGCATTAATTTGTATTGCACTTTTTAATGTTAATCCAGCAGGGCTTCCTGGAGGCACACAAGGAACCACTCCAAAGTCAGCTGTTTGTGAAACAATAGAGGCGTTTGCTCCCCAATATACGGCACTTATGGGCGATCCTGTAGAATCATATAGTGCCACCCATCCTTCAAAATTAGCTAAAACAAAAGTCCCACTAGACAATTCGCAAACGTTTGACGTATAATTTGGAAGTTTGATGTCAATACTATTTGAATCCGAGCTTGATAGCCTAGTGCCTAACACTAAATGACTATTTGGTGCAATTATAGATTGAGGAATATTAGGAATCCTAAATGTCCCACCTCTATTAACCCCTGAAACATTTTGAGATGTTGCAATATAATAACCTCTGGTATTAATAGGCTTACAGCTTGGATTGTAAATTTCAATATATTCTCTTCCTCCACCAATTAATCCTTGAACGGATAAATTGCCAGGATTTACCATAATTTCAATTATTCTTAATTGTCCTTGTAATTTAAATTGAATTAATAAAAATACAAATACAAACTTTATATCAAATTTCATATTACCTTAATATATCAATTGTAAAATTAAAATATTAAATTGACAAATCATTAAATTCTTTATTTTAAAATAAGATTTTAAAAAAACACAAATCAATAGATTAAAATCTTATTTTTTGTTAAATTATTTAGAAATTTAACTAAATTTGCAAAAAACTATTATTATGGATTCCAATTTTGAAGTTGTAGAATTAATAAATTCCTTAACAAAAGATGAAAAAAGATATTTTGCAAAATTTTCAAATATTTTTTCTTTAAAGGAAAAAAAATATCAAATTTTATATGATGCTTTAATTAATTCAAAATATGTAGACGAACCATTTAAGGATAAAAATTTTAATATGCTTAAAGAAAACTTAAGTACTAAAATCCTTGAAGCTATTACTTTTTCAGATAAGAATAAGAATAATGAAAATAGAATTATTCAAATGTTTTTAGAAGGTAAAATTTTACAAAAAAAAGGCCTTTTAGATCAATCCAAAAAAAAATTTAACAAAACCATAGAACTATGTATTAAATTCGAAAGATTTCAGATGTTCTTGTACATTTGTTCGTATTTAAAGTTAAATTTCATTCATAATTTATATCAAAACTGTAGCTTTAAAGAAATTGACAAATTGTTAAATTTAGAAAAAAAGTATCAGCTAAAAATTCAGAATATAAATATACTTAATAATTATCAGTTTCTTTATTATTACTATGAATCAACTTCAAACACTTTAAAAATGAATGAAATAGCTTCGAGTCAGGATATAATTAATTGGGAAAAATATGATACTTTTGTTGAGAAATCAATATGTCTTAATATTTTAAGTAATCACAATGAAAATATTAAAAAACTGGATTTAAGCATTAAGTTTAATCAACTTCATATAAATTTGTTTGAAAAAAATACGAATATTTTAAAAGAATATCATTATAATTATTTACTTCAAAGATTTAACTACATTTCAATTATAATTAAAAATAACGAACTAGAACTTGCTGAAAAATATCTTTTTGATATATCAAAAGAGAAGTTCCCGAATACTTATAAAAAGATATATACTATTTTATATTATTCAAATTTATTATATCTATATACTATTCAAGGAAACATAAATAAATTTAAAGAATTAAAAACGGAGATTAATAGGACATTAAATAATTCCATTCCTCTTAGACTTAAATCAATGTTAGAATATTATTATGTTGTTTTACTTTATAACTTAAATTTAAAGAAAAATATAATTCAAGAAATTCAAACTTACTCCAATTCGCTTAAAAATGATCCAAGCTATTTGTTTAAGTCTATTTCAGTTACACTAATCTGTTTTATCGAATTAGAAGATGAGGACAATTTAAATAGATTTTTAAAACTGTATAACAATGAGATCAAGATATTCGAAAAACAATACAAAGAAGAATATAAAGTAATTAAAAAAATAATAGATTCAAAATCAATTGTAAAATTAAATTTAAATGAAAAATTAAAATTAAATAGTTTTTTATATCCTTTAAAACTTTAATATAAAAAAAAAGCAGATTGTTTTACAATCTGCTTTTTTAGTTTCAATTTTGAATTCTATATTCCAAAACGATACCAACTTGTACCATTACTGATTATTGAAATTGAGTTTTGATGATTTGAACCTAATCCTTCAGGATACGTCCATGTAGAAGACTGACTCGCAATTTTATCCAAAGAGAAATCTCCACCCGTAATACCTTCTAATATAACTGGAACTGACAATACAATATTAACATTATCATTTGATTTAGCCATATTCATAATTGTGATGATTCTTCCGCTATTTGAAGATGCCGCTGGAAGCGTAAATGTTGTTTGAGCTGTTCCATTAAAGATTACGACATCTTCTGTTTCTCCTACAGTATATGAAGTTGCCGCTGTAGTAACTACATTCTTTCTATTTAGTGTATTTATTGAGATTCTTCTAAGAGCACGATTTAAACTGTCAACAACTAATATACTATCCGTTTTTTTACCTTCTAAAAGACCTGTAAAACGAACTGTATCTCCTGCTGTTGCTACGGTTAATGATTTGCCCGATGTAGTAATAGTTGTATTTTCAGTTAATGTGCCTCCAAGTTTAACCGTATCTCCACTTTTATTTAAACCGTTTTTAACTAAAGCAGAGCCTAATTTAAAACCTGTGGTTGCGCCATAACCATCTTTTACAAAAACACTATCGCCTTTTGTATTTACATATACACTATCTACTTTTTGTGCAAATTGTGAACTGTCTGATTTAATTTTTGCGTAAACATGCGTCGTATCAAATTGTGCTAATTTAAAACCTGTGGTTGCGCCATAACCGTCTTTTACAAATACACTATCGCCTTTTGTATTTACATATACGCTATCCACTTTTTGAGCAAATTGTGTACTGTCTGATTTAATTTTTGCGTAAACATGCGTCGTATCAAATTGTGCTAATTTAAAACCCGTGATTGCGCCATAACCATCTTTTACAAATACACTATCGCCTTTTGTATTTACATATACGCTATCCACTTTTTGAGCAAATTGTGTACTGTCTGATTTAATTTTTGCGTAAACATGCGTCGTATCAAATTGTGCTAATTTAAAACCTGTGGTTGCGCCATAACCATCTTTTACAAAAACACTATCGCCTTTTGTATTTACATATACACTATCTACTTTTTGTGCAAATTGTGAACTATCAGCTTTAATTTTTGCATATACATGTGTCGTATCAAATTGTGCTAATTTAAAACCTGTGGTTGCGCCATAACCATCTTTTACAAAAACACTATCGCCTTTTGTATTTACATATACACTATCTACTTTTTGTGCAAATTGTGAACTATCTGATTTAATTTTTGCGTAAACATGCGTCGTATCAAATTTTTGAACATTTAGTAAAACGGTATCCAAAACTCCATTTACATTTGTAATTAAACTTTTTGAAACAGAATCATAACTTAAAACATTTTGAAACACTTTAGTTATAACAACAGTATCTCCATTTACGTTAATATATCGAAATGCATTATTATTTAAAGATAAAACATCTTCCACTTTTGCAAGACCCGTTGCATTACCGATTAAATTCCATTTTGCGCCATCATTATAATAAAATCCTGGAACAACATCGTTACTTGTAGCCGTATTGTAGGCGATCATACCTTGAACGTGTGCCGTAAGCGGAGCAAAATTTGTAGATTGAACCAATTGCAATCTTGGGATTAAAATACCTTTATTAGCGGCATCAACTTGAAACATTGCATTTGGGTTAATATTTTTAACATCAGTACCTACTTTAAACTGTGCTTGTAGGTTCATAAAAAATACACTTAAGACGAGAATGTATACTATTTTTTTCATTTAAATTAAATTTATAATTAACACATATCAAACTACATGCCAAAATATAATTTTTAATAAAAAAAATACTAAAAGCTAAAAAATAAAGGCTAAAAGGTTTTCAATTTAGGTAAAACTACTCGTCATTTAGCCTACCTTTAGAATAAGATCTCCATTTTTCAAGAAGTTCACTCATATCTGAAGGTAACTCAGAATCGAATCTTAAAAATTCTTTACGTGAGGGATGCTCAATACCTAGCATTTTAGCATGTAAGGCCTGCCTTGGGCATATTTTAAAACAATTTTCAACAAATTGTTTGTATTTACTAAAGATTGTTCCCTTTACAATTACATTTCCTCCATATCTTTTATCATTAAAAACAGGATGTCCAATACTTGCCATATGTACTCTAATTTGGTGCGTTCGACCCGTTTCTAAAACACATTCAATTAATGTAGCATAACCGAAACGCTCAATAACTTTATAGTGTGTTACGGAATGTTTTGCATTCTCATTTTCATAAGGATCATATGCATGCATTTTTTTTCGATCCGTTTGATGACGAGCAATAGGTTTATCTATTGTACCAGAATCTCCTTCTACATCGCCCCATACAAGGGTTAAATATTTTCTTTCATTTGTTTTTTCAAAAAATTGTTTGGCTAAAAAAGCCAAAGCATATTCATTTTTAGCAATAACCATTACACCACTAGTTTCCTTATCCAAGCGATGCACGATTCCAGGTTTAAGAGCATCATTCGTTTTGACTAAATCCTTAACATGAAATAATAAGGCATTCACTAAAGTACCGGTAAAATTTCCTACACCAGGATGAACCACTAATCCTGCAGGCTTGTTTATGATTATTAAATCCGAATCTTCATGAATTATATTTAATGGAATATCTTCGGGTTCTATGCCTTCATAACCAAAAGGTCTTGGAATTAAAACATGAATATGGTCGCCAGGCTGCACTTTATAACTACTTTTAACGGGCTTGCCATTAACAATCAAACTTTTAGCATCTGCAGCTGCTTGGAATTTCGTTCTGCTTATTCGTTCTACTCGACTACACAAAAATTTATCAATACGAACCGCTTCTTGCCCTTTATCAATTACAATAGACACTTCACGAACCAACTCTTGGTCGGATTCCATCTCTTGATGACTACCGTTAAAAACCTCTTCTTCCATAATATTTTGATAATAACTTACAAAAATACAAAATATAAAGCAAATCTATATACCTATATATTTCTTATGAAAGCCAAAAGCCAATCATTCGATACAAAACTCGAGCGCCAACGTTTGCATCCCATACATCGTTGCCTACCTCATTTAAATCCATACCAATAAATTGTTTTCCAGACTTTTTGATCATATCTAACATATAAAATATTTGATCGACTTCAAAACCACCAGCAACTGGAGTTCCCGTATTGGGGCATAATGCCGGATTTAATCCATCAATATCAAAACTAAGATAAATAAATTGTGGTAAATTATTTACTATATTTTCACATATTTGATGCCAAGATATTCCAGTATACGTCTGATATTTAATATCTCTATCAAAATAAATTTGTACTTTTTTTTCTGAATCTGACGCTACATCCAACTCTTCTTGACAAAAATCTCGAATACCTACTTGGTGCAAAGATTGAACACTCTTTAGTTTCAATGCATTAAACATTACAGAAGCATGCGAAAATTCAAAATCTTCATAAGCTTCTCTCAAATCACAATGTGCATCAATTTGAAGAATTCCAAAATCTTGATATTTTTCGGAAAGTGCTTTGATATAACCCAATGGCGTACTATGATCGCCACCTAAAAGTATAACTTTCTTATCTTGGTCAATAAATTTTTTGGTTTCCGTATAAACAAACTCCATTAATTCTTTACAAGCTTGATTAATTTCTTGAACTTCATTACGCAAAGAGGAATCATTATCAATTGTTGAGCCATTCGACATCTTATCCAGTACTTGAATCGCTTTATTTCTATAAATAGTACTTTTATTTAAAATAATTTCAGAAGGTTGTTCAAAATAAATACCCTTATCCCAAAAATTTTGATACGTTAAATCATACAAATCGACTTGGAGCGATTCTTGTTGAATGATTTTTGGTGCGTTTGCTGTACCATCTTTATAAGAAACCGTAACATCCCAAGGCACTGGAAATACGACGCATGCTGCTGTATTTAAATCTAGTGGCAAGCCATATAAATTTCCATTATCTAAAGCAATATTATTGGGATTAAATGATGACATATTTTATTATTTAAAAAGCAAAAATAGAATAATTAGAATTAACAAATAAAAAAAGGCAGCCATATGGCTGCCTTTATATAGAATAAAAAACTATTTAATTTTTTATTTTACACCAAAAGTGTGTTGAATTTTG
>JBIPPB010000090.1:0-6718 GCA_044368655.1 Chitinophagales bacterium | reverse complement strand
TTTTGAAAAATAAAAAATAACAAACTATACCCGCAAGCCATACAGCGGTAAGAAAAACAAAATAACGCGCCTCGGTAAAGCCATATTCTAGTATTCGTGTATTGATAGCTATAAAAAGGAGGATAACCAATGGAATTAAAGTATAAAAGAAAATTTTATGGAACCAAAATACCCAAGATTTAGCCATTTGATTTCGGAGCGGATGCACCAATAATAAAGCCAAGATTCCAAAAAAAGAATAAGTCAATACCATATACGAAATCCAGCCTTGAGGCAAATTAAAATTAATTAGTATTTTGAACATATAGAGATACAAAATCACGCCGTAAAGCATCAATAAAGGAATCAAAATAAACTGTGTAAAAAACTTCAAAACAATAGGATATGGCGTTTCTGCTTGCATTTTTTTCAGTCCATCTATTTGAAACAACAAGAAAATAGTCGTACTTCCTAAAATACTAAGCAAAGCACCTGATTCAAGATATATTTTTTCTGAAAAATCAATATTAAATAAATTTTCAACCGCTACAACTGCTAGTAAAACACCTGCTACTAATACTTGTACAAAAATCCATGTCTGTACTAAGCTTATAAACAAACTTTTATTATATTGCCAAAAAGGAACTTCCTCTTTTGAGTTCCAAAAAGGAGCAAATGCCACAAACAAATGCGTTAAAACAACACATGAAAATATACTAATGATTTGAACTATATTCCATTGCTTCTTATCTGGAGGCAATACAAAATAAAATCCAATAAGTAATAAAATACCAATAGCCTCAAATAAATAACGCTTGCCATATCGCTGCGAAAACATATATAATCCAAAAAATAAAGAAATTCCCAACGTCGAAGTTATCAATATTTTGACTAATATTAATTCTGTCGCTTCTGATATATATTTATCTTCTATTAATACAATAGCTGTAATCGCCATAGTGAGTGAACTAGCTAACACCGAAGTATATTTTTTAAAAATGTTAACTAGATTTTGGAATAATTGATTGATTTTTTGCATATGCTAATTTTTATCTCAAATTAAGAAACGAAATTAAGTAAATAATAGTATTAATAAATATAAAAAAAGCCCCGAGATGTCTCGAGGCTTTCTATCTAATTAAAAATTGAAGAACGATTATGCATTCAATTTCGCTTTTAAATTCGCATCTATCGCATCCAAAAATTCTTCAGTATACAAATAATGTTCGCCGTGACTTACTTTATTTCCGTGGATACAAACCGCCAAATCTTTAGTCATTTTGCCAGATTCTACCGTTTCTACACATACTTGCTCCAAAGCTTCGCTAAAACGTATCAACTCCGCATTGCCATCCAATTGACCTCTGAAAGCCAATCCTCTAGTCCAAGCAAAAATCGATGCAATTGGATTGGTAGACGTTCTGTTGCCTTTTTGATGCTCACGATAGTGACGCGTCACCGTTCCGTGTGCTGCCTCTGCTTCCATCACTTTGCCATCTGGAGTGATCAACGTAGACGTCATCAATCCCAATGAACCAAATCCTTGTGCTACGGTGTCGCTTTGTACGTCGCCATCGTAGTTTTTACAAGCCCATACAAAGTTTCCGTTCCATTTCAACGCACTAGCTACCATATCATCAATCAAACGGTGCTCATACGTAATTCCCGCATCTGCATATTTCGCTTTAAATTCATTCTGGTATACTTCCTCAAAAATATCTTTGAAACGACCGTCATATTTCTTCAAAATTGTATTTTTTGTAGAAAGATACAAAGGCCATTTTTTGTTCAAAGCCTGATTGAAACAAGCTCTCGCAAATCCATAGATACTCTCATCGGTATTGTACATAGCCATCGCTACACCATCTCCTTTGAAGTTAAATACCTCAAATTCTTGCGTATTTCCGTCCTCTCCTTCAAATTTGATCGTCAATTTACCTTTTCCTTTCGTTACAAAGTCTGTCGCTCTGTATTGGTCTCCAAACGCGTGACGACCTACACAAATAGGCGCTGTCCAGTTGGGAACCAAACGCGGTACATTGTTACAAACGATAGGCTCACGGAAAACCGTACCGTCCAAGATATTACGAATCGTCCCGTTCGGGCTTTTCCACATTTGTTTGAGTTTGAACTCCTCCACACGCTGCTCATCTGGCGTGATGGTAGCACACTTGATACCCACACCACATTCTTTGATGGCATTGGCGGCATCTATTGTTACTTGATCGTTGGTAGCATCTCTATGCTCCATCCCAAGGTCAAAATATTTAATTTCTACATCCAAATAAGGAAGAATCAATTTCTCTTTGATAAACTTCCAAATAATACGGGTCATTTCATCACCATCTAGCTCCACTACTGGGTTTGCTACTTTAATTTTACTCATTATCTTATTTTATTGTTATTATAAAAAATGCAAATATAGATAATAATTTGAAATCCAACATCAAGAAATCAGCAAAATTGCTATACACGACATTTTATCAAAAAAAAAGAGAAGCCGAAGCTTCTCTTTTTTTTTAATGTCTCATAACCTGAATAAATCCAGTTTTAGTTTTTATATTTTGATCTTCTAACTCGATGATGTAATAATAAACGCCGTCTGGTAGCAATTCGCCATCAAAATGACTACCACCCCAATTGTTTTGATATACACCATTACTTCTCCATACCATATTACCCCAACGATTGAATACCGCTAAACGCAAATTTGGATATTTTTTCTTAAATGGTGCTGGTATTACAAAATTTTCATTTGTACCATCCCCATTAGGAGAAATATAGTTCGGAATATCCCCATCATCAGGACATTTATTGTCTAGATAAACCCAAAATGTATATACTTCATTAGGTCTTCCGTCCGTAAAGGTATATGTTTTGGAAACTTGAACGGAATCCATACCGCAACTATCCGAAAACTTGGTATAGGTCATTTTGCCCGTTACCGGATTGATAATTACAGTGCCTTTATTAGGATTTGAAGTAATATTATAAGCCTCTGAAGCGCCAGTTGGTTTTTTTGGAATTCCATTATTTTCTTTCAAATCAATATCAACGATTCCATTAGAATTTGTAGCATTCGTTACGGTTGTATCTTTTGGTTTGTTTAATGAAATAATCACATAAGCCGTACTACATACATTTTTAATAGTATCACATAATTGGTACTCAATCGTGTCATATCCTATATAGCTTGTATCCGTTGGAGTATACGTTAATTTGCCAGTAACTGGATCAATAGTCGCGGTACCTTTTTTTGGATTTCCATTAGGTGTAATCGAAAACTTACTACCATTTTTAACCCCATCATTAGCCGCTACATCTATAATAGTACTACCTGGTTTTGTAGGATCTATTTTTACATAATCATTTTTAGCTCCAAAATCAACACATTTAATTAAAGTAACTGTAATTGGATTATCCGCTCCCGTGCTGTAGCATTTATTTACCGTATCTCTAAAATAAGGGAAATACGTTCCTGCTCTAACTGAATCTGGTCTTGAAACTACAACACCCGTTGAAGTTCTCCATTCAATTATAGTTCCTTCCGGCTTGTTTCTTGGCACTAAAAGTGTCAGATTAGCTACGGTGTCTGGACAAACATTATTATGTGTATTACTTTCAAATTTAGGCTGTTCTTTTCCTGCAATACACTTATTATTACAATCTTCTAAAGAAACTAAAACGTTTGTTCCGTCTTGACCTGCATGGTTATAACATTTATTTATAGAATCATAAAACACCGCATAATAGGTACCTGTTGAAACAGACGATGGATTTGCTACTTTATTTAATGTTGAAGCGGGTAAATCTGTGTGCCATTGTAATACTACATGTTGATTTGTAGGCTTATTTGAAACGGAAATACTTAATAAATTAGCTGAAGTAGTAGGGCAAATATTTTTTAATGTGCTCGCGCTTAATACTGGTTTTATATTACCCGAATTACAAGGAGTATTACAATTAATTAAAGTAACCGTAACTGGAGATGCGGCGTTGCCTTTATCAGAATAACAATTGTTTTTCGCATCAAAAAATGCAGCATAATACGTTCCTGCAATAGACACAGCGCCTGGGTTCGACACGCGATTCGTATTAGAAGCTGGTAAGCTTGTATGCCATGTCAACTGTGTATTTTTAGGCGTATTCGTTGCCGTAGCTTTCGTTAAATCTACCGTTGTTATTGGACAAGGATTCGTTAAAGAAGATACCGATAATCTTGGTGCATCGATTCCAGATTGGCACTCAGGGCAATTTGAATTTGAAACTACTACTCTTCTAGTAGCCATTCCAGACAAACTAAAACAGTTTCTTGTTGTGTCATATAGCACGGCATAATAAGTGCCCGCAGAAATTTGTGTTGGATTAACTACTTTATTTGACATCGAAGCAGGTGTTGCTGTATGCCAGCTCACAATTACGGAGCCCCCTGAAATGGATGACAACTGAGTCAAATCTACCGTAGTTGTTGGACAATTATTTATTGCGGTATCTCTTGATAATACAGGCATTTGACTAAATGTATCACAATACGATGGCGTATCACATTTCTTGATCACTACTTGAACGGCTTTCGTTCCAAGACCTGCACCACTATGACAATTATTTGAAGGATCAAAGAATACAGCATAATACGTTCCTGTGTTAGATACAACATTATTTGCAACTTTATTTGAAGCTGAAGTTGGCACTGCAGTATGCCACTGCAAAACAGTACCTGATGGTCTATTTGAAGCGGTAATAGCATTTAAATCAACCGTTTTGCTTGGACATGTATTTGTAACCATTTCTTGAGAGAAGATAGGTGCATTTGCTCCAGCATTACAAGGGGTGTTACAATTTGTAATTGTTACGATATATTCTTGAGTTGCTGTTCCCTCTCCTGCATAACATTGATTAGTAGGGTCAAAATAGATTGCATAATAGGTTCCTGCTGTAACTGCATTAGGGTTTTTAACTCTAGATGCACTTGTCACTACTGAACTTGTATGCCATTCTAAAACGATTCCACTTGGCTGGTTGGTTGGTTTAACAGATGTTAAATCAACGGTAGTAGCTGGGCATGTATTAGATATACCTTGACCTGGTAGCATTGGCGAGGACTCACCGGCATGACAATCTGTACATGTTCTTAATGTAACGCTTAAAGGTGTCGTTAAATTTCCATTACTACTATAACATGCTTGGACAACATCATAAAATACGGCATAATAAGTGCCTGCGCGGACAGCGTAAGGATTTGCTACTTTTGTAGAAGCACTAACCGGAGAAGCCGTATGCCACTCTAAAACTACCCCATTTGGTTGATTAACTGCACTAACATACGTTAAATCCGCTAAACTATCAGGACACATATTAGATATAGAAAGTGCATCCAGCATTGGAGCTTCCGAACCGGCATTACAACATTTAGTTTCTGTAACAGTAACCGGTGTAAACGCACCTTGACCATTATTTGCTAAACAATTGTTTGCGGAGTCATAGAATGTTGCATAGTAAATACCTGCACTAACAGCCGAAGGATTTGAAACTAAAAAGCTCGCGTTTGTAGTATTTGAAGTATACCATCTTACTACAACACCTTTTGGTTTATTTAATACAACAACATTATTAAGATTAGCCGTTGTTGAAGGACAAGATGTATTTATTGCACTATTTGAAAACTGAGGACTTGTGTTGCCTGAAACCAAACACTTAGGACATGTTGTATTTGTAACGATAACTTGCGTTCCCGAAACGCCATTTAAAGAATAACAATTTTTCAAACTATCAAAAAATACAGCAAAATAAGTGCCACTATTAACCACTTTTGGATTCGAAACTTTATTAGCACTTGTTGCTGGTAAAGCCGAATGCCATTGTAATTTAGCACCCGTTGGCATATTAGTTGCTGTGATTAATGTTAAATCCGAAGTTAACGCTGGACAAATATTTGTAATATCATTTCCTCCAGATAAAACCGGATTTGCATTTCCACTGCTACAAGTATCCGGACAAGATTTAATTACTACTTGAAGTTCTTTACCTGATTGTCCATTTTGGCTATAACAATTATTCGTAGCGTCATAAAATACAGCATAAACTTTTCCAGTGACATTGTACTGTGCTGGATTTGAAACTTTATTTGAATTAGATGCCGGAAGCGCTTTATGCCATTGCACAACAGTACCTTTTGGTTGATTTGAAACTTTAATCGCAGTTAAATCTACAGTAGCTATTGGGCAAATATTACCTAAAGCTGTTTCTTTAAAGTCTGGTGCGTAATTTCCTGAATTACAAGGATTCGGACAATTGGTAGTGCTTGCAATTACAGACGTTGTTCCCAAACCACCTGTAGTATAACATTTATTTACCGAATCATAAAACACCGCATAATAAGTACCACTTGTTACTGATTTTGGATTTTGTACCTTATTTACATCGTTTGTAGGAATATTTGTATGCCATTGTAAAACAGCACCTACCGGTCGGTTACTTGTAGCAATTGTAGTTAAATCCAATGTAGTTGCAGGACAAATATTTGTAATTTGATTCGCACTTAAAATTGGAGCGACTTTACCCGCATTACAATTTGTAGGACAGCTTGTAGTAGAAACTTTTACTTCATACATTCCAAAACCATCACCACTGTAACAATTATTTGTTGCATCAAAAAACACCGCATAATATGAACCACTTAAAACTTGACTTGGATTTTGTACTTTATTAGCACTCGTTGCAGGAACTCCAGAATGCCATT
>JBIPPB010000089.1:0-6774 GCA_044368655.1 Chitinophagales bacterium | reverse complement strand
TTAGAAATACCAAATTTAAATAGTGGAATTTATTTTATTAAAGTTCAAAATGGAGATTTATTATTTACATCGAAGTTGTTGAAAAATTAATCTAATTTATTTCCATTAAAAAAACTGACAATATCCATACTTTTTTTGCCTTCGGCTTGAATTTCATCAATTGCGTAAACTCCGTCATTACAATTAAAATGTAAAAAGGTTTTATTATCTGTTTCAATTACAGAATTTGTATTTGCCTCTTTTTGATTTGCCAAATGACCTTTTTTAATGATATACTTTTTATCGTTATGAATAAAATAAGGCTTGTAAACCGGATTTAATCCTCGAACCAAGTTAAAAATATTTTGTGCGGAAGAAAAATCATGAATTACTAAAATATCTTTATCAATTTTTGGAGCCGCAGGATTTGAACTTTTAAGATCTTGAGGCATCGAATTAATTTCATTTTTTTCAATGGATTCAACTGTTTTCAAAACCAAATTAGCTCCAATTTCTTTTAATTTTTGATACATCGTTCCAAAATCATCATGTTCTTGTATTGGGCAAGACTCTTGAAGAATCAATGCGCCTGTATCTATTTTTTGATTAATAAAAAACGTAGTTACCCCAGTTTCTTTTTCTCCATTTATAATCGCCCAATTGATTGGTGCCGCACCACGATATTTAGGTAACAACGAGCCGTGCAAGTTAAATGTACCCTTTTTTGGCATAGACCATAAAATTTCAGGCATCATTCGAAAAGCCACGACTACCGCAATATCTACTTGTAGCGCTTCAAATTCTTTTAAAAAGACTTCTGATTTTAAATTCGTAGGTTGCAATATATTTAAGTTTTGGCTTTCCGCATATTGTTTTACTTCCGAACTTTGCAATTGAAGTCCTCTACCCGACGGTTTGTCTGGAGCTGTAATGACCGCAACGATATTCTTTTTATTTTCAACCAACTTTTTAAGGCTAGAAACGGCAAAATCAGGAGTTCCAAAAAAGGCAATACGCATATTTTATTTATTTTAAAATGCAAATATAATGGTTAAATCAATTTATGAATCCGTTTTTCAATCTTTTAAATAATAAACTAAATTAAGTTGAAAATCATTATATTTGTTTCAAATTTATAAATCTTATGCTCACGAATATCATTATTGTTTTATTGACATTTTTCATTATGGAAGGCATAACGTGGATGACGCACAAATATGTTATGCATGGTTTTCTTTGGGTTTGGCATTATGATCATCACAATAAAAATCCAAAATCATTTTTTGAAAAAAATGATTATTTTTTTATCGTATTTGCAGTGATATCAATGAGTTTCTTCCT
Source organism: Chitinophagales bacterium (assembly GCA_044368655.1). GTDB lineage: Bacteria > Bacteroidota > Bacteroidia > Chitinophagales > JADJOU01 > CHPMRC01. The sequence continues at coordinate 5,454 of JBIPPB010000089.1, read as the reverse complement.
TATAGGCACTTTTGTAGCACAATTTTGGTTCTTGTTTTACATCGGGATGGGAATTTTAACTTATGGAATGGCTTATTTTGTAGTTCATGAAATTGTAATTCATCAACGTTTTCGTTTTTTTACCCATTCTAACAATTTTTATGTAAAAGCCATTCGAAGAGCACATAAAAATCATCACAAGCATTTAGAAAAAGGAGACGGAGAGTGTTTTGGAATGCTTTGGGTACCTTTTCATTTTTTCAAAAATGCTTGGAACGAAACCAAATAGCATATGGAATTTATTTTTCAAGATAAATATACATATTTTTGGGTTGACTTTTTATGTATTTTTTTCCCATTTGTTTTTTCCTTAACCAAAAAATTTGATTTCCATAAAGATTGGAAATATTTTTTTCCAGCAAATATAATTATTGCTTTCGTTTTTATTATTTGGGATATATACAAAACTAAAGCTGGCGTATGGTGGTTTGATCAAAAATATACTTTAGGTATCAATTTGTATAACTTGCCCATAGAAGAAGTTTTCTTTTTTATTTGTATTCCTTATGCATGTATTTTTACGTATTATTGTTTTAAAAAATACGTAAAAATCAACGCTTACTTTATCCAATTGACAGAAAAAGCGTTGTGGATTCCTTTTATTCTCATTGGATTGTATTATTACGACCGATTGTATCCAATGGTAACTTTTTCACTTTTAGGTATTTCATGGTTGGTTCTAAAAAAATATAAACCCGCTTTTTTTCCTGCATTTTTGTTAGTTTATCTAATCATGTTTTTTCCTTTTTTCTTATCTAATGGCGTTTTAACTGGAGGATTTATCAATCGATCGATAGTAAATTACAACCCCGAAGAAATTATTGGTTTTAGATTATATACCATTCCTTTTGAAGATTATTTTTATGGAATGTTACTCATTTTATGGACGATTTGGCTTTATGAATATTTTAAAAAAATACAAAAATGGTAGCTAAAGAGTATAGAAGTATTGAATTTGAAAGATTGTGTGAAATCATGGATACGCTTCGTGAAAAGTGTCCTTGGGATAAAAAACAAACATTAAAATCGCTTTCTCACTTAACTATAGAAGAACTCTATGAACTTTACGACGCTATTGCAGAAGAGAATTCAGATCATATTTCCGAAGAGATTGGCGATATCATGCTCCATCTTGTTTTTTATATCAAAATATTAAATGAAAAAAATGGAACAACCGTAGATGACGTATTAAAAAAAATAAACGATAAATTAATCTATAGACATCCTCATGTTTATGAAAATCAAAAAGATTTAACCGAGGAAGCCGTAAAGCAAAATTGGGAGCAGTTAAAGCTAAAAGAAGGTCGTAAATCCATTTTACAAGGCGTTCCAAATGCATTGCCAGCAATTATTAAAGCGTATCGAATGCAAGAAAAAGCGGCACAAGTTGGATTTGATTGGCCCAATTATCAAGACGTCTATGATAAATTTCAAGAAGAAATTCATGAACTTAACGACGCTATTCAAATGCAAGACAAAAATGAAATTGAAAACGAATTTGGTGATGTTTTATTTAGTTTAATCAATATGGCGCGTCACCTCAAGATTGATCCTGAAATGGCATTGCAAAAAACCAATAATAAATTTAAAAAACGTTTTGAATTTATAGAAGATCATGCGGAAAAGCCTTTAAATGAAATGAGTTTAAACGAAATGGACATTTTATGGAATCAAGCAAAAACAATTTAAGTATTTTTAAAAAGGCATTCCAAGCGCGTGCAACTCAAATTCCTATTGTTATTGGGATTTGTTTAATTATCTTAAATTTATTGACTCCTTTAGACCGTTTATTAGATTTCAATAATTTGAATACCATTGAAAAAATTGAAAATGATATTCAAACCATTTCAAAAGATTTTAAAAATGCACCAAAAGCATTTTTTGATTCCCTCGATTTCAAAAATAAGAATATCGAATTTCCAAATGTTATCAAAGATAATTATGCTTATTTTATCTTTGATAAATCTAATACAAATCATTCATTATCTTTTTGGCAAAATAATTATTCCAATTGGGACACCAATTTTTTAAGTTCAAAAAATGATTTTAAATTTGATATGAATTATATCTATTTAAAAAAACAAATTGATTCAAATAAAATTGCGATTTGTTTAATTGACGTTTCTTTAACCGTAGATAAATATTGGAGACAAGGTGTTCAAATTTTTGACACTGAAAATAAAAACAAAAACTATACCATATGTACAAAAGCGGAAAACAATGATTATTTAATAAATATCAGTAAAAATAATAATCTGTATATCAAAAAAATTAATATCCCATCAGATCTACAGAATATTTATTTAATATTTTTATTTATACTTCAAGCTACTTTTATATTGTATGGTGTCCATAATTTTTTCAAAATTACAGTTAACAAGTATCCAATAATTTCAACTATTTTATATATATTTTTAATATATGCATCCAAATCATTTTTGATGCATCATAAAATTCCATCATTTTTATATCAGCTTAAACTTTTTAACAACAGTTTATATTCGGGAACCGCTTTAAACCCTACGCTTGGTGATTTTTTACTATTTATTCTTTTAAATCAAATATTAATCATATTTGTTTATAAACGCCTTTTCTTTAATCTATCCATTTTAAAAAAGTTAAAAATTGGATTTCTAGTTCACACTTTAGTTTTGATATTTTTTCTTGGCGAAACCTTTTCTGTTGTTAAAATATTTAAAAACTTAGTATTAGACAGCTCTATTTGGTATAATTTTAATTTTTTTCCTAGAATTTCAATATACAGTATTGTCGGTTTAAGTATCATGTTGATTACGTTTTCTAATTATTATTTATTATCAAAAAAAGCACTTAAAACAATTTGGAAAATTGAAATCTCAAAAGCAAAACGTATTATTTCTTTTGTAATTACATATCTGATATCATTGTCATTATTGTTTTTATTTAAATTAGGAATTACACATTTTATCGTAATAAATTTATTATTTATTTCCTTTCTAATTATATATGTAGGTTTTTACTATAAAATACGTTTTAAATACGCCACAAGTCTTTCATTTATCCTTTTTGCATCTATACTTACCACATTTTTATTACATGAAAGCAATTCCTTAAAAGAAACTTATGTTAAAAATTCGATAGCTTCCGAAATTTCATTTAAACTTAACAAGGACTTAATTAGAAGTATTACTTATCACTTTGAGTGTCGTGCTATTTTAAATACAGAATGTCCACATCCGCTAAAAAACAATAATGAACTTACTATAGATACTTTAAGTTCATTTGATTTTAAAAAGAAAGAACTTCGTTTTCAAGAATTATATCAAAATAATCGATTTAAAATATTTTCGATTAGTGACCTTACGCAATCTTATTATCTTGTAAAACAAACGGATAAAGATATTTTTTATAAAATATACAATCAAAATTTCTTAAACAAGCTGAATCCAAATGTAAAATCAAGTATTCAAAACCAGGTTATTGGTCAAAATTATATTAATTACGCCATTTATATAAATGATACGTTAAAAGAAAATAACGGACAATATCCATTCAACAAAATATTCAATTATAATTTAAATCAAAATAATGAAATCATTGAATATCAAGAAACTAAAAATTATGTAAACCAAGTATATAATTATGGGAAAGACCTAAAAGTGGTTATTACAACATACTCTTTGCAGCCCATCTCTTTATTTGCGCTATTTTCTTATATTTTTTGTTTTAATACCATTTTATATTTATTTTACTATATCATTTCTTCATTTATAAATTTTTATAGATATCGTAGCATCAAGTTTAATTATTCGAATATTTCACTTCGTCAAAAAATTATTTTTTCAATTATTCTTTTAATTTTTGCCATTTTCGCCTCTATTACTTTAATAAGTTTTATTAATCTCAAAAAGAAAAATGAGGAATACAAAAAGGAATATTTGATCAACAAGTTAAATTCGATTGAATTATCATTAAATAAAGCTTATGAGAATAAGATTTTCAATCTGGACTCCAATTTAATACAATTCATTAGCCAATTGTCAAAATCAAACAATGTCAATATTCACATCTATAAATCTGATGGATCTTTTTTTTATCAAACCTATTTATTGGAAGATAAAAATACAAGTGAAATTTTACATCCGCTATTAATGTCAAATTACAAAAAATCCAAATTAAAAAATATTTATAAAATTACCGAAAATAATAAAAAGCAGTTTGTCGCTACTAATTTTATTAACTTTGAAAATGCAAATCAAAGTATTATTTTAACTTTATCTATAGATGCCGAAAGTAATTGGGCAAAAAATGATCTTACCAATTTTATAATTTCTTTAATTAATATCTATGTCTTTTTATTTTTGTTAGCTGTAATTGTTGCTTTAGGGATTTCAAATTTAATTACCGAACCGCTCAATATGTTAATTGGAAAATTATCTAAAATAGCATTTTCACAAAAAAATGAATTGATTGAATACAAAAATAATGATGAGATTGGCCAGTTTGTTAAGCAATATAATCATATGGTTATAAACTTAGAAAATAGTTTGGATGAGTTAGCAAGTAATCAAAGAGAGTTGGCATGGCGCGAAATGGCAAAACAAATCGCTCATGAAATTAAAAATCCATTGACTCCAATGAAATTAAAAATCCAGTTACTTCAGAAAAATATAAAAGAAGAACGTGAAGATGCATTAGAAATGACCGAAAAAGTTTGCCGTTCTTTAATTGAACAAATTGATAATTTAAGCAATATTGCTAATGAATTCTCTAATTTTGCACGTTTAAAAACACCAAATTTAGAAAAAGTAGACTTGGTCCGTATTTGTGAAAATGTAACCGCTTTATTTGAATCGATTAAAGATGCCGAAGTTATTTTCAAAACTTCATTATCTGAAGCGAATATTCTTGGAGATAAGGATCAATTAGTAAGTTGTTTAAACAATATTATTAAAAATGGAATTCAAGCTGCAATTGATAAGAATATTATTCCTATAGTAGAAGTTGATTTGATTGAAGTCGATTCAATTTTTAAAATCATTATTAAAGATAACGGTGGTGGTATTCCGGTACAAATCTCAAACAAAATATTTGAACCTAACTTTACTACTAAATCTTCGGGTACTGGTCTTGGATTAGCAATTACAAAGAAATTTGTTGAACAAATGAATGGTAAAATTTATTTTGAAACCAATTATGGGATTGGAGCAACCTTTACATTTGAGTTTAAAAAGAAAAATCGAATAGTTAAAAACGACCAAGCAACTCTTTAGCAGCATTTAAAGAGGTTTCAGTCACCTCGCTTCCACTAATCATTTTAGCAATCTCCTCCACCCTTTCTTTGCCGTTAAGCATTTTGATATTGGATGTTGTAGATTCTTTTGACTGATCTTTATAAACCCAAAAATGTGTTTTTCCTTTACTTGCAATTTGCGG
>JBIPPB010000092.1:0-6503 GCA_044368655.1 Chitinophagales bacterium | reverse complement strand
CCGCCGAAAAACAAAGATTATTCAACGCCATCGAAACCGTGCCTTGTGTGCAGAAAAAAGCTAATTGGGCTCTAAAATGGATTGAAAAATCGACTTCTTTTGCGGAGCGTCTTGTTGCGTTTGCAGCTGTAGAAGGTATTTTCTTTTCCGGAAGTTTCTGTTCGATTTATTGGTTAAACAATCGTGGCTTAATGAAAGGACTTAGTTTTTCTAATGAATTAATAAGCCGTGATGAGGGTATGCACTGTGATTTTGCGTGTTTATTATACTCAATGTTAAATAACAAATTGCCTCAAGCTACGGTACAAGCAATTATCAGCGAAGCGGTAGAATATGAAAAAGAATTTGTAAAAGATGCCCTTCCTGTTTCTCTTATTGGTATGAATGCCAACAGTATGTGTGAGTATATTGAATGCCAGGCTGATGCTTTATTAGAAAATTTAGGATGTCCTAAAATCTACAACACTTCGAATCCTTTTTCATTTATGGAATTGATTAATTTAAGACCAAAAGGAAATTTCTTTGAAGTAAAGATTGGAGAATATAAAAAACCAGGTGTTGGAAATTCTGCAGAAGAAAATGAAATTTCGTTTTCTGGCGAAATGGACTTTTAATAGGAAAAATAGAAAAAAAATAAACAATAAATAATAAATCATATGCAAGTAGTAAAAAGAAGTGGGGCTAAAGAGCCCGTTATGTTTGACAAAATTACCGAAAGAGTTCGTAGGTTGTGTTATGGACTTAATCCGCAATATGTAAGTCCTGAAAAAATTACTCAAATCGTAATTAATGGAATTTTTGACGGAGTAACGACAAGTCAAATTGACGAATATGCCGCACAAAACGCAGCGACGCTTACTACGATTCACCCAGATTATGCCGTTTTAGCAGCTCGTATTGCAGTGAGCAATTTACAAAAAAATACTAAAAAGAAATTTAGTGAAGTTATATACGATTTGTTCCATTATGTTCAAAAAGAAACGGGTGAATCCGCAAGTTTAATCTCCGAAGACGTATACCAAATCGTTATGGACAACGCTGCCCGTTTAGATGGAGCCATTGTTCAAGCTAGAGATTTTAATTATGATTATTTTGGTTTCCGTACGTTAGAAAAATCATATTTATTAAAAATTGATGGGCAAATAGCCGAAAGACCACAACATATGTTGATGCGTGTATCAGTGGGTATTCATAAACACGATATCGAAGCGGCTTTAGAAACGTACACTTTAATGAGCGAAAAATGGTTTACGCATGCCACGCCTACTCTATTTAATGCCGCGACACCAAAACCACAGTTATCTTCATGCTTTTTATTAACGACCAAAGACGACAGTATAGATGGTATTTTTGATACTTTAAAACAATGTGCACAAATCTCAAAAAGTGCTGGTGGTATCGGATTAAGCATTCATAATATCAGAGCCAACGGAAGCTATATTAAAGGTACTAATGGCACTTCAAATGGTATTATTCCGATGTTGAAAGTATTTAACGATACGGCTCGTTATGTTGATCAAGGTGGTGGAAAACGCAAAGGCGCTTTCGCCATATATTTAGAGCCTTGGCATGCAGACGTTATGGACTTCTTGGATTTAAAGAAAAATAATGGTAAAGAAGAAATGCGCGCTAGAGACTTATTTTATGGTCTATGGATTCCAGACTTGTTTATGAAACGTCTTAAGAATGGAGAAATGTGGAGCTTAATGTGTCCAAGTCAATCTCCGGGATTAGCAGATTGTCATTCAAAAGAGTTTGAAGATTTATATACAAAATATGAAGCCGAAGGAAAATTTGTAAAACAAATTCCTACCGAAGAAGTTTGGAGTAAAATTATTGCGGCTCAAACTGAAACCGGAACGCCATATATTTTATTTAAAGATCATGCCAACGCAAAATCCAATCAACAAAATTTAGGTACGATTAAAAGTAGTAACTTATGTACCGAAATTATTGAGTACACCGCTCCTGACGAAGTGGCAGTTTGTAATTTAGCATCTATTGCATTAAATAAATTTGTAGGTAATGACCGCTCTTATGATTTCAAAAAACTTGAAGAAGTAACATGTAGAGTTACTCGAAATTTAAATCGAATTATTGACGTAAATTATTATCCAGTTGAAGAAGCTCGAAATAGTAATATGCGTCATCGTCCGATTGGAATTGGCGTTCAAGGACTAGCAGATGCTTTTATTTTAATGCGATATCCTTTTGAAAGCCAAGAAGCCTTTAAATTAAACAAGGATATCTTTGAAACCATCTATTATGCCTCTATGAAAACTTCTATGGAAATTGCCAAAGAAGACGGTGCATACTCTACGTTTGAAGGATCTCCACTAAGTCAAGGAAAATTCCAATTTGATTTATGGGGAATCGATCCAGGAAATAGCAGATACGACTGGGAATCATTGAGACAAGATGTAATGAAATATGGTGTAAGAAATTCATTATTATTAGCACCAATGCCAACGGCTAGTACGTCACAAATTCTTGGAAACAACGAAGCTTTTGAGCCGTATACGTCAAATATTTACAAACGAAAAGTAAATTCTGGTGAATTCATTATTGTAAATAAACATTTACTAAAAGATTTAATTGATTTAGGTCTTTGGGGTGAAAAAATGAAAAATGAGATTATTAAAGCGGATGGAACCATTCAGCACATTTTAGATATTCCTCAACATATTCGTGATTTATACAAAACGGTTTGGGAAATCAAACAAAAAGTAGTCATTGATATGGCGGCTGACCGTGGTGCGTTCATTTGCCAAAGCCAAAGTATGAATATTCACTTGGAAAATGCGAGTCCAAAATCACTTTCGATTATGCACATGTATGCATGGGAAAAAGGGCTTAAAACAGGAACCTACTATTTGAGAACTAAAGCGGCTGCAAGACCTCAGTCTGTTTCGATAGGTAAAGCCGAAGCCACTTTGGAAATTCCTGTTCAAGAGACATTAGAAACCTTAACCAATCCGGAATTACATAATTTTAAGAATGAAATCAATTTAGATAATTTTTCTCCAAATACGGTAGAAGAATCTATTGGTGGAACATGTAGCATGGAAGAAGGTTGTATTACTTGTAGTGGATAAATTCTTTTTTCATAGTTATTGGCAACAATAACAAAATTTTAGTTAAGAAAAAACCGAGATCCTTTCTCGGTTTTTTTGATGTTATACAGAAATAAAATAATCTTTATGAAACTGATTCAACACGGAACGTTTATTGATATATTTTCTGTAGTTACAGAAACCGAATTGTCACTGCCTTTAGTTCAAAGTACCATTTCTGCGGGATTTCCTTCTCCAGCCGAAGATTTTTCCGAAGTGGGTATCGACCTTAATAAAGAACTTATAGGTGATAGTTTCTCTACGTTTTTAGGAAGGGTTAAAGGAACTTCAATGCAAGATGAAGGCATCGACGATGGTGATATTATGATTATTGATAAAAGTCTTGAACCACAAGATGGTAAAATTGCAGTTTGTTTTATTGATGGTGAATTTACCGTAAAAAAAATTAAGATTGAAAAAGACGCGTGCTATTTAATTCCCGCAAATCCAAATTACAAATCCATTAAAGTAACTGAAGATAATGAATTTTTAATTTGGGGCATGGTTACTTATGTAATTAAAAAGTTCAAATAGTATTTTAATATACCTTTAAATCAAATACAAATATTGTTGTATTTGCAAACAAATGCATTTAAAGACAATATCCTAAAAATCTCCTGCTCCTTGTCGTAAAATTTCAGGTGTCTCGGTAGTCAAATCCACAATAGTTGTCGGAATTTCGCCACAAAGTCCGCCGTCGATAATTAAATCTACCTTACCATCATACGCATCTAAAATTTCCTCCGCAGTTGTAGCGTAAGGTAAATCTTTTTCGACCAATATACTCGCTGAAAAAAGCGGCATTTCATTTCTTTTTATAATTTGGTGCACCAATTCGTAATCTGGAATACGAATCCCGATTGTTTTTTTAGGATAAGTAAAAAACTTAGAAGCTTCTTTACTTGCTTCTAGAATAAACGTAAAGGGTCCGGGTAAGTATTTTTTTAATATTTTAAAGTCTGAATTACTGATTTGCTTGGCAAATTGACTTAAATGACTAAAATCGGCACAAATAATTGAAAAATTCGCTTTGTCGGGCTTTACGCCTTTAAGTGAGCACAATTTAAGAAAAGCCGCTTTGCTATTAATCGAGCAGCCCATCGTATAAACACTATCTGTTGGGTAAATAATGATTCCATCGTTTTTTAAAACGTCTATAATCATTTTTAAACCCCTTTCGTCGGGCTTATTGGAATCAATTCTTAAAATCTTGGTATTCATATTCCGAATTATAAAAAAAAAGCCTTTGTGAATATCACAAAGGCCGAAGCGTTCCCGTAGGGATTCGAACCCCAAACCTCCTGATCCGTAGTCAGGTGCTCTATCCAGTTGAGCTACGGAAACATTTCCTAAAAAGGAATGCAAAAATAAGAATTTTAAAATTAAATAAAGCTATTTTTTTAATATCTATTTTTTTAACATACTCCAAACTGCCTCTAATTGATTTTCAAATTCAATTTTATCTTGATTATCAATCACATAATCCGCAAGTAGGATTTTTTTGGAGTCGGGCCACTGTGATTCTATTTTTTTTAAAATAGCCGAAGGTTGCAATCCATCTCTTTTTCCTAATCTTTCGATTCGTAATGGAATTGGTGCGGTAATTAAAATGGTTTTATCAAATAAATTGGAGGCCTTATTTTCAAAAATCAATGCGGATTCGTATAAAATGATTTTATTTTTATGATTTTCACAAAATTGATTAAAAACTTGATGAACTTTTGGATGAATAATCCCATTTAACCTTTTTAATAAGTAATTGTTGTTAAATACAATCATTGAAATATATTTTGTATTGTATTGTCCAAATGCATCAAAAGCGCGTTTTCCAAAGACATTTTGAATTGCTTTTTGAACCAAAAGGTCATTTTGAACGATTTTTTTTGCTTCGAGATCAGAGTTAAATAAAACCGCTCCTTTTTTTTCGAAAAAAGACATCGCAAAAGATTTGCCCGTTCCAATACCTCCGGTTAAACCAATTTTCATTAATTTTTTATTTATTCAACAAATATATAAAATTACGAACACAAACGATTTTATTTTATAATTTTGTAACCTATGGTGATACATCAATTACAACTTGAAAACTTTATGCAATATCGGAATCAAACGATTGATTTCCGAGAAGGTCTGGTTTCTATTTCAGGCAAAAATGGCGCTGGAAAATCGACGATTTTTAATGCAATTCTATTTGCGCTTTATGGCGATATTCGAGATAAAGACAGTGTTCGTTCTGAATTTGCGGATGCCAGCAGCACCGTTTTAGTCCAATTGATATTTGAATATAAAAATGTTTTATACAAGATTACTCGGCAATTAAAAGGCAAAAACTCGATGCATCACGCCCTTTTGTATCAAAATGAAAATGAACTGATTACAAGTAGCGTAAGTTATGTGAGAGAATATATTTCGGATTTATTAAAAATGGATAAGGAAGGGTTTAAGAAAACGATTTTTTCTACCCAAAAAGAATTGGACGACCTTACGAATGCCAGTGGAGAAGAACGACGAAAGCTCATACGGAAAATTTTGGGACTAGACCAGCTCGATAAAATTCAGCAAAATATCAATGGGGATACTAAAAAAATTGAATATGAAATTTCGGGTATTGAGCAAACACTATTGCAAGAAAACGAAATAGAAGCGCTAAATACTTTGATTGAAGAACAAAAACAATCTTTAGAATCCCAACTTATAGAAATAATTACGCTAAAAAAAGAAAAAGAGCACATCGAAAGCAAAATACAAAAAGTGAATCAAGAACTTATTGCTTTGGATACGGCACAAAACAACTTCAATTCAATAAATAATACCTTAACGAATTATAAAAAGGGCGTTGAAGGAATTAAAGAAAATATTAATAAGCTTGAAGAAGAAAAAATTAATCTCGAACAACTTCAAAAGCAAAATGTAATTGACACGCCAAAATTTGAAAAATTAACCCTACTAAAAAAGGAACTGGAACAACTCACACAATTGCGTTTTGAGTTCATGAGAAAAGAAAATTTAACGAAAGAATCGACAAGACTAGAATCGGAATATTTAGTTTTAAAGCAAAAAATTGAAAAGCAAAATGAAGCGCTTTCTCAAAAAGAAGTCTTAACTTCATCATTAATTCAATTTCAAAATGAAAATGAGCCTCATAAAAATCATTTAGAAAATCTAAAACTCACGATTGAAAACCTGAAAGGACAAATTTTAATCAATGAGAATGAAATAAAAGATTTGTCGCAAAAGCATGAAAAAATTATAGCACTCGAAACTCAAGCCAATTGCCCAACTTGTTTGCAAGATGTTTCAAATATCAAAAACACCTTAGCCGATTCCTTTATTAAGATGATAGAGGAACGAAAATCACAAATTGATCAAAATTTACAACCAAAACTTGAT
>JBIPPB010000002.1:0-77969 GCA_044368655.1 Chitinophagales bacterium | reverse complement strand
ATTTCAATCCCACAAAGTACAAAATTACTAAAAAATGGAAACAAAAACATAATAAACATTGTCGTTTTTATACCTTTTCTGTAATACAATCTAGCAAAACCAAAAGATAAAAGAGGGATTCCAACAACACTTAATCCAAATTGAGGAAAAAATTGAATGCTTGTTATTAATAAAGTTATAGTTACAATATGAATTTCATTGAGATTAGAAATTGTCATATATTTTTTAACGAATAGATAAAAACTAATAAAACCAATGCTTTTATAGATAAAAGTTGCAAAAATATATCCATAAAAAGTCCCAAATACATAAAGCATGTTAGAAAAAAATACATATCCTGATGGTAATACATTTCTTGGCAATCCATTCATTAATGTATCAATAAAATTCTGATTTGATAGACTATGCAAGTGGCCGCTTTTTTCTAATAAATTAAACCATCCCAACTCGCCTTCTAGCGTATCATGAATACGAATATAACTATCTAATCCATTTATAAGATATGGCGCAAAAAACGATATCGTCCAAACTATAAAACCAATCCAAAACCAATTTGAAAAAATTTGAAACTTATCTAAAAAAGAATTAACAATATGATTAACCTTCATTTAAAACTCGAATATTTGTTCCATTCCAATAAAAAGATGGACTTCTTAAAATTATATTAAAAATAGGTGATAAAAATGACACTATAAAAACAGACAAAATTAAAGACAACTCCATTTGGACGTAATGATTTAAAAAAATTTGAGTAAAAAAAATCAAAATTCCAATAATTATTTTACTAAAATTTGAATTAGGTAAAGAAGAGCGGTCTAACAAGAAAAATGAAGATAAAATAATAATATTTTGAATTTTATAATCTTCTCCACTTTTAAAAACAAGAAAATAAGTAGTTATTAAAATAATATAGGTTAGAAATGTATGCATTTTTAAAACTTTATAAAATCCAAGTATTAATAGATTTATACACAAAAATGAAACTATTAAATAAAACGGTATTTGAGGTATAGTAAAAAGACTATTTCCCATAAAAAAATATACAGACATGATTCCAAAGACTGTAGGATTAATATATTGTCTATTTTCTATCCGAATTAAAAATTTAGATGCAATTGCAAAAAGTGTCGCAAGGCAGTAGATAAAATTATAATCACTTCGGATGATCAAAATAAGTAATAAAGAAGTAATTAACGCACTAAAAACGGAGTTTAAAGGTGCCCTATAGGCTAAAGCAAATAACATTTGCGTCAATAATGCAACCAAACATGAAGAAATAACTATTGTTGGATTAAAAATATCTTTATTGAAATATGAAACTCCAAATAAAAAAAATAATAAAGAAAAAATAATTAAAACACGTACATTCACCTTTTTAAATTAACTCGACAAAATTAAATATTTTAATTTAAGAGATATAAAAAAAGCTCGAACTTAATAATTCGAGCTTTTTTATTTATGAATTAATTAATAAAAATTAATCAAATGTTAAGTCTAGAGCTAATCCTCTAAGCTCATGAACCAATACATTGAATGATTCTGGAATACCAAAATGAGGGATATTATCTCCTTTAACAATAGCTTCATAAGCTTTAGCTCGACCTGGTATATCATCAGACTTAATCGTTAATAACTCTCTTAAGATATTACTAGCTCCATATGCCTCGATAGCCCAAACCTCCATCTCTCCAAAACGCTGACCACCAAACTGAGCTTTACCTCCTAATGGTTGTTGAGTAATTAAAGAGTATGGTCCAGTAGAACGCGCATGCATTTTATCATCAACCATGTGACTTAATTTAAGCATGTAAATTACACCTACCGTAGTTTTTTGATCAAAACGCTCACCAGTTTCACCATTAAATAAATACGTGGATCCTAAGTAAGGTAAATTGGCTTTTTTCATCCAATCGTCAATCTCATGCACACTCGCTCCATCTAAAACAGGAGTAGCAAACTTAACGCCTAATTCTTTACCTGCCCAACCTAAAACGGATTCATAAACCTGACCTAAGTTCATACGCGAAGGAACACCCAGTGGATTTAAAACAATATCTAAAGGTTCTCCATTTTCTAAGAATGGCATATCTTCTTCACGAACGATTTTAGCTACAATCCCTTTATTACCATGTCGACCCGCTAATTTATCTCCTACTTTTAATTTTCTCTTAACAGCTAACTGAACTTTTGCTAATTGCAATACACCATTTGGTAATTCATCACCAATTGTTAAATTGTATTTTTCACGTTTATAATATCCAGTTACTTCATTAAATTTTAAATTAAAATTATGAATTACCTGACGAACAAGATCATTTATATTTTTATCATCTGTCCATTTTGTAGCATCAATTTCTTTATAATCTATTGTACTTAATAATTTTCTAGTAAATTTAGAACCTTTAGGTACAATCTCTTCTTTAAAGAAATTTTTAATAGAACCAGAAGTCTTATCAGCGAGTACTTTTTCTAATTTTTCAAAAAGAACTAATTTCAACTTGCTTGTTTGCTCTTCATAAGAAGTTTCCAACTTATCTAAAGCAATTTTCTCAAGACCTTTTTTCTTGTTCTCTTTGTTAGCTCTTGTAAATATTTTAGTATTAATTACAATTCCTTCGGTACTTGGAGGTGCTTTTAAAGAGGCATCTTTTACATCTCCAGCTTTATCCCCAAAAATCGCTCTTAAAAGCTTTTCTTCTGGTGTTGGATCCGTTTCTCCTTTTGGAGTAACTTTACCAACTAAAATATCGCCTTCTTTGATTCTTGCACCTAATCGAATAATACCATCCGCATTCAAATCTTTTGTAGCATCTTCTGAAATATTAGGAATATCTGAAGATAATTCTTCAGGACCTAATTTAGTATCTCTCACCTCAATATCATATTCTTCAATATGAATAGAAGTAAATACGTCTTCTTTTACGACACGTTCTGAAATTACAATCGCATCTTCAAAGTTATATCCTTTCCAAGGCATAAAAGCAACCTTAAGATTAACACCTAAAGCTAATTCGCCTTGATTTGTAGAAAATCCTTCACATAAAACTTCACCTTTTGATACTCTATCGCCTTTTTTAACAATTGGTTTCAAATTGACACAGGTTCCTTGGTTGGTTCTCTGGAACTTAGGTAAATTATATGTCGTAATTTCATCCTGAAAAGATACTAATTTTTGAACATCAGTACGATCGTATTTTACTTTAATCTTTTCAGCATCAACATAAACAATTTCTCCATCACCCTCAGCATTTATCAAATTGTTCGAATCTTGTGCAACAATTCTTTCAAAACCTGTACCTACTATAGGCGCTTCAGGCTTAATTAATGGAACTGCTTGACGCTGCATGTTTGAACCCATCAAGGCACGGTTGGCGTCATCATGCTCTAAGAATGGAATTAAAGAAGCTGAAACCCCTACAATTTGATTTGGAGCAACATCTATATAATCAATTTCTGTACTTTCTAATAATGGGAAATCACCTTGAAAACGAGCAATAATTCCATCATTAGTTAGCGTTCCTTCTTTATCAAAATCAGTTTTTGATTGTGCAATTCGCATCTCATCTTCTTCATCTGCAGAAAGATAAATCTGCTCACCATTTAAATCAATTTTTCCATCTATAACTTTACGATAAGGTGTTTCTAAAAATCCTCTATCATTTACTTTTGCATGAACACAAAGCGTAGAAATTAATCCAATATTTGGACCTTCAGGAGTTTCGATAGTACATAGACGACCGTAATGCGAATAGTGAACGTCACGTACCTCAAAACCAGCACGCTCTCTTGATAAACCGCCTGGACCTAAAGCTGAAACTCTTCTTTTATTCGTTATTTCAGCCAAAGGATTCGTTTGATCTAAAAACTGAGACAACTGAGACGTTCCAAAGAATGAATTAATAACAGAACTGAAAGATCTAGAATTAATTAAGTCGATAGGAGTAAAAACTTCATTATCTCTAACGTTCATTCTTTCACGAATAGTACGAGCCATTCTTGAAAGTCCTAAACTAAATTGAGAATGTAATTGTTCTCCAACTGTACGAACACGTCTATTACTTAAATGATCAATATCATCAACTTCGGCTTTACCATTAACTAATTGAACGATATAATCTACAATTGCTACAATATCTTTCTTCGTTAAAATTCGAACATCAGAAGGTACTTCTAAATTTAACTTTTGATTAATTTTAAAACGACCAACTTCTCCTAAATCATATCTACGATCTGAAAAGAACAATTTATCAATTACATCTCTTGCTGTTTCATCATCAGGAGCTTCAACACCTCTTAATTGACGATAAATTGTATTTAATGCCTCTCTTTCACTGTTAGATGTATCTTTTTGAAGTGTGTTATAGATAATTGAATAATCTAAAGCAGAATCTTCTTTTTGTAACGTTAGCATATCAACGCCGGAAGCTAAAATAAATTCGATAGTATCTTCAGATATTATTGTATCTCTTTCAAAAATAACTTCATTACGTTCAATAGAAACCACTTCACCAGTATCTTCATCTACAAAATCCTCAACCCATGTTTTTAACAATCTCGCGGCTAATCTTCTTCCTATATAATTCTTGATAGTAGTTTTGCTAATTTTAACCTCATCAGCAATATCAAATAAATTTAAAATATCACGATCCGTATCAAAACCAATTGCTCTTAAAAGCATTGTAACCGGAAACTTCTTCTTACGATCAATATATGCATACATAACATTATTAATGTCCGTAGCGAATTCCATCCAAGCACCTTTGAAAGGTATTACTCTTGCAGAATAAATTGGAGTTCCGTTAGGATGTAAACTTTGACCAAAGAATACCGATGGTGAACGATGCAATTGTGTAACAATAACTCGTTCCGCACCATTAATAATAAAAGTACCTTTTGGCGTCATGTAAGGAATATTTCCTAAGAACACTTCTTGAACTATTGTTTTAAAATCAACATGTTCTTCATCACTACACGAAAGTCTTAATTTCGCTTTCAAAGGAACTGAAAATGTTAATCCTCTGTCGATACATTCTTCTAAAGAATAACGAGGAGGATCGATAAAATACTCTAAAAACTCGAGTAAAAATATATTTCTAGCATCAGAAATTGGGAAATTTTCTAGGAATACTTCATATAAACCTTCATTTTCTCTATTTTCTGGAGAAGTATCAACTTGAAAAAACTCTACAAAACTTTCTCTCTGTATATCTAGTAAATTTGGGAAATGAGAATTAATTTTATTTTTACCAAAATTTACTCTTTCATTTATTGCAGTTTGATGCATATTTTTAATTTAAAAAAATTAATAAATAAAATTTATCAATAAAATATAAAGATAAATCAAAAAATAGTTCATAAAACTATTATAATATATACAAACATAGGCCTGCTCTATTAGAAGAGCAAGCCGAGTTTATATATTTATTTTTTTAAGTAAAAATTATTTAATTTCTACTGAAGCACCAGCTTCTTCTAAAGCAGCTTTTGCTTTTTCAGCCTCATCTTTAGAAACTCCTTCTAAAATAGCTTTTGGAGCAGCATCAACTAAATCTTTAGCTTCTTTAAGACCTAAATTAGTTATGTCTTTAACGGCTTTAACTACATTTAACTTAGCACCACCTGGGCTAGTCAAAACTACATCAAATGCAGTTTTTTCTTCTGCAGCAGCAGCACCAGCAGCAGGACCTGCTACCATTACAGCACCAGCAGCAGCTGGTTCAATACCATGTTCGTCTTTTAAGATTTGAGCAAGCTCTTGTACTTCTTTTACAGTTAAGTTAACTAAACTTTCTGCTAATTGTTTTACATCTGCCATGATTTTTTTAATTTTAAATTTATAATTGTTGTGAATTAATTTTAATTATTTTTTTCTTCGATAGTTTTTAATAAACCAGCTATTTTTTGTCCAGAACTTGATTGAAGCGCACCAAGAACATTTTTAATTGGAGATTGAAGTAAACCAATAACCTCACCGACTAATTCTTCTTTAGATTTAAGTGCAATTAAAGTTTTTAATTCATTGTCTCCAATAAATATATCAGAATCTATATACGCAGCTTTTAATGAAGGCTTTTCTGCATCAGATCTAAACTCTTTAATTAACTTAGCAATATTATTTGCATTTGTAGAGAAAAAGACCGCAGTTGGACCTGATAAAACTGATATTAGTTCATCATTATTTTTGTTAGATGCTTGTAAAGCTTTTTTAATTAATGTATTCTTTACAACATTATAATGAATATTTTCATTAAAAGCAGCTCTTCTTAAGTTACTAGTTTTTGAAGCACTAAGTGTACTTTCATCAATAAAATAAAAGAACTGAGCTTCATTAAATTGATCTTTTAGAGATTCTATAATCTCACCTTTTTGTTGCTTATTCATAATCTTAACTTATTGATTTAGTGTCAATTGAAATACCTGGACTCATAGTAGTTGCTATTGAAATTGATTTCATATAAACTCCCTTTGCAGTACTCGGTTTCATTTTTTGAAGAGTTGCAATAAATTCTTCAGCATTTTGTTTGATTTGTTCTTTAGTAAAAGAGATTCTACCTATTGATGAATGAACTATACCAAACTTATCAACTCTGAAAGAAATCTTACCTTTCTTAACTTCTTCAACAGCTTTAGCCACATCTGGTGTAACAGTTCCAGATTTTGGATTAGGCATTAAATTTCTAGGACCTAAAACACGACCTAACTTTGCTATAGTAGCCATAACATCTGGTGTTGCTACAATAACATCAATATCTGTCCATCCTTGTTCAATTTTAGTAATGTACTCTTCTAAACCTACAAAATCAGCACCTGCAGCTTTTGCATCAGCTTCTTTTTCTGGTTTACAAAATACTAAAACTTTTTTAGTTTTACCCGAACCGTTTGGAAGCGTAACGGTACCTCTTAAAGCTTGATCCGCTTTTCTTGGATCTACTCCTAATCTAACATGTAAATCTACAGAAGCATCAAACTTAGTAGTATTTATCTTTTTGATTAAATCAGAAGCTTCATCCATTGTATATAATTTAGTTTTATCAACTAATTTATTTACTTCTTTTCTCTTTTTTGAAATTCTAGCCACAATAATATATTTTAATATTAAATAATATAAATTAATCTTGCCAAGGTGCAGTACCTGAAACAGTGATTCCTAAACTACGAGCAGTACCCGCTACCATTTTCATAGCAGATTCAATTGTAAAACAATTTAAATCCGGCATTTTGATTTCAGCAATAGCCTTTACTTGATCCCATGTAACAGAACCAATTTTATCTCTATTACTTTGTTTTGAACCCGTTTTTGCTTTAAGCGTCTCTAATAATAATATTGGAGTTGGAGGTGTTTTAATTACAAAATCAAAAGATTTGTCTTTATAAACCGTTAATAAAACAGGTAAAATTTTACCTGGTTGGTCTTGAGTTCTTGCATTAAATTGTTTGCAAAAATCCATAATATTAACACCTTTCGAACCTAAAGCAGGACCGATTGGTGGAGCTGGATTGGCTTGTCCTCCTTTTACTTGGAGTTTTACATAGGTTTCTATTTCTTTTGCCATGATATTATATACGTTTTTAAATTTTTCTTATTAATTAATTTTTTCTACTTGTGTAAAATTAACCTCAACCGGTTGCTTTCTACCAAAGATCTTAACTACAACTTTTAATTTTTTCTTATCTTCATTAATTTCTTCTATAGTACCAACAAAACCATCAAAAGGACCTTCAATAACTTTAACAGATTCATTTATAATAAAAGGTTCAAGCATACTCTCTCCTCTATCAAGCATTTCATCCATTCTACCAAACAATTTCTGAACTTCAGCATCTCTTAGCGCTTGAGGTTGATTTCCTCCTAAGAAATTCATTACACCACTTATATTTCTTATAGTAGCTAATACCTCGCTCGTAATCATTTTTTCGCTAACCTCAATATACATGTAGCCAGGATATAAAGTTTTTTCGGTGATCACTTTTTTGCCATTTCTGATTTTATAGACTTTCTCCGTAGGAACAAATACATTAAGAATAATATCTTGCCAATTAGAACGCATTGTTTCTAGTTCAATATAATTCTTAATTTTATTTTCATGTCCACTAACTACTTTGAGAACATATAACTTCTTTTCTATTGACATCATCATTATATATTACCGTAAAACATATCAATAATTGCTAACTTGCTCAATTGATCCATAATTAGAATAACAATTGTTATAATAGCTAGTGAAACCAATACAATAGTAGTTAGTTTTTGTAACTCTGGCATTGTAGGCCATGTAACACGCTCTTTAAGTTCTATATAAGACTCTTTAAAATAAGTAACAATACTATTCATTATTTTTAAATTGAGAAAATTAAAATGCACGGGCGGTAGGGCTCGAACCCACGGCCTAAGGTTTTGGAGACCTTCGCTCTACCAACTGAGCTACACCCGTATAAATTCTTGGGTACTAAGTACCCAAGAATAATAAATTACTTAATAATATCAGTTACCTGACCAGCACCTACTGTTCTACCACCTTCACGGATAGCGAAACGTAAACCTTTCTCTAAAGCAACAGGATAAATCAATTGAACTGTTAATGTCAAGTTGTCACCTGGCATTACCATTTCTTTACCTTCTGGTAAAGTAATTTCACCTGTAACGTCTGTAGTTCTTAAATAGAACTGAGGACGATATTTGTTAAAGAATGGTGTGTGACGACCACCTTCATCTTTAGATAAGATATACACCTCACATTTGAATTCAGTGTGTGGAGTAATTGTACCAGGGTGGCAAATTACTTGACCTCTTTTGATATCTTCTTTGTTGATACCTCTTAAAAGTAAACCAACGTTTTCACCAGCTTCACCAATGTCAAGAATTTTTCTAAACATCTCAACACCAGTAACTGTAGAAGTTAAAGGTTTTTCACCTTCTTTCATTAAACCTACGATTTCAACAGCCTCACCAGTTTTAACGATACCTCTTTCAATTCTACCTGTAGCAACTGTTCCTCTACCTGTAATAGAGAATACATCCTCTACTGGTAATAAGAAAGGAAGATCTGTTGGTCTTGGAGGAATTGGAACATACTCATCAACTGTGCTCATTAATTCTTCGATAGCTTTAACACCATCTGCTTCGCCGTTAAGAGCTTTTAAAGCCGAACCTTTGATAACTGGAGTGTTGTCACCATCATATTTATAACTTGATAATAACTCTCTTACTTCCATTTCTACAAGCTCTAACATTTCAGGATCGTCAACTAAATCAACTTTGTTCATGAAAACTACGATTTTAGGAACACCTACCTGACGAGCTAATAAGATATGCTCTCTTGTTTGAGACATTGGACCATCTGTAGCAGCAATTACTAATATAGCACCGTCCATTTGAGCAGCACCTGTAATCATGTTTTTGATGTAATCCGCGTGACCTGGACAGTCAACGTGTGCATAGTGTCTAGTCTCTGTTTCATACTCTACGTGAGCCGTATTAATAGTAATACCTCTTTCTTTTTCTTCAGGAGCCGCATCAATTGAATCATAATCTTTCTTTTGTGCTAATCCTTTGCCTGCTAAAACTGAAGTGATAGCAGCAGTCAAAGTTGTTTTTCCGTGGTCAACGTGACCAATAGTACCAATGTTTACGTGTGGTTTGGTTCTAATAAATTGTTCTTTTGCCATTTTATTTGATTTTAAATTTGGTTTAAAATTAATTTAATTATATATAAAATTTATATAATTCTTACTCTAATATTTATGAGCCAACGAAGGGATTTGAACCCTCGACCTCTTCCTTACCAAGGAAACGCTCTACCCCTGAGCTACGTCGGCTAGTAAAAACAAAAAAATTATGCGAAGTGCATAATTTCAGAATTACCAGTCTAAAATATTTTTTATTAAAAATAAATGGAGCGGAAGACGAGACTCGAACTCGCGACCCTCAGCTTGGAAGGCTGATGCTCTACCAACTGAGCTACTTCCGCAATTATTTTTAATTTTTGTTCTTAATGATTTAAAATTGTAAATAATGTGGGCAGTGATGGATTCGAACCACCGAAGCTTTCGCAGCAGATTTACAGTCTGCCCCATTTGGCCACTCTGGTAACTGCCCAACTTAGAGCCGAAGAAGGGACTTGAACCCCCGACCTGCTGATTACAAATCAGCTGCTCTACCAACTGAGCTACTTCGGCAATATAAATTTTGGTTGTTTATTTACAACTATTAAATCAAAGAACTTAAATAAAATTATCGTACAATACCGCTTTACTATACTCCCTTTATTTTTTAAAAAGGTTTGCAAAGATATATATTCTATTTTTTTTCGCAAGTATTTTTTTTAAATAATCTTAAATATCATATACAATAAACTGATTTTCAGTATATTATTTGGCATTTTTTATACATTTTTAATACTAAATTTTATTTTTTTCACACGACTTTTTATTTATAAATTTAATTTTACAGAAAAAAAAATGAATCGAAAAGCTTGGATAATAATTATAGTTGCTTCTTTAGGATATTTTGTAGATATATATGATTTGGTTCTATTCAATATTGTTAAAAAAGAAAGTTTAGATGCCCTTGGATTTTCTTTAGCTGAAACTAAACTTCATGAAATTAGTCTTTTTAACTATCAAATGATCGGAATGCTCATTGGTGGTATTTTATGGGGGATGTTGGGGGATAAAAAAGGTAGAGTTGTTGTTTTATTTGGTTCTATTTTAATATATTCTACAGCAAATTTTTTAAATGCATTTGTTGAGAATTTAGTTCAATACAAGATACTCCGATTTATTGCGGGCATCGGTTTAGCTGGAGAATTAGGAGCTGGAATCACTTTGGTTAGCGAAACCTTAGATCAAAAAAAACGTGGATTAGGAACAATGATTATTGTAACTTTTGGTGCATTAGGAGCTGTTGTTGCAGCTTTGGTAGGTAATAAAGGTTATTATATAAACGGCATATTTGGTTGGAATTTTCAAAATTGGCAAATCGCTTATATTATAGGTGGAGCGATGGGTTTTCTTCTATTAATATTAAGAACTTCAAATCTAGAAAGTCATTTATTTAAAGAAAATAAGAATAAAGAAATAAAAAAAGGAGACTTATGGATGCTGCTTAATGATAAAAAAATTTTAAAAAAATTTATTTATTGTACACTTATTGGAATTCCAATATGGTATATTGTAGGAACGTTGTCTTCTTTGGCCAATAGATTTGCTCTTGCAAATAGTCAGATTGAAATTTCGGTAGCTGATTGTATTATGTGGACCTATTTAGGTCTTTCGGTTGGAGATTTAATAAGTGGATTATTAAGTCAATTTTTAAAAAGTAGAAAGAAAGTCATTAATATTTACTTAGTTCTTTCATTTTTTTTAGTTTGCATCTATTTATTAGATAAAAATCAAAATTCAAGTTTCTATTACTTAATGAATTTTCTTCTTGGTTGTGGCACGGGATACTGGGCATTGTTTGTAATTAATGGTGCGGAACAATTTGGCACCAACTTTAGAGCTACTGCCAGTACAATGATTCCAAATATTGTAAGAGGAAGTGTTGTTCCGATTTCTATTGCTTTTCAATACTTATCCCATCTATTTAATAATGAGGTTTATGGTGCTTTAACTGTTGGAGTTTTTTGTTTTTTATTAGCATTTTATGGGAATTATAAAATTAAGGATGGCTTTAAGAACGATCTTAATTTTAATCATTAAATAATTAATAAATGTTACATTTTAAATGAATCTATAAATTAACATTAGAATAATTTACAATTAGTATATATTTGTAGATTGATTAACCAAACCCCTTTTTTATGTCCGTATTTTTTTATGTTATTTTTGCAATTGTTTTTATCATTATTGCATCAGGATTATTTACCGTTCAGCAAGGAACAGTAGCTGTTATTACCATGTTTGGTAGGTATCGAAGGGTGGCGCATCCAGGGTTAAATTTAAAAATACCTATTTTAGAAACTATTTTTAAACGAATATCCATTCAAAACCGATCTGCCGAATTAGAGTTTGTTGCGATAACCCAAGATCAAGCAAACGTTAATTTTAAATCAATGTTGTTATACTCAGTTATCGATGGAACGGATGACACCATTCAAAAAGTAGCTTTTAAATTTGTGGATGAACGAAGTTTTATGCAAACTTTAGTACGAAGTATTGAAGGTTCAATACGATCATTTGTGGCTACCAAAAGACAAAGTGAAGTTTTAGGATTGAGAAAAGAGATTGTAGATGAAGTAAAAGGTCACTTAGATAGTACATTAGCCGAGTGGGGTTTTCATTTACTTGATTTACAAATAAATGATATTCAATTTGATGAAGCGATTATGCGCTCTATGGCACAAGTTGTTGCGAGTAATAATTTAAAAGCGGCTGCCGAAAACGAAGGACAAGCGTTGTATATCACAAAAACTAAAGCCGCTGAAGCGGAAGGTAGTGCCATTATCATTGCGGCTAATGCCGAAAAAGAAGCCGCTCAATTAAGAGGACAAGGGGTTGCACTATTTAGAGAAGAAGTTGCTAAAGGTATGGCGAATGCGGCCAAAGAAATGCAAGACCAAAATTTAGATGCATCTTTTGTTTTATTTAGTATTTGGACGGAAGCTATGAAAAATTTTGCAGAACAAGGAAAAGGTAATGTTATATTCTTGGATGGATCACCTGATGGAATGGAACGAACACTTAAACAAATGCAAGCGATGCATATGAATTCGAATAATCTCAAATAATGTTCTCTAAATGTGTAGATTTTTTATCTCTATTTTTTTCATCTTCTTTTTTTATAATAATATTGAAGCTCAAAAAGATGAAATCGATGAAAAGATGCGAATCAAAGATAGCATTCGAAGTGAAAAAACTAAAAATGCCTATAGTGGTAATGTAGTATCGAGTGAAATTCACAATCTTTTATTTCGAAATATCTATAGAAGGAGTAATTATAACGAAGAAGTTGAATTTGAAAAGAAAAGACAACATTTGCTTCCTTTTGAAGATTTAAAAATTGACACAATAATTATCAAACAATTTAAGGTTTTTGGAGAAAATATTTATGACACCTCACAAAAAGCTTCAGGCTTAGAAAAGTTTTTATCCGAAAAACTGCATGTAACCACTTCTCAAAAATTAATTCAAAACCGATTTCTATTTTTCAAATCAGGAGATTATTTCTCGAGTTATAGAGCATTAGAAAATGCCCGTCTTATTCGTAATTCAAATATTTTTCACGATGTACGTTTTGTACCTATATTAAATCAAAACGGCAATATTGATCTTTATTTATATATTCAAGATGTATTACCTTATGATTTTGAATTTGGATTTAATTCAATAAGTAGTTTTAATTTTGGAGTTAGCAACTTCAATATTTTTGGAACGGGGCATCAGCTTCGAACAAAATTTGTTATTAATCAAAATGATACAAAACAAAAATTTGGTAGTGGCTATTATTATACAATTCCAAATATTTTCAAAAAAAGCTTTATTGACTTAAATGCCCATTATTATAACTTTAGAGATGATCAATCGGTTCAGCTTTCACTATCACGCGAATTTGCAAGACCCGAATTTCGATGGGCAGGAGGCGTTTTTTCATCATTTAAAAATCAAGATTTTTATAATTTCACGTTAGACTCTAGTTTTAACATAAACAAAGTGAAAAATGAAGTATGGATTAGTCATGCAATTCCTTTTAAAACCATTAAGAAATTTACACAAAATGCATTAGTTTTAGGAATTAACTTCAATCAAGATATCTATACGAAAAGAAATCAAGATGTTAGGAATCTTCCAGATTTTTGGAATCAAACGGGATTCTTAAGTAGTATTGGTTATGCGCGCATTAAATATGTACAAGATCGTTTATTAAATGGATTCGGAAGAACCGAAGATGTCCCTACCGGTTTTTCTACAAATCTAATTTATGGCTTAAGTAATACGGAATTTGGGAAAACTACTTATTATGGATTTCAAATATTAGGACAATTCTATAATAAAAATAATAATTACTTAAATTTAGGTGCAAAATTAGGCATTAATGAATTTGAGAATCAAGCAACTCGTGGCGTTCTTGACCTGAACATCCAATTGACGAGTTCGGTTATTCGTTTGGGTAAACTTAGAATTCGGAATTACTTAAATTCAAGATATACTTTAGGAATTAATCAAGACGATTATAATTTTATTAACTTTAATGAATTTGATGGAATTCGAGGACTTAGTAATGGTGCTATTCGAGGGCAAGATCGTTTTGCGTTGAGTATTCAAAATAATGTTTACTTTCCTTTTTCATTAATTGGATTCAGAACCTATTTCTTTTCTTTATTTGAAATTGCTCGAATGCGTCAAAATAACAAATCAATTTATGAAGGCCCTGTATATAGTGGAGCAAGCTTTGGATTTGCCTTTAGAAATGAAAATATGGTCTTTGATTTGATTCAAATACAATATGGGTTTTATCCATCTACTACAGGACAATTTATTCAAAAGGGAATCGTTATCTCTTCGGTTATTCCATTCCGTTTTCAAGGATTGGATATTTCAAGACCACAGAAAGTGGTTTATCGATAAATTACTGTGACATTTTTTGATGCATTTCCATATACAAACTTTCTATTTGATTGACTGCATATTCAATTTCATCTTTGGTATTGTATTTTGAGAAACTAAATCGAATCACTTTTCGATCTTTAGGATAATTAATCGCTTCCAAAACATGTGAACCTTTGTTTGCTCCACTACTGCAAGCACTTCCACTACTGCAAGCGACTCCTTTCATATCTAACTGAAAAGGCAACATGTCATTACTCATTGTAGTCGGAAAACCAACAGACAAAACCGTATAAAGACTTTTATCTAAGGGCGTTATTATTTCAATATTAGGAATTTTCTCAGTTAATTTTTTTGCCATAAAATGGCGCAATTCATCCACATATTTTAAATCTTCATGAATATGACGCGTCGCATTTTGAATAGCAACCGACAAACCAACGATAGATGCCAGACCTTCCGTTCCACTTCGCATACCACGCTCTTGAGAACCTCCTGAAATAAAAGCCCCTACCGCATTCGTTTGTTTTGAATAAAGAAACCCAATCCCTTTTGGTCCATGAAATTTATGCGCAGAAGCCACTATAAAATCAATCCCTAAAGCGGTTACATCAATTGGTAAATGTCCAACCGTTTGTACCATATCACTATGAACAAGAGCGCCATTTTTATGTGCAATATTACAAATTGATTCAATATCATTTAAAGTCCCAAGTTCATTATTAGCATGCATCACGCTTATTAATGCTTTTTTAGATGACGACGTTATTATTTGTTCTAATTGGTCAACTAAAACACTTCCTTTAGGACAAATAGGAAGATATACAACTTCTATTTTTTGAGCAAGCTCTTTTAATGTTTGATAAACCGAAGGGTGTTCTATTGGAGTAGTTAAAATTCGCTCAACACCCAATTGTTCAACCGATTTTCGCAATACCATATTATTACTTTCCGTTCCACATGACGTAAAACAAATTTGATTGGGTTTTGCACCGATTACATTGGCGACATGTCTTCTAGACTCTTCCAATTGTCCTTTTGCAATACGACCAAAATGATGTGTAGAACTTGGATTTCCATAAACTTCTGACAAGCTTTGGGTCATTGCTTCAACCACTTCTTTGGATACTAAAGTTGTCGCAGCACTATCAAGATAAACATGTTTGGTCATAAAAGAAATTTATGCAAAAATAAATTAAAAACTACAAAATGATACAAAAACTATAATGGTAGATTTTTAGAAATCTCGGCTGCCACAATTTTTCCTGAAATTAATGAAGGAGGAACACCCGGACCAGGAACTGTTAATTGTCCGCAATAATATAAATTCGACACCTTTTTATTTTTTAAAGTTGGCTTTAAAGGACCTGTTTGCAATAACGTATTGGCTAAACCATAGGCATTTCCTTTAAATGAATTATAATCAAAAATAAAATCATTTTTACAATAAGAACGTTTGTAAATAATATGACTTCGGATATCCATTTCGCAGTAATCTTCCAATCGAGCCATTACTTTGTCAAAGTACTTTTCTCTAAGCGCTTCATTATCTTCTAATCCGGTTGCAATCGGAATCAATAAAAATAAATTTTCACAATTTTCAGGAGCTACACTCGCATCCGTAACCGAAGGCGTACAAGCATAAAATAAAGGTTCTGTAGGCCATTTAGGATTATGATATATCTCTTTAGAATGCAATTCAAAATCGGTATCAAAAAACAAAGTATGATGATTTAGCTTATCTATTTTTTTGGAAACTCCAATATAAAACAATAAACTACTAGGCGCAAACACCTTTTTATCCCAATATTCTGAATTATAATTTTGATATGAACTTTCAAGAAGTTTACGTTCTACAAATTCATAATCTGCCGCTGCAACAACACCATCAAACGCAATAGTATTTTGATTCACTACAATCCCTTTTGCTTTACCTCCTTCTACTATAATTTTTTGAACTTCAGCGTGAAGCTGAATTTCAACACCAAGTTTTACAGCTACTTTTTCCATAGCTTCTACAATTTTATGCATACCACCAAGTGGATAAAATGTCCCTTGCTTTAATGCGGCATAATTCATAATGCTGTAAAGTGCCGGAATCTTATCTGCCATTGCGCCTAAGAAAAGCACCGGAAACTCCATAATTTTTAAAATATTCGGATGCGTAAAATATTTTTTTAAACTACTTCGAAGTGGAATAAAAAAATCAACAGCGAGCACATTTTTTATTATTTTCCAATTCATGTATTCAAATAAAGAATACGAAGGCTTAAACACAATATCGTTCATGCTTACTTGATATTTACGATCGGCCTCGTTAATAAATTTTTCAAGTTTGGCACCGCTCCCTTTCTCTAATTGCTCAAATTTATCTTTAATTTTTTCAAAATCAGCATCTACCGAAAAAGTATCATGTTTACTAAAAACAACATCAAAACCGGGATCTAATTGAACGAGCTCGAAAAAGTCAGATACTTTATATCCAAAATCTTTAAAATAATTTTCAAAAACGTCAGGCATCCAATACCAGCTAGGTCCCATATCAAATACAAAACCCTGCTCCTCAAACTTCCGTGCGCGTCCCCCGATTTGTTCATTTTTTTCAAAAATAGTAACTTGATGACCCATTTTTTGAAGATACGAAGCCGCAGAAAGTCCTGCAAAACCACCTCCAATTACTGCTATTTTAGCACACATATCGTTTTTAAATTAGATACGCAAAGATACTAAAATAATAATGACTATTTCATGCTAATTAATATATATAATAAAGCATTAATTGCATATTTTACTGAATTTGAAAGCTCATATAAGATGTTTTTTGATAATTTTTGTGTATATGAGCGCTTTCTAATCCTTTTAAATTACCATCGTAAGTTGATTTATTACTGTATGCTTCAGACATATTTCCATCTACAAAATCATAGTTTCTAAGCACTTTTACATCAAACAAACGTCCCAGTTTTTCGGCTAATGCTCTTGCATCTTTAACATTCTTTACCGTCAGTTGTTCATTTAACTTATCTAAAACTGTAGAATCAATACTATTTTGAAGATCCGAATAGGTAATATCACTAACATTTTTATTAAATGATAAGTCAACATAAAGTTTATCGAGTTTTTCCGCACCATTTAATTCAAAAGAATAATCTGCAAAATACACTTCTTGATCATCCGTATTTTTAACTAATGCGGTTTGAGGATTCACACCATATTTTTGAAGCGTCGCGCTCATTTGTTTTTTTAATTTATTAAAAACGTCAAGCGCATTTTCATCAAAATCTGTTATTCCCAGTCGAAAAGTAACTAAAGCTTTTTCTTTTTTGATGGATTCATAAGAGGTTGTATTTAAATGAATTAATCGAGGTAAAAATGGTACTCGGTTTAACGAACTGTCTTTGGTTTCTATAGCATATTCAACAATAATATCCAAATAAATAGAAATTGGCTTTATTTCATCGGTATTATAAGGTGTTTCTTCTACATCTTGACTCGCATCTATAAATGTATTTTGAAGCGTAATCGATTGAATTACTGTGATTTTTTCACCTAAAGTTTTAGCGATTTCATTGGCTCTTTTCTTAGCATTTTCTACACTTTTGGTTGCTAATAAATCCGCATTTTTAGCTATCGTTTCCTTTTTAAGAATCGTTTTATTGATAAAATAATTTTCAATATATGGATTCTTTTTAAAATAAGAATTAATTTTATCAAACTCAATTGGTGATATATTTGATATTGTACAAGTCATATAACCATACGTGCAAAGAGCAGGGTCATTATTGGCTATAAATTTTTTATCATCAATGCTTTTTGATTTTAAAAATGCGCGGATTTGTTGCTCAGACTTTTCCAAAGGTAATTTAAGTTTTGTTTTTGAGGTTTCATTATAAACATTAAATTCGATAGATATTATATCTGGTTTTAGACTTAGCGTTTCTCTACCTTCGGTTTTAATTGTTCGAGGCATTGCATAATATGACTGAGCAAAACTGCTTATTATAACCGCAAAAAAAGTAAGGAATAAAATTTGTTTTTTCATTTGTTATTTATTTTAATTTTGTTAAAAAGCAAAAATAGAATAAATAATTAGCTCAAGCCTTTTATTTACGTGGCTTTTATGCAATTTTTAGTTAAAAAAACAAAATGATAAAAAATGAAGAAAATTAAAACAATGTTGACTGAATGCCACCTTGAGCTAAATCGGACTTATCTATTTGAAAATCTTTGA
Source organism: Chitinophagales bacterium (assembly GCA_044368655.1). Classification (GTDB taxonomy): domain Bacteria; phylum Bacteroidota; class Bacteroidia; order Chitinophagales; family JADJOU01; genus CHPMRC01. The sequence continues at coordinate 59,194 of JBIPPB010000002.1, read as the reverse complement.
CTTGCTTCTCAACTTCTTCCAAGGTAGGTTGTTCTTTTTCAAGTTTTACAGGGACTTCATATTCCAATTCAAGATGAGCTGTTTGAAGAGTAATACCTTCTTTTAAAGGAAATTGTGTCATACGATTTCCCAACGATTTCCATCCTTTTACATCAATAAATTCGGATAAATCAATAACTTCTTCGACCACCTCTTTACTTTTGCCTTTCAAAACTTCAAATTGAATGATAGGATTTGATGCCGTTGAAGCAACAATCAACTTACTTTTTTCATCTTCTGAAATAAAACTATGTTCTTTCAAATCTGTTTTAACTTCAATTTGAAAACGTTTTACATAATAATTTTGTGAAGCGCCATCAAAATACACCGCACTTAAAACTATATTCTCATCCATTTTTTGGATATGAACCAATCGATCGGTATCCACTTTAAGCGTATTTTCAAGATTTCCTAAATAATACGTTCCATTATTATAAATCACTAAAAACTGATCCTCACTTAAAAATTCGCCAATATATCTACCTTCTTGATTTTTATTAATACGCCCCGTTTCATTATGTACCCAAAGATGTGTTCCTCCAAGTGTTGAAGTTCCTTTTTTCTTCATAAGCACTTTCAAAATGGGATATGAAGATAAAATATTTCCTTGACTATTCCTTCCTTTGATTAAAACGGTTTTAAAATCAAAATCAAATATTTTAACACGCGCTTTGCATGAAGGCGACAGTTTTACATTTACAATTTCGGCTTCTCCATTTGGATTGGCAGATAAATATAAAATACTACACGAATTACCATTGGTAATATCATATTCTTTATCTCGAGTTATGGCCAAAACCTGAAATCTTTTTACATAATTTTTACCCGATTTAGGATCTAGGTAAATCAAATTATAAACCGTGCGTTCATCATCTTTTTTCCATACGCCACAATACAAAATATCTTTTCCAACAAATTTTTTATCCGTAATACGAGAAACCATCATTTTTCCATCTTTACGGATTACAATGATATCATCAATATCTGTACAATCACAAACAAACTCCTCTTTTTTAAGTCCATGACCGATAAATCCATCTTTATAATTTACATAGAGCTTTTGATTATTCAATACGACTTGCTTTACTTCAATTTTCTCAAACGGCTTTATCTCCGTTCTTCGTTCCCTTCCTTTGCCAAATTTATCGATTAATGTTTTAAAATAATCAATTGCATATTTATCAATATGATCTAAATGATGTTGAATCTGAACGATTTCTTCTTCAATTTTTAAAATCTTAGATTTTAAATCGTCAATATCTAATTTATAAATTCGACGAACAGGCTTTTCCGTTAATTTTTCGTAATCTGCTTTAGTTACAGCTCTTTTAAAAACCCCTAAAAATGGTTCAAATGCTTTCTCAATTTGCATCAAAACAATATCCCAGGTCTCATGTTTTTTCTCAAGCTCTTTATAAATTTGTTCTTCAAAAAATATTTTCTCCAAACTTAAAAAATGCCAACGGTCTTCAAGATCTTTCTTTTTGATATTCAATTCACTTTGAAGAAGTCTTATAGTATTTTGAGTACTTAATCGCAGCAATTCATCCACCCCCAAAAACATGGGTTTATTATCAATAATACAACATCCCAAAGGACTAATTGAAACTTCACATTGGGTAAAAGCATAAAGTGTATCAATCGTATGATCTACAGAAGTGCCCGGCACCAATTCAATATTTATTTCGACATCACTTGCGGTGTTGTCATTGACTTTTTTAATTTTAATTCGCCCTTTTGAATTCTCGGCTAGAATACTCTCTATTAATTTCTCCGTAGTTACACTGTATGGAACACTCGTAATTTTAATATTTTTGGTATCTACCTTTTCAATTTTTGCTCTACAACGTATTTTCCCGCCTCGATTTCCTTGATTATAGTTTGAAACATCAATAATTCCTCCTTGTAAGAAGTCTGGATACAATTCAAAAGGTTGATTTTTAATACATTTTATGGAAGCTTCGCAAAGTTCAATAAAATTATGAGGTAATATTTTGGTACTCATACCTACGGCAATACCTTCTACCCCATCTGAAAGTAACAATGGGAATTTTATGGGTAAAAATACAGGCTCTCTTTTTCTACCATCATAGCTCAATTGCCATTCGGTATTTTGGTCGTGAAAACATGCAAAAAGCGCAAACTTCGACAATCGAGCTTCGATATACCTTGGTGCGGCAGCCGAATCTCCTGTTCGAATATCCCCCCAGTTTCCTTGAGTCTCTATTAATAATTCTTTCTGACCTATATTAACTAAAGCATCTCCAATACTCGCATCACCATGAGGATGATACTGCATCGTTTGCCCTATTAAATTTGCTACTTTTGTAAATCTTCCATCGTCTTGTTCTTTCATTGCGTGAAGAATACGACGTTGAACGGGTTTTAAACCGTCATATAAAGCAGGAATGGCTCTTTCTAAAACAACATAAGAAGCATATTCTAAAAACCACTTTTTGTAAAGTGTATCTACATGTGGTATGTTTACAATATTTTTCTTATCTTTTTCTTCCATTTGTTTTAATCCTTGATATATGCTATCAAAAAGTTAATTTTAGTCAATTAAACCAATTTGTTTACCAACTTTATGATATTTTTCAAGGATAATATCCAAGTGTTCTTTTTCGTGAGAAGCCATAAAACTATTTCGCATCATCGACATGCCCGGAGGCGCTGCAGGTGGAACGAAAACATTTACAAATACGCCTTCATCAAACAATCCTTTCCATAACTCAAAACCTTTTAGGTCATTGCCAATAATTGCTGATACAATGGCGGTACGAGAAGGAAATACATTATATCCCATTCCGATTAATCCTTGTCTTACATAATCGGCATTATGATTTAATCTTGCTACCAATTCGGGTTGCTCTACTAAAATATCAAGAGCAGCAATCGCACTAGCTACGGAAGCTGGCGTTGGTGAAGCACTAAAAATTAATGCTGGACTATGATGTTTTAAATAGTTAATTACACGCTCTTCTCCAGCCACAAAACCACCTAAACTTGCTAATGTTTTACTAAATGTACAAACAATTAAATCTACATCATCTGTCAATCCAAATTCACTAGCCGTTCCTCGTCCTCCTTCGCCAATAACACCAAACGCATGTGCATCATCAACAAGTATTTGAGCGCCATGTTTTTTAGCTAAAGCATTAATTTTATCTAATTCTGGGATATCTCCAAATGCGGAAAATACCCCATCCGTAACGATAAATTTAGCGCCATCTATATCTTTTATGGACTCAAGCTTTTTCTCTAAATCTGCCATATCATTATGATGATATCTCAAGATTTCGGTACCAAAAGTACCTTTAGCCAACATATTGGCGGTTTGAATTGAGGCATGATTATCACGGTCGCTGATTATTTTATCATGACGACCAACCAAAGGAGAAATAACACCTTGACCCGCTTGATATCCTGTACTGAACAATAAAGCAGCTTCTTTTCCTACGAATTTAGCTAATTTATGTTCTAATTCATTATGCAAATCAATAGTTCCTGTCAAATATCGACTACCCGAGCAACTTGTACCATATTTATTAATGGCTTGAATTGCGGCTTCTTTAACTTTTGGATGCGAAGTTAACCCAAGATAATTATTAGAACCCGCCATAATGATGCGTTTTCCGTTCATATCTACTACTGGGCCTTCACTTTCCTCAATAGGGTTAAAATAAGGATATATACCAGCCGATTTAATTTCATCAGCTCTTGTAAAATTATAACATTTTTGAAATAATTTTTTAGTTGGATTACTATTTCCCATTATTTTTTAAGACTTTTTTAATTATAAAAAACTCACAAAGATATAAAATTTATCTAAAAAGTGTTTATGTTTTTAGATGATTTTTGTTTTGTATTTAAACTAATTTAAGCATTAGATGAATACGCAGTTATAAATACATTAACTATTTGAGTTCAACTCCGCGTTATCATTTCAAGAATAAATTTTAAAATTTATTGATTTACAATTAATTATACGTTTAATTATTAAGTCAAACTAATCATACAAATCCAAACCAAAATCTACCAATAATTTGTTTAGTAATGGATTTTTTTGGGCTAAGGCATTAAATTTGTCCGTTTTACTTAAAGAAGCACTATTGGAAAAGGTTTCAACTAAGGATTCATTAACCATACACTCAAATCCCGCATTTTTGGACGTTTTTTGGAAATATACTTGTTTTAAAATTCTAAAACAAGAAAGCACCATTTGCTCTTGAATGGTATTGGAAACATTAAAAACAAAGGTGTCATTTTTAATTTCAGGCTCCAATCCTTTGATATAATCGATATTGACATTTCCTTTGGGTAATAATGGAATTAATTCTGGCCAAATATTAAGATTTTCTACAGTTTGAATCTCTACGACTTCATCAGCAACTTGCGAGCTACTGATTTCTTTTTCTACTTTTTGTGCTAAATCTTCAATCGACAGCATCGCAGGAGACTTAACTGGTTTTGATTCTTCTAAATCTTTGATTGGAGTTTGAATTGCTTCTGTGTCAACTTGTTTAGAAACAACTTCGCTTACGTTATTTTTTTTTTTCGACTTCGAGATGCGTCCAAGTTGTATTTGTAAGTTTATCAAGATATACCATTTTTAAAAGCGCGAGTTCTACGACAAGCCTTTTATTTCTGGAATGTTTTACAGCATTTTCGGCATCGGATAAAATTTGAAGTAAATTCAAGTATGTGGATTCTTGATATAATTTCGACTGATTTTTATATTTTTCTTTAATATCATTACTGTGCTCCAGCAATTCAATTGTTTTTGGATGAATACAAACCCATAAATTACGAATATGCTGCGAAAGACCTTCAAGAAGTGTATCTAATTCAAATCCTTTACTCAAAACATCCTCAATATACAATAACAACTGGGAGGTATCTTGCTGATGAATCGTATCTACAAATTTGAAAAAATAATCATAATCTAAAATGTTTAAATTATCTAAAACCGACTGATAACTAAGATTTTTATCATTAAGACTTGTCAAACGGTCAAACATCGATAAAGCATCTCTAAGTCCACCATCCGCTTTCTGTGATATTAGAATTAATGCATTTTCTTCGGCTTCGATATGTTCTTTTTCAGCGATTTTTGCTAAATGCGACGTAATATTTCGCACCGAAATACGCATAAAATCATAAATCTGACAACGCGATAAAATCGTAGGTAAAATTTTGTGTCTTTCGGTTGTCGCTAAAATAAATTTGGCATACTCAGGCGGTTCTTCTAATGTTTTTAAAAAAGCATTAAAAGCTTGAGAACTCAACATGTGCACCTCGTCAATGATGAAAATTTTATACTGCGCATTTTGAGGAGGATATTGCACTTGCTCAATTAAACGTTTGATATCATCCACGGAGTTTTTACTAGCCGCATCCAATTCATAGATATTAAAAGATGCATTGGCGTCGAAAGAAGTACAAGAATCGCATTGATTGCAAGCTTCTCCATCGGATTGTAAATCTTTACAATTTATTGTTTTAGCTAAAATCCTTGCTATTGTCGTTTTACCAACACCACGAGGACCACAAAATAAAAACGAATGTGCCAGCTGTTTGTTTTTAATAGCTGTTTTTAAAGTTTGGGTTGTAGACTCCTGCCCCACGACTTCATCAAATCGTTTGGGACGGTACTTTCTTGCCGAAACTATAAAAGCTTCACTCATTTATTTTTTTTTAGAAGTACAAATATAAGATAAAACAAAAAATCAAAGATGATTTTTACTAAATTGTTATAATTTCAGTTGAATATTCATTTGAACATTTCTTCCTAAACCAGACCGTTCACTTTGAAAAGCACGGTAATTTTGATTTAATAAATTATTTATTTGAAACGAAACATCCATTTTTGAATGTATTTTTTGAATCCATTGAAAATTGAAAACAGCAAAACCGGGATTCCCAAACAATTGGTTATTAATAAAAGCCGCATTTTGATTTTGAATATGATTTAGATATCCCATATCATTTACATTTTTTGTGGCATTGAAAAACATCCAAAAATGAAAAAAAGACGTATTAAAATTGGCTTTAAATCCAAAACTTCCATAAATAGGAGGCGTATTTTCTAATGTTTGATTCTCGCTAGTTTGGGATTTCATTAAATGACCAACCGTATAAAACAAAAGTCGATTGGATAGATGATATTTAATATCTAGTGAACCGCCAATTGAAAAGGCATTTTTTATATTTTTTCGATCTTGTTCAAAATATCTTTGATTCCCCAATCGAATGGTATCATCAATGTTTGTAATCCCATTTGATATTTTATTAAAAAATAAATGGGCAAATGGTGAAAATTGGACTTCAAGCTGATCGTCTAATTTTTTATAGAAATGCGACTCTACACCCAAAATTTCTTCACTTTTTAAATCCTTATAAGGTGAAATTAAACCGACAAAATCTGTTGAAAAAGATTCGTAAACGGATGGATTCCTTTTGGTGTAAAATAAAGAGGCGCTGTAATTATTACTCTCACAGGAATGCCTAGCCCAAGTTAAATAAGCGGTGTAATTCAATAGATTTTGCTTATAATAATTTTCCGTTGGAATTTGAATTAATAATGGTTTATAATTAAAAGGTAAATTGACTTGTTGGCTTCCGACCCTAAATCCAAATAAATAGGAAACGTTATCACTGTGTCGATATTCTAATTTTGAACTTAAATTAGCTTGTATTAAATCTTTAAAACTTGATGAATTGGTATTGACATCCATAAAGGTATGATTCATTGATAGGCCTTGACCAACCAAATTGGCGTTTGCGAATAAAATCCATTTTGAATTTATATTTTTATACATATCAACAAAACCTTTCAAACTATAATTGCTAATAAAATGATTCCAATATTGATTATTAGAACTTAAATAATTGTCTGATTTTTCAAATCCTGAATACAAAACCCCCGCATTTAACTTTGAAAAAAAGCCTTCATCCTGATACCAAACAGCGTCTAATTTTCCAAAAACAATAGGTCTGTTTTGTGCACTCGTCGGACTGTAACTATAATCCCATGGCATTGGCGATAAATTATCATCCAAAGTAGAGACAAAAGCAAGGAAATTGATATGATTTCTTTTATTAAAAAACAAAGAATTCTTCTGCAAAACTTGAATCATCTGATACGATGCGTTTGGAATTTGATGTGGATTTGAATTCAAAGTTCCCTTTTCGTTATCTAAAAAAAGCTGTTGCCCAAAAGTTCCATATTGATCATTTAAAGAAGCGCCAATAGTATATGCATCCGCTTTTTGATAAAATATTCGAGTTTGATTTTGCCATTTATGATTCGATTTTTGAAATTGAATCGATACCGTTTGTGCTTTCGAATTTAGATTATAACCTAAAACAGCCGATAGATCTTCATATTTTTCATTAAAAATAGGAGAACGTGACGAAAAGAAATTCAAAATCCCACCTTGTGTATTTTGGCTATAGGTAAGCGAATTTTGACCGTATGCAATCTCTAATTTATTAAAAATACCCAAGTTAAAAAAGGGCAATAAGGAATTCGTATTTAATGCCGAAAGTTCAATTTGATGCCCATCAATAGCCATTCCAATTTGATGCGAAGCAAAGCCTCTATAATTTATTTGTGGTTCTAAAGGTTTACTTTGACTCAAAAAGAAAGCACTGTTTTTTTGTAATAGTGAAAGATTTTCCAAATCAAACTGGTGCCAAATAGAATCCTTAGAAACGCCTTGTAGATTTTGAGAAACTTCGCCTCGTGTTTGCCACTTTTTTTGAAACGTTTCAAAATCAGAACGCATTTTAAATACATCGATTTGAGCAAAAAGCGCACTTTTACTAAAAAATAAAATGATAAGAAAACGCATCATAGACTTATTTCTTTAGAATAGCATATCCCAAATGAATGGCTAAAGCAGATGGAGAGGCTTCTCTTATTTTTATTTCTCCAGAAGATTCTTTAAAAACATAATTTGTAGGACTAAAATATTTTAAATACCTAAAATCAATATTCCATCTTTTTGCAATATTAACTCCAATCCCCGCTTGTACACCAAATAAATTTTGCACGCCATCTTTTTCTATATTAATTTGATCTTTAATAGATTCATTTTGTAAAAAGATAACATCACGATGCATAAAAGGCCCTGCTTGTATTCGAAGTGTACCTAGTTTAAGACCGAGCATTCCCGAAAATGCAACATAACCCACATCAATACTTTGAGGAACAATTTCATTTTGTTTATATTCAATGGCCGAACGACTGTAAAAATAAGAAGCTTCCAATTGAATAAAAATGGGTTTGATTTGAACACGAGTAAACAATCCAAATTGATACCCAAATTTCGCATCAGATATTGGAGTCGTATCTATCGTTTTAATACCTACATCCGACACATTTAATCCCGCATATGGCCCCAATGAAAACGTTTGAGAACTTAATGAATTCATCTGAAAAAGACACAATAATAATATAAAAAAAATATTTATTTTAACTCGAAACATACTTACTTTATATCTTTTATAAGGTCCAAAAATGGATTTTCAAAAACCTCTTTTGGTTTTTCAATTTCTAACGATTTTTTTTCTGTTTTATTTTCAATCTTATTTGGTTTTATGGTATCTGTGTTTATATGTTCTTTAAATTGGAGTTTATTCTCAATTAACTCATCAACTAGATCGGTATATTTGTTTAGTGTTTTTGCAATCAAATATTCCGCGGTTTTTAATGCGCCATAATACAAATTCCGTTCTTTTGGATCCGATGTCGTTTTATAGCTTTTATACATTTTACTTATGCTTCTTACAACTTTTTTTTCGTCTAACCATTCAAAATTATTGAGTTCAAAAACATAGGAACTGTTTTCATATTTTATTTGCATATCAAACAATAGAAAACCTTTTGGAATGTTTTTTTTACTAATAAATTGAGTATCTATTTTATGGCATGGAAAAATGACATAAAAGTCAATCCATCTTGTATTTTCTGAAATATAATTATAAATTGAAGTATCAAAATGTTTTGTGGCATACCTTGGAATGAGTTTCTTTAAATCTCTGTATGTATAGGTTTCTTCATTCATTATAAACTGAAAACTTACATTATATTTTGTAGAATCTAATGGCAAATCAACATCGGCATCTTTAACCATCATGAGGTCATCTTCTGCTAAAATGAGTTGTGGAGACAAGAATAAAACCAATATAAAAAAGACCTTTTTTATAAAATATTTTTCTAGATTAAAGTTGCTCACTGGTCTTTCCATATCTTCGTTCACGATTTTGAAACTTTTCGATACAATCGAACAAATGCTGTCTTGTAAATTCGGGCCAAAATATATCTAAAAAAAAGAATTCACTATAAGCCAATTGAAAAAGCAAAAAATTACTGATTCTTAGTTCCATTGAAGTCCGAATCAACAAATCTGGATTTGGGAATGCGGCTGTATATAATTTACTTTGAAACAAGGCATTATCTATAGGAAAATATGGCAAATTTCCATTTTTAGAATCTTCAATTAGAGCATTTGCAGCTTGAATGATTTCATTTTGGCCTCCATAATTCAAAGCTAAAATAAGTGTTAGTTCTGTATTATGAGCCGTTGCGGCTTTCGCTTCCAATAAAGATTTATAACTTTCATTTGGCAACTGCGAAATGTCACCGATTGATTCTAATTTGATTCCATTTTTTAATAACTCTGGAGTTTCGTTTTTAATCGCTTCTACCAATAATCCCATCAAAAAATCAACCTCATCTTTTGGTCGATTCCAGTTCTCAGAAGAAAACGCATACAAAGTCAGGAATTTTACACCTTTCTCTCGACATCCTTTGATGGCTTCTCGAACTGCCTCTACCCCATTTTGATGACCAAACGTGCGATCTTGACCTTGTTTTTTTGCCCACCTACCATTACCGTCCATAATAATAGCAATATGATTAGGAATTTGGATCGACTGACTCATCTGAGAATTAAATGTGATTAAATAAGAAAGACAAAATTAGTATTAATTTTTAAAAACTACGAATTTTTATCATTTTTTAAGGCTATTGCTTTTGTATTAATAGCCTTCATCAAATTATAAAATAACGAATTTGTACCTGGGTCATTAAATTGAGAAGCAATCGTTCCATAAACAGGCATGGTGTCAGGATCTTCATCCCAAAGATTATGATTGCGTTGAAACTGTTTTTTTACATCTCTCAACGCATCTAATGCGCCTCTTTTATCAAACTTGTTAATCGCAACAATATCTGCAAAATCCAACATATCTATTTTTTCAAGTTGAGATGCCGCTCCAAATTCAGGTGTCATGACATAAAGACTTACATCACTATGATCTACAATTTCGGTATCACTTTGACCAATACCCGAGGTCTCTAAAATTATTAAATCAAAGTTAGCTGTTTTAAGAATTTCTAAAGCATCATTTACATATTTGGATAATGCTAAATTACTTTGGCGGGTTGCCAAACTGCGCATATATACCCGATCATTATTGATTGAATTCATTCGAATTCGATCTCCTAAAAGCGCACCGCCTGTTTTTCTTTTCGAAGGATCAACGGATAAAATTGCAATTTTATAATCAGTAAAATGGTATAAAAAACGACGTACAATTTCATCGACAATACTAGATTTTCCTGCACCTCCGGTTCCAGTTATACCCAAAATTGGCGTTTTACTTTTTTCAGCAAGCGTTTCAATTTGATTTAAAAAATCTTGATGCAATTCTGGATAATTTTCTACGGCCGAAATAGCTTCAGCAATGGCTTTATAATCTTGTTTTTTAATATCTTCAATTGAAGTTATAGCGATATCTTTTCCTGTAGGGAAATCACATTTAGCAACTAAATCGTCGATCATTCCATCTAAACCCATCGCTCTTCCATCATCTGGAGAATAAATTCTGCAAATTCCATAATCCATCAATTCTTTGATTTCATTTGGAAGAATCGTACCGCCACCGCCGCCAAAAATTTTGATATGACCCGAATTTCTTTCTTTAAGCAAATCATACATATATTTAAAAAACTCGATATGACCGCCTTGATAACTCGTTATAGCAATTGCATTCGCATCTTCTTGAATGGCTGTATTTACAATTTCGGATACCGAACGATTATGACCTAAATGTACCACTTCAACGCCTCTTTGCTGAATAATACGGCGCATAATATTGATGGCAGCATCATGACCATCAAATAGAGATGCTGCGGTTACAATTTTTATTTTATGATTTGGTTTATAATGATTTACCTGCTCCATAAATTCGTTGTTATATTTTAAATATAAATTCTTTCTAAAAAATACAAAACTATTCAATTTATAAAAAAATAGCTTTAAAAAATTATTTAATGGATATTTATAATGTGAAACAAAAATTAAGTATCTTCGTAAAATAGAATTTCTAAGACTTCATTATATTTTATTAAAAACATTATTTCCTAATATTTGAAATCAAAAATGGAAACGAATAGTATTGAAGATGAATTTATAAATGTGTAACTAGATTGTGACAATTACACAACCGATGGAAATTTCTTGTCATTAAACAAAGCTAAAATGGGGCCTTTGATTCGTTTTGAACGAATGAATAAAAAAGTCATTTATCCTTTAAATCAATCGTATTTAAATGATTTTAACTTTTGTTTTAAGCCCATTTCTTGTTTTTTTTATACTTTTGTAATTATTCAAAAAGTAAGCTTTTCAAGAAATTATGACTTTTGACGAACTCAATTTAAGCAAATCGTTATTAAAAGCAATTGATGCATTGGGCTTGGAGACACCAACCCATATTCAAAAAGAAGTTTTTTCGGTTGCTATGTCGGGGCGCGATATATGTGCCATTGCACAAACTGGAACAGGTAAAACTTTTGCTTATCTGCTTCCGAGTTTGAGAATGTTTAATTTCTCAAAAGAACCTCATCCTCAGATTATTATATTAGTTCCAACCCGAGAATTGGTTGTACAAGTTGTAGAGCAAGTTCGAAAATTGACTCAATTTATGACTGTAAGAACGGTGGGTATTTATGGCGGAACGACGACAAAAACACAAGCAGAACGGATTATGAATGGTGTAGATGTTTTGGTTGCAACTCCTGGACGTTTGGTAGATTTTTTATTAAACGGGACGGTTAAAGTAAAAAATATAAAAAGGCTCATTATTGATGAGTTTGATGAAATGCTTAATCTTGGATTTCGCGCTCAATTGCTTGTTATTTTTGACAAATTACCGAAAAAGAGACAAAATCTTTTATTTTCCGCTACTTTAATGCGAGAAACTGAAGAAATCATGGAAACTTTTTTTAATTTTCCAATAATGATAGAAGCCGTTCCGGCTGGAACTCCATTGGAATCAATTCAGCAAATTCGTTATGAAGTACCGAATTTTTATACCAAAGTAAATTTATTAAAAAACTTATTGGATAACGAAAATTTAAAAAAGGTTTTGGTTTTTGTGAGTACCAAAAAGAAAGCTGAATTTTTATTTGATACCATTTCGGAACACTATGAAGACGATATTCAATTAATTCATGCAAATAAACAACAGAACAAAAGATTTGAAGCGCTCGAAGCCTTTGAATCTGGGGCTGCACGAATTTTAGTTGCAACAGACCTGTTGGCGCGAGGACTTGATATTGAAGAAGTTACCCATGTAATCAACTTTGATTTACCCGAAGTTGCTGAAAATTATATACATCGAATTGGAAGAACCGGAAGATATGACAAAAATGGTGTTGCGATTTCATTTTCTACGCCTCTAGAAATTGAAATACTCGAAAAAATTGAATCCTTAATGCAATATCAAATTCCATTAGATGAAATTCCTATTGAGGTTGAATTTGTTGCAAAACTTTTACCTGACGAAATGCCTAAAAGTTCGATGCCTAATAAATATCAGAAAATTAACATTTCGGAAGGCGGCGCATTTCATGATAAAAAAGATAAAAATAAAAAGACCAACAAACGCTATAACCACGAGGCCGAAATGAAAAAAAAATACGGCAAACAGTATAAAAAGAAATAAAATAAATTTAAGCATATGGATTCTAGAAGACAATTGAGAGTAGCAAATTTATTGCAAGAAGAATTTGGGAAGTTGCTCATTAATGAGTTAAAGCCTTATTTATTAGGGAATTTTTGCACATTAACGAGTGTTCGAGTTACTTCGGATTTAGCATTAGCACGATTTAATATCAGTATTTTTAAATCGGAAGAAAAAGAACCCGTTATTGAAAATTTAAAATTACATAAAAATGAGATTCGGAAGTTATTAGGAAACACCATGCGACATGATTTAAGAAAAATTCCCGAATTGGAATTTTATCTTGACGATACGTTAGATTATGTTGAAAACATAAATAATTTATTAAAAGATTTAAATATAAAAAAGGAAAACGAAGAATAATGGTTGATATACAATTTATCGATTTAGGATTAATGGACTATGAAACAGCCGAAAAAATCCAAAATGAAGCCTTTGAAGAAGCGATTCAAAATAGTTTAAATCAAAAAGAAAACACACTCAAAGCTTTTATTGTAGAGCATCATCCCGTTTATACTTTAGGTAAAAATGGAAACATGAATCACGTTTTGCCGCTTGCCAAACAATCAGGAGCCCAAATTTATAAAATAGGAAGAGGTGGTGACATAACTTATCACGGACCAGGACAAATTGTAATTTACCCTATTTTTGATTTAAAAAAATTAAATATTGGATTGGCAAAATATGTGAGCACCTTAGAAAAAATAGGCATAGAAATTTGCAAAAAATATGGCATTGAAGCCAATATTTCACCCAAAGAAAATGGCGTATGGCTAGATATTGACAAACCTACTGTACGAAAAATTATGGCCATCGGAATTAAAGCAAGCCGATTTATTACGATGCATGGATTGGCTTTTAATGTCAATACCGAACTTCGATATTTTAATTATATAGTACCTTGTGGGATTCCAGATAAAGGAGTAACTAGTCTGGAAAAAGAACTTGGAAGAAACATACCAATGGAAGAAGTCAAATTCGCTTTTCAAGAACTTTTTACCGCTTATTTTCTTAACAATGAAGATGAACAAAACATACAAAAACCACTCTAAAAATAAAGGATGCATCTTACTTTTTATTATAGCTTTAGTCATATCACTAATTCTGCTATTCTTTAAATATGGTATAGACAGTCCATTTTTCTTTCCAAAATGGAAACACTACGAAGTTTATGGTGTAGATGTTTCTCGATACCAACATCAAATTGATTGGAAAGTAATAGAAAAACAAGGAATTGCATTTGCTTTTGTCAAAGCCACTGAGGGAAATTATTTAGTGGATGTCCAATTTAAACAAAATTGGAATAATTTAAAGAAAACAAAAATAAGAAGAGGGGCTTATCATTTTTATAGACCTGAAATACCATGGAAAAAGCAAGCTAAATTATTCATTAATACTGTAGAAATAAAAAAAGGCGACTTGCCTCCGGTATTAGATATAGAAGTCAAAAGCATTCAACCTAAGCATATTGGAGACATTAAAAAATGGTTGAATTTTGTTGAAGCGCATTATGGAATGCGACCTATTGTTTATTCTTATCAAAATTATTATAACAAACATTTGAAAAATCAATTCAAAAATTATAACCTTTGGATTGCAAAATACTCCAATTTTGAACCTTTTTTGATGGATTTTGCACATTGGGAATTTTGGCAATATTCTGAAACCGGAAGATTAAAAGGTGTAGGACCTCATATTGACTTAAATTGTTTTTATGGGAATATAGAACAACTAGACAAAATGACTAAAAGATAAAAAAACAATACATGAAATTTAAAACTTTTTACTATGAAACTATTCTCGAACATTTTAGATGTATTATACCCTAATATTTGTAACCACTGCAATAAAAGAGTTCCAAAAAAAACAGACTTTTTTTGTATTCAATGTTTTGGACGATTTGAAAAAACAAATTTTCATAAAATTGAAGACAATCTTGTTTTAAAACGATTTGAAGGAATTATTCCAATCAAAGCTGCTACGAGTTTTTTGTATATAAACGAAGGTAATATGGCAAGCCAGATTATGCATGAATTTAAGTATCATAAACATATCGAATTGGCAGAATATATGGGAAAATGGTATGGTCAAGAGTTGAAAAATAGTATCTTTGATGAAACGGATCTTTTAATTCCTATTCCATTACATAAAGACAAAAAAGCAATTCGTGGTTATAATCAAAGTATGGCAATTGCAAATGGAATTGGAAGTATTTTAAATATAGAAGCGAAAGATGATGTTATAATTCGGAATAAATTTACCGTCAGTCAAACAAAATTGAGTAAATCCGAACGTCAAAAAAATGTTGAAAATGTATTTGAAGTGGTAAAAAAAGAAGCCATAATTAATAAACGTATCACCTTGATTGATGATGTTGTAACTACTGGAGCAACCATTGAAATGTGTGCCAAAGAGCTCTTAAAATTTCCTATAAAAAGTCTAAATGTTATAACACTGGGTTTTGCTTATTCAGATTAAGGTGTTTTTCCGAAAATTTTGTATCCAACCCAAATTGGGCCAATTAGTAAAAATTTTAAATCATCGACAAATGAAGGTTTTTTCCCTTCAATTTTATGACCATAAAATTGACCAATCCAAGCTAAAACAAAAATGACAATAAAAATGAATACGGGCGTCTCTAAAAAACCACTGAATAAAAATTCATAGATAAAAACAGATGAGTATGAAAGTATCAAGCCTATAAAAAGGAAAATAAATCCTATTTTAATTTGAAGGCGAAACCAAAATATTAATAAAAAATAATACAAAATAATTGCCCAGTTAAGATATGCCGACTTTTGAATATTAATACTACCTAAAATGAATTCGGGAAATGGAATGGCATATAATAAATAAAAAAGACTCATAAAAATTAAAGGGACACAAACAAAATGAATTGCAATATTCGTTTTATCTTGATGACTCTCTTGATATTTTAGCATCCAATAATTAAAATCTTTCATATTTAAAATAATTTATACAAAAATAATACAAAATAAAGTGCAATCTATATTTAAATTTCAAATTATTTACTTATTGAAATTTAAATACTGCAAAGAGAACTTAAAACCACTATTTTTGCGGGCTAAATAAAATATTTTGAGATATCTAATAGCAGCGTTTAGTTTTTTAATAAATTGCTTTTTATACGGACAAAAAAATACCACCATTCAAGAAGTAACTATTTTTGAAAATCGGCAACCTCAGACGCTTCTTAAAAAATCCAATAAAAATGGTGCTTCAATAAATACGGAAGCTCTGCGCGAAAAACCTAATGTTGATTTAATTAATGCCTTAACCTATACGGCAGGGATTGAACTTTCGCAACGCAACCAGCAAGGCGCACAAGCGGATTTAAGCATTTCGGGAGGCACATTTGACCAGTCTTTGGTAATGATTAATGGCTACAAAGTCAATGACTTACAAACCGGACATCACGTAATGAATTTACCTTTTAGTATTGCCGCAATTAAAAATATTCAAGTTTATCGAGGCACCCAAAGCCGAAGCTATGGCGCAGGGCCACTAACTGGCGTGATGCATATCGACGTATCTCCTAATGAAAAAAATGGGATTTGGATGCAAGGCTCTATTCAAGGGAACGCAATTAATTCGGAGGAATCTCAAAAATATTTACATCGTAACTGGATGGCTGGTTTTCATTTTGGAGATTCTAAAAATAGATACCTATTAAGTCTATCGCATGACAAAGGTGAAGGGTATCGTTTTAATTCGGCTTCACATCGAAATACAGTAACTTTTTCGAGCCAACATCAATTCAATGAAAAAAATAAATTATCCATACTCGCCTCGGGATTGATTCAAGATTTTGGTGCCAATGGTTTTTACGCACCTCCGTTTGATAGTTTTTCTCAAGAAAATATACAAACCGCTCTTATTGGAGTTACTTACCAAAGTAAAATTTTGGGCTGGAACTCTATTTTAAGAGGTTATTTTAGAACCCATCGCGACCAATATATTTTAAGAAACTTTCAACCCAATTTTTATAATAATAAACACCTTGGAAATGTATTTGGATTGGAGCATCATGTTTCGAAAAACAATGTATTAGGTACTTTTGGAGCTGGAATTGATTATAGACATGAACAAATTGAAAGTAATAATTTGGGAAATCACACGCGAAAAAATACGGGCTTATTTTTAGAACAAAAATGGAATTTACTTAAAAAATTAGATGCCACTACTGGAATTTATGCCAATTATAATTCCGATTTTGGAGTCCATTTTTTTCCAGGTGCCGAAATGGGTTATTGGATTTCAAATCCTTTAAAAGTTTATGTCTCATCGGAGTTTGGTATGCGGAATCCAACTTTTACAGACTTGCACTATTCAGACCGAGCTAATATCGGAAATCCTAACTTGATTGCGGAAAAAGGCGCTACACATACTTTTGGAGTAAAATGGAATTCAAATTTTGGATTTTTTCAAACGGCGCTATTTTATCGACATATTGACAATATGATTGTTTGGATCGATACTGATTCTTCTTCTAGAAGACTTTGGCAACCACAAAATCTACGAAAAATGGAAACGATAGGGTTGCAAACCGAATTTAATTCAAATCGAATCGCACTAAGTACTAATTTGGGAATTCAATTTCAAAGTTCTTATCAGAACTTACATTTTGTTCAAAATCTAGATGGTACAAAAAATAGTCTGCAAGCATTAAAGCATCAATGGATTAATCAAATTCATTTTGATATTTATAAAAAAATTCAATGCCAACTTAATTTTAGATTTCTGGAGCACTTTGATTCGCAAAGTTATTTATTATTAGATTCTCGAGTTTCGTATTGTTTGAATAAATTTACTTTTTTTATTAATTTGAATAATATTTCAAATACCACCTATTACAATGTAAATCAAATAAATATGCCGCAACGTAATTTCACATTGGGCATTCAATTTTCAGATTTCAAGTAATACCGTATATGTAATAGTAATAGGTCAATAAAAATGGCCTAAACTATTACTATCACGGCATTATACTTGTTTAGAATTGGATTTAGTTTACTTCATAAATAGTATAATATTGGTATAACTTTTTAGGCTAATCGGTCGTCAATTATTTTCTTTATTTCAGCAGCGAGTTCATAGTCTTCACTTTCAATTGCATTTGAAAGTGCTTTTTGCAACGTTGGGATATCTAAATCTTGATAATCAGCTTCTTTTTTGGTAGTTTTGCATTTAGTATTTGAATCACTTTCCATATATGATTCAAATAAATCTTCATGAATCAAAACTTGTTTTTTTTGCCTAAGTGCCATACAAATAGCATCACTTGGTCTGCAATCAATAACCGTTGTTTTATCATAATTATCTTTAAAGAATGCATTGGCATAATACACCCCCTCCGAAAAATCGTGAATCTGAACCTTTTGTAATTCTATTTCAAATTCATTTAAAATTGAAGCGAAAAAATGATGAGATAATGGCCGCGAAGTTGGAATATTTTCTAGTGCAATAGCAATCGATTGTGCTTCAGCCATACCAACAATGATTTGAATTTTTCGAGTTCCACCTAGTTCACGCATTGTCAAACTGTACCCATTACGTGTACTAAATGAAGTGGTTATAGAGATAATTTCAACAGGTATAAATGTAGACATCTATAAATTATTAAAATTAGATGAAACGTGGAGAATAACGGATTCGAACCGATGACCTCTACACTGCCAGTGTAGCGCTCTAGCCAACTGAGCTAATTCCCCAAATGAACTGCAAATATAATTCATTTTTCACCAGTATAAAAAAAAATCATGTCTAATTATGATTTAATTTCATTTTTTTGAATTATATATTTGATTTAAAGGCATTAATATGGATAAAAATAAAATATAAAAAGGATACAAAAAGGCCGAAAAGAAAACTAAATGCATTGGTATTGTAGACTTGAAGTAATTCAAAGCTACTTTTGCAAACCATATATCAACAACCCATTTAATTATAAAAAAAATAAAAAAAATGGGGAAAAAGAAACCTAATAAAAAAGAAGAAACGTACGCAATATTTCCAAGTAAAATCAATGCCATTTGTATTGAAACGTGTTTTAGTTCATAGCTATTTGATTTTGAAAGCCATCTTAATCGCTGTTTAATCATAGATTTAATCGTATTCGGAGGTTCAGAATAAACTGCTGCATCAACATCCGTACAATAAAAAACGTGCTCCGGAAAATGTTTAAAAATACGGTGAAATAAAAACATATCATCTCCTCCATTTGTATGAAAAAGTCCTTGATATCCATTTACTTTAAGAAATGCCTCTTTTTTGAAACACATATTGGCCCCATTGCACATTGTTGGATATTTTTGCGCCAAACTTCCTATTGAAATTAATGTTAAAATATCTTGCTCAATGCTTAAAAAAATACTTAAAAAATCCTTTCGTACTATATAACGATGCATGCCTGCTATAAAATAACCGTTACTTTTAGACGCAAAATCTAAAACATTACGCATGGCATCTAAATTTAATTTAACATCAACATCCGTTACATAAATATAATCTGTTTCGGCTTGATGAACTCCTAAATCTATGGCTTCTTTTTTAGTATTTTTTTCTGGGTGTAAATGATAATGATAGATAGAAAATCCTTTTGCTAAAATCTTTTGACAAACGGAATGCAACAAACTACCTTCATCACTATTGTTATTTATAAATAAATAATTTTTAAAATTCAAAAACGAGATTTGTATTTGATCAACCATCCGATTAACCGCATCTAAGTCATTTTTAAAACATGCTAAAAAAGAGAACGTATAAAGATTTTCTTTATTTTTTTCATAAACTCGCACTTCTTTAATTCGAGCCGAAAAACCTTTAAAATACCAAAGTAATAAAAAGGCGTATCCAATTATTACTATACTAAGAAAATAAAATAAAAAAATCATCATTTTTGAATCATTAATGCTTTAGTTGTATCAGATTGAACATGTATTGGATTATATATATTTTCTTTATTTTTTTGATAATACGCACCCATATTTTTTGCAAAAATTACATTATTTGATCTATTAAAATTACACTTCCATACGGATTTATTTTCTTTACTGAGTATAAAATAATAAGGATTTTGTATAGAATCCACTCCAAAAAGCATTTTTTGATTTCTAAAACTGGATCTTAATGAAAATTGATAAACTGAATCGATTTGATATAAACTAATATAAGGCTGTATAGAAAAATCAAACGTTTTTGAATCTAGAGAATCCGAAAATAAATAAAGATTGCGATTCTGCTTAAATCCAAAAGCGATGTATTTTCTTAGATTAAACATAATCCAATGTTCTTCCTTAGTTTTATTTATAGAATTGACCGAATTAATTAAAGAAAAAATAAGAATTAAAACACCTAATATATATATGGATCGTTTATTTTTTTGAATTAAAAAATAACAGAAGAAGAACAAAATACTTAAAATTAAAAGGAACTCCATTTCAGTTAAATAAATTTTATCAAAATAACTGAATGGAACTTTTTCAAAAAATAGTATTATTTTATTTTGAATCCATAGTAGGCCATTTAATAAATTCCCTATCCACTCATGCATAATTTCAAAAGGAATGGGCGAAAAAATTAAAAATGCAAAACCTAAATTTAAAATAATCTGAGCGATTGGAATTACTAAAAAATTGGAAAGCATGCCTAAAAATGACACCTTATTGAAAAAAAATAAAGTTAAAGGCAAGGTAAAAAGCCACGCGGAAAAAAGACCTGTGGTAATCGACCAAGCGTAGCGGTTTAATTTATTTTTAAATTCTATTTTCCGCTCTATTCGAGGCTGTAAAATCATTAAACCCAAGAGTGCCGCATAAGATAATAAAAAACCAACATTAAACAATTGATTGGTGTCGTAAATTAAGATTATAAATGCAGAGAGAAAAAGTACATTATATGGCGACTGTGGCGATTTCGTTGTTTTCTGTAAATCTAAAAAAAAGAGCATCAAAAAACTTCGAAAAACGGGTGGGTTAAAACCTGTAATTAACGCGTAAAAAAAACTAAAAAATTGTTTTGGGAAAAACCCATAAACATTATATTTCTTAGGAATAATAAAATCAATCATTTTAGAAATAAAAAGAAAAAAAATTGCAAAATGAATTCCTGAAACCGATAAAATATGAACCGTTCCTGTTGCGGCATAGGCATCATAAATTTCGGGATCTATGGTTGTTTTAACCCCAATTAAAATAGACTTAGCAATATCCAAGCTGTTTTTATCTTTTACATATTTTTCTATTCGTTTTTCAAAAAAATCTCGAGCTTTTAAAGGGATATATTTCAAGGATAACCACTTTGATTTTAAAGGTTCTAAAAATTCTATATGTTTTGAATAACCTGTTGCAAAAACATGATTTCGTCTTAGCCATTTCTTATAATCAAATTCATTAGGATTTAAAGGAGGCGTTGGGCTATTTATAGCTCCAAATACTCGATAAAGATCTCCATACTTCATGGAATCAACTTGAAGAGCTGGATCTAAATAAAGTATCATTTTTTGAGAAAATGAATATTTTTTTTGATTCGCATAAATACCCAACAAAGTTACTTTTAACTTTATAGATGTTTCCCGAATCTCAGGCTTTTCTTCTATGCGAACTAAATAGGTTGTTTCTTTATTAAATACTTCTTCTAATTGCTTTTCACTTTTATCTTTTATAAAATAAAAATTATAATAATGTAGCCCAAAGCCAAAAAAAATCATAGCGCTAAACAGAGCAATCGACTTCCATGGTCTATTTTGAATTTTAAAAATATATTGAATAAAATAAATGGAAAACAATATCAAAATTGGAATAGAGAAACCTAAGTAAATAGGTAAAAATTCACATGAAATGATTCCAATAATTAGGGCTAAACTTAATTTTAAGAAAAATTTATCCGTTAATAAATGCTTCATGATTCTTGAAAAATGAAAATTTATTTACGAATAATAAAGGGAAATGATTGTTTTTGAGTTTGATCCATTACCTCTAGCTGAAGATAATAAGTACCTTCTGCGAAATTTTGGACATCAAGCTGAACTTCGGACCTACAATCGTTTTTACTTAGAATCAATTGACCTTTTAGATTATATACCGAAACACCAAATGGTAAATGATCCGAAGCCTTAATATTAATAAAATGATTAGCAGGATTAGGGAAAATTAAAAAATTAACCACTTTTTTAGATTCTATTATACTTGAGGAATCAATTGGTTTTGGATTAGGCCGCGAAAAAGATTCGCCCAAATTTTTATTTGTCGTAAATAATTTAACCCCACCCAAACTATTTCCCATTAGATAATCTGAAAACGTATCATTATTTATATCCGCTATGGTAAAATGAATTTGATGTTCCGAAAAATATCCAAACACATTGGAATCAATTACTTTAGCCGAAGAATCTGAAGACAAAACGGTTGTTAGCTCCATCACTTTATTCAATTCGGAATCATAGGCATCATAACAAGAAATAAGTAATTTATTATCTTGAGAAAGAAATGGGGTTTGATTTTGAATATTATAGTCCCAACTATAATAATTAAATTTGGATTGTGCTATTTTAAACAATGGTACATTTTTAGTACCCGAATTTAAAACGTAACTTAATCGGTAATCACTACCAATAATTAAGTCTAAAAGATTATCTTTATTCAAATCCATCAAAAGGGGCGATGCGCCTCTCAAACTGCTCCAATTTTCGACAGTATTATTATCCGTAATTTCAGTCCAATCTTTTGTATTATATTGTGTTGTACCATCTTTTGGGTTGATATACCAAGCGATACGCTTATCTTGAGCACCTTTGATATCAAAAATGAAAATCAAATCTTGAACAGAATCCGCATTTAAATCGCCTTTAGACATTTTCAAATTCAATACCTTTCGTTGTCTAAAGTTTAAATAATCATCTGTAATCCATTTAAAAATAGGCGAATCTAGAGTTCCTATATTTTTATATAAAGTAATTGACGCAATGCGATCATTTCTTGTAATCCGATAGTTATTGGAAATTAAAATATCCATTTTATTATCGTTATCATAATCGTAAAATAAAGGGAAAGAAGCCGTACCTACATCAATATTGTCGGGAGATAAGAAAAAACTTTTTCGAACAAAACTATCAAAAACGCCTGGAGCTATTGGTCCACTTTTCTTATAATTTTTATAAAAATAACAAACATCTACATCGTCATTAAGTCTTTTTCCAGTATCTAAAGGATCTGTTTTTTCTCTTTCCGTAATAAATCCAACTAAAATATCTTTACGATTGTCTTGGTCTACATCCATCCAATAACCTATCGATCCAAAGAAATCAATTGATTGTGTTTGTTTAGGGAAAAACGTATCAAACATACGTATTGTATCTTTATTACCAATTCCAACATTGAGTCCTAGTGGCGCATTATTAAACATTTCATCCGTAATTACAACATCGATTTTTTTATCATTATTGGCATCTAAATGCCATAAATATTGATACTCACTATGTCTTGGTCTTATCGTAATGGGGTTATTAAGATTGGTGTCAATATAAGCCTTAAAGCTACCCCAATCATCCATTTTTGAAAAATGAAAGGAGTCACAAGACAATTGCTTTTCTTTTTGTAAATTTTTGAATACGGTGATGACATTTAGCTCTGCAGATAAAAAATCTCGATTGGTCATAAAATCCAAATCACCATCTTGATCAATATCTACAATTTGAGGAATTGAATTGACATTATAAGGCAAAACATATTTTTGAATAATCGGATTACCATTAATATAATTAGTATCAAATGTTGCGATTTCTTTTATAAAAGTAAACGAAAAAGAGGTGTCTGAAGATTTTAAAACACCTTTATATATCGAAGCAGGCGATGAATTTTTAAGTAATACCATATCTGGAATCCCATCGCAATTAAAATCTTTTAATAGAAATTTATCGGTAAATGCAGCAAATGACTTTTCGTATTTTGGCCGATATACATAACTATTATTTTCATTTATATACGTGCTGGCACGCCACATTAAACCATTTCGATCTAAAACTACTAAATCCAATACACCATCAAGATTTAAATCAATTTGATTAAAAATTGGAGTGATGAGTCCCCCCGTAAAAGGATTTTTTAAACGTACACCATTTTGATTTTGAAATTCAAGATAATTAACTTTATACAATTCTTGACTATATACAGAATAAGAAGATAATAAAAAAACTAAAAAAAAGACTCTTATTTTCATATCATAGAATTGTTTCTTAATGCAAATATAATGAAATTAAATAAGATTTTGAGAAAAAAACAAAAAAAAAGCAACTTCAAATGAAGTTGCTTAATAAATTTTACAAATATTAATATTTGACTATTGTTTTTTTGTAGCAAGATAATCTTTCACTAAATCTTTGTGAATGATTTTCTCACGAAACTGGTACGCACCTGACTTAGCAGATTTCTCAGCTGTGATTACTTTTACATAATCTTTAGAACCTTCTTGCGCCTGTCTGTTCGTTTTCGCATTTTTCGATACCTTTGCCATAACTTATATTATTTTATCTCTTTGTGAATAGTATATTTTCTTAAAGTCGCGTTGAACTTTTTCAATTCAATACGATCTGGAGTATTTTTTCTATTTTTTGTGGTAATATATCTTGATGTACCAGCTACTCCACTGTCTTTATGTTCTGTACATTCTAAGATTACTTGTATTCTATTACCTTTTGCCTTCTTTGCCATATCGCTAAGATTTAATAAATTTTATTTATAAATTATTTGATTTGAAGATTACCTTTACGTTCCATATCTTTTAAGTATTGAAAAATACCTTTTTTATCGATAGTACGCAAAGCAGCCATACTTAATTTCAACATGATCCATTGATTTAATTCAGGTACAAAAAACTTTTTTACCTGTAAATTCGGATAGAATCTTCTATTTGTTTTCACGTTTGAATGTGAAACATAATGCCCTTTAAGAGGTCTTTTTCCAGTTAAATCACAAATTCTTGACATAGTTCTTAAAATTGAGGTGCAAATATATACAAATTGTTTTTAATCAATCTATTTTTTTTAGTATTTTATCTTATAATTATTTTAAACCTTTTGTTTATTTGAGTTTTTGCTTTAAAAAAACTTGTAAATCTTTATTAGAACCATACAAAACAAGAATATCGGAATCATCTAAAACAGAATCCGCCGCTGCTACTCCTTGAACCTGATGTTCGATTTTAGTCTTCCCTAATAAACTCTTAACTTCTACTTTTTTAATTGTCGTTAATACCAACAAATTATATTTTCTTTTAAACCCAATTTCACGCACCGTTTTTCCTACATATTCTTTTGGAATATTAGCTTCGATAATACTATAATCTTCGCTCAATTCAAACGAGTCCACCACATTATTCAAACACAATTTTTTTGCCCATCGCTCGGCAGTTTCTTCTTCGGGATGCAAAATTTCATCAACGCCAATTGCTTGAAGCACTTTTTCGTGAAGTGGATTAATGGCGCGGCTTATTAATCGCTTCACTTGCAAGTTTTTAAGCAAAGCCGTAGCCATAACATTAGCGCCTTGATCCTCACCAATAGTCACAAGTACGATATCGGTATCGGCAAATGGCAACCCCGACATGGTAAATTCATCGGTAGCATTCATACAAATGGTATGCGAAATTTTTTCTTTATACAATTCCACCTTGGCCATGCTGTTGTCTATTCCAATAACTTCATTTCCTTGTGCAGTTAGCTTTTCTGCTAATGAAGCACCAAAATTTCCAAGTCCAACAATGATATATTTCATAATGATTAGTTTATTGTTATTTCTTCTTTTGGATATCTATAATTTTTATGTTTTATCTTTTTAAAAACTGCAATCATAATTGAAAGCATACTAACCCGCCCTATGAACATTAATACAATTAGAACCCATTTACTTCCTAAGCTTAAAATTGGCGTCACCCCTAAACTTAAACCTACAGTACTGTATGCAGAAAAACATTCAAAAGCAATTTTTAACAAAGGGATTTTAGGGTCAAAAACGGAAATCAATGAAATACCCAATCCTATTACAAAAAAGGATAAAATAATAGTAGCAAATGCTCTTTGAACGGTATTCTCAGAGATTTCTCTTCGATAAATTTCAATTCTATTTTTACCAATTATTAAGCTGTATATATTCAACACTGCAATTGCTATGGTACTCGTTTTAATACCACCACCAGTAGATGCCGGAGACGCTCCTACCCACATTAAAAAAAGCATTATGACTAAAGTTGGATAGCTCAACAAGGTTAAATCTACGGAATTAAAGCCAGCGGTTCGGGGTGTCGTGGCGGTAAACATTGCAGTAACTATTTTTCCAATAAATGAATGTTCCGATAAGGTATTGTGATATTCTAATGAAAAGTAAACGATAAAGGCAAAAGTTGAAATTAATATTGTTGTAATTAAAGTAATTCTGCTGTTGATGTTGAGAACCCAAGGTCTATAATTTCGTTGATTTCTTGCATTTCCAATGAAAGCTAAAATTCGATATTTGATATATGATAAAACGTTTGAAACGATAGAAAAACCGAGTCCGCCAAAAACAAATGACATCATTAATATAAATTGTAAAGGATAATTAAATCTGAATCTATCATCATAAAGTCCTAGCGTGTAATTTGAAAATCCAGCATTACAAAAAGCAGAAATAGAATGGAAAATTGAGAAAAATGCTCGATCATAAAATGTTGGAAACATATTTTTCTCAAAACTAAAAAAAACAAAAAGTGCGGCAAAAAACTCGATACTAAATGTTATTATTAAAATATATTTTATTGTAGAAAAAACTTCACTTAATTTATTGGATTGATTCATGTCGCTGAGTGCTAACTGATTTTCATAAGTTGAAGTCCCTCGAAAAAAATATGCAAAATAGCTCGCAAAAGTCAAAATTCCTAAACCGCCAAGCTGAATTAAAAATAGAATAATATACTGCCCTAAGGGGGTAAAATATGTTGCGGTGTCAACGACAATCAATCCGGTAACACAAACAGCACTAGTTGATGTAAAAATAGCGTCAATAAAACTAATTCCATTATACGTGGCTTTAGGTAAAGCAAGTAACAACGCTCCAAAAACGATAAGCAGGAAAAAGCTTAAAACAAATAGTTGAGCTGGATTTATAATTTTTCTTTTGTAGTTGAGCTTTAAATCCGTAAACTCTCTTAAAAAAGTAAAAACTACTGCAAATTTAACAATTAGATCATATTTTAAAAAATCAAAAAAAGCAAAATGGTACCCATTCACAAAACGATTCCAAAGAATTGTTAACGTTAAAAATATGGTTAAAGAATCAAAAATTAAAGTGGATTTTTTTAAATCTTGAAATTTATAAAAAAATTTTGTGACGGTTGAAACCAAACCAACAATCAAAACAAAATAATAATATTTTAATACCAATTGTTCGGATTTAAAAGATTTAATAAATCCAAAATCCGTTATAAATAAAAAAACACCTATTAAACTTGACCATAATGCAAATTTAAATAGCAGTTCAAAATAATTGACGAGGTTTTCTCGATTCAAGTTAATAAATTAAAGTAACAAAAGTATATCAAAATTTGCCAAACATTACAAATTTTGATATATCTCGGTTACTTTAAAACACTTAACTATTTAATGTACAAAATTTCTCTATATTTCGGTAATGTCCAAAGTGTATTATCTACAAATTGTTCTAATTTGTCGGAATGGTATCGAATATCATCAAATAAAGGCAAGACCGATTCACAATAAGCTTTTGCTTTATCTGATGCATGCTCAATTTTATTACATTTTTTACGATTTTCAATCATTTGATCAACAAATGATTTCAAATTATTGATATGATTCGAAATACTTTCAACCAGTTCAAAAGTTCCTTGATATGAAGATTCCGACATTCCTATTTCTTTCTGAAGTTTAATATTGGTCAATAATTCATTTTGGTATCGAACCGCAGCCGGAATAACATAATTTACTGCCATTTCGCCAATCAAACGACCTTCAATTTGAACTTTAAGCAAATAATTATGATTTAAAATCTCTTGACGAGCTTCAATTTCTCGTGCCGAAAAAACGCCATTTTCAATAAAGACATCCATATTTTTCTTTTCTAAAAAGAAATCCAATGCTTGTGGGGTTGTTTTCACATTATTCAAACCACGTTTTTGAGCTTCTATCTCCCACTCTTTACTATAATTGTCGCCTTCAAATAATATATGCTTACTTTCAACGATATATTTTTTTAGAATACGAATGATTGCCGCTTCTCTTTTTTCTCCTTCATTTTTAACTAAATTCTCAACATCTTCTTTAAATTTTTTGAACTGATTCGCTACAATTGTGTTTATCACAATCATATTTGCCGCACAATTTGCAGAGGAACCAACGGCTCTGATTTCAAATTTATTACCTGTAAATGCAAATGGAGACGTACGATTTCGATCTGTATTATCCAATAAAATTTCTGGAATGCTATTATGAATATTTAATTTAATATCTTCCGTAACGATTTCGTCTTGTTTTTCATCACTTACGGTTGTTTCAATATCTTTTAAAACTTTAGTAAGCGCATCTCCAATAAAAACAGAAATGATTGCGGGCGGGGCTTCGTTGGCGCCTAATCGATGGTCATTACTCGCTGAAGCGATACTTGCGCGAATTAAATCGGCATAATTAGCTGCGGCTGCAATCACGTTTATAAATGTCGTCAAAAACAATAAATTGTTTTTTGGAGTCTTACCTGGAGAAAGTAGATTTTTGCCTGTATTGGTGCTCATACTCCAATTGTTATGTTTTCCGCTTCCATTAACACCTTTAAACGGTTTTTCATGAAATAAAACTCTCAATTTATGTTTTTTAGCCACACGCTCCATCACATCCATCAAAAGTTGATTATGATCTACCGCCACATTGCACTCTTCAAACATTGGAGCACATTCAAACTGACTTGGTGCAACCTCGTTATGACGTGTACGAACTGGAATGCCTAATTTATGACATTCTTTTTCTAAATCCGCCATATAATCTAGCATACGCTCCGGAATCGCTCCAAAATAATGATCTTCTAATTGCTGACCTTTAGCAGGAATCGCTCCAATTAATGTTCTACCCGTGTGAACTAGATCTGGACGTGCATAAAATAATGCCTCGTCAATTAAAAAATATTCTTGCTCCCAGCCTAACGTAGCTGTAATTTTTGTTGCGGACTTATCAAAATAATTAACAACAGGCAAAACGGCTTTTTCTAATGCATGAATTGATTTTAAAAGCGGCGCCTTATAATCTAATGTTTCTCCTGTATAGCTAATAAATATCGTTGGAATACATAATGTTTTAACACTCTCCGTTTCAATTATAAAAGCCGGAGAAGTTGGATCCCAAGCCGTATAACCTCTTGCTTCAAAAGTTTGACGGATGCCTCCATTTGGAAAACTTGATGCATCCGGTTCTTGTTGAATTAGATTACTTGCACCAAAATATTCAATGGCGTTCCCATCATTATCAGGCATAAAAAACGAATCGTGTTTTTCTGCGGTCAAGCCTGTTAAAGGTTGAAACCAATGTGTATAGGATTTAACGCCTTTTTCAATTGCCCACTGCTTCATTCCTTGCGCTATTTGAGCAGCGACTTCTCTATCCATTTTTTCATTTTTCTCAATACTATCTATATATTTTTGAAAAATGGAATAACTCACATATTTCTCAATAGTGTTTTTACCAAATACATTACAACCAAAATAATCTGAAACTTTATTTGAAATATTTTCTATTTCTACTTTTTTTCGACTTATAGACATGTTCATTAAGTCAAAACGAGCGTTATTTGCCATAATTTTTAAATTTTGAGTGCAAATATAAATAAAAAACCATGAATTGGATTTTAAATTTTACATATAGTGAGAATTTATAATTTAAACATAACGTTATTTTAGATTTCTCAATTTAAATAATATTTAAACTATCTTTGCAAATTAAATTCCATACGTGAGCGCATTTCAAATTGTTTCGAATTACAAACCTGCAGGCGATCAACCAAAGGCGATTCAATCTTTGGTAGAAGGTCTTGATAATCAATTGGCGCATCAAACCTTACTAGGCGTTACAGGAAGCGGAAAAACGTTTACAATTGCAAATGTAGTTTCACAAATTCAGCGCCCTACTTTAGTTATTACGCACAACAAAACATTAGTAGCTCAACTTTACGGTGAATTCAAGCAATTTTTCCCTGATAATGCAGTTGAGTATTTTGTTTCGTATTACGATTATTATCAACCCGAAGCCTATCTTCCAAAAAGCGACACGTATATTGAAAAAGATTTAAGTATTAATCAAGAAATTGAAAAATTAAGACTTTCTTGTACGGCCTCCTTACTTTCGGGCCGAAAGGATATTTTAGTTGTAGCCTCTGTGTCAAGCATATATGGTATGGGGAATCCGCACGAATACGCCAAAGGCGTTATTCAAATTGCTGTTGGAATTCAAATGGCGCGAAATTTCTTTCTAGCTCGATTGGTTGAATCGCTTTACAGCCGAACTACTACAGATTTATCAAGAGGCACATTTCGGGTGATTGGAGATTTAGTTGAAATTTTCCTTCCATATGCAGACATCGGATATCGCGTTTCTTTTTTTGATGATACCATCGAAGAGATTGAAAGCTTCAATCCAATAACCAACCGTAAAATTGAATCCAAAACCCATTTGGCGATTTTTCCTGCCAATATGTATGTAACGCCAAAAGACTTATTAATTCATTGTATTCATCAAATACAAGATGACTTGAATATTCAGGTGGAATATATGAAAAGTATTGGAAAACATATTGAAGCTGCGCGACTTACAGAGCGGGTCAATTTTGATATTGAGATGATGCGCGAGCTTGGTTATTGTAGTGGTATCGAAAACTACAGTAGATATCTCGACCAAAGAAATGAAGGCGAAAGACCTTATTGTTTATTGGACTACTTTCCTGAAGATTTTCTTTGCGTAATTGATGAGAGTCATGTAACCATACCTCAAGTCCGAGCGATGTATAGCGGCGACCGAATTCGAAAAATGAATTTAGTAGAATATGGATTCCGACTTCCTTCGGCGTTGGACAATCGCCCGTTGCAATTTGATGAATTTGAAACATTAACGACTCAAAAAATTTATGTTTCCGCCACGCCTTCAGAATATGAATTGGAAAAAAGTGAAGGTATCATTGTAGAACAAATTGTTCGTCCAACAGGATTACTAGATCCTGAAATTGACGTTCGCCCAACATTAAATCAAATCGATGATTTATTAAAAGAAATTGATTTGACGATACAAGCCAATGAAAGAATATTAATTACCACGCTAACAAAAAGAATGGCCGAAGAACTCAACGAATATTTAACTAATCTACAAATCCGTTCGAGATACATTCATAGCGATGTAGACACGTTGGATCGTGTGGAAATATTAAGAGGACTTCGTATCGGCGATTTTGATGTTTTAATTGGTGTTAATCTACTTCGAGAAGGATTAGATTTGCCCGAGGTAAGTTTGGTTGCAATTTTAGATGCCGACAAAGAAGGCTTTTTGAGAAATGAAAAATCATTAACGCAAACAGCGGGAAGAGCCGCAAGAAACTCCAATGGGCGCGTCATCATGTATGCCGATAAAATTACCAAATCGATGCAAAAAACAATCGATGAGACTTTACGACGACGAGCAATTCAAATTGAATACAATTTAAAACATGGCATTACACCAAAAACGATTATAAAATCGCATGACGAAATATTTAAATCCACCTCTGTTATTGACATTCGCGAAAGCAGCTATTTACCTCAAGAATCTCCTATAAATATGGCTGCCGAAGACGAAATGATATATTCTAAAAATGATTTAGAGTCAAAAATAACCGATTTAAAAAAGAAAATGAATAATGCTTCTAAAGCCATGCAATTTATCGAAGCGGCGACCTATCGCGATCAAATGTTTTCTTTTCAAGAAAAACTAGATAAACTAAAATAAATTTAACTTTATGAAATTTAAAATCTTAATTATTTTTATTTTTTTGTGCCAATGCAGTTTCGGTCAAAATGAAATTGCTTGGGATGGTAAATATCATCTATCATTAAACGATATCAAAGCCTCAACAACTCAGATTGGCAATACAAAAAATTACAGTATATTTATTCAAAATAGCATGGCATTTGAATATCATATGTCTCAATTTGAATTTATGGTAACCAAAAATTTTAACAAAAAAGTTAAAAATATTTTCAAAAAAGACATTGCCTCTATCATTGCTCCCGATTCGGCTAAAGCTATTGAATTATTAAATTTTTGCCAATACATATTTGACCTTAATGAACTTTATTCTCGAAAACTTCGTAAAAAGTTATTTGAAGAGAAAAATGCATTTTCTGACCCACAATTTTACAAACCTATTTACGAAAACCTTTCTAAAGAATTGATAGAGAAAGGAATGAAGGCAAGTAAAGAAACGGACTTTGGCGTTCAAAAAGAAAAATTAAAAAAAATACATCTGGAAGTTTTGGCAGAAATTGAAACATATTCAAATTTTTGCTACAGTTGTAAGCCGAGAAAATAGTCTATTTTAGTAAAAGTACATTTCCTGTCTTTGTTACGATTTTACCGTCGTTTGCTTTATAAGAAATGATATACATATAAACGCCTTCTTCCGCAATGGAACCATTTTTCATCGTTCCATTCCAACCTATATCAAGTGCATTGCTTTCAAAGATTTCAATGCCCCATCGATTAAATATTTTCATATTATAATAAGCCCCATCAAAGAAAATGAGCATCGGTTTAAACTCGGGATGGATTCCATTTCGTTTAAAAGCATTAGGTATATGCGCTACCGTTCGTTGAGTAACACATCCAAAATTAGACCAAGATTGAAAGGTTTTTTGTGCGATAGGTTGCGTGGTATCAAATTGATAAAAAGCACGAATTTGATAACAAAAAACGCCATTATAGTTAGTATCTTTTTCTACATTATGTTCGTAATTCGAAATGTTAGTCGCTAATGTTTCAACCAACTGAAACGGCTCATTGTCTTTCTTTACCCATACTTGATAAGCTAAAAATGTGGTTGGAATTTGACTTGGAATAATTTCTTGACTCCAAGTTAGTTTATTGGTAAATAAACCGGTTTGAGTAGCTTTTAAAAATAAAGAATTAATTTCGATCCCTGACAACTCCGCATTACAAGCATCTCTGAATATAATTTGATATCGATACGGATTCATGTCAAAAGCCGCATTGTCAACAAAATTAAAATAGCCTGAACCTTCTACAATTGGATTTGGGATAACTAACTCCTTAACAATCTGCCCAGAACGAATATCCGTAACCTCGATTCCAAAATTTTTAAACTGTGCGTTACTATCGCAATACCAACGAATTTCTTGTTGATTTTTATCGGTATAACGAGTACTTATCAACTCCAACAACTTCGGCTTTTGTATTTTTTCGGAAATAAAACAAAATTGATTCGAATGCGAAAAAATGGAATCAACGGTTGGATGCAATGCTTTTATTCGAATACATAAAGTGTCTCCATAATTAAAACCATTGTATATAAAGCTTTTATTGTTAAAATCTTGTTTGACAATTATTTTTTCTGGTTGACTGTTTATTTTAACTAGAACTTGATATTCTTTTACTAAATCACGATCGGTCTGATTCCCCCAACCAATATAGCCCGTCCAATTAAGATTAATCGTACCTTCGCAATTATCTTGAACCATAGATAATAAAATGGGCGCATGCGGGAAATTTCCCCCACTAATCCCAAAAGAATTACTACCTCTAAACGAACAGCTGTCCATGGCATTGACCGCATAGAGTCTTGTTTCGGCATTAACATCTACATTATTATCAATAAAAAAAGTAGCATCTCTTTGATCTAATCTTCCAATAGTATCTTTTCCAATCCAATCAATTCGATATCCTTGAATTTTGGAACTGGGTTTATACCTCCAATACACAACGGCTTTTTGATTTTCAATAGAAACTTTATAAACTTCGGGCGCTTGCGGTCTTTGATCATCAAATGTATCTGAATTTAAGGAAGTGAATCCTGCGCCACAATTATAATTTGATTTTAAATAATAAAAATGGGTAGCATTTTGACTAATTGTATTATCATTGTAGGTTGTTACATTGACATCCGTTATACTCGTAATTAAAACATAAGGGCCATTTAATGCATTGGATCTATATATTTCGTGGGCGATAAAAGTGCCGCAAGTTACATTTGACCTTTTAAATTCGACAACATTTAATGTTGCACTTTGCCTCTGAACACAAGTTAATGAAGGCGCATTATACGTTTGAGCAAAATTATTTACAGCTAAAATCAAAGATAAAAAGAGATAAGTAAAACGTAATATCATTTTTATAAATAAACTATTTGCAAATCACTAGCCAATCCCAATTTATTTTTAGTTAAATCAAATTCAATGGATTCAATTTTTTTAACTAAAGATTCATATTTTTTATAATCAAGTCCCATTTTATGAAAACGTACATAATTTTTTATTTCATTTAATGATTGGCTGCTCGAACGAATCCAATTGGAATAGACTTGTCTTTTGGCTTCATTAAACAAATCTTTATCTTTATAATAACGATCAAAAATGGATAAAATTGCATCTAACGCAATTTTCAGATTGGAAGGTGCCGTTTCAAGAGAAACAATTAATGCGCCATGATTTGCATACATTTGTAAATAGGAATAAATACCGTAGGTTAATCCTTTTTTCTGTCGAATTTCACGCATCAAAGCAGATCCAAAAAAACCACCTAATGCCATATTAAAAACTTCATACGTTAAAAAATCCATTTCATCATGACATTCAATCAATTTACCTAAACGAATGGAAACTTGATATTGCTTTGAACTTGTATTTTGTTCAGATTCTAAATAGGTTATTTTTGATTTTATAGATTCAATTATAGCCTGTTTTTTATGCGAATGTAATTGCTTTTCTAAATATTCTACACTCGAATTATCGATGCCTCCAGCAATAAAAAAAGTTGGAGATGCATTTAGCCATTTTTCATTATAAAAATTAATTATATCCGCTAAATCAATACTTTGATAATCATTTATTGTTTGAATATATCCAAAATTATGTTCAGAACCAAAAAGAGACGTCATTATTTTTTTATCGGCAAGCCAATCATTTTGAAGCTGAAGTTGTTTTAATTCTTCAATTTTCTTTTTTAATAATAAGTCCCATTCGGAAATATCAAATTTTGCTTCATAACAAACTTCGAACAATAAATCTACGATGTTTTTCCAATGTTTTTGGTGGCAATAAATTTCAAAAGTCGTATGCATGGGACCAGAAAAACAATCCATTGATGCTCCATAAAAATCCAATACCGAATGGATTTCAAAAGCATTTTTGCTCAACGTACTTTTCATTAACATTTGCGAAAAAAGCATACTTTGAAGCTTTTTTGTTTCATTTAATTTTCCAATAGGAAAAATTACTTGACATTTTATTAATGGACAATCGGGCTCAAAAATCGTTTGAATAGCATTCATAAATAATTATTCAAAAGTTTTATAAACAGTACGTTTACCGTCTGTAAATTTAATAACCATAGCATCTTTTATACCTTTTGAAATTATCTGTCGACACATTTCAATAGCCACTTGCGGCGATCTTGTTCTCCCTAAATAATATCTATATAAACCTTCTTCAAACCGAATTTCATATCCTGCCAAAAACGGCATTATATCTAGAGCGACCGGACGGGGCTTACTAAAACTATAAAATTGGATCATAAAATACTCTTCAATTTCTTTTATAGGGCTTTTTTCCTCTTGCGTTGGGTCTGAGGCTGTAAATATCCCTGACCGATTCGATTCTCTATAATTACTTATTTTTGAACGATCTAATGGTTCAAAAATTGGGGCCATTTGTGGAATATAATCTGGATTTAATGACGCTTTATAAATGCTGTCTTTAATTCTTTTTGCTTCGGCGCGTTCTTTTCGGAGCTTTGTTTTTTGCTCCGCAATGGTATCTTTTACATAAAAACGATCTCTATAATTTTTTATAGAATCGCGAATTCGAATTTGTGCTTTTGTCAATGGCGTTGTTGTATCTTTTTCTCTTGAATAAAAAACTTTATTAGCTCTTACACTCATGATACCATTAGTTTCATTAACAAAATCTACCGTATCCATATCACGATCAATGGCTTTTTGCCATTTAATCACTTTCTTTTTTGGTGTATAAATTTTAAGATTATCTTCAAAAGGAATAATGTATCTCGAAACTTTTTCTTCAGGAGGAGGCATCTGTCCAAACATATTTGCATAAATGCTTACGCCTTTTTCTCTAAACGCTTCATTGATTTTTTCTTGTTCCATCAATACCGTTTTCCTAAAGAAAACCGTCTCTTCCACAGCATTTACAATACGATCATTAAAATCATAATGGATTTCGGGTATTTTATCAAAAAAACCATATCTCAAATCTGTTAACGCAATTTTCATATTTGAATATTGCAGATAGTTTAAATTAATATTTTCGATATGACGCTCTTCAATATTACTAATTGGTAAGACTGCATATCGTTCCGGATCCATCAACGTCCAAATCGGAATAAATCCCATGTCGTGCATCCGAACCGCTTGTGTTTTTTTATTCTTTTTAAGTATAACTTCAATGATGGCACTTTTGTCCGTTTCTCTTGACGTACTGTCCGAGTTTAGCGCGCCTAAACTATTAATAATTATCTTTTTTTGCCCTCCTGAAAAATCTAATACATCCGCTGATGTAAAACCTTTCTGACCGGTTCCAACAATAACATCTACCCCTAAATTAATTAACTGAATATGATTTGACAATTTAAGTGAATCTGAAAAATTGCCCCAATCAATATACATTATTATGTAATCTACGAGCATTTTTTGCGACTTTTCAATATCTTTTTTAACGGTATCTAACTCAAAAAAACTCACTGTTTTAGTCGGAAAATTATAAAACATACTATCTGTAGAGTAGTTTAAAATACCTATTCGAATATCTTTTTTTTCTAATACTAAAGGAAAATTACGTTTTCGGTCGAGGGAATTAAAAAACAAACCCGTTCTGTAAAAACCCCATTTATCTATTTTTTCTAAATTATTTTGATTTACTTCCGCAAACTTTGATGTTGCCGCAGCATTAGAGAGGAGCAATACATTAAAACCCGAATAAGCCAATTCTCCTAAAAAAGCATCTGGTGCTGCTTCATATTTTGATGTTTGAATCGGGTCAGGAAAATGACATTTTAGATTTGCTATAACTAAATCACTGAAAAAAAACAATGGTTTTATCTGCCGAAACCATGTTCTGTAAGAAGGTTGATAAAGATTATCTTTTTGTGTATATTTTTGGAGCGATTCATTATAATTAACATCGCCACATAGCGTTAATCTTAAATAAGTATGCATTGAGTCCTGAATCAAGTCCAATTCGGACTCTGAAGCGGTTTGTCTTATTGCATTTTTTTCAAACTGAGCATTAAGTATGAAATTAAAAGATAGTATTAAAATTCCTAAGAAAAGTTTTTTATCCATTCTTTAGCATTTCATGAATTTTTCGATTACTGTAAATATGAATTCCTTTTTCACTTTTTTCAGCTTGTATTACCATTGCTCTAGCTAGATTTTTTGATGGCATTCCTTTGATATTTTTGAAAAAGCCAATCATCATAAAATTAAACATTTTAAGAAATCCTTGTGACAACTTTTCTAAAAAACGAAATTCATCACGTTGCCCCAATAAAACACTTGGTCTAAAAATGTGTAAAGTAGGGTATCCAATTTGCTTTAAATTTTCTTCTATTTTACCTTTTGTTGCAGCGTAAAAAATTAAAGATTTAGGATTGGCACCTTTTGAACTTACTAATAAAAATTGTTTCACTTTATTATGGTGTGCAATTTTTGCAATATTGACACAATAATCATATTCTACTTTAAAAAAAGCATCTTTTTTACCTGCATTTTTAATTGTTGTACCTAATGTATAAAATAAGTCATCACATGTAAAAAGCTCCCAGTGTTTATGAAGCTCTCTATAATCAATAACTTCAAGTTCAAGTTTAGGATGCTCTACATCAAAATACCTTCTAGAAACTAATGTAACTTTTTCATATATATCACTATCAATAAGGCATTGGGTTAGTTCTTTTCCTATAAGTCCATTAGCTCCAACTACAATGGCGTGTCTTTTTTGCATAATCTATTAAAAATATGCTAAAATACATATTTCAAATCAAAATTAGTTGTTTTTTTATGTGAGTTAAAAACTTTTCCAACCTTGCGCTTTAATATCATACAAATTCTTTCCTTTAGAATGCAATTTTGTTCCAAAATCTTTAGGTTTAATAGAACCAATAATTGTTATGCCTTCAAAGGACTCAAAGTTTGACTCAAATGCGGGATCAAATGTAAATAATAATTCATAGTCTTCTCCACCATTTAGGGCGCAAGTTGTAGGATCCATTTTGAATTGCTCCGCTATTGCTTCGGTATTGGGATGAATTGGAATTTGTGCTTCAAAAACTTCAAAACCAACATTAGATTGTTCGGCAATATGAAGTAACTCACTACTTAAACCATCACTTACATCCATCATCGAAGTTAGTTTAATATTTTCATTATTAATAAATTGGATAAAACTTCTTGGATTTTCAGGCTTTAAAAAACGCTCAACTAAATACGCATTGTTTGTATCTATTTCTGGTTGCATTTCAGGATTTGCGATAAAAACTGCTTTTTCTCTTTGTAAAATATGTAAACCCATATAAGCGGCACCTAAGTTTCCTGTAACCGCAATCAAGTCACCGGGTTTGGCACCATTTCGATAAACGATATCTTTTTGATTGGCTTCACCAATTACGGTAATTGAAATAATTAAACCTTTCTCCGAAGACGTTGTATCTCCACCGATAATGTCAACGCCATGTTTTTCACAAGCTAATTGTATACCGCTATAAAGCGTCTCAATGGCTTCAACCGAAAATCGATTGCTAATTGCGATAGAAACCGTAATGTGTTTTGGCGTTCCATTCATGGCATAAATATCTGAAAAATTGACAATAGCGGCCTTATAACCAAGATGTTTTAATGGGGTGTAAGTCAAATCAAAATGGATATTTTCAATTAAAAAATCCGTTGAAACTAATACATTTTCGCGATTTACTTTAAAAACAGCCGCATCATCACCAATTCCTTTAATTGTATCTATATTTTGATTAACTAAACTCTTGATTTTACGAATCAATCCGAATTCACCCAATTGTGCAATCTCTGTTCTATTTTGTTGATTATCCATTTTATTATGATTTTAAATGTTTTAATCCCTCTCTAATGGAAAGTGGATTTAATATACTTTTATGATTTTCTATAAATGCTTTAACAATATCAGGTTTTACTTTTGCATATTCGCGAAATGCCCAGCCTATCGCTTTATCTATAAAAAAAGTTTTTTCAGATGACATTTCTAAAGAAATTTCAGATAAATAATTCCAATCGGTTTTCAATCTGTATTTTAACTGAAAAATGATTGCAGACCTTCGAATCCATAAATCATTATGATTTTTCCCTTGTTTAATTTTCTCTAAACAATTGGTATCCAATTCGCCTAAATAACCTAGAAGATTTGACGCCGCTAAATCAACGACATCCCACCATTTACTCTCGATGATTAAATGAAAAATAAAATCAATATCCGTTGGGAGCAACACCTTTTTATTTTTGATCAAAAAATCCAAACCAATATACCACATTTCACGTTCATCATATTGAATACATTCATTGCAAAATATGACTGCGTCTATAGATTTAACTGATTGAACCTCACTTTTAAATTTTTTAAAATATAAATTTCTTTCATTGCGCATCAATCCAAAAAAAGGAAACTGATTTCGCATATACTGCGCTTGTTTAATAGCAACCTCTTGATTTTCAAATTCTTTTAAAAAAAAATATAATTGACGAACTACTTCTTTCATTGTTATTATATCAGGTGTTAATCAGCCACTATTAATTTTAAATTATAATTAAATACATCCGATTGCTTTATCATTTCATCCAATAATTCCGTACCATATGTTTTATGATATGGAAAATAACTTTCAATTCGTTCCAGCATCACCTCGTCTTTAAAAAGTAAATCTTTAATATTATGGATTTGATCAAGCTCAAATTGTTTTTTTCTTTTCTCGGCTTGTAGCCATTTTTTTTGAATTCTTAAAAAAGCTTTATCGATATCATGTTCAAAAACATTTAATGAATTTTCAAGTGTTTTATCCGTTTCAATAATTTTTGACTTTATTTCAGTTATACGTTCTTGAAAATTCTTTTTCTGAGCTTCCGTATAACTTTCAACAAAACTGTTTTTCTTTACAAATTCATTATCTAAAAAGATACGTTTTTGATATAAATCTGTTTCATTCAATCCCAGTTTATTCCACTTTTCATAATTTTTTTTATCCAAAACATTAAAAATATCTCTTAATAAAATTACAGGAAATGGAATTTCAGCCGCTTTAAAAAGATCTTTTAATTGAAGCCAATACGCTACTTCGGCAGCGCCTCCAATATATGCAACGGAAGGTAATACGAATTGTTGCATTATAGGTCTTAACATGACATTAGGGCTTAATCTTTCAGGATTTTTATCATAAATTGAAATATCATCCATTGAATCACGACGAATTTTAAAACGATTCCCATCTGAAATATCAAACAAATTACAATCTTGTGGCGGTGCTTGAACATAATAATTTGCGGAAAGCCATTCCACCTTCTTTTTTGTTAGATTTTGAACCCAATTACTTTCTAACTCTTTTTGAAATATTGGGTAAACTGCATTTTTAATACAAGGCAAATTTAGATCTAAAACGACTAAACCATATTTGCCAAAAATTGAAGTCAACAAATATTGAGTAGCTTCGGCTAATGAATTTCGATTATACGCTTCTTTGATAGCAGTTTTTAAATCAAGTGTATTTACTGTATCTCCTAATTCAAATAATATAAAATCGACCAATTCTTTTAATTGATTCGAATTTTCCATCGCTCCTAGAGGCCCTTCATAATCTGTGTTAAAATTGTATTTTTTGGAAGAAATTGTAACATTCAATATTTCATCTTTATCATGATCTTCTGAACCAATGACAAATATAGGAGAATAATGAAATCCAATATTTAAATTGTTCAATTTTTGGCTTAACGCAATTATTGAAACCGCTTTAGAAATGGTATAAAAAGGCCCTAATAACAAATTAGGTTGATGCGCAGTAACTATAGCTAAACCATCTTTTTTTAAAGTTTCAATATTCTTCAATACCTCAATAGGAGGTGCTAAAGATTTATAATTCTGTTCTAAAACTTCTTTTAATAAACATCTTTGATTAAAATTTTGACTTATAACTTTACTTGATTCTTTTATACCTTCAAAATTAGGTTGAAAAGATATAATTTCTCTAATTTTTTCTTTAAAACCGTAGTAATCGTCAATAAGTTTATTGAAAATTCTAATTTTTTCAATTGGAATGGAAATGGTATTAAAATGAGCCTTAATAGCCATAAATAAAAGATATGATTATTGTGGTTCGAAACCTAAAATAAATCGGAATTTACCATATTTCTCAAAAATACTTCCACTTTGTAAGTTACTTGGCACCTCTTTATCTACTCCAAAACCGTAGTCAAAACCAAGTAATCCAAACATCGGTAAGAAAAATCGAACCCCTGTTCCAAAAGATTTTTTGACTTTAAATGGATCAAAATTACGAATGCCTTCCCAGCCATTTCCTGCTTCAGCAAATAGCATCGCATAAATTGTTGATTGCGGATTTAATGAAATCGGATATCTTAACTCCATCGTGTATTTATTAAAAACCGTAGCCCCTTGAAAAAACTGACCATTTTCATTTACAGTTACTTCATTGTCATTATATCCTCTTAAAGCATACGTTTCTTGCCCAAACTGATTAAACATTACTAAACCATCGCCACCAAGTCGAAATCTTTCAAAAGGAGAAATTCCATAACTGCTATTATAATAACCAAGCGTACCAAATTTTAAATTTACTCGAGCTACTAAATTACCAACAAGTGGTGTGAAGAAATCACCGTTAAATTTCCATTTGTGATATTCTATCCAACTCCAACGGGTACTTAAAGACAACTCTGGATTACTATAATCTAAATCCCTACTTTTAAACATTTTAGAGTAAGGTAATGTTGCTTGAATCGAGAAACTTATGTTTGACCCACTTGTTGGATATAATTGAGGCCCAATTGGACCTTGAAGTGAATTTCGGGTTAGTGTAAAACGTGCATATAAGTTATTTACATTTCCATCGGAAAAGTTAGCAAAAAAACCAGGATAATTTACTAATCGGTTATTTTCCATAGTAAGTCCAATAAATGCTGTAAAATAATCATCAGGCCATTTTAAACGCGTACCGACTTCCACCGAACCAATCGTACGAATATAACTTCCTGAAATACTAGTACCAATTACGTTATTAAATCGACTATGCGTTCCTGACACCGTCAAAGAAGTTGGCTTTTTGCCTCCAAGCCATGGCTCGGTAAATGACAAATTGAAAATTTGACTTTGAAGACCAGAAGATTGAATGTTAATACCCAAATTTTGACCATCTCCACTCGGTAATGGTTTCCAATATTTTTTGTTAAAAATATTTCGTA
Source organism: Chitinophagales bacterium (assembly GCA_044368655.1). GTDB lineage: Bacteria > Bacteroidota > Bacteroidia > Chitinophagales > JADJOU01 > CHPMRC01. Next base: position 16,370 of record JBIPPB010000002.1, on the reverse strand, counting down.
TAGAAAAATTGGTAAAATTAATCCCAACCTGACCATAAATAAAATTAGCATATCCTAAAGATAATTGTAATTGATCCGATGGCTTTTCTTCAACGATTAAATCGATATCAACCGTTCCATTTTCTTTTGGTTTAGGAATAATCTGCATTGCCTCAGGATTAAAAAATCCAAGTGCCGCAATTTCTCTTTGTGTACGAATTAATTTAGAACGATCAAATTTGTCTCCAGGACGGATTCGTAATTCTCTTCGGATAACCTTTTCGTTTGTTTTTTCATTACCGGAAATGGTTACATTATTAATTGTAGCTTGAGCTCCTTCGTAAACTCGCATTTCTATATCAATACTATCATTTACAACCGAAACCTCAACTGGATCAATTCTAAAAAACAAATATCCATCATCCATATACAACGAACTAATGTCATCTCCCGCTTGGCTTTGAATTAATCGTTCTTGCATTTTTTCAGAATTATAAATATCTCCTTTCTGAATTCTTAAAAAGTTATTTAAGACGGTATCTGAATATTTTGTATTACCAATCCAAGTAATATTTCTGTAAAAATACTTTTTACCTTCATTGACTTTAATAAATAAAGTTACTTTTTGATTGGATTCTATTATAGCCGTATCCCAAATAATTTCAGCATCACGATGTCCTATTGAGGCATAGAATTCTTTAATCGCTTTTCGGTCTATACTTTTTAAATCATCCGGATTATACTTAGCGCCTCTAAAAATATTAGGGCTAATAAATTCTGAGAAAAATTGTTTTACATTTTTTGGGTTAATATGACCAAGTCGTTCATAAAAAGTCCACGTAGTATCTTTGAAATGCTTTTTAAATTTAAGCATTTCTAGAAACTTGATACTTGCACCCTCTTTATTTTCCTTCATCGACTTCTTCAATCTAGAATCGCTAGCATTTTCATTACCAATAAAATAAATATCTTTAATTTTATACTTCAATCCTCTTTCGATTTTGATTGTTAAAGTAACCGTTTTTGCAGTCGAGTCGTTTTCTAGTTTGATATCTGTTTTTGTATTGATAAATCCCTTTTCTTTATAATACGCATTAACTGTATTTTCGATGGATTTTTTTAAATTTTCATTTACAATAGTTCCAACTTTTAGCGCTATTTTTCCTCTTAAATCATCTACTTCACCTTTTCGAACTCCCACGATTCGATACTTACTTAATTTAGGTTTTTCTTCAACTTTAATTAACAAATAGATGTTTTCACTTTGAAAACGATCTGCGACAATTTCGATATGACTAAAAAGCCCTTGTTTCCATAAGTTTTTAATTGCCAAAGCAATATCATTTCCTGGAATTTTCAAATCGTTCCCTACCCTCAATCCAGATAATGCTGATACTATAGATTTATCAAGACTTTCCGTTCCTTCGACACGAATAGAAGCTATGTTATATGTTTTTGATTGGGCGAATAAGTTACTATTTATTATTAATGAAAATAGTATTATATATAGTAATTTAATTAGAATGTTATGCATTGAAATAATATAAAAATAATTATTTTGAACAGTAAACTGCAAAGATGATAAAAAAAAAAAGAATGCTAGTTATTTTTAACGATTTATTCTTTATTTTAATGTTTGTTAAATAAAAAAAGGTCTTCTATTTAGAAGACCTTTTATGTTTATAATCAATAACAAACTATTCAATTACAGTACCTCTTATAGCAACTGTTTTTGAAGGATTTGATGGATCATTGCTCATAATGGTTACAATTTTATTAATTGGACCTACACGATTTGTGTCATATTTAACAGAAATTTTAGCACTTTTACCTGGCATGATTGGTTCACGTGGGCAAGTTGGAACAGTACAACCACAAGAACCAGAACAACCCGTTAATAATAAAGGTTGAGCACCTTTGTTCATAACGTCAAATTCTCTTGTTCCTTCAGAACCTTTTTTGATTTCACCATAGTCCAACGTTTCGTTAGATAAAAAAATAGCAGCATCCTTAGAAATTGGAGCCACCGAAACTGCTTCAGCTTGTTTAGCTTTGGCTTTCACTTTCTTAGCTTTTTGAGCATGTAAGCCTAATGAACTAAAAATCAAGATTGTGATGATAAATAATTTTTTCATTTTTTTTATTTTTAATTTGGGGTTAATAAATAAATTTTACTTTTTGATAACTTAATGCAAAATTAGTTTAATTTTTGTAATGTTAATGTTTAAAAAAACTAAATTATTTATTTTTTTAACAAAATGCATAAACAAAAGAAATAAATCAATCTATAAGCCGGATTCTGTACTTAAAAAATTAAGCGACTATCATTTATCTATCCTTGAGGTCGCCCTCAAAGTATATCAACCTACCCTTCTTGCTTATTGGCTTTTGGCACAAAAAAGGACGAGCAATCCTATACAAGATATATTTGGTCTTTCAGCCCATAGGGTTTATACTATTTATTTGTTACCAAATAAATACGTGTGCTTTTACCACACATTTTCACCCTTACCTCAAAAAGAGGCGGTTATTTTCTGCTACACTTTCCGTCATATTTATTCAATACGCCCACCCGTTAGGTGGTATGGTGCTCTGTGCTGTCCGGACTTTCCTCTCGATAAATATCCAGCGATAGCCCGATTGACTTATTTCTCAATGCAAAAATACATATAAATAGATTAAATATAAATACAAATTTCAGAAATATAAAGTTTAAAACACTTCATTTTAATAATACAATTCTTGTAACTATACTAAGCTCTATTTTGAATATAGGTAAAATTAATACTATTATTGAAAATTAGTAAACATCGTTGATTTAAAATCTTTTCCATTAATATATAGAAGGCTTCCATTTAGACATCATAAATTAAAAAAATAAGGATGGCTTTTTAAACCATCCTTATTTTTTTTAATGTCTCATAACTTGAATGAATCCAGTTTTATTTTTTTCAACTATAGATTCCAATTCCATGATATAATAATAAACGCCATCAGGTAAATTCGATGCATCGTAATGCTCACCACCCCAATTGTTTTGATAAACGCCATTACTTCTCCATACCATATTACCCCATCGATTATATATACTCAATCTTAAGTTTGGATATTTCTTTAGGATAGACGAAGGAATGACAAATTTATCATTAGCTCCATCTCCATTTGGAGAAATGTAATTTGGCAATTCACCATCACAATTATCTGGATCCAAATAATCTACAGTTCCATCTTTATCACAATCTTCTAATTGACTTTCTTCTTGATCTGGAATACCATCACCATCTGAATCTAAATCTCTATAATCTGGAATACCATCGCCGTCGGTATCTCTTGGTTTAGAACCATTAGAGCCTTTTTCAACACTATCTAGGATACCATCGTTATCACTATCTAAATCATAAGGGTCTGTATATCCTAATGAATCCGTATTCGGCGGTGTATTGCCATTATTAGCAGACGAAGGAATACCTTTTGAATTAGAAACACCATCCGCTTTTCCATCACCATTATCATCTTTTCCATTAGATTCAATGACATCTGGAATACCATCGTTGTCGCTATCCAAATCCATATAGTTTGGAATTCCATCGCTATCAATATCACACAACACTACAGAAGGCACACATACATTATTTTCATATGCATCTAATATTCCATCATTATCCGAATCTAAATCTAAATAGTTTGGAATTCCATCACCATCGGTATCTTGTGGAGTAGTACCATTGCCTTTTTCTACAGCATCTGGAATACCATCACCATCTGTATCTATAGTTCCAGCAATATCATATGGATCCGTTTTTCCATCATTATTAGCATCTGGAGGCGTTAGTCCACCACCTGCTGAACTAGGAACACCATCTGAATTTATAGTACCATCTGCTTTACCATCATTATTAGCATCGGTTCCTTTTGCTTCGCTGACATCCGATTTACCATCGCCATCACTATCCAAATCGATATAGTTTGGAATACCATCGCCATCCGTATCACATAGAACAACAGCCGTTGGGCAAACTTGATTTTCATAAGCATCCAATATACCGTCATTATCCGAATCTAAATCTAAATAATTAGGAATACCATCGCCGTCACTGTCTTGTGGCGTTGTACCATTTCCTTTTTCTACAGAATCTGGAATACCATCACCATCACTATCCAGGTCTTTATAGTTAGGAATGCCATCGCCATCTTTATCCGAAGGAGTACAAGGTACGGTTCCATTACAACCCGTATCTTCAATAGCATCAGGAATACCATCACCATCACTATCTAGATCCAAATAATCAGGAATGCCGTCGCTATCTGTGTCCGTTGGAGTACATGGTGCAATACCTGTACAGCCAGAATCTTCATTAGCATCTGGGATGCCATCGCCATCGGAATCTGGATCAAGATAATCTGGAATACCATCACCATCACTATCTCTTGGAGAACTACCACTACCTTTTTCGATACTATCTGGAATACCATCGCCGTCAGAATCTAAATCTCTGTAATCCGGAATGCCATCACCATCGGTATCTCTTGGAGAAGTGCCACTACCTTTTTCTTCACTATCTGAGATACCATCACCATCGGAGTCTAAATCTCTATAATCTGGAATACCATCACCATCTGTGTCCGTTGGTGTACATGGTAAAACGCCATTACATCCATTGTCTTCTACAGAGTCTTTGATTCCATCATTATCGCTATCCGTATCAATATAATCAGGAATACCATCACCATCGCTATCCGTTGGTGTACACGGAGAAGTTCCTGTACATCCTGAATCTTCTTGATTATCAGGAATACCATCATTATCGCTATCAGGATCTAAATAATCTGGAATGCCATCACCATCACTATCTTTTGGTGTGGTTCCACTTCCTTTTTCTATTGAATCAGGAATGCCATCGCCATCGGAGTCTAAATCTCTGTAATCTGGAATACCATCACCGTCTGTATCTCTTGGATTAACACCTCCTCCTTTCTCTTCACTATCTGGAATGCCATCACCATCGGAGTCTAAATCTCTGTAATCAGGAACACCATCACCGTCTGTATCTGTAGGATTGCATGGGAAAATTCCATTACATCCATTATCTTCAACGGAGTCTTTGATTCCATCATTATCACTATCCGAGTCAATGTAATCTGGAATGCCATCACCATCGCTATCCGTTGGTGTACATGGAGAAGTTCCTGTACATCCTGAATCTTCTTGATTATCAGGAATACCATCGTTATCGCTATCTGGATCTAAATAATCTGGAGTACCATCACCATCACTATCTTTTGGTGAACTACCTCCTCCTTTCTCTTCACTATCTGGAATGCCATCACCATCGGAATCCGTATTTGTATTTACTCGAACTATCAAGGACTGAATAGGACTTGAACAATTTGCCGAATTTGCTTTTACCGTGATAACGCCTCCTAAAGAATCCGCTACTACCGTGATGCTATTCGTCGAAGAAGTTCCCGTCCAGCCATTTGGCAACGTCCATGTATAACTCGTAGCGCCCGGAACAGCCGCTACCGTATATGTTTTCGAACTTCCTTTTGTTACAAGGGTATCTCCTTGAATTGGATTGGGTTGTGAAGGAGCCGAATTAACTCTTACATTAATTGCCGCTTTATCACTTTCCACACCATTTACAATTTGAGATACATAATATGTTTTTATTTGTACAAACTCGGTACTTGGTGTAGGAGCTCCAGCTAATACCGTCGTACCATCACTGTCATACCATTTCAATGTACTACCGCTGATACCTACTGCCGTCAATGGATTTGGTGTAACGCCTTGACAATACGTAATCGTGTTTCCACTAATGTTTGTATTGGACGTAATATCTACTGTGGATGGTTTAATGTTTACATTTAAGGTCTGTTCTTGACTAGAACAGTTACCTATATTTGCTTTTACTTTTATCGTTCCACCCAATGTACCAACTATAGTATTAATAGAGTTTGTCGTAGACGTTCCACTCCAACCACTTGGTAAGGTCCAAGTATAGCTGGCTGCTCCAGGTACTGCATTTACAGAGTAAATTTGAGCGCTTCCCGCCAATACAATTGTATTACCTACAATCGCATTCGGTTGAGATGGCGTAGGATTTACTTTTACGATAATCAATGCTTTGATTCCTTCTTCACCATTTACGGTTTGACTTACCCAATACATGGTTTGAGTATTTCCTACCGCAGTAGATGGAATAGGACCCACCGATCCCGTATCTATTGCTCCTGCACTACTCGCCGACGCAGAATCTGTACCCGTATACCATTTTATCATAGCACCCGACACCGTAGAATCCGCTCTTAATGGAGTTGCTACGGTTCCTTGACAATATGTAATGGTATTACCAACTATGTTTGAATTGGCTGGGTCAATAATTGGTTTTGCTGGCAATTTGTTCACATCTAGTAAGCCTGCTGCACTACTACATCCTGAATTATTGTTCGCTTTTACAGAAATCGTTCCTCCTGAACTACCTACCACAACTGAAATGGACTTGGTATTTTGACCTGAAGTGATATTCCAGCCTGTTGGTACCGTCCAAGTATATGACGAAGCGCCTGCCACTGTATCTATACTATAGATAACTGTAGATCCAATCGTTGGATTGACAGGTCCTGTTATAGTTCCTGGTTGGCTTGGGGTGCCCGAGAAGGAATTGATAATTGCTTTTGTACCTGTATCGGTAGCGCAATTTGCAGCAATATCTTTTACACGAACTCTATAGGTTCCTGCAGTTACACTTGTAAAATTCGCATTCGATTGGTAATTAATACTATCGATGGAATAGATGTAATTTGAACCTGTAGGCGCTGAGATAGAGATAGAACCTGTAGCCGACTGACAACTAGGTTGTGTTATTTGTATCGTAGGATTGGCTGGAGCTGCTGGAGCTACATTAATCATAGTAGCTACCGAGCTAAAGCAACCCGAAGTAGTATCTTTTACATATACTTTTTTTGCACCTGAAAGAACACCACTAAATGTTGTATTTGTATTATAATTCACGCTGTCAATACTATATTTAAATGCGCTATTAAGTGGTGCATTTACCGTAACCGTTGCCGTATTTACCGCACAAGTAGGCTGAACGGTGGTTAAACTAGCTTGAGATGGCACTGCTTTTACAACCACTTTGATAGCCGTACGATTACTTTCTACCCCTCCTACGGTTTGAGATACATAGAACATCGTTGTACCTGCCGTCAAGGTCGATGGTGTAGGTGCCGAAGCACTTGCCGTTCCGCCTGAAGCTACGGTATACCAATTCAAGGTTCCTCCATTATTAGATGGACTTAAACTAGCGGTTAACTGTGTTGCTGTTGCTCCTTGACAATATTCCGTTGAATCACCATTCATATTCGTCGTTGGATTATTTGGTAATGTTCCTATAATTTTGCTTTGTGCGATACTACTACAACTTCCTACATTAGCGGTTACCGATACAAGACCGGATGTAATTGAACTTGACGTTGCATTAATTGAAGTCGTATTTGAAGTTCCTGTCCAGCCATTTGGCAATGTCCAGGTATAGCTCGTAGCACCTGGTACCGCACTAATTGAGAACGTATACGATGTATTTGCAGAAACCGAAGCAGGACCCGAAATCGTATTTGGCTGATTTGGTGCTGGTTTTACGATTACTTTGATCGCTTTTCGTGCACTTTCTACGCCATTTACCGTTTGGGACACATAGTAGAAATACGTTCCTGCATTGGTCGTAGATGGTGTAGGGGCTGTAGTGCTAGCGGTACCTCCTGTAGGGCTTGAATACCAGTTTAGGGTTCCGCCATTGTTAGAAGGATTTAAAGATGCTACCAATTGTGTTGCCGTTGCATTTTGACAATAAATAATAGAATCGCCTACTAAATTGGTATTTCCTGATAAATCGGGATCCGCAGGTGCACCTCCTATACTCAAGGTTTGAGCCGCACTACTACAAGTACCTAAATTCGCTTTTACCGAAATCGTTCCTGACGTAGTTGTAGAGGTATTGATATTGATTGTATTCGACGTAGAGGTTCCTGTCCAGCCATTTGGCAATGTCCAGGTATAGCTCGTAGCGCCTGTTACCGCCCCAATATTATATGTATAATTTGTATTGGCACTTACCGCCGTTGGTCCTGAAATAGCGTTCGGCTGATTTGGAGTAGCATTTACAACCACTCTAATAGCTGTACGCCCACTCTCTACACCATTTACAGTTTGAGATACATAATACAATGTAGTTCCTGGGAAAAGTGTAGAAGGGGAAGGTGCTGAAGCACTTGCCGTTCCGCCTGAAGCTACCGTATACCAATTCAAGGTTCCTCCATTATTTGATGGATTTAAATTGGCTGTTAATGGAATAACGCTAGCTCCTTGACAATAAACAATAGAGTCACCTGCAACGCCACTTGTTGGGTTATTTGGCATTTTTGTTACCGTCAAAGTTTGAGCAGCACTACTACAATTATTTAGATTTGCTGTAACCGTTATCACTCCAGAAGAAGTATCCGTCAATAATGTTATGGAATTCGTAGTAGAAGTTCCTGACCAACCATTTGGCTTGGTCCAAGTATAGCTTGTAGCACCTGGAACCGCACTCACAGAATAGGTATAACTCGTATTGCTTGAAACGGCATTAGTTCCTTGAATCGTATTAGGTTGACTAAGAACAGGATTTACAACTACTTTAACTGCAGTTCTTCCACTCTCTATACCATTTACAGTTTGCGATACATAATAAAATGTAGTTCCTGGAAATAGTGTAGAAGGGGAAGGTGCTGTAGCACTTGCTGTGCCACCTGATGGTGTTGTATACCAATTTAATGTGCCTCCATTATTCGTAGGATTTAAACTGGCTGCCAAAGCAGTAGCTGTAGCATTTTGACAATACACTATTGAATCTCCTGTCAATCCACTTGTTGGATTATTTGGCAACGTTGAAATAGTTAACGTTTGAGGTAAACCGCTACAAGTGCCAATATTCGCTACTACCGTAACTGTTCCTGTAGTCGTTGAAGAGGTATTAATATTGATGGTATTGGTGGTAGAAGTTCCTGACCAACCATTTGGCAACGTCCAAGTATAGCTCGTAGCACCTGGAACAGCACTCACGGAATACGTATAACTTGTATTACTAGAAACCGCTGTAGTTCCTTGAATAGCAGTTGGCTGACTTGGTGTTGGTCTTACGACTACTTTAATCGCTGTTCGTCCACTTTCAACGCCATTTACAGTTTGGGATACATAGAAGAATGAAGTTCCTGCCGCACTTGTACTAGGTGTCGGTGCTGTAGCACTTGCTGTGCCACCTGTTGGTGTTGTATACCAATTTAATGTACCTCCATTATTCGTAGGATTTAAACTGGCTGCCAAAGCAGTTGCTGTAGCATTTTGACAATACACTATTGAATCTCCTGTCAAACCACTTGTTGGATTATTTGGCAACGTTGAAATAGTTAACGTTTGAGGTAAACCGCTACAAGTGCCAATATTCGCTACTACCGTTACTGTTCCTGTAGTCGTTGAAGAGGTATTAATATTGATGGTATTGGTGGTAGAAGTTCCTGACCAACCATTTGGCAACGTCCAAGTATAGCTCGTAGCTCCACTTACCGCCGTTACGTTATAAGTATATGCTGTATTAGCAGATACTGCTGATGCGCCCACAATAGCATTAGGTTGATTTGGAGCGGCATTTACAACTACTTTAATCGCTGTTCGTCCACTTTCAACGCCATTTACAGTTTGGGATACATAGAAGAATGAAGTTCCTGCCGTACTTGTACTAGGTGTCGGTGCTGTAGCACTTGCTGTGCCACCTGTTGGTGTTGTATACCAATTTAATGTGCCTCCATTGTTGGCAGGATTTAAACTGGCTGCCAAAGCAGTAGCTGTAGCATTTTGACAATACACTATTGAATCTCCTGTCAAACCACTTGTTGGATTATTTGGCATTTTTGTTACCGTCAATGTCTGAGCTACACTACTACAAGTGGTACCATTAGCCACTACGGTAATTGTACCCGAAGTAGATGTATCGGTAGTCAATGTAATTGTATTGGTGGTAGAAGTTCCTGACCAACCATTTGGTTTTGTCCAAGTATAGCTAGTAGCACCACTTACGGCACCAACACTGTACGTATAAGCCGTATTAGATAAAACTGCTGTAGCGCCTAAGATTGCGTTAGGTTGATTTAAAGAAGGATTCACTATTACTTTTACAGGCGTTCTTCCACTTTCTGCTCCATTCACGGTTTGAGACACATAATAAAATGTCGTACCCGCGTTTAGCGTAGAAGGAGTAGGAGCTGTCGTATCGCCTGTACCACCTGTTATAGCGGTATACCATTTCAATTTACCTCCATTATTTGTTGGATTTAATGAAGCGGTAAGCGCTGTAGCAGCTGTATTTTGACAGAACACCACAGAATCAACTGCAGTAGGATTTTGTGGAATAAGAGAAACAATAAGTTTTTGTGATGCACTACTACAAGTTCCGATATTTGCAGTAACCGTAATGGTATCTTTTGATGTAGTATCCGTAAGCAATGTAATCGAATTGGTTGTAGAAGTTCCAGACCATCCGTTTGGTTTGGTCCAAGTATAACTTGTAGCACCCACTACAGCAGTTACAGAATACGTGTAAGAGGTATTGCTAGTAACGGTAGTAGATCCTACTATAGGGTTTGGTTGATTTGCCGAAGGATTCACCACGACAACTATTTTGGATCGATCACTTTCTACGCCATTCACCGTCTGTCCTACCCAGTACGTGGTCGTACCAGCAGAAACCGTAGATGGTAAAGGTGTTGCGGTATCTCCTGTTCCACCCGTTTGGGTAGTGTACCAATAGATTTGACCTCCATTATTTATAGGGTTCAACGAAGCTGTTAATTTAGCAGCTGTTGCACCTTGACAATATTTGATCGTATCGTTTACCAATCCTGTATTTCCATTGGTATTAGGTCCTGCAGGTTTGATGGTAATTTTTTGTGGTAAACTCGAACAACTGTTTGTATCTTTTTTCACAACGGATACCTCGCCCGCATTTGGCGTTCCAACAATTAATCGTATGGTATCTTTATTTGTATTCGTTGATAGATACGTCCATGTAGACGGTTTCGTCCATACAAAACCTGAATCTATAGAAGATCCTGTCACAAAATACGTAACGGTATCTCCTATATTGGCCGCAGTAGGGCCAACAATTACGCCTGGCTGAGCAGGAGTAGGATTTACGGTTACTATAATTTCGGCACGATCACTCATATTTCCATTCACCGTTTGTGATACAAAATAAGAGTATGAACCTGCTACTGTTGTAGTAGGCGTTGGTGCTGTAGTCGAAAATGTAGTCGTTGTAGGAGATGTATACCATCTCAAATTTGATCCCACGGCTACTAATTGCTGTGCGGTATCATTTTGACAGTATATCGTTTTATTATTAGAAATATCTGGTTTTGCAGAACGAACATTAACATTCAATATCACCGAATCGCTATTACAACCATTATTGGTAGCTTTTACATATATGATACCGCCGTTAGAACCGGCTGTATCTGTGATAAAGTTAGACGTAGAAGTTCCTTTCCATCCACTAGGCAAGGTCCATATATAACCCGAAGCATTGGCAACTGGTAGTACACTATGAATATTGACGCTATTGGAATCCACAGAAGTAGCTCCAAGTATCGACGTTGGTGCTGCTGGATAGGCATTAACGCGAACCACAATCTCTGCTCTAGGGCCTTCAGAACCATTTAGCGTTTGAGTAGCCCAATATGAAACCGTACCTGTATTGGTCAGACTCACTGTAGGTGCCGTAGTAGAAGCCGTACCACCCGTAGGGACCGTATACCATTTGATAACAGCTCCACTATTGGCAGGCGTAGGTGTAGCTACTAGCTGACGCGTACCGCCATTTTGCTGACATAGATTCAATACATTGCCATCAATTCCGTTATTTCCAGAAAAATCTGGGGTCAAACAGAATTTAGTACTTGAATCTCTAGCATTGGAATAGGTACTGATATAATTAGCTACACCATTGTCTGGCGTAGTTTCTTTAGCATCGGCATATCCGTTGGTGCCATAAGGCGCTGGGAAGGTGTAATTTGGCGTTATCAATTTTGTAGCACTGGCTTCAAAAGCATCACTACAGCCATCATTGTCAGAATCGAGGTCGAGGTGATTTGGAATTCCATCATTATCGTTGTCGCAAGTATAATTAGTATTATTTTTTATAGTATTATAAAATGCATTTGCAATTTTATTTTGAATATCTGGATAAAAATTAGGAACACTTTGGTACATAGAACCATCCGTAAACCAAGCTAAAAAACTACTTTTATCACTAGCACCTGGCAATTGCTTCATACCAGCCATAGCTTCTGAATATACTAGTTGACCTGAAGTATTAAGGGCATAATACAAAATATCATTATTTGGTACTCCAATTATTGAATAATAATTCCCATGTCCAAATGCTGATAATCCTACAAAATTAGAAGCATAACTATTTGATGTATTAATAGCAGTATTGCCCGTTCCTATATAGTGGGTAGCGTTTAATGTATAGCTTGTTCCATATACATTATTCAGTAAATTTACAAATGCCGTTCTATTTGAAGAATTGCAACATAAATCTACATCAATAATAAATGCTTTACTCTTTTTATTTTTTATAGCATTTTCCAATGCTAGCCATTCTGAAGCATCTATATTGTTTGACACAGGGCCTCCAAAAAACACAACATCATAATTTTCATATTTTCCAGCAGAAGGCGAAGCTCCATCATCAATATTAGAAACCGATGTAACTGCAGCGCCAATTATATTTGCTGAATTTGTAAATTCTGAAATCATATTCACTTTCATACCTTGAAAACTTTCACTTCCTGTAGCTAAAAGCACTTTTTTTACACTTACGTCACATTCGTCTTTATCCAATACGCCGTCATTATCATCATCCAAGTCAATGATATCCATGATACCATCGCCATCGGTATCCAAGCAGGATTTGATTGTAGAATCTATTGCATAACCGTATGATAACGAATAATTAATAACTCCATTATCGGTAGCAGTTTCCTTTGAATTATCTAACCCGTTGGTACCCATAGTACCTGTGAATTTATAGTTTGCGGTTGTAGAAGTAGTAGATCCACCTTCATAGGCATCACTACAGCCATCATTATCACTATCTAGGTCGAGTCTATTCGGAATGCCGTCGTTATCACTATCAAGGTCGATGTACCCGCCACAAATGGCTCTAAACTCTGCTAATGACATATTATAAGCTGGATGAACTGTCACTCCAGAAGATGTACTCACAAAACTTGTATTGTCATTATTAACATCATACCATCCTGCGGATATATTCAATCGAATGGTAGTAACATCTTTAAACGAATATTTCAAATCAAATACTTGAGCTTGTGTCAACGATCCACTTCCTGTAGGCATAAGTGTCGTAAACATTTGAGAGGTATATCTTTTCCCTCCGTCATACGTTACTGTTACTGTAAAATCTTTAATTGGGGCATCTCCTCCTCCATAATTCAATAAATCTGGCGCCCATAAAGCAACACCCGATACCCTAGAACCCGAAGGCATCGTATATTCTAAATGTCCTACGGTCTGAGGCTCTAACATTAGCCAATTGTCTGCAAGAACACCGGGGCTTGACACGGTTGCAGAAAGTCCATTTCCAATAAGACCATTGGCTTCTATTGTTAGATTCGCTGGACATCCTGGATAAATCGAGCTGGCTACTGCTGCAGTAGGTCTAATTATTGAACCGCTACAAAGAGTTTCACTCTCTTCTATATCGGTTATTCCATCATTATCATCATCAATATCGTCAATGTCTTTTATTCCATCGCCATCGGTATCGGCACAAGCATTCGTGTTTTTATCTAATCCATATTTAGAATATGTTGACGAATAATTAATTACTCCATTATCTGCTACCGTTTCTTTTGAATTGGCCAAACCATTATTTCCATAAGGACCCGCAAAAACAAAATTAGCCGTAGTAGAAATCGTAGCACCCGCTTCATAGGCATCGCTACAGCCGTCGCCATCGCTATCGGTATCCAATGAATTGATTATTCCATCGCCATCCGTATCATTTAAGGTTTCACATCTTTCTGGTGTCATATATTCCCCTACATTAAGACCATCTACTAAAAGATACCCCCACCCGGCTGCAGCTTGATTAGGGACAAAGGTCAAATGGGTGTATGCGGCATTGGGCGTGAAAACAAGTTCATCATTTTTCCAAGGCGTTACAGAGCCTACATTGCCAGGAGCGCGCAATAGCGTTGTGGTTCCTATCAATTGAGCGGTTCCACAAGAAGCGGTTCCTGCATAGACATCCATATTTGCTGGGAAATTACTATTCCATGCATTTATAGAAGCATTGGCTGTAGCTACAGAGACTTTGTATGGAACACCCGGCGTCATTGGGGTCGAACTAGGAATAACCACTCCCATTCTTTCTGGGTAATGAAAGCCCATGTATCTATTGCCCGTAAAAGGAGTCATTGCGAATCCCCAGAAATTTACCCCTGGTCCATCAAGACTACCTGAACAGCCAGCATATGGATTGCCACCATTATCAACGGCTTGATCAACAGTATAATCGCTATTTTCACATGAAACAGCCTCTGAAACATCTAAAACGCCATCATTATCATCATCGATGTCTATATAATCTGGTATACCATCTCCATCACTATCCAAACAAGTTTTTACTGTTTTAGTATCTGCGTACTCTCTATAAGTACTGGTATAATTAACGGTACCATTATCGGGTTGTGTTTCCAAAGAATTAGCCAATCCATTAGTTCCAAAAGGTCCAGAGAATGTAAAATTAGCGATTTTGTTCGCTGTAGAATTTCCTTCTAAGGCATCGCTACAGCTATCGCCATCGCTGTCCAAATCATAATGATTAAAGATTCCATCACCATCGGTATCATCTCCACAACTCGGTTTTGGATTCAAACTTTGATTATAAGTAGTAGGAGTCTCAAAAAATACTTCATTAGAGACACCCGTGGTATTGATTCCACCACCATTGGTCCATAAAATTCTATAAAATTTGTAGATGCCTTGATTCTTATTTACAGGGAAAATATTGGCATTATTTGTACCTAATACCCCTGGAATTGTAGTTACTCCCATAATAGATACGGTCGTATTGTATGCAATACTATCACTCAAGTCGGTCCAAGCCGAATTATTATTTGAGCCTTGTAACTTTAAGAATGTACCTGAATTAAAATGGGTGCTGGTATTTATATAGCCAAGATAAATTCTTCGCAACTCAACGGGAACTGGCATCGTAAATGCATATACAACCGAAGGACTCGTAGTTGTCGCATTAAACTGAACCGCATAATTAGCACCCGTCGTTTCAATATTTCCATCCACCAATTTAGCTGGATTATTATATGTTACATTCATTGCAAGATTTGTAGATACCGTTGTTGTCGTTCTATCGCCAGAAAGCCATTCTGAAGAAGCATAAAAACAAGAAGGGGATTCTACTGCATCCACAATACCGTCATTATCATCGTCAATATCAATTAAATCCGAAACGCCATCGTTGTCCGAATCTTTACAAATAGCTAGATTGTAAGATGTCGCATACGGATCGTAGGTTACATTATAGTTCACAATGCCATTATCCACAGATGTTTCTTTAGAATTATCCAATCCATTGGTTCCATAAGGACCAGGGAATGTAAAATTGGCCGAAGTTGAGGTCGTAGCTCCTGCTTCTAGAGCATCGCTACAGCCATCTCCATCGCTATCGGTATCTAAATGATTGAATTTTTTATCCTTATCGCCATCTTCTGTACAAGTGGCTTTTGGATTCAAGTTGACATTATAGGTGCTTGGTGTTTCAAAATAGACTTCATTTGAAATTCCATTGGCATTAATTCCACCACCACTTGACCATAAAATTCTATAGTATCTATATCTACCGGCATTTCTTGTTACAGGAAAAATATTTACATTATTAGTCCCCGCTACTCCTAGAACTGTTGTAGCTCCATTTGTAGCAGTAGTAGTATTATAAGCTAAACTATCATTTAAATTTGTCCATGCCATATTATCATTGGATCCTTGCAATCTCAAGAACGTATTTGCATTAAAGTGGGTATTGGTATTGATATATCCTAAATGTAACCTATTAATTTCTACAGGTACATTCATATCAAATGAGTACACTACCGCAGGAGCAGTTGTGGTCGCATTAAATTGAACCGCATAGCTAGCCGCAGCCGTAGTATTGTCGCCATCTTCCAATAAGTTTAGTCTATTATAGGTGGCATTCATCGCCAATCCCGTAGAAGCTGTTATTTGCGTACGATTGCCACTCAACCAT
>JBIPPB010000088.1:0-6891 GCA_044368655.1 Chitinophagales bacterium | reverse complement strand
AAGGATGGCTTAAATCTTTTTATCGTTTTTATAGCACCTAAAAGTACCTGATATTCATAATTTTCAACATCTAATTTTATAAAGTCTACAGTTTCTAATTTATATTTTTCAACAAGATTATCAAGAGTTGTTTGATTTATATCAACTTCATTCATACTTTTATGCCAATAACCTGTAAAATTAATATTGGTTGAAGCAACTGCGGTAGCCGTTGAACTTTTTGGTACATAAAACTTTATTGTATCCTCTTTATCTCCAAGAGCTTTGTCAATAATAACAATATTTTCAGCTTTATTTAAAGCAATATTCTTCTTTTGTTTTGCTAAATTTATTTCATAAGGCTCTACAGAATAAATTTTTGAATTCTTTGCAATTTTTGATAAATAAATTGAGTAAAAACCAATATTTGAACCAATATCAAAAATAACACTCGATTTTTTTAATATAATATTCAATAATTTAAATTCTATTTCATCCACTTTGTTTTTTGGATTTAGATACATTTTAGTTAAACCATCTAAATTTCTAGTATCCACCAATACTTCAATTTGATATAATTTTAAATTTGCAAACCTTAACGAAGAATATACGCTCAAGTTAGCAAAAAAAGTAAGAATTTTTTCAAAAAAATGATATAATATTAATGTAATTTTTCTCATTTTACTATTTTTTCCATTTAACTAATCCTGTTCCACTCCAATGACCAAATGATGTTAAATCAATTTTGGGCATATCTAATTCATTCCAGAATTTGATCATATTTTGAACTCGAATATCATCAAAAATAAGATAACAAGAATCTTTTAATCCAATTTTTTTAAAATTTTCTAAAAACAAATACTCTTGTTTTCCATCTTTTAATGCATCGATAAAAATTAAATCTGCATTTTGGATAACATCTCTATATTTTATACAATTTTCGTAAATGGTCAAATCTACAACTAATTGTTCTAGTTGATGATCAAAATCGGATTCAAAAAAACAAGTATCTGAAAACTGATACCAATTGAAAACATCAAAAGTATATACTTTTGAATCTTCGGAAACATGTTTTTTTAATGTCAAAGAAGCGTGCCCTAAATGAGTTCCTATTTCAATAACTATTTTAGGATTAAGTATCTGAACAGCAGAAGCTAATAAATTATAATGTTCTCCAGGAAAAACGCTTAACCAATTTTTCCCTTCTTTTTGACGGCTATATAAATCAGATAAATTAATATTAGGCGTTTTAATTATGATATCAATTGCAGTTTTAAGTAATTCTTGATCAAGATTTTTTTGCAATTGATTTTGATGAATCCAGCTTAACTGTATTGAACTATCTTTAAAAGGTCTAAAAAATTTATTGAATAAGATATGAATATATTGCATATATTCAGTTTTTGGATAATAATTTTTAATCATTATTTCTTTGGTTTATTAATTATTAAAATATAGTTAGTTAAATATACTCCCAAAAAGCTAAAATGTTTGATAATTCTATTTATAACTTTGAAAAAAATATTAGATAATTCGTTTTTTTTATCCTCATCCCAAATCCCGGGTTTTATCTCTACATTATAATCCGAAGCAAGTTGAATATGTTTTTTGTAAGTTAATAAATTTTCACACCATACCCCAAATTGATTGCAAATATTCGTGTAATTTGGAGCAAATGTTTTGATAGTTCCGTTATTTTGAAATTCTTTTATCGCCAAATCCATTTCTTGTCCACCAGCAGTATGCCAATTTTTAAAAATATAATCCAAAAAATGTTGATCTTCAATTTTATATACCTCTTTGATATAATCTACTTTGGCTTTCATTATCGCCTTTCTATTCTTAAGATGTATATAAACATGTTGAAGATGCGCGAAAGGATTATTCCAATTGGCGGTTGTGCTACTTACAATAATCGCCTTTGGATAAATGGAATAAATATCTTGATAATAATTTTTTAAATCATAGATGTGCTCTATCACATTTCTACTAACCACAATGTCCAAATCATATCCTTTCTCGCACATCTGTTTGAAGGTAATATCCGAATCTCCAACGATATAATCATCCATTTTTATTCCGAAAATACCATCAATCTCTTGAGCCATTTTAGCAAAAGCCGCATCATAATCATTATAAAATACGTGCTTGCATCCAATCATTTTGGCTAAAATATACAAAGAACCGACGCCCGCACCATAATCCATTATCGAAACTTCATGATACGGTTTTCCAGAAGCGTTTATGGCATCATAAAGCAATTTAGCACTGGTTTTAAGTGAAAAGAATGGCCTTTCGGTATGACACTTTTTAAAATACCATTTATAAAATGGATCAATTTCTAAGGCTTCGACATCCGTATTTGATATTAAATGAAAAATCAAGTTGCATTTTTCATTAATAATTTGTGCTAAATTGTCATTCTTTTTTAAAAATATACGCATCCTCTACCCTTTTCTAATTAAACTCACTACTTCAATCGCTTTTTTGCTTTCTGCGATTCGAAATCCATTTCCAGCTAAAATTTCTTTGTAACTATCCGTATGTAATTCGGTAAAACCATCCGAAAACTCGATTTCTTCGCCTTCTATTTGAAGTGTGCGATACGTTCTTTTTCCTGCATCGCGCACCGCTTGAGGTATACGCATATAATCGATACTCAACAACCATTCTACTCGAGCTCTTTGGAGGTGTAATTTGCCTGAAGCCGTTTCATTGGTCTGTTCAATAAATTGATTTTCAATAATATCTCCAAAAATCCAAGTGAGCATATCAAAAAAATGAACTCCAATATTAGTAGCAATGCCACCCGATTTTTTGGCATCCCCTTTCCAACTATGATGATACCATTTGCCTCGTGATGTCATATATTGAAGCTTGACATCAAACACATGATCGGCAGGTGCCTTTGCTACGCGCTCTTTTAACGCTATAATACTCGGATGTAATCTCAATTGAAGAATGGTGTAGGCATTTTTACCCGTTTCTTTTTCCATTTCTACTAAAGCATCCACATTCCAAGGATTCAAAACCAAAGGCTTTTCACAGATTACATCACATCCGCTTCTAAGACCAAATCGTATATGTGCATCGTGCAAATAATTAGGACTACAAATACTAATGATATCAATAGGATTTCCTTCGCGTTTTAACTTATCGATATGTCGATCAAATCGCTCAAATTCGGTAAAAAAATCGGCATCCGGAAAATAACTATCCATAATTCCCACGCCATCATAAGGATCATACGCACACACCAATTCATGCCCTAAATCTTTAATGGCTTTCATATGTCTTGGAGCGATATAACCGGCTGCACCAATTAACGCAAAACGTTTTTTCATTAATATTTTAATTATGTTTTATAACATTTCGCAAATATAATAGGAATTGGTTATTTTGAAGAAAAAAGGTTTGGAAGATTAGATTGGAGACGAGAGATGTTAGATTTGAGGGAAGGGGTTAAGAATTAGGGATTAGTAACTAGTGATTACAATAATCTAATGCCTTTAACCTTCTATTATCTACTATCTTTTCTCTAATTTCTATTCACAAATACAAATCACTATAACCTAATGCAAAAAAACCTCCAATAGAAATTGCGTTTATTCTTTTAAAGTAGACTGTTTATCAAAAATAAATTAAACTACTCCTTGTGCCAACATTGCATCAGCAACTTTAACAAAACCGGCAATATTTGCACCTTTTACATAGTCAATATAGCCAGTTTCATCTTTTCCGTAATCTACGCAAGCTTGGTGAATATTTGCCATAATATCTTTTAATTTTGCATCAACCTCTTCAGTTGTCCAGCTCATTCTTAATGAATTTTGAGACATTTCTAAACCAGATGTTGCCACGCCACCAGCATTTGAAGCTTTGCCTGGAGCAAACAAAATTTTTGAAAGTAAAAACACCTCTACAGCTTCTGGAGTAGTAGGCATATTAGCACCTTCAGCTACGCAAAAACAGCCATTGGCTACTAATGTTTTTGCTTCTAATTCGTTCAATTCGTTTTGTGTTGCACAAGGTAAAGCGATATCGCATTTCACACCCCAAGGTCGAGCATCTGCAATATATTTTGCATTAGGATATTTAGTTACATATTCGCTAATTCTTCCTCTTAACTCATTTTTTATGTACATTACATGGGCAAGTTTTTCTGCATCAATACCAGCTTCGTCATAAATATAACCAGCAGAATCTGAAAGTGTTACAACTTTAGCCCCCAATTGTGTTGCTTTTTCACAAGCATATTGTGCTACATTTCCTGAACCAGAAATAACCACAGTTTTACCAGAAAATGAATCTCCTCTAGTTTGTAACATACTTTGTGCAAAATATACATCGCCAAAACCCGTAGCCTCTGGTCTTATTAATGAACCACCAAAAGAACGCCCTTTACCAGTAAGTACGCCCGTAAACTCGTTTCGTAATCTTTTATATTGTCCAAACATATAACCTACTTCTCTCCCTCCTACGCCTATATCTCCAGCAGGAACATCAGTATCTGCACCAATATGTTTTGCTAATTCGGTCATAAATGCTTGACAAAATTTCATAATTTCATTATCCGATTTTCCTTTTGGATCAAAATTAGAACCCCCTTTTCCGCCACCCATTGGTAATGTCGTTAAGCTATTTTTAAACGTTTGTTCAAATGCCAAAAACTTTAAAATACTTAAATTTACTGTAGGATGAAATCTCAAACCACCTTTGTATGGGCCAATTGCAGAATTCATCTGAATTCGATACCCTTTATTTACTTGAATATTTCCTGCATCATCTAACCAGGTTACTCTAAAAAGTAGAACTCTTTCGGGCTCTACCATTCTTTCAAGTAACATCTTGTTCTTGTATTTTGGATTTTTTTCTATAAAAGGCATTACCGTTTCTGCAACTTCTTTTACGGCTTGTAAAAACTCCGGTTCATTAGGGTTATTGGCCGCAACTTGATTTAAAAATTG
Source organism: Chitinophagales bacterium (assembly GCA_044368655.1). Classification (GTDB taxonomy): domain Bacteria; phylum Bacteroidota; class Bacteroidia; order Chitinophagales; family JADJOU01; genus CHPMRC01. The sequence goes on along the minus strand of JBIPPB010000088.1, from coordinate 1,945 downwards.
CGCTATTGATGTATCTTTAGTGTTCATTTTATGTAATTATAAGCACAAAGATATTATTTTTTTTGACAATATCTAAATTATTGTTAAAATAATATAAAAATATAGCATAGTAAAATGGCTCGTAATATTGAGATTTTAGTAAAATGCTTCGAAAAAAGGTATTTGATTTTAGTAAAAAACAAGCATTTTCGACTTACTATATTATCAAAAATTGATACAACAAAAATCTGTCCTCTCAAATCTAAACGATCTTAACTCAAATTCATCCTCTTACTTTAAATATTTCTCTAAAAATTGATCTTGTTCCCAAAGTAAATGCAAAATATTTTCTTTAGCCAAATATCCATGACTTTCTTTTGGTAAGATAACCATACGAACGGGAGCGCCCAATCCTTTGAGTGCTTGAAAATAGCGCTCGGTTTGCAAAGTAAACGTTCCTGGATTGTTATCCGCTTCGCCATGCGTAAGGAGTAGTGGCGTTTTCATTTTATGCGCATTCATAAACGGTGACATTTTATTGTAAACCTCTGGAATGTCCCAATAATTGCGTTGCTCACTCTGAAATCCAAAAGGCGTGAGTGTACGATTATATGCGCCACTTCTTGCAATACCACATTTAAATAAATTGGTATGCGTCAATAAATTAGCCGTCATAAAAGCTCCATAGGAATGGCCTCCAACCGCTACTTTTTGCGTATCGATATAGCCTAATTTATAAACCGCTTGAATGGCAGCATGCGCATTGTCAATTAATTGCTCAATAAAAAAATCATTGGGTTCTTTATTTCCTTCACCCAATATAGGAAACGAAGCGTTGTCTAAAATAGCGTAACCTTTGGTTACCCAATACACAAACGATCCATAATACGGAAATGTAAATGCGTTTGGATTTGAAGTAACCTGACCCGCCGTATTTTTATCTTTAAATTCTCTAGGATACGCCCAAATTAAAAGTGGTAATTTTTGTTTTTTTGATTTTCGGTCATATCCTTCGGGTAAATAAAGCGTTCCTGAAAGTTCTACGCCGTCTTTTCTATTGTATTTAATCACTTCTTTATAAACATGATTCAACTTCAAAAATGGATTCTTAAAATTCGTTATTGGTTGAACCGCATGTGATTTTATGTTTTTGAAAAAATAATTTGGATATTCATTTTTAGACTCTATTCGTACTAAAATTTGATTAGATGCCACATCAAAAAAATCGATAATATCTTCTTTTTTATCTTTAGATTTAAAGGTATAGATCCGATTTTTCACATTCCGAATTGGGTCATATTGGTCAATAAAAGGAAATTGTCCCTCTTTGGTAAATCCATCTCCTATTAAATACATTTTATTTTGAACAACTCCGGCTACATTTTTATTAAATTCATTTTTGACGGTATAAAAATTTCCTGGATCGGAATACACATCTTGATAATTTCTAGAATCAAAAATGAATCCTTCTTGTTGTATCGTATCAGGATTTATTTTAAAGGTAGTACTCATTCGAGTATCAAACCAAGATTCACTCACCATTGCAAAATTCGCATTTGTCCATTGAATATCCGAAAAACGCCATTTCGTTTTAAAAAATAAATTAGGCTCATTATTAAATGGCGCTTCCCAGCGGTATAACGCATCGCGAAACGGAGCTTCTTTAGCAGGATCGCCTTCATCCAATGCTTCTACAAAAAATAAAGTTGCCGCTTTATCATCTCGCCATTGAATAGCCCTTTTTCCTTTAATTGTAGCTGAAAATCCTTTTGGAATAATTTCGAGTAATGGATTTTTATGAATCAATTTAACAAATTGCGAATTGTTATCATAGATATTATAAGCACTCGGAAAACGATTCATCGGAACGATATACGAAAAAGGTTTTTCAATATTATTTACCAATAGATAATTTCCATCAGGTGAATAATCAAATCCGGTATACATAGCTTCTGGCAAAAAAGGA
>JBIPPB010000087.1:0-6939 GCA_044368655.1 Chitinophagales bacterium | reverse complement strand
GCTCGTGGGGCAAAATTAACTGACGTCGCAGTAATTGTTATTGCTGCCGACGACAAAGTGATGCCTCAAACGAAAGAAGCGATTAGTCATGCTCAATCTGCAAATGTACCAATGATTTTTGCTTTAAATAAAATTGACAAAGATGGAGCAAATCCCGATGGTGTGCGTTCACAGCTATCTGAAATGAATTTACTTGTTGAAAGTTGGGGTGGTAAATTTCAAGAACAAGAGATTTCAGCTAAAAAGGGTATTGGTATAGATGAATTATTAGAAAAAATTCTTCTTGAATCCGATATGCTAGAATTGAAAGCCAATCCTAAAAAATTAGCTACAGGTACTGTAATTGAAGCTTCTTTAGATAAGGGTAGAGGATATGTAGCTACCGTTTTAGTATTAGGAGGTACACTTAATGTTGGAGACTTTATTGTAGCAGGTTCTTGTTTTGGTAAAATTAAAGCGATGACCGATCATTTAGGAAATAAGTTAACTAAAGTTTTACCAGGTGAACCCGTTCAAATTCTCGGTTTAAATGGAGCGCCAAGTGCTGGAGAAACGTTCCGTGAATATAATGATGAGCAAGAAGCGAAACAAATTGCTTACAAACGTTCTCAGATTGAAAGAGAACAAGGAATGCGAACTAAAAAACATATTACACTTGATGAAATTGGTCGAAGATTAGCTTTAGGTACTTTTAAAGAACTAAATATCATTATTAAAGGTGACGTGGATGGTTCGGTACAAGCCCTTACGGACTCTTTAATTAAGCTTTCAACAGATGAAATACAAATCAATGTGCTTCATAGAGCCGTTGGGGCTATTTCAGAGTCGGATGTATTGCTTGCTACAGCATCAGATGCGATTATTATTGGTTTCCAAGTTAGACCTTCAGCTCAAGCTAAATTATTAGCGGAGAAAGAATCTATTGATATAAGACATTATTCGGTTATTTACCAAGCAATTGATGAGGTTAAGGCCGCAATGGAAGGTATGTTAGAACCGACTATAGAAGAAAAAATAACAGGTAATCTTGAAGTTCTTGAAATTTTCAAAATTCCTAAAGTTGGAACTATTGCTGGATGTATGGTTAAAGATGGAAAAGTTTATAAAAATTCAAAAGTTCGTGTAATTCGTGAAGGAATTGTAGTTTATTCTGGTACTTTAGATTCATTAAAACGATTTAAAGATGATGTTAAAGAAGTTGTTCATGGACAAGATTGTGGAATGAATATTAAAAACTATAATGACGTTATGGTTGGAGATATTATTGAGGCATACGAAGAAATTGAAATTAAACGTACATTATAATTAATTTTTAAGTTATGAATTCCTATCCAGAAATCATTAAAAAAATTTGTCTTGAAAATGAAGATTTTGTTGTTTTTACAGCTGAAAATAGAGCAGTAGTAAGAGATCTTCCTCCAATTTTAGGCGACCGCTTCATAGATGTCGGTATTACTGAGCAGAATATGATTGGAATGGCCGCAGGTATGGCCTTAAGAGGTCGAAAACCAATTTGCCATGCTTTGACAAATTTTCTTCTTTTTAGAGCTTATGAGTTTATAAGAAATGATGTTGGAATTCCATGTTTACCTGTAAAATTAAGCGGTTGGATTCCAGGTTTTTTATCGGATGGAAATGGACCTACGCACCAATCACTAGAAGATGTTGGAATCATGCGTTTAATTCCCGATATGCAAGTTTTTTGTCCTTCTGATAACGAGGACATGTGTATGATGTTAGAAACGATTTGGAATTCTCCTTACCCTTCTTATATTCGAGTGAATCCGCGTCCAGCAATGATTGCTCATAAACAGAAATTTGAGATTGGTAAAGCTGAAATATTGTTTAAAGGAAACGATATAACATTTTTAGTATATGGATTTTTATTAGAAGAAGTATTAAAAGCTAAAGAAATCATAGAAAATAAAGGGTTATCTGTAGGAATTGTTAATATGCGTTCTCTTAATCCAATTGATGAGGAAGCTATATTAGATTTAACTAAGAATACTTCAAATTTAGTTATCGTTGAAGATCATTTTCACGTTGGTGGATTATATTCAATTGTTTCGGAAGTTTTAACTAAAAATCAAAAAACAATGCCAATTTTTCCAATTAACATGGGTAAAAGATGGTTTAAGCCGGGTTTATTGTCTGAAGTTTTAGAATATGAAGGCTTTACTGGAAAAAAAATTGCAGAAAAGGTCTTAACTAATATATAGCGACTTATGGATAGTCTTTCGCAAATCGTTTTAGGCGCTGCGGTCGGAGAGGCTGTTTTAGGAAGAAAGATTGGAAATAAAGCCATTTATCTTGGTGCTTTAGCAGGAACAATTCCTGATTTAGATGTTTTATCAAGTATATTTAATAATGATGAGATTTTCAAACTTCTTAATCATCGTTCCAATTCACATGCTATATTTTATCAAATTATATATTCGATACCTTTTGCTGTTTTATTTTACGTTTTCTTTATAAAGAGAATTTCTTTAACATCATGGTATTTATTTTGGTTTTTAGGATTCTTAACACATACCCTTTTGGATTGTTTTACGACTTATGGTACTCAATTACTACTACCTTTCAGTAATTATTTAGTAGGCTTTAATAATATTTCTGTTGTTGATCCTTTTTATACCATTCCATTTTTAATATTTGTAATTGCTTGTTTATTTATTGATTATAAAAATCCAATTCGGTTGAAAGTTATAACGATAGGTTTTGTAGTTAGTTGTTCCTATTTAATGTTTACTTTTTACAATAAATACCAAGTTCATCAAGAAATTAAAACCGCTTTAAATGAACAAAAAATAGCTTATAAATCAATTAGCACTTCTCCAACATTGTTTAATAATTTTTTATGGTCTGGTATAATCGAATCGGATTCTACTTTTTTATTATGCGAATATTCTACGTTACAAAAATCAAAACAAATTTCATTTTACAATTTCCCTAAAAATCTTCATTTGGAGCAAAATTATAAAAGTAATGCCTTAGATGTTTTAAAATGGTTTTCTCAAGGAAAATATATATTAGAAAAACAAAAAGATACTTTAAATTTTTATGTTATAAAATGGGGTAGGCAAGATTATAGTAAATCAAATTATGAAAAATCCTTTCGTTTTTATTACAAATTATATCGAAACGATAAAGGTCAAATCATTGTTAATGCAGAACAAAAGTTTAAAAGAAGTGAACTTAAAAAAGCGTTTCGTCAATTATTTAACCGAATCTTTTACAATTAAATTAAATTATGGAGTTTGATATTCTTTCTTACTATAATATTTTTTGGCAATCCATTCTAGATTATCACAAATTTGACGATGTTGAAAAAGAAATTTCAAATCCTTTTAACGAAAATACGATTGAAAATTTATTATATAAAAAAAATTGGATAGATACGGTTCAATGGCATTATGAAGATATCATTCGAGATCCATTTATCTATCCTGAAACGGGTATAGAAATTAAAAGAAAAATTGATGCACTTAATCAGTTAAGGACAAATCTTGTTGAAAAAATAGACGATTATTATTATCATTTATTTTCAAAAGTTAATTTAAAAGAAAACGCAACTATAAATACCGAAACTCCTGCTTGGGCCGTTGATCGTTTGTCGATTTTAGCATTAAAAATATACCATTTTGAACAGGAATTTTTAAGAATAGATATTGAACAAAATTTCAAAGATAATGTAAACAATAAATTAATGGTTTTGAAGGAACAAAAGCATGATTTAATTTCCTCTTTACAGCAATTATTAATCGATTTAAGTAAAGGTGATAAAATAATGAAATGCTATCGCCAAATGAAGATGTATAATGATAATGAATTGAATCCTATATTAAGAAATATTGGTAAATAAAATATATTATGTTAAATGAATAAATCTCCTATGCCAAAAAAAATTCTTATTTTAAGATTTTCTGCGTTAGGAGATATTTTAATTTCAATACCTCTTATTAGAAAAGTAGCCTTAGATAATCCGAGTGTTCATTTTTGTTTTGCTACAGATGCGAAAATGACCGTTTTTACTCAAGATATTGATAATTTAGAAATTATTCCCATTGATTTTAAAAATAAGTATAAAGGTTTTTGTGGTATAATTAAATGGGCTCAGCATATTAATTTTACTTCTTTTGATTTAGTTATAGATATTCATGATGTTTTAAGAACAAAGATTTTAAAATTGTTATTTAATCTTTATCAGATAAAAGTTATAGTTTTTGATAAAGGTAGAAAAGAGAAGCAAAATTTAATCAATTCAAAAGAATCTATAAAACTTCCATTAAAGCTGCAAATTGACCGATATGCTGAGGTATTTATACATTCAGGCTTATTGGTTGGGAAACCGAATTACGAACCTATATATTTAAATAAAATTATTAATAATTCTGAAAATATTGTTATTGGTTTGGCTCCTTTTTCAAAGCACGAATCTAAAATGATATCACTTCTTATATTAGAAGAAATTGTTCGTTCATTTTCGGATAAAAATGTAAAATTTTATATTTTTGGATATGGCGAAAAAGAAAAAAAAGCGGCATTAGAAGCTTTCTCAAAATATAATCATTGCGAAATATTAATTAATTCACTTCGTTTTGAAGAAGAAATTGTAAAAATTGAATCCTTAGACCTTATGGTTACAATGGATAGCGCTAATGCCCATTTAAGTGCTTTGTTTGCAATACCAACAATTACAATTTACGGACCAACGCATCCTTATATTGGTTTTTGGCCCCATTTTCAACCTATTGAAAATTGCATTACACCCAATTTAAATGATTTTCCGGAACTACCTGTTTCTATTTATGGCAAACGTGTTCCTACAAGATATTATAATATAATAAATACAATTAAAAGTACTGAAATAATCCATCGAATACAACAAATTATTTCCAATAAATTATCGCATCAAATATAATTCCCCTTTTAATGACTTTTTCTTTCCGTCATTAAACTCAACTTCACAAGTATAATAATAAAGATTTGACATTTGATCTTCATTTTTATATGTACCATCCCAAAAATGATATATCGAGTTACTTTCAAAAACTTTTGTACCCCATCTATTAAATACAGACCAAAAAATGATTTTTATATTTTTAGTTTCGGGCCCAAACTTATCATTTAAGAAATCCCCATTTGGAGAAAAACTATTTGGGAATTCAATAATATTTAACATTTGCCCTGCTTTTTGGAAGAAAATAGAATCATATGCTAAACATTGATTTACAGACTTATATTCAACTTTTAACCAATTTTCTTCTTTTGTGACCAAAAAGGTATTTTCACATGTATCACAGCTTAAATCGGAGCTAGAAAACCAATTATAAAAACCTTTATCGGTTTGTTTGTCTAATATTTCACTTTCAAATAAAATACTATCTCCAATTTCAAAATTATCTAATTCGTCGTTTGTAAATATTTTAACAGTTGGGGTAGGGTAACTAGAAACTAAAACGGTGTCAAAATCAACACATTTAAAGGAGTCCATAACGACAAGATAATAAAGGCCCGGCCCATCAACTTCCAATTCTTGCTTTGTTGTTCCATCATTCCAAGTGTATAAAACAAAACCTTTATCTGCATTTAAAACAATTCGTTGTCCTTCGCAAATTCCAGTATCTTTTAAAGGCGTTAACGGTTTATTACGAACTCTAATATCTAATGTTCTAAAACTGTCGCATCCAGCGGCATTTTTTATCGTATCTATATAAATGCCCGTCTTATTATATCCATAAATTTTGTCATGATAACAAATTTCTTTATTAGTATAACTTGATGAAGATTCTAAAACAGTTAAGTTTAATGTACGATTTCTTTTACAACCAAAATTATCTATAATGGTATCTATATATACTCCAGATTGATTGTATTTCTCAAAATATTGATTACTGCATATGGTTTCATACATTAATAATTCAACCGGCCTAACGATTAAAGTTGTTGTTCGAATACTATCGCATCCAGTGGCACTCGCATTAATTAAAGTATCTATATAAATACCTGTTTTAACATATCCTAAAAATGTATCTCCAAAACAAATGGTTTCTTGTATTGATGACCGAACGGTTGGTTTTACAAATAATCTAATTTCTCGAATACTATCACAACCAAACTGATTTTGTCCTATAAAAGTATCGAAATAAGTTCCAGATTGACTATAATTTAAGAATGTTCTACCTTCACAGATGGTATCTAATATTAATGATCTAGTCACAGGATTCACCGTTAAGTGCAAATACATAAAGCTATCACATCCTTTTGAATTTACTAACGTGTCTCTAAAGATTCCGCTCGTATTTCTACTAATGCCATTAAAGAAAACAGGCTGATTTTTACAAATCGTTAAGAAGGAGTCTTTTTTGGTTGTATCATTTACCGTCAGATTTAGATATACAAAGCTGTCACAGCCTTTGGAATTCAATAACGTATCTTTATATAAACCCGATGTGTTTCTTAAAACGTCGTTGAATAATATCGGATTATTCACACAAATCGTTAAAAATGAATCTTTCTTTGTTGTGTCATTTACCGTTAGATGCAAATACATAAAACTATCGCAACCTTTCGCATTCATAAGTGTATCTTTATAAATTCCACTTGTATTTCGACTGATATTATTAAAAACAATTGGTTGATTTATACAAATTGTTAAAAAAGAATCCTTTTTCGTTGTATCATTTACCGTTAAGTGTAAATATAAAAAGCTATCACAGCCTTTTGAATTTGTGAATGTATCTTTATAAATTCCGGTAATATTTCTACTAATACCGTTAAAGATTACAGGCTGATTTTTACAAATCGTTAAGAAGGAATCTTTTTTGGTTGTATCATTTACCGTTAGATTTAGATATACAAAACTGTCGCAACCTTTGGAATTTACTAACGTGTCTCGATAAATTCCTGATATATTTCGGTTAATACCATTAAAGAGAA
>JBIPPB010000024.1:0-24333 GCA_044368655.1 Chitinophagales bacterium | reverse complement strand
TATCAATTTTAAGGACTTCGCCCATTTTGAGTTCTTTTTCAACAACATGACCACCCGCATGAAGAAAAGCCATTCCGTCGCCTTCCAATTTTTGCATAATAAATCCTTCGCCACCAAAAAGTCCCGTACCTAATTTTTGTTGAAATTGGATTCCGATTTCAACGCCTCTTGCCGCGCAAAGAAACGCATCTTTTTGGCAAATCACTTTTTCGCCTAATTCGGATAGATTTAAGGGGATAATTTTACCCGGATAAGGAGATGCAAAAGCAACGTGCGATTTACCCTGCCCCGTGTGTGTAAATGCCGTCATAAAAAGGCTTTCTCCGGTGAGCAATCTTTTACCCGCACTAAATACTTTCCCTAATAAGCCATCGTTTTCTGCGCGCTTAGAACCATCTCCAAAAATCGTTTGCATTTCGATACCATTTTTCATATACATAAATGCTCCGGATTCGGCAATAACGGTTTCGTTGGGATCCAATTCGATTTCTACAAATTGCATTTCTTCCCCAAAAATTTTGTAATCAATTTCGTGATCTTTTATCATATCTTTTGTGTTCAATTATTTACCTGCAAATTTAGACTTATTTTGGCGTGTCGGTTGAAAAAAATAGATGCGGTTTTAAGATTTCAATATATTTTTACAAAATGATAGCTCTTGTTGATTGTAATAATTTTTATGCGTCTTGCGAGCGTGTTTTTCGCCCTGATTTGAATGGCAAACCAATTGTTGTATTATCAAACAATGATGGCTGTGTCATTGCTCGGAGCAACGAAGCAAAAGCGGTTGGAGTACCGATGGGTGCGCCTGCGTTTCAATATCAAAAGCTATTTGATCAACATCAAGTATCGGTTTTTTCGGCTAATTTCCCACTATACGGCGATTTAAGTTGTCGGGTAATGGGTATGCTCGGAACGTTTTGTCCTGAAGTTGAAATTTATAGTATTGACGAAGCCTTTTTACATTTTGAAGATTTTGAAAACTGGGACTTAAATTCCTATGGAAGTTTGATTTCAAAAAAAGTACGAAAAGCTACAGGCGTACCGATAAGTATTGGTTTTGCACCCACCAAAGTTTTAGCCAAATTAGCCAATCGTATTGCAAAAAAATATCCTGAACAAACGGGCGGAGTTTATGTTATTGATAGTGATGCAAAACGAATTAAAGCGCTCAAATGGCTTGCTATTGAAGAGGTGTGGGGAATAGGTCGCCAATTGGCTAAAAAATTACATCAAATTGGAATTCGAAATGCGTTTCAATTCACCGAACTTTCGGATGGTTGGATTCAAAAACATATGAGTATTGTCGGTTTAAGACTCAAGCGAGAGCTTATGGGACTTAATGCTGTAGAAAAGGAAGTAGCGCGTTCCAAAAAAAATATTGCCACAACGCGTAGTTTTGAAAAAATGTATACAACGATTGATGAACTGAAGGAACGGATTACAACATTTTCGGTCACTGGAGCTCAAAAATTAAGAAATCAGCACTCTTGTTGTCGGCAAATCATGGTTTTTTTGCATACCAATGGATTTCGAAAAGATTTATCGCAATATAGCAAAAATATAGTTGTTCAATTACCTTTTCCTACGCAATCGAGTATTGAAATTGCGCATTATGCCCAAATAGGACTTCAAAAGATATTCAAAGAAGGGTTTTCGTATAAAAAAGCGGGTGTCATTCTTTTAGATATTATATCTGCAGATGCCGTGCAAGGCAATTTATTCGAGAATTCAGATCCGAAGCATTTGCTCGCTATGCAAGTGCTCGATGGTATCAATAAAAATATAGGATTACATAAATTAAGATTGGCGTCGCAAGATCAAGGTAGGGTTTGGAAGATGCGTCAAGAACGTTTATCTCAAAGATATACAACAAGATGGGACGAAATGATAAATATTAACGTGTAAGATAAAATAGTAATCCTGTGTCCTAAACATATATAATAAGGATTTAAAGATCTTTCAGAATCCTTATTTTACTGCCAGCCACCACCCAATGCTTTATATAAATTTATTGAAGCTTTATGTTGTGTTTTTTTGGTGTTCAATAAATCTATTTTCGCTTCCAATGCGGTTCGTTGCACGGTCAATACTTCCAAATATGTAGCCCTTCCCGATTTAAATAAGTCGTTTGCAATCTCAATAGATTTTTCATAAGTAAATACTTCTTTATTTTTCAAATCAAATGTTTTTTGGAGCATTTCTATGTTCGAAATCTCATTGGCTACTTCGATATAGCCATTAAGAATCATTTTTTGATACTTTATAAGACTTTCGGTTTGATAGGCTTTTGCAGTATTAAATTGTGTTTGGATTGCTTTTCGATTGAGAATTGGAGCGCTCAATCCTCCTATAATAGAATACGCAAAGGATTCGGGCGTTTGAAAAAGTAAGGAAGATTTAAACGCTTGAAAACCTATAGTTCCTGTGATATTGAATGACGGATAAAATGCAGCTTTTGCAGCTTTTACATCGCATTTTGATGCAATTAATTCCAGTTCCGCTTCTTGAATATCGGGTCTATTGGTTAATAATTGAGATGGAATTCCGGCACTTATATTATATTTAAATTGAGTAAAACTTGATTTATCTCTCAAAATGGGTTGAGGAAATCGACCACACAAATAGTTTAAATGATTCTCCGTTATTTTTATTAATTGACTAATTTGTAATTCAAACGATTTAGAATGCAAAACTTCACCTTCAAATTGTTTTACGGCTAATTCATTGAGCATACCCGCTTCTTTTTTGATTTTGATAATATCTAAAGCCGCTTGCTGTAGGGCATACGTTTCTTTGATAATATCCAGTTCATTATCCAAAGCGATTAACTCATAATAGGTAGATGCAATTTCAGCAATCAGAATAGATTGAATGGCATTTTTGGCAGCAATACTTCCACTATATCGAGCCAAAGCGGCTTTTTTCTTATTTCTCAATTTCCCCCAAACATCGACCTCCCAGTTTGTATTGAGTCCAAGCTGAAAATCTCTTAAATTTTCGGGAACGATTTGATTTGGAAGGATAAATGTAGACGCATTTCCTGCACCATCCATCGTATAGTTTCCAAATCTTCGCTGTGCTATTCCTGCATTGGCACCTATTACGGGTAATAATTCACTTTTTTTAAGCTGAAATTGATTTTTTGAAATTTCTATTTTTTGAATGGCTGAAAGTAAATCTAAATTATTGTTTAAAGCGGTATCAATTAAGTTTTTTAAATGCGGGTCTTGGTAAAAAAGCTGCCATTTAAGAGTACCTGCGCAAACGGTATCGCTTGAATTTGCATAAGCATCGGGCATCTTTTGTAGACTTTTTTCGGTGATTTTCGAAGGGGTTTTACATCCAAATAGGAACCATAGTAAAACGAAAAAATTCAATATATTTTTAATTTGTAACTTCATTTTTTTGTCTTTAGATTTAATGAATATTTTTTTTACGTAATTTTTCTGCAATTAAGGCAAAAATAAAGTATAATCCGGGTATAATAATGACCCCAAAAACTGTTCCAAAGAGCATGCCACCAGCGGCGGCTGTTCCAATAGTTCGATTCCCAATTGCACCTGCTCCACTAGCCACCATCATAGGAATAAGACCTGCTATAAATGCAAATGAAGTCATTAAAATGGGTCTCAAACGAGCTACAGCTCCTTCTATAGCGGCTTCGAAAGGGGGTAAACCTTCTTTGTTTTTTAATATGGCAAATTCGATAATCAATACGGCATTTTTGCCTAATAAACCAATGAGCATAATCATAGCTACTTGTGCATAAATATTGTTTTCTAGTCCCAAGCATGCCAATAGAAAGAAGGCTCCAAAAACACCAGTTGGTAAAGAAAAAATTACAGCTAGAGGTAAGATGAAACTTTCATACTGAGCGGATAAAAGTAAATAGATAAATAAAAGGCATATCAGAAAAATAAAAATAGCTTCATTTCCTGCATTTGCTTGCTCTCTTGAAGATCCTCCCCAGTCGTATCCATACCCTTTGGGTAGTTTTTCTTCGGCGATGTTTTTAATGGCATCAATCGCCTGTCCGCTACTGAATCCTTCATTGGGTTCACCGTTTAGCATAGCTGCTGGATACATATTGTATCGAGTAATTTGTTCGGGACCATATACTTTTTCAATAGAAAGAAAAGAGGACATCGCTACCATTTCGCCATCGGTATTTTTGGTATATAATTTTAAAATATCCTCGGGTTTTGCTCTAAATTCGGGAGATGACTGCACCATTACTTTATACATTTGATTAAATCGTATAAAATTGGTAGCATAATCACTTCCCAGATACGTCTGTAATGTACTTAATACTTCTTTGATATTGACGCCTTTTTGGGCTGCTTTGGCATTATCAATATTTACCATATATTGAGGAAAACTCGCATCAAAAGATGAAAAAGTATTCTTGATCGCTTCATCTTTGTTTAATTCTTTGGCAAAATTAGTTGCAACTTCTTCTAATTTTTTTAAATCACTTTTTCCAGTTTTATCCAAAATACGAAGTTCAAATCCACTCGAATTTCCATACCCAGGTACGGGAGGTGGCGTAAAAAATTCAATTTTTGCATCCTTTATATAACGAGTCTTTTCTTTTAATTCTTGAATAATTTCTTGGTCGGTAGCACCCTTTCGTTCTTTCCAGCTTTTCAAACTTATTAAATTCATACCATAAGATGCTCCTGTTCCATCGGTTAAGAAGTTATATCCAGCCAATGTAGATACCGAAGTTACATTTTCATTTGCCAAAGCTACTTTTTGTATAGCATCCACTACATCTTCCGAACGTTCCAAGGTAGCTCCAGAAGGTGTAGTAATACTTGCATAAATCGTACCTTGGTCTTCATTGGGAATAAAACCAGCCGGCACGATATTGCCAAGAATAAACGTAGCAAAACAAAAAAACAATAATACCGCTACCGTTACAAATCTTCGGTTTACTATGATTTTGAGCAAGGTGCTATATCGTTCCGCAATTCGATTATATTTTTGATTAAAGGTATCAATAAATCGATTGATGCGTGTTGGTTTTCGCTCTTGACCGTGTGTGTTTTTTAGTAGCATCGCGCAAAGTGCAGGTGTAAGCGTGAGTGCACTCACACCAGATAAAACAATTGCTATAGCCATTGTCAAAGAAAATTGTCTATAAAAAACGCCCGTTGGACCTGGCAGAAACGCTACGGGAATAAATACTGCCGACATAACCAATGTAATAGCAATAATAGCGCCTCCTATTTCTTTTATAGCTTCTTGAGTAGCTGCTTTTGCATCAATATGTAATTCCTCCATTTTGGCGTGAACGGCTTCTACCACTACAATAGCATTATCTACTACAATTCCTATAGCCAATACCAATGCAAACAAAGTGATCAAATTGATAGAAAATCCAAATAATTGCATAAAAAAGAAGGTCCCTATTAAGGAAATCGGTACGGCAATTGCAGGAATTAATGTGGATCTAAAATCACCTAGGAAAATAAATACAACCAATGCAACCAATAAAAAAGCTTCGACCAAAGTGTATAAAACGCTATCTATAGAGGCATTGAGAAAGCTGGAAACGTCATAGCTATAAGTATAAGAAATACCCGAAGGAAAAGATTTTTGTAATTCTTCCATTTTGTTTTTGATGTTTTTGATTACATCGCTTGCATTACTTCCGGGCCTTTGTTTTAATACTATGGCTGCCGAAGGTTTTCCATTTTCTTTGGAAAGGACGTCGTAGTCTAGCGAGCCAAATTCAATGTCTGCCAAGTCCTTTAAACGTAGTAATTTTCCTTCAAAATCGCGTTTGATGATAACATTTTCATACTGTTCTTTCGTATTGTATTTTCCAGCGTATTTTACAACATATTGAAGCGATTGTTCAAATTTCCCTGAACTTTCTCCTACTTTTCCAGGAGCCGCTTCTATATTTTGTTCTTTTAATCTTTGGACAACATCTTCTGTAGAAATTTTATAGGCTGCCATTTTTACAGGATTTAACCATACACGCATTGCATATTCACGCTGCCCCATAATATCGGCATACCCAACGCCTTCAATTCGTTTGAGTTCTGGCAAAATATTGATGTCGGCAAAATTGTATAAAAACTTTTCGTCCAAATTTGGATCGGAACTCAATACGTTGAGATACAATAACATACTGTTTTGTACTTTTTCTACAATTACACCTGATTTGATAACTTCTTCGGGTAGTTCATCGAGTACCGAAGAAACTCTGTTTTGAACATTCACCGCTGCAATCTCAGGGTCGGTTCCCGCTTTAAAAATTATACTGATTACGCTCGTTCCATCATTTCCCGAAACGGAAGACATATATGCCATGCCTGGCACACCATTGACAGCGCGTTCTAGGGTTACGACTACAGCCTTTACACAAGCTTCGGCATTAGCACCCGTATATTTTGTAGTTACGGTTACTTCGGGTGGAGCAATATCGGGAAATTGAGTCATCGGTAATTGTGTAAGCGACACAATTCCTAAAAGTACGATCATAAGCGAAATCACTATAGATAGTACAGGTCTATTTATGAATTTAGAAAACATACGTTTTTTTTAATTAAAAAGTTATTTAAGTTTAGACATCAAGTCTCTCATTTGAATCATTTGCGGTGTTATTTTATCGCCTTCTTTGAGGGTTTGAATCCCTTCGTAAATGATTTTATCCTGAACAGATAGCCCAGATTTGACGATATAAAGATGCTGCATTCGTTGAAATACCTCAATATTTCTAGTGCGAACAGTATTGTTTTTGTCCACTACATAAATATACAGCTTATCTTGAATTTCAAAAGTAGCTTTTTGGGGTATAATCAACGCATTTTTAACATCGTGCGTCAATAATATTTTACCACTGGAGCCATGTTTTAGCAATAATTGAGGATTGGGAAAACGAGCTCTAAAAGCTATATTTCCTGTATTTTGATCAAATTCACCTTCTATAGTTTCGATGGTTCCTTTATATTGATGTGGTTTATTGTTTGCTAATAACAATGTAATATCGTCATGCGATTTTTCATTACGTTGTTCTTTGATTTGCAAATACTCTTTTTCGGAAACATTAAAATAAGCATAAACCTGATTATTGTTTGAAATGGTCGTTAGAAGCGCTCCTTCATTTACCAAACTTCCAATCTTGAAAGGGATACGATTAATAACTCCCTGAAAAGGGGCACGAATTTTGGTCATTGATAAATGAATTGAAGCACTTTCCAAATTTGCTTTTTGCTCATCGATACGAGCCAAAGCAGCAGAATAATTGGCTTGTGCTTTTTCAAGCTCCGTTTTTGAAACTACATTTTTTGAAGATAATAATTTAACATTCTGTAATTCCAATTCGGCATTTTTAGATTCGGCAATAGCATTTTTTAGCATGGCTTTTGCTTTTAACAAATCTTTTTGGAATGTTTGGCTATTTAGTGTAAATAATAATTGGCCGGCATAGACGTTTTGACCTTCATCTACGTGAATTTTCTCTATAAATCCATTGATTTTAGTTCGAATTTCAACATTTTGAAGCGATTGAATTTCCGCCACATATTCGCTTGTTAAAATCGTGTCGACCAATATGGGTTTTGTGCAAGGGTATTTTTCAGCGTTATTTTTATCTTTGTCGTCAGAATTACATGCCATCGAAAAGCCTAATATAATGATAAGGCATATAGATATAAGAAAATTTTTCATTTAAGTTCAAGATTAGATATAAATTTAAAATATATTAAATAATTAAGATGTTATACTTTTTAAAATATAACATTTGATACATAATAAAGTAAAATTTATACCTGGGGAGGTGGAGATAAAATATCTAAATGAAATTGTAGTTTTTCGGATTCTTTGTAATGATATTTTATTGAATTGGTTAAAATAACCTTTAATAAATTCTGTTCGAAAACTTCATTAGAATATGAGTAAGCAATGATTTCTTCAATGTCCATCATATGAAATAATTCATCGCTTGAACTGTCTTGATTTGTGTTTTTTTCTAATTGGAAATTTTTATTTGTTGATACTTTCGTGTAATTGGATTTCTGAGTAAAATCTTTGTGAACCGAAACATAACTTGAAAAGTTATTTGTAGTGAAAACAAAAACAATTGTAAAAATTACAAATCTGAAGATTGAGGCATTACATATGAATGCGAATGTCGTATTAGTAACTAAAATCTTAAAATAAGCTATAAGTGTATTTATAAAATTTTGAAACATTACATGATTTATTGATAATGCAAATATAGGAATAAAAAAATAATAATACGGAATAACTCAAAAATATTTTATTTCTTATTCTACAATATTTTTTTAACTCTGAGCTAAAAAAAAATTAAGATTATTCTATAAAAGCGTTTTACTTTTGTTAAACGTTTTTTGTAAAAATATGAAAGAACAAAAAGTAAAAAAAACACATGATGAACGAATGGCATCATTAACATTGGCAGAAATTTACCCACTTTATGTGGCAAAGATTATCAAAAAAGGCCGAACCGAAGAGGAACTCAAAGAAGTGATGGTTTGGTTAACCGGATTGCATTTTGAAGCAATAAAAGAGTCCATAAATAATTTAGATACGTTTGAAGCTTTTTTTGAAAAAGCGAATTTAAATCTAAATGCAAACAAAATCAAAGGTTTGATTTGTGGCTATAGGGTAGAAGAGATTGAAAATCCGCTAACGCAGAAAATTCGATATCTGGATAAATTGGTAGACGAATTAGCTAAAGGAAAAAAACTTTCCTCAATATTAAGAGATAATTAATTATGTATAATTACTTTTTTTAATATTTTTGTAAAAAATTATATTATGATTCAAAATTTATTATTAATCTTCGTTGGATATTTGTTTGGTGCTTTAAAACTTTACGCTTCTTATATTTTTATCCAAAAATTTCTTCAGTCGGATACTTATACCATTGAATTTTATGTATACGGAGTGATATTGCTTTTTTTTATTTCAACAGACGCTGTTCGATTGAAAGAATTGGTAAAAGGGTATTTTGGTAAGTCTTAATCGATTCAAATTCTAATTTTTAAACTAATAAAGAACGTTAAAATTCTATGATTATTTTGTTATTTTAAAGGAATGATTGAGATAGCTCAAGATAAAAAAGAATCCAATTTAATATTTATTAAAACTTTTTTTGTTAGTTATTTATAATTGAATTATATCTTTGAGAGTTCCTTTATCATATATTTCCTTTTTAATTATTTTTCCATTTTCATCATAGGTTATCCATATTCCATCTTTTGAACTTCTGGGAATATCAGCATTTTGATTTGTCCAAGAAGTTGAATCGTATTTAAAGTAGCTGCCTTTCAATTTTATCTTCCCATTTGTATGATACTCTTTATAAAAGCCTATTATTTCTCTATAAAAATTATGAGCTACATAATCTTGAAATTTTTTATTATCTAAGTCATAAATTACAAATCGAAATGTCTTATTTGGGTTTTCATTCAAGATTTTAAATGATGATATATTTTGAATTCCCATTTTTTTAGAAATTTGAACGTTGTTTACTATATAATTATACTTCTTTTGCTTTTTTAGAACTCCGTTTATAAAAACTTGAGAATCAGTATAGCTTCGAGCACATTCAAAACCGCAATTTCTATCTAAATAAAATCTTAAAGTTATAATTGAACTTGAGTCATTTTCTTGACAAATAGCTTCCTTACTTATAATTAAAAAAAACATTAAAAATAACTTAATTTTCAAAACTTACGTATTTTATATATGGGACTTAATTAATTTTACTACATAAATAATCTTTAAATAATATTAAAGTAAAAGTTCTTAATCCAGCTCATACTCTAATCGCACTGTAATCCGAGCTGTTTTACTTTTGCTATAGGTGTCATTGATGCCACCGTAGCTGTCTTCCTCGGTAGAACCTTTTCCTGTAATTTGGAAAACGCCCATACTGGCATTTTTTAATTTTCCTAATGAACCATCCGCATTTTTTACGATTTTTTGTGCGCGCTCTTTGGCATCTTGCGAAGCTTTTTCGATTAAACTCTGTTTTAAGCTAGGTAAATCCGAATAGGTGTATTGTATCGAATTGGAGGTCAGTTCGATGCCCGAGTTGACCAATTCAGAAGCTTTATTCGAAACATCTTCAATGCGTTTCATCAATTCTGGATTTTTCTTAGCTGAAAATACAATCGTTTGAAACGCTTCATAGCCATCAAAAACTTGTTCATATCGATTTAAATTATAATTTTCTGGATTTTGAATTACTACTTCACGATATTTTTTTGAAAAATTAACGGCACCAAAGCTAAATTCCGAAGTTTTAAATCCTTTTGAAACAAAGAAATCCGATACGATTTTTTGATCGGATACAATTTTATTATAAGCTGTTTTAATATCCGAACTTTTTACCGTAAAACTTCCTGACCATAAGATTTCATCAGACTCAAAGTCTTTGGTTCCCAAACCTATTACCGAAATAGAATCCAAATTTTGATTTCTATTTTTAAAGGCATTTCCTAAAGTAAAAGAGGCGATAATAATTGCCAAACATATGCCGAGCGTAGCTACTAATTTTTCATTATTTAAAAATGAGATTAATGTTTTTTTCATAATTATTATTTTAAAGGATTAAAAATTAATGTGCTTCAAACCAATTTTTACCAAATCCAAACTCGGCTATAATTGGTACTTCGATCTGCGGAAGGGCATTTTGCATTTTTTCAATAACCAATTGTTGCATTTCTTCTTTTTCGGATTGATGCACTTCAAAAAGTAATTCGTCATGAACTTGAATGGTCATAAATGATTTAAGATTTCGTTTTTGTATTTCAAAATCAATATCAATCATGGCTTTTTTGATTAAATCAGCGGCAGAACCTTGAACAGGAGCATTGATAGCAATGCGTTCGTAAACGCCTCGCATCATCGCATTTCTCGAATTGATATCTTTTAGGTAGCGTCTGCGACCTAAAATGGTTTCTACATATCCTTGCGACCTTCCAATTTCGATATTATGATCCATATAAGATTTTATCTTTGGATAGGTTTTAAAATAATTTTCGATCATCAATTTTGCCTCTTTCGGTGTTAATGAGGTTTGCTGACTTAATCCAAATGCTGATACGCCGTAAATAATTCCAAAATTAACAACCTTCGCGTTATTTCGTTGTTCTTTACTAACTTCTTCAAAAGGAATATCCAAAACTTTACTAGCCGTTAATTTATGAATATCGATATTATTTTTAAACGCATCAATCATGGTTTCATCGCCACTTAAAGCGGCCATAATTCGGAGTTCGATTTGGCTGTAATCGGCGCTTAGTATTTGAAATTCTTTATTTTGAGCGATAAACGCTTCACGCATTTTTCGGCCTCTTTCGGTTCGAATAGGAATATTTTGCAAGTTTGGATCGGTGCTACTTAATCGACCCGTAGCAGCAATGGCTTGATTAAACGACGTATGAATACGCCCAGTTTCTTTTTTGATTAATTTTGGAAATGCATCAACATACGTTGATTTTAGTTTGGCAATTTCACGATATTCCAAAATATCTTCAACAATTTGATGTTCTTTTTTTAATTTCAAAAGAATATCTTCACCGGTTGCGTACTGTCCGGTTTTGGTCTTTTTTTCTGTGTACGGAATACCCATTTTTTCAAATAATACTTCACCTAATTGTTTTGGCGAATCCATATTAAAACGCGTACCTGCGGTTTCAAAAATTTTATTTTCATGATGTTTTGCCAAAGCTTCCAATTCAGCGGCATATTTATTGAGAAATTCAATATCTATAGCCACGCCTCTTTGTTCCATGCGATTTAAAACGTGAATCAAAGGCAATTCAATGTTGTTTAATAAATCGAGATTCGATGTTTGTTGTTCCAACTCTTTTTTAAAGATTTGTGCTAGTTGAAACGAAACATCCGCATCTTCGCAAGCATAATTCGTGATTTCAGATAACTCAATTTCACGAATACTTCTTTTCAATTTTCCCTTTCCAATCATCGTTTCATATGAAATAGGCGCGTAATTCAAATATCTTCGGCTAAGCATATCCATATTATGTTTGCTATCCGAATCGATCAAATAATGCGCTAACATCGTATCAAAAATTGGCGCTTCTATTGATAATCCATATTTTTCTAAAACCTTTAAGTCAAATTTTAAGTTCTGCGCGATTTTTTCTATTTCTTTATTCGCAAAAACAGGTTGAAACTTTTTGAGTATTTGTTTTGCGGCTTCAAAATCGTTTGGTAAAGGAATATAATAGGCTTCTTTTTCTTGAAAAGAAAATGAAATTCCTACAATTTCTAATACAAAAATATCTAAATCTGTAGTTTCGGTATCAAAAGCAAATGTTTTTACCTTTTCAAGCAGTTTGATCAAATCGTCGATCTCATTTTCTGTTTTTAAACATAAATAATTTACTTGTTCGGCATCAAACTGATTAAAGGATTCAAAAACTTCTTCATGTTCAATATGATTTGAAATGATTTCAGCATTTGCTGCGGGTTGCGAAAATAAATCGGGTTTTGCATTTGCTGCGGTTGCGGTACTTACTACAACATCACCTAAGATATCTTTTTGCAACGTTCTAAATTCTAATTCAACAAAAAGATCTCTTAAAGCCTCTTTATCAAAGGGTTCAATTAAAAGCGCTTCATCGGAAATTTCAATCGGAACATCCGTAATTATTGTTGCTAATTTTTTACTATCCAATCCTTGTTGCGCAAATGCAATCACATTTTCTTTTTGTTTTCCTTTTAATTCATGGGCGTTGGCAATCAAATTTTCAACACTATGATAGATTTTTATCAAAGATTTTGCATTTTTTTCACCTATACCCGGAATTCCAGGGATATTATCTACCGCATCGCCCCACAAAGCTAAAATATCAATTACTTGTTTTGGATCTTCGATTTCCCATTGAGAAAGCACTTCTTCTACGCCTAAAATCTCTGGAGCGTTACCTTGTCGAGCCGGTTTGTAAATCTTGATATTTTCTTCTACCAATTGCGCAAAATCTTTATCTGGAGTAACCATAAAAACCAAATGACCTTCTTTTGCTTTTTGTTTTGCAATAGTTCCTATAACGTCATCGGCTTCGTAACCTTCTTTCTCTAAAATTGGAATATGCATGGCTTTAATGATTTTCCGAATATAGGGTTCGGACATAATAATATCTTCCGGAGTGGCATCGCGATGTGCTTTGTAATATTCAAACTCTTGAGCCCGAATATTTTGACTTTTATGATCAAAAACGACCGCTAAATGACTCGGTTTTTCGGTTTGGATTAATTGCCATAATGTTCTTGTAAATCCCATGATAGCGGTTACATTCATTTTTTTGCTATTATACATAAAGTTTTTACCCATCGAATAATACGCTCTAAAAATCAATGCATATGCATCTAATAAATATAATTTGTCCATTTTTTAGGATTTATTTTTTTATAAATTCTGATACGAATCCAGTTCGGATAAATATTTTAAAATTTGATATTCTTTATCCGTTAATTCTATACTTCTACGTTTCATTACCATTTTTATTGTTTCAATGGCTTTTTCAAATTGATAATTTTCAATTTCGGTAACCGAACTCCAGCTGAAAGGCGGAATATGTTTGGAAGGAAAACCCGCTCCAAATATATTACTACAAATACCGACAACCGTGGCAGTATTGAGCATGGTATTGATTCCCGTTTTAGAATAATCGCCCATAATAAGTCCACAAAACTGCTGATTTGACTCAATATAATCATTTTTAGAATAATTATAAACTTTTATCGTAGAGTAATTATTCTTTAAGTTTGAAGCGTTTGTATCAGCGCCCAAATTGCACCAACTTCCAATAATCGCATTTCCAATAAAACCGTCATGGGCTTTATTAGAAAATGGATGGATAATACAATTGGAAACTTCGCCACCCACTTTACATCCTTCACCAATAGATGTAGCGCCATAGATTTTTGTAGATAGCTTCAACGTCGCATTTTTGCCCAAAAAGAAGGGCCCACGAATCACACTTCCTTCCATGATTTCAGCACCATCCTCTATAATTATTGGGCCTGAATTGGAATTGAGTATAACACAATCCATTTTTACATCATCACCAATAAAAACCTGACTTCCTATAATGCTATTGGAAGAATTAATATGTTTGGAGACATTTTCGCGATAAAACATTTCATAATCCGTGCGAATGGCAACATCATTTTTTAAAAATAAATCCCAAGGATTTTGAATCAACGTAACGTTTTGCGTAAACGCAATGGCTTTGGATTCATTTTCATTTCCTTTAAAAGCAATGGTTTGATTTTCAAATACTAATTTTTCGTTTACATTAAGCTGCTCGATAGCTTTTTTTAGTTCGAGATTTGGTAAATAATGTGAATAAATCACAAGGTGAGCTTCACTTTTTTCTATATTTCTCCCTAAATATAAAGTGGAGTATTCGATTTCAATATTGGTATTGAAAAGCGTTTCCCATTTTTCTTGAATTGATTTTGAACCTATTAATAAAGAACCAACACTTTTGTTAAAGGTGAGAGGAAGTAAATTTTTCCAAATTTCTTTATGATCTTTTAAAATTATATTTTTCAATGGTTCGTAATTTAAAAGTTAACTAAATGCAACTCAATGCTGAAAATAAATGAAAATTACTCTTCGGCGTCTTCATTTTCTTCATCCACATTTTTATTTTGGTTTGATTTTGTCCAAACTAGATATTTTTTTTGTATTTCTAACTTGCGATTTGCATTAACTTCCGATTTATTTTTATCTAATTTAGTAATGATTCCATTGGCAATATAATTCGCTAAATACATTTTTCTATTTTTAGGATTTTCAAAAAAAGTATCTAAAAATTGAATGGATTTTGTCCAGTTTTGAGCATCGGTATTTGCAATCATTTTCGAAAAACCAATTCCTGCTAAAATTTTATCCGTACCTCTTTTTGTTTCTAAGTTTTTTTTAAAATAGTTTAAATAATTGGTATCGTTGGTATTCGAAACAATTTCGATAGCAGCAAATCTTAAGTCGGTATTTTTAGATTCCAATCGATTTTTAGCTAAATCCAAAGCTCTTGTTGAATCTATAGAATTTAAACCTTTAATTGCGGCCGCTTCAACGATATATGAACTATCTTTTAAGCAATTTTCTATTAAACTAATATGATTTTTAATTCGATTGGCTTCATCTAATTTTAAAATAGCAGCAGCACGAGCTTCACTATTTTTCTTTCCATTCGCAATGGTTACAAGTTTGTTTTCTAATTGATTTAATTTTTCAAAATGCTCTTTTTCTAAAAGTTGTATTGCCAAAGTTTTAATCTCTGATTTTTTTGAATCTAAAGCATCAGAAATTGCAGCTAATACGTCTTCTTTTTCTACTTCCTCTTTGAGTCTTTGAATTGCATAATATTGATCTAAGAAATTTGGTGCATTTTTAAGTAAATAGATATTTTCTTCCGTAGTTTTCTTATCCTTTTTCTGAGCAACCAAAACATTTGAAGCATCAAAGTTGATGGCTTTTACTTTTTCGTTTAAAACAAAAACAAAGGTATCTTTAAATTTTTCAAGGACAATATTTTTTCGTATGACATTGTTTTCTGCATACATATCTAGATCCATCGGGATTCGGTAGGTAAACGTAGAATCAAAATTATGTTTTTGAGATAAATATAGCATAACTTCATTTCCATTTTGTTTCCATTCTGAAGTGATAATTGGATGACCACCTTTTAGATACCATTGATTGAAGAACCATTCTAAATCCAATCCCGTTACTTCCTCGCAAGCTTTTCTAAAATCGCTGTATTCAGCTGTTTTGTAGGCATGTTTTTTTAAATAATGACTTAAAGATTTAAAAAAAGCATCATCGCCTAAAATCGTTCGAAGCATATGTAAAATTTTACCACCCTTGTTGTAAGTAATCACATCAAAAACATCATCAGGAGTGGTGTATTCAGTTCTTACAAGCGGATCTCTTTTTACTTTTGATTGATAAAAATAAGCTTGAATATCATTATACCAATGCAATTGCGCGCGATCATGACCATAAAAATAATCGTACCACAAATATTCGGAGTAATTGGCAAAAGATTCATTAAGTGTTAAATGTGTCCAGCTTTCGCAATTCGCAACATCTCCAAACCAATGATGGAAAAGCTCATGTGCAATAGTTTCATCATCATTTGCATCGTATAATTCTCTTAAATCTTTTTGAAAACCAGTATTGAATGTAACTGCTGAGGTATTTTCCATAGCGCCCGAAACGTATTCATGTACGATAACTTGACTGTATTTTTCCCAAGGAAATGGATAATCTAATAAATTTGAAAAATAAGTAATCATTTGAGGCGTTCTTCCAAAAATTGGACGTGCTACATTTTCATACTTTGGTTCCATGTAATAATTTACATCTATATTTTTCCATTTATCCGTTACGATTTTATAATCACCTATAATTAAAGCCGATAAATATACCGCATGGGGCATTTTTTGTTCCCAAATATCGGTTGTGGTTTTATTTGCATTTTTAACGCTCGAAATTCTTTTACCATTAGAAAGTGATGTGAAATGATTTGGATACGTTACTTTTATTCTTTGTGAATGTTTCACGGATGGATGATCAAACGTAGGGAACCAACATGAATTTGCTTCCGGTTCGCCTTGAGTCCATAAATGAACAGGAACATCTTTTTTTGACGAATCCGTATTGATAAAATATAAGCCTTTATCTGAGGATATAGCTGAACCGCCTTTACTTTTAATTCTTTCAGGGTTTGATGTATATTTAATTTTTACCAAAAGGGTGTCTTTTTGTTTAAAAACTTTTGAAAGCGTAATTTTTAGTTTTGTTGAATCATAATTAAATGAAGAAAAAACATTTGCTTTTTTATGAATCACCTCTATGCTATGAATATCCATTTTTTGTGCGTCTAAAACAATTTCGCGTTGTTCATAGAAATATGGATGGATTCTCAAAACAGCTGTTCCTTTGAGCTGTTTCGTTTTCCAGATTGGTTCAATATCTAAATCGGTATGAATTAATTTCCAATATTTTGTAGGTATTTCCGTGTTTTTTTTTGACCAAATCAACGCATTTTTATCGTTAAATTGAGTTTGTCTTCGATGCATACAATTTGATTTTGAGCATAAATCATCGTGTGCACTCAAACCGTTTATAAAATTAAAAACAAGGAATAAAAAAATACCAAAAGATTTCATGAAATAGATGTTAATTAAGCTACAAAATTATAAATTATTTATGAAATAACTTTTTTATTTAAAGTGATTTTAATTTTAAAACTGAGAATATGAATTATCTAAGTAAAATAAGATTAATTTGTGTTAAATTTGCCCATTAATATTAAAAAACGAATATGTATCCAAAATCATTTCAAAATCAGTTACAAGAAGAGTTGACCCAAATTAAAGCAGACGGTTTGTATAAATCCGAACGTATTATTGAATCCGAACAAGGTCCTGAAATTATAGTTAACGGAAAAAAAGTTCTTAATTTTTGTGCGAATAATTATTTAGGTTTGTCTTCACATCCCGAGGTTGTCAAAGCGGCTCACGAAGGATTAGATCATCGTGGATTCGGTTTAAGTTCGGTACGATTTATTTGTGGGACTCAAGATATTCATAAACAGTTGGAGCAAAAGATTTCGGAATTTTTAGGAACGGAAGATACGATTTTATATGCAGCAGCATTCGATGCAAATGGGGGCGTTTTTGAACCTTTGTTGGGCGAGCAGGATGCGATTATTTCAGATAGTTTAAATCATGCTTCGATTATCGATGGTGTGCGTTTATGCAAAGCAAAACGTTTTCGATATGAAAACAACGATATGGAAGATCTTGAAAAACAATTAATTGCAGCTAAAGATTGCCGAAATAAATTAATTGTAACCGATGGTGTTTTCAGTATGGATGGTTATATTGCGCAGTTGGATAAAATCCATGAATTGGCTACAAAATATGAAGCTATGATTATGGTTGATGAATGCCACGCTACGGGTTTTATAGGAAAATCGGGTAGGGGAACTATTGAACATTGTAATGTGATTGGTAAAATGGATATTATCACAGGAACACTTGGTAAAGCACTTGGTGGCGCATCGGGAGGTTTTACGTCGGGTAGAAAAGAAATTATTGAAATTTTGAGACAACGCAGTCGTCCGTATTTATTTTCAAATACGTTAATGCCTTCTATTGTTGCCGCTTCAATAAAGGTTTTGGATATTTTATCAAATTCTACCGAACTTCGAGATCGACTTGAAAATAATACCAATTTATTCCGAAAATTAATGAATGAAGCCGGTTTTGATATTTTACAAGGGGTACATCCAATTACACCCGTAATGTTGTATGATGCTAAGTTAGCTCAAGACTTTGCTACTCAGTTGCTAGAAGAAGGGATTTATGTCATTGGTTTCTTTTATCCTGTGGTACCAAAAGGAAAAGCACGAATTCGTGTTCAAATTTCTGCAGCACACACCGAAGCGCAAATTCAAAAAGCGGTTGAGGCATTTACAAAGGTTGGGAAAAATCTAGGTGTACTTCCTGTTTAATTAAAAACTTATAAATTAGTTTCGATGAAAGAAATTATACATACATCTAAAGTTAATCAAATTATTGATCGTTTGGCTTATCAAATAGCGGAGCATCACTCTGCGTCGAAGGAATTAATTTTATTGGGAATTGAATCGAGTGGATATATTTTGGCAAATCAGTTGTTTGAATTGTTAAAACCTATCATTCCAAATGTTGCACTATCTCTTAATAAATTAACAATTAATAAAAAGAATCCATTGGAAAAATCTATTGATTTAGATGTCGATATTCATTTTTTTGAAAATAAATCCATTATAGTCGTTGATGATGTTATTAATTCGGGTCGAACGTTATTTTATGCGTTAAGACCATTTTTTTTGATTGATATTCAAATGTTACAAACTTTAGTTTTGGTTGAACGAAAATACAAAAGATTTCCAATTTCTGCAGATTATGTGGGTGTGTCATTAAATACAACGTTTAAAGAACATATTGAAGTTATTTGTGAAAATGGGAAGGTGTCTTCTGTAAGTTTAAAATAAATAATATTATGTTAAGTGATTCGAATTCTGAATGGTTTAAAGATTGGTTTAATAGTCCTTACTATCATATTTTATATAAAAATAGGAGTTTTGTAGAAGCCGATTTGTTTATATCGAATTTAGCAAACTATTTTTCTTTCAAAAAAGAAGATATAATATTAGATTTGGGCTGTGGCAAAGGAAGACATTCCTTTTCTTTAAATAAATATGCAGAACGAGTTATAGGATTAGATTTAGCTTCAGAATCTATAAAAGAAGCTAATGCGATTAAAGGAAATGCCTTTTATCCTGATTTTAGGGTAGGAGATATGCGCTCTTTTCAAATTGAATTTAAATTTGATTATATTTTAAATCTTTTTACCTCATTTGGGTATTTTGACTCTTTAGTAGATAATCAAAATGTAATCGATACTGTGGCGAAACATTTAGAAGAAGAAGGTATTTTTGTTATGGATTATTTAAATAGTGAAAAAGTCCGGCAAAATGGTCCCAGTGAAGAAGTGAAAGTTATTGATGGAATTGAATTTCAATTAAAAAAGACTATAGATGCAAATTTTGTTTATAAAAATATTGAATTTGAAGTAAATTCTAAAAAATATAATTTCACAGAAAGGGTACAGCTTTTCGAAATAGAATCGCTACAAAAAATGTTTGAAAAATCTAGTTTTTCGGTTATTGAAAATTTTGGTGATTATAATTTGAATCCATATTTTAAGGATTCCGACCGAATGATTTTAGTAGGAAAAAAAGAAACTTATTAGTTTTACAAACCAATTTTTGTCATAATTTTATCAATCTGATTTTGTAGCTCATACAATCCTTCATTATTTAAAATAGTATAGTCAGCTCTTTCGATACACGCCGATAGATTTTGTTTATTTGGATCTAATGTTTTATATTCTCTTGCTTCGTCATGTTTAAAGGTTTCAAAATCAATTTGATCGGTAGCGGATTTTCGATCCGTAATCCGATGGTAACGAACTTTTTGATCCGCATCTACAGCCAATAAAATAAAAGGACCTTTTTCTTTTAAGGTATCAATTTCACCGGTAGTTCGTATACTTTCTATGATACAATTATCACCCGATATTTGCGCTTCTTGATATAACATTTCAATTAAAAAGCTAGGTGAATTGTTGTCGGCTCGCAATTGATTGGCCAAAATTGTGAAGGTGTCTCGATTGGGTTCAATTCCTTTTTCTACTAAAATTGATGTGAGCAATTTGCGTACTGAAAAATGTTTAAATTGATATTTAGAAACTAAATAATCTACTATAGTTCCCTTTCCTGCACCAAGCGTACCTGTAATTCCTATGACCAGCATGTTTTTTATTTCCTGCAAAAATGATAAAAATTATCTACTTTTGTTTACTTTTTTTTAATAGTGCAATGGATGAAATATCACAGAAAAGCAAATGGTAAAATTTTATTAACTTCCGAATATTTCATTTTAGATGGCGCAAAAGGAATTGCATTACCTACAAAGCTTGGTCAAACTTTATCCGTTAATGAAAATGAATCATTTCAATATGAAGCGTATCTAAACGATGATACCTTGTGGTTTCGTTATGATCCAAAAAACAATGAAAACGAATCAATTTTATTGTTAAATAAAGCTTTAGATTATATTGTAAAAAACAATGAAAATCAAGATATTAACGCATTGAAAGGTGCATTTAAAACGCGATTGGAATTTGATAAAAATTGGGGGCTGGGTTCGAGTTCAACTTTCGTGGCTTTATTGTCCGATTATTTTAATTTTGATGCGTTTAATTTAAATCGATACTTATTTAATGGTTCTGGATATGATATCGCTTGTGCATTTGCATCACATCCAATTTTATATCAAAGGCAGGATGAAATGCATCAATCCTTTGATGAAATTCAATTAAACGAAGTCGTTACAAATCATTTATTTTTTGTTTATCTTAATAAAAAGCAAAACTCAAGAAATGCCATAAATTACTACAAAAGTATAAATAGTATATCAAAAAAAGAATTGATTAATGATTTGAATCAGATTACAGAACATTTACAAATAAATTCTAACGTTTCGGATTGGATTTATTTATTGAAAAATCATGAAGCGTTGATTTCTAAGTCTTTAAAACTAGATAAAGTAAGTATAGTTTTAGGCAACAAAATGCCATTTTTTACAAAATCTTTAGGTGCTTGGGGAGGTGATTTTATTTTATGTATTTCTGAAGAAACTGAAGATGAAGTTAAGTCCAAATTTAATCAGATCGGTTATAATAATATTTTTTCTTATAATGATTTTATACTATAAGGATTAGCGATTTGATTCTTTGTAAACTAAAACTTGCTTGCTAAATAATTTAATTTTATCTGAAACAACATCTATAGGATTATCGTTACTATAAAAACTTAAAAGGGCGAATCAAATGTTTCTTCCGAATTGGAATTGGTATTTTCACTATTTTTTGGTTCTATTTTCCAAGCTCTTACTTCGGTAAAGTATTTCCCATTGTAAGATCTACTTTCTATATCGATACTGACTTGGATTGCATCACCAATTTGGTATTTAAATGAATCGATAGCTTCGCCTCTTAGAGATAAACATACTTTTCTCGGAATTTTAGCAAATGTTTCAATGACAAACTCTTTTTTTCGCCATTTTCCATTTGAAGTTTCTCCCGATTGTTCCTCCAAGATGTCTATTATTTTGCCTTGAACGTACATTTTATTTAAATTTAGAATACAAATATAGAAATTTATTTGGTTAATCATAAAAAATATATATGATATTATAAAAAAGTATCGAAAATTATAATTTGATTTATTAGAATTACTTTTTAAATAAAAAAACAATCACTTTTTGTTATATTTGCAAATTATAATCTAAAAATTACTTAAAAATGTCGGAAATGTATAATAAATATGCCTCTTTACTAACAAATTATTGTCTTGAAGTTCAAAAAGGCGATCGCGTTATGATTAAATCGACATATTTAGCCGAACCACTTTTAATCGAATTGATAAAAGAAATTAGTAAAGCGGGCGGTCATCCATTTTTAGACATTGAAATTCAAAATCTTGAAGCCACATTGTTGAATAATAGTTCGAATGATCAATTGAATTTTGTGAATCCATTTTCTAAATATTGGACTGAAAATTTTGAATGTTTTTTATATGTTAGAGCACCTTATCAATTAAGAGAAACTATAACGGTAGATCCTGCTAAAAGACAAATTGTAAAAGAAGCAAGCAAAGAAATTCATAGAACATATAGTGAACGAACTGGAAATCGTACTTTAAGAAGAAGTTTGTGTCAGTTTCCTTGTGAAGCAAGTGCTAAAGAAGCGGGAATGACACTTGAAGATTATCAAAAATTTGTATTTGATGCTTGTAATTTATATGATGAAGATCCGATAAATACATGGAAAACATTTGGTAAAAATCAGCAAAGTGTCGTTGATTTTCTAAATGGAAAAGATATTATTCAATATAAAGGTAAAAATATCGACATTACTTTTTCGGCCAAAGGAAGAATTTGGATCAATTCGGATGGAAAAACAAATATGCCAAGCGGAGAAGTTTATACAGCTCCTGTTGATGATAGTATGAACGGGTGGGTGCATTTTACCATGCCATCCATTTATATGGGTGAGGAAGTTGAAAATGTGAGACTTGAAATTAAAAATGGTTATATAGAAAATTGGACGGCAACAAAAGGAAAGGATTTTTTAGATAAAATATTTGCCATTCCTGGTGCGCGCCGTTTTGGAGAAGCTGCGGTAGGTACTAATTATAAAATACAACAAGCAACCAATAATATTTTGTTTGATGAGAAAATTGGAGGAACTGTTCATTTAGCTATCGGTGAGGCCTACAAACAATGTAATGGAATTAACGAAAGTGCCATTCATTGGGATATGATTACGGATTTAACAGATGGGGCAATATATGCAGACGGTATTTTATGTTATGAAAATGGCCGTTTTATAGTTTAGTTTTTCAAATATACTATAATTATGCAAATAAAGAATCGATAAATGCTTTACGATTAAACAATTGAAGTTGGTCAATCTGTTCTCCAACACCAATATATTTGATAGGAACTTTAAATTGGTCAGAAATTGAAATCACAACACCTCCTTTTGCGGTTCCATCTAATTTCGTTAAAGCAATAGCATTCACTTCTGTTACAGCAATAAATTCTTTTGCTTGAGAAAGCGCGTTTTGGCCTGTGCTGGCATCTAAAACCAATAAAACTTCATGTGGCGCATCCGGAACCACTTTTTTCATTACGTTCTTGATTTTAGACAATTCTTGCATTAAACCCGTTTTGTTTTGAAGTCGACCTGCGGTATCAATAATTACAATATCGGCATTTTTAGCAACAGCACTATTCAACGTATCAAAAGCAACGGCACTCGGATCGGCATTTTGACCTTTTTCTACAAAACCTACATCACTTCGTTCCGCCCAAATTCGTAACTGATTAACTGCAGCGGCTCTAAACGTATCGCCTGCACCAAGAATAACATTTTTTCCCGCATTTTTAAACTGATTGGCCAATTTTCCTATCGTAGTGGTTTTCCCAACACCATTAACACCTACAACCATAATTACGTATGGTTTTGCATCTGTTTTTGGAATGATGGAATCGATATCTTCTGTTTTATTTTCGTTTAAGAGCTCCTCAATTTCATATTTTAAAACTTGATACAATTCATTTTCATTAATGTATTTATCTTTTTCAATTCTAGCTTCTAATCGATTAATGATTTTAATCGTAGTGTCTAAGCTGACATCGCTCATAATCAAAGCCTCTTCGATATCATCGAGACTTTCAATGTCTATCTTTGATTTACCGGCTACCGCTTTTGTTATTTTATTAAAAAAAGAATTTTTAGTTGGCTCCAAACCTTTTTCTAAATCTTCCTTTTTATTTTTATTGAAATAATCAAAAAATCCCATGATAAGATATTAAATTTATATTAAAAGCAAATATAATCAAATCTTAGTAAATTAATTTAGATATGATTCAAATATACATTTAGTTGATATTTTTTATATTATTATTATCAAAAAAAATAGTTATTTTTGTGAAAAATATTTACAAAATGGATACAATTCTTTTAATTGATACAAATCATGATAAAATGGAGCGACTATTGAAATTTCTTCAAAAGACTTTGATGATTTTTTTAAATTAAAATGATTTATAAATTAAATTATACTTCTCATGCAATTAATGATATTTTATTGCATAAGAAATCTGGAAACAAAAATT
>JBIPPB010000086.1:0-7035 GCA_044368655.1 Chitinophagales bacterium | reverse complement strand
TACTATTCTTCAATATTTTTAAATGGAACAAAAGAGGAAGAACTGAAAATTTCTAAATTATATTTTTTCGCAGATATTATTAATTGCGATGGTAAAATTGAAAAAATAAAGGAAAAAATAGTTTTTAATTAATTTTCTCCAAACCTCCCCACTCGTCCTTGTTTTAGCGATAGCGGCAACCAGGATGAAGTATAAGGCCGTATAGATGTTGAAAAAAGAGTATACGAAAAGCGACTTCAAGATAAATTTCAAAAGTCTAAAGTCTATAGATATTTAGTTTTTGGATTATATACGTTGAGCAAAAATATGAGAACAAATAAGGATTTAATCTTTTTTATTCTCTAATTTTCATTTTAGCGATAGCCGTAACGAAGTCAATTTTGGCAAGCTTTATCAAAAAATTTACGCTAAAACAATTTACTAAAAACCTCCAAAACTTTACCCACTTCTACAATCTGAATTTTGTAATTTCGGGTATCTACTTTTTGATTGTATTTAGAAATAAAAATTTTTTCAAAACCTAATTTATCGGCTTCTGCAATTCGTTGTTCAATTCGATTAATGGCCCTGATTTCGCCACTGAGCCCTACTTCACCACAAAAAGCAATTTTACTGCTAATTTCTACATCTTCAAAACTACTCATCACCGCACTAATTACAGCTAAATCGATTGCAGGATCCATTATTTTAATACCTCCCGCAATATTCAAAAATACATCTTTTTGCCCCAAAGCAAATCCTGCTCGTTTTTCGAGAACGGCCAATAACATATTTAAACGTCTATTATCAAATCCGGTGGTGCTTCGTTGCGGATTTCCATATACGGCACTTGCCACCAACGCTTGCGTTTCGATCATTAAAGGACGCAATCCTTCAAGAGTAGCAGCAATTGAAATACCACTCAAGGCTTCGTCGCGTTGACTCATTAAAATTTCGGAAGGATTGATTACCGGACGCAATCCGTATCCTTTCATTTCATAAACTCCCAGTTCAAGTGCCGAACCAAAACGATTTTTGATTGTTCGGAGTAATCGATACGTATAATTTCGGTCGCCTTCAAATTGAAGCACCACATCAACGATATGTTCTAAAATTTTTGGCCCTGCCAATTCGCCATCTTTATTAATATGACCAATTAAAATTACAGGGATTTGCGTTTCTTTGGCCAAACGCTGAAATTCGGATGCACATTCTCTTACCTGCGATATACTCCCAGCGCTCGACATGATCAAATTACTATAAACCGTTTGAATCGAATCAATGAT
Organism: Chitinophagales bacterium; assembly: GCA_044368655.1. Lineage (GTDB taxonomy): Bacteria > Bacteroidota > Bacteroidia > Chitinophagales > JADJOU01 > CHPMRC01. Next base: position 5,770 of record JBIPPB010000086.1, on the reverse strand, counting down.
TAATAATTGAGGCTGAATTTTGCTAATTTGTTGGAAAATAGCTTGTGTATTGGTTTCCGAAAAAATATAGAGATTAGGATGGTTTAAATCAATCCGATCCGAACGCATTTTAATTTGTTCGGCACTTTCTTCGCCTGACACATAAAGTACTTTTAAATCTTTAAGCATCAACGCAATTTGAAGCAGTAATGTTGATTTTCCGATTCCGGGTTCGCCACCAATCAACGTAATCGAACCGGGTACAATACCCCCACCCATAACCCGATTAAATTCAAGATCGTTCGTAGCATATCTTGACGTATTGGTCCATTCAATTTCATTTAACAAAATGGGCGTATTCGGCTTAGAAGTCCAATTGGTTATTGGAGACGCATTTTTTGGATTTGAGTCTACCGAAGTAATTTCTTCAATATACGAATTCCACTCGCCGCAACCAGGACATTTACCTAGCCATTTTGGCGATTCATTGCCACACTGTTTACAAAAAAATGCTTTTTTTACCTTAGCCATAATGTAATTTGCCTCAAAACTAAATAAAATAGTATAGAAATAAATAGAAAAATGCAAATGACAATTTTTAGACCATTTCTTGATTTCTTCTAGCTTTTAAAAAAAGATACTAAAAAATTTGTACCTTTGTGGCATCCTAAAAGAAATTGTAGAATATGCAGGCTGTTATTGATTTATTGCGCGATGCCATTATTGATTTTTCAACAAAAACCTATCAAACCGCGTTTGAAAGAGCCACTTTGGTTTTAGAACGCACTAAAAAAGAACATCAAGGCGATTTAACATTATTGGTTTTCCCATTAGCTAAAAAAGTAGGACAAAATCCTGAAGCGTTGTGCCAAGAAATTGGAAATTTTTTATTAAATAAAAGTATTATTTCGGAGTTCAACGTCATCAAAGGATTTTTAAATCTATCTTTAAATTCGGAGACTTGGACCCTTTTGGCCAATCATATCATTGAAACACCAAAAACATCAAATCCTGAAAAAATTGTTTTGGAATATTGTGGCCCAAACACCAATAAACCGCTACATATCGGTCATATTCGAAATCTATTTTTAGGTTTTTCTACAGCTCGAATTTTAAGCATGTATGGGCACGATGTACATAAAGTAAATATCTACAACGACCGAGGAATCGCCATCTGCAAAAGTATGATGGGATATCAACTTTTTGGCAATGGAACAACGCCCGAAAGCACGGGAATCAAACCGGATCATTTTGTAGGAAACTTTTATGTAAAATATGCGCAAGCGTTAAAAACAGAAACGGAAGCTTTGATTGAAAAAGGCATGTCGCCAAAAGAAGCAGAAAAAAAAGCACCTATTGCCATTGCTAATGAAGAAATGCTGCGAAAATGGGAAGCGGGCGATGAAGAAACCGTTTCGCTTTGGAACCAAATGAACGACTGGGTTTATGAAGGATTAAAAAAAACTTATGAGGTACTCCAAGTTGATTTTGAAAAAGAATATTACGAAAGTACGGAATATTTAAAAGGTAAAGAAATTGTATCGGAAGGACTTGCCAAGGGGGTTTTTAAAACGGATGAATCTGGAGCGGCATATATAGACTTAACCGAAAAAGGTCTGGATAAAAAAATTGTACAACGTGGCGATGGCACTTCGATTTATATTACTCAAGATTTAGCCTTAATTCGTGAGCGATATCGCGATTATCAAATGGATCGGATGATTTATGTGGTGGCGGATGAACAAAACTATCATTTTAAAGTGCTCAATGAAATTTGTCAAGCGCTTCAAATGGATTTTTCTAAATCCATTTATCATTTGTCTTATGGCATGGTTACAAGCAAAGATGGTTCCAAATTTAAAAGTAGAGAAGGAACGGCTGCCGATGCGGATGATATTATTGCCGATATTATCAACGAAGCTAAAGAACAAACCATAGAAACCGGAAAGGCGAATCATTTTTCAGAATCATATCTCGACGATTTGTCTCGCATTATAGGTTTGGGCGCTTTGCGTTTTTCGATGCTCAAAGTAAATCCTAAAAAGAACATTCCATTTGATGCTAAAGAAAATGTGGATTTGAATGGTGACACCGCTCCATTTATTCAATATAGCTTTGTAAGAACAAAAGCATTATTAAAAAAATCTAATTTTGAAAAACCAAACTTCCTTGCCTTGACGAATCAATTGGAAGAGTCCGAAAAAGAACTCCTTTTACAATTAGCATTTTTTGGAAAATCCATCGAGCAGGCTGCGTTAAATTATGACCCTTCTGAAATCGCTCAATATGCTCTTGGTCTTGCTAAAACATTTAATCGTTTTTATCATCATTGTGGCATTTTAAACATAGAAGATGAAGCGCTACGAAATCAAAGATTAACGTTTACTTGGTTTACCAATTACATATTAGAAAAAAGTTTATGGTTGCTTGGTATTGAAACTCCAGAAAAGATGTAAAAAACGAATTAATTAGACGCATTATCATGCTCGCCTTCTTTTCCGAGCATATTTTCTTGTTGCATTTTTTCGGGCTTAGGGAGTTCGTCAATTGAATTTAATCCAAAATAATCTAAAAATTTTGGGCTGGTTCGATACATTGCCGGATGACCAATGGTTTCTTTACGACCCGATATTTCAATTAATTCTCGCTCTAGTAATTTGTCAATAGCATAATCTGCCGCGACACCACGAATCAGCTCAATATCGGCTTTAGTGCAATCAGGCTGAAAAGCTATAATAGACAATGTCTCTAATGCCGATTTAGATAATCTTTTTTTCTGATACGATTCGATATGACTTGCAATTACAGGATAAAATTCCTTTTTGGTGACAAATTTCCAACCCAAAGCCGATTTTTCTAATTCAAAACCAAAGGTAACCTCACTAAACTGTTTTTGGATTTCGGCCAAAGTTTCTGCTAAAATTTCAATATTTAATGATTCATAACTATTTTGTAAATGCAAAGCCTCCAAGATTTCTTCGGTTGAAATCGGCGTAGGAGAAACAAAAATAAGTGCTTGAATAGCAGATGTTAGCATTTTTTAATCATTTATACGATACCAACCCTCTGGATACGCTTTTAAAATATCTTTATATACATTTTCGTAAAACAAAATACGATCTTCATCGTCGTATAGTGGTTTCATTTCAATGTTTGTAGAGAGTCCTTTATAGGAATATTTTTCAACATTTAAAGGAAACTTTTTGCCATACATTTCAATAACTTGCGTGATATAATTGATTAAATCATAACCTTGAAAAACCTCAGAATTTACGTTATCACTACATAATTCATAATATTGTTTTTTGACTTCTTCAAACTCAGGTGCATTTTTTCTAAGATAAAATTCGCTATGTACCATCGTATTGAATGAAGAAACATTTTCTAAAAGAATTCTTGGATTTCGAACCCAAGATGCATTTCCATATATTTTTATGACTTTATCTTCTTCTTTTAACGCATTTAGAATTTCATTAACTTGAACATCTTTATACTGCGAAACAAGCAAAACATTCGTATTGGTGCTTGACATTTTAGGAATAATCTCTGATCTTTGACTACTTGGAATAATTGTTAATCGATTCGATCCGTCTTTCTTTTGAGCATAATTAAGATAGTGCGCCATTCTTCGTTCATTTTTGGAACTCGAATCATATAAGTAAAACAACTTTGTATTTTTTTCTTCAGGCGATGAAACGATTTCCTTATAAATATCAAAGAACATTCGATTTTTTGAGGTAGACAATTTGAATACATAAGGATTATTTTTGGCCACTGCATCCGATGGATTTAATGGCAAAAACATGGGTATTCTATTGTTTTTACAAAATTGGCTGACTATAAATGCTTCTTTAGTGTAAAAAGGTGCTACAACAACGTCTATTGGCAAATTCATTAAATCATTTTGAATAATACTTTTTGTTATCGAATCACTATTATAATTATCCCAGATATGAATTTTAAATTTAGAGTTTAATTTTTTAATTCGTGGCAATGCTACTTGAACGCCTTCCCAAAAAGAAAGCGCATCTTTATTTACGGAACCATCTTTTTTTCGAATGGGAAGAATAAAAGCAATGTGATAGGTTTCTTTTTTATCTTTTTCTAAACTTTGAAGATGTTTAAACGGATGTTCTTTAGACAACTCCGTTACGACTTCGTCATCGTCGTCGTCGTCCTGAGCGATTAAAATATTAGCGCTTAGTAAAATAAGTAAAGTGAAAAAGAATTTTACTTTACTCCCACTCAATAGTAGCTGGAGGTTTTGAGCTGATATCATAAACTACACGATTTATACCTTTAACTTTATTAATAATTTCATTTGAAATTTTTGCTAATAATTCATAAGGAAGATGAACCCAGTCCGCGGTCATTCCATCAACCGAATGCACACATCTCAATGCGACAACTTGCTCATAAGTTCTTTCATCTCCCATGACGCCAACACTTTTAACAGGTAGCAAAATAGCACCACTTTGCCATACTTTATCATACCAACCACTATCTTTTAGATGTTTTGTAAAAATAGCATCTGCTTCTTGAAGCATAGCCACTTGCGATTCGGTAATGGCTCCAATGATTCGAATACCCAAACCTGGACCTGGAAAAGGATGGCGATTTAAAATATCTAATGGAACACCAAGTTCTTTACCTACATTACGAACTTCATCTTTAAAAAGAGAACGTAGAGGTTCTACAATTTTTAAACCTAATTTATCTGGAAGTCCTCCTACGTTATGATGCGATTTAATCGTGACACTTGGCCCATGAACCGAAATGGACTCGATGACATCTGGATAAATTGTACCTTGAGCTAAATAGGATACATCTTGTATCTTTTTGGCTTCTTTTTCAAAAATTTCAATAAAAACTCTACCTATGGCTTTTCTTTTGGTTTCTGGATCTTCTACATCTTTTAGTGCTTCATAAAATTCGGATTTTGCATCAACACCAATTACATTTAATCCACATTCTTTATAAGATTCAAGCACTTCGGTAAATTCATTTTTTCGAAGTAATCCGTTGTCAATAAAAATACAAAATAAATTTTTACCAATTGCTCGATGCAAAAGAAATGCGGCCACCGAAGAGTCAACGCCACCGCTAAGTCCCAAAACAACTTTTTGATTTTCAAGTGACTTTGAATATAACGCAACTTGTTCTTCGATAAATGCATTGGGTGTCCAATCGCATTTACATTTACAAATATTTTGAATAAAATTTTGAAACAACTGCGCACCTTTTTCGGAATGCGTTACTTCAGGATGAAATTGAAGTCCATAAAATGGTTTATTAAATACGCCTGCTTTTGATTGAAACGCAGCCACAATTTGATTATCGGTTTTAGCTACGATTTCAAAATCGCTTCCAACTTCTTGAATACTATCGCTATGACTCATCCAAATTGAAATTTGAGCATCGATATCTTTAAATAAATCACAATTCGGTTGAATTGAAATAGCCGCTCTTCCATATTCTCTTACACTACTTTTATGAACCTTTCCGCCTAAATGTTGCATTGCATATTGCGCACTATAACAAATAGATAAAATGGGGAAATGATTCAAATATTTTTCATAATCAATTTTTGGAGCATTTTCATCTAAGCAACTAAATGGGCTTCCTGAAAAAATAATACCTTTTATGGAAGTATCATGAATATCAATCGGTTTGAAATATGGAATAATTTCAGAATATACATTTTGCTCACGAACACGACGCGCGATTAATTGAGTATATTGAGAACCAAAATCGAAGATAATTATTTTTTCGTTCATTTATAGAGAGTTTG
>JBIPPB010000143.1:0-7139 GCA_044368655.1 Chitinophagales bacterium | reverse complement strand
TGTTGAGTTTCTGCATCTAATTTTGGAAACGTTGCTGAAACAACTTGATTAAAAAAAGCTGTTCCGTTGTCTCTTGATACGTTTGGAGTTTGTGTTAACGTGTTTGTCGTGCCTTTTAATTCCCACTTGAAAACCTCTGCTAAAGTTCCTAAAGCGGTAACTATTTCATTTGCTATTGTATATCCGTATGCGTCGAAATTAGCGAAGTATAACGCTTTAATTCCGCCCATTTGGTCTTTACATACAATTTTTTTTCCTTTACCTAAATCACAAGCCATATTCGATATGTTTTAAAAACCGCCTTAATTAAAAGGCGGTTATGTTAATAATTATCCTACGTAAAGAACGTTGAATTTTTGATTTACAACGTGTGCAAAAATTGTAAAGATAACATCATAGAAGTAATCTTTTCTCGGCGCTGGATAAGGTGCAATATTAATGTTTGCATAGTCATCCATTAAATCAGTACACCACATAAAGTTACTCGGTACACCTGCTATAATTACATTATCAGCTAAAGGTACAAATACAATTTCTACATCTAAATAGAAATATTTACCTGTTGCTAAATCAACACTAAACGTGTCTCTATAAGTTTGTGCTAAATTGAAATTATTAATTAATTTTTTAACACTTCTTGGAGCATAGATATATGGTTTTTCAGCACCTGCCAAAACTTCATTCGGAATAGCGTTGTAAACCTTTGCCATTTCAGTAGCAATATTTGTAGATGTTAAAGTAGTTCCTGCAACTTTAATTCTTTTTCCAACTGCTGCTTTATTATAAATCATTTTTGCAGTTAATGAATCAAATAAAGTAGTTGGCATTGCTGCAACTAAAGTTTTTTCCGCAGCACCTACTGACGTTTGACCTGTGCCTGCTGTTAAAGCTGCAACCGCAGTTTGTGTAGCGGCAGTTGCGCCATTCCAAAACTTATTCTCTGCATCTAAAGAAATTAAAGGAGCAACACCATTTAAAACCAATCTATTAAATTCGTCTGAAACGTCATTAATTGCGCCTGGTCTCATATCTCTATTGAAACGAGTTGAACGTAAATCGTCTGGTGTAAACTTGTCAATAAATTCAACTTTTACAGGTGTAACAACTGTATCTTCTAATCCAATATCTCCTGCTTCTGAACCTGTTGGATTAACACTCCACGCCTGCATAGTTACAGAGTTAATGTTTTCTGTAATAACTCGACCTGCTTTTATTCCTGTTTCAAAAGAAACCAATCCTTTTTCAATTGTCTCATTTCTGAAAAGGATTTCAGCAATGATATCCTCTTTAAAGTCTGTAGGGATTTGCGCCCCTGTATAAGTAATTCCACTCATCTTTTATTTGTTTTTAGTTTTTAAATCTTTTGTTGTGTTGTCTGAATTTTTCAAATGCGTTAGTAGGTTCTTTAACCTCTTTTGTCTCTGGTTTCGATGCTGTTTGTGCGCTCAAAGTTATTTCAGTTGCTTTTAGAAATTCTGCTTTAAGGTTTACATTGTTAGCCTCAATCATTTTACCGATTGCTACTAAAGTGTCGTTTTTAAAAGCGCTCAATTGTGCTTCCATATCCATTGGCTCTTCCTCTGTCTTTGGTTCTGCTTTCATTACTTCCGTAACTTCGCCACCAACTAAAACCAATGTTGTTCCGTCTTCGCCTGTATATTTTCCGTCAGGCGCATCAATCGACAATTTAACAACTTCTTTAGGTTGCTCAACTATCGGTTGCTCTGTGCTTAACTCTACAACCTTTTCGGTTTCTATGCCAAGCAAGGACTTAATCCCTTTTAAAATTTCATTTTCTTTACTCATTTTATAGTTATTTAATTTAAACTCTCCCTCAATAGAAATTCCTTTAATTTCTCCGCTTTTAATTTTTTCTCTTACCTCTTCATTTTCAACTTTCATAATTGCAAACCAAGTTCCAATAGGTAAATCATATCCGTACTCATTCGATTTGTCTTGCTCAAATTCCTTAATCCAACTTTCTACAATTGTAACTCCGTTTAACTTTAAATCGGTATGCTCTGAATTACTATTACTTTGATGTCCGTTAATATGAAAATGTCTTTGTGCAAGTTCAATTGTTTCTTTTGGAAACATAATATTATATGGTTCGCCACTTTGCGAAACTCTTAATATTTTTTGATTAGGAATTAAAACAGGTGTCATTAACAAGCCCTTTTCAATTTCTTTTAGCATTACAATTTCTTCCTCTTTAGATAGGTATATTCCAACCTCTTCAATTGCAGGTTCTTTTACTAATGCGAAACCGAAAACCCCTCTTTTTTCTTCTGGGTTAAAATCTACTAAATACGTTTCCATAACTCTATAACGAAATTAAATTAAAATCTTTGCTTTTTATTTGTAAGTTTTTTTTATTACAGGTTTAAGGTTTAAACCGATTTAACTAAACCGATACTATTTGTAATCAATATAAATTACATTTATCTATTGTAGATTAAATAATAATTTATATATTTGTCCTGCCTGTGTATTTCTATTTTTACACTTAAAAACTCCTTGTGAACAATAGTAGCTTGGAGTTTTTTTTATTTCTACAAAGTAGCATTTTTTACAATATTCCTATCCATTTCCTGTTGGTTTGTCATTTGTTTAGAAACCACAAACGCTTGAACAGGCGGTTGCTCTTTACCTAAAGTAGTCGCTATTTGATTAACTCCTGCATTACCTACTACATTAAATGTTGGTGCTTGACTTGGTGCTCCACCACCGCCACCAGCTCCGCCTGTTGAACCTGAGCTTGAAGACGCACTACCACTAGCTCCACTACCAGACAATAATTGTTTTGCTCTTGCTATATTTGAAACAACTGATAATCCTGTTGATGCATAAGATAAAACTCTTGCAACTGTACCAATTCCAGGAACTAAAGGAAAAGCTAATTGTGCCGCCACACCTTCCGCATTTGCTAAAGTACTTGCTTTTGATATTGCCACTGCTGAATCAATAGCAATTTGTGTTAAAGCTATTCCTTTTGATATAACTTGACCTGCTTTAGTTTTTGCTAATCCACTTGCCTCTAATCCTTGAATTATATTATTAAGATTTTCTTTTGATTTTGCAATTACACTATCTTTATTTTTTTCAAATTCAATTTCTTCAGCTGCTACTTTCTCTCTTTTCTTCTTCGCTTCCTCATTCCTTGCAATAGATTTTTCAGCTTCTTTAGCCCAATAATCTAATTCTCTTTGTTCATCTTCTGCTTTAAACTTATCTTGTAATTCTTTTTCTTTTGTACGTTGCGCTTCTTTTAAAGCGGTTGTGTCTTGTCCGTATTTATTAGCTTCTTCAATTAATAATCTATATTGTTCCTGTACTTGTCTTATTTCCTCTGCTCTACGTTCCGCCTCTGTATTTATTTCGCCTAATCTAATACGTTCTAATGCTTCGGCTTTTTGCTTTGCTAATTCTATTTCTTTGTCCGCTATTTCTTTTGCCTTTGCTTTGCTATCTTTAGCCTCTTGTAGATTTATTTCATTAATAGCTAATCTATATCCTGCTCTGTCGTTTTTTAATTTAGTTAATGCTTCTTGACTTTCTTTAATTGTTGCCTCTCCATCTGCTTTTACTTGTTCAGGGTCAAATCCTAATTTAGCTAAATAATCTACAGCTTTATCTCCTAATGTTTCGTCTAACTTACTTTTTATATTAATGCCAGGAATTTTATTTAATAAATCAATAATACCATTAATAGATTCTGCACCTGTTTTATATAAAAATCTTAAAGGAGTTGAAACAAAATCAATATAAGATTTAAGAAGTTCATAGTTTCTTTGCGCTCCTTGAACAGCTAACTTATTTGTTTGTATTTGATTTTTTTGATTTATTTCAGTAGCTAAAATAGCCTCGTCAGTTTGTTTTATTTTAATAGCTAATATTTCTTTTTCACTTTTACCTTGAAGTTTTAAAATATTATCTTGAGCGCCTATTGTTTTTAATTTTTCATTTTGTAAGTTTACATTTTTTTGACTATCTGCATTAAGTTTCTTTTGCTCTTCACTAACTCCACTAACCGCTTCTTTAATATCATCCCAATAAGCATAAATAGTTCCTAATGCAATAACTAATAAACCAATTCCTGTACTACCAATAGCTGTTTTTATTCCTTTAAAAGCATCAATAGCAACCGCTTTTAATTGTTTAAACGAACGCCCTGCATCTTCTAATCCTGCCAAACCATCAGCTAAAGCCATTGCGGATTGAACTTTTAAAAGTTGTTCTTGCACGTCTTCACTTTCAACTCCAATTAATCCCATCGCACCCTGCACCGCTCCGAAACCACTTGCAACTGATGATAATGCTTTTGATGTTGCTAAGAAAGTTCCCTCGCCTTTAAACGCTTGAACTGCATCGTTAGCATCTTCAATTTTATCTTTTAATTCTGCTGCACGTTTAGCAGCGTTAATAGCTTCTTTTGAAGTTTCGCCAAACTTCTCATTCATTTGCTGAACTTCTGTTATAGCTTCCCTTAATTGTGCTTTTAAAGATTTGGTATTTTTTTCTACGTCTTCAAATGTTTTACCCAACGAGGCAATTCCACCTTGCGCATTTAATACGTCAACATCAATTTCAATTACCTTTTTGAGTGCCATTGTCTTTTTATTTTATTTTTTAAACCTTTAAAATCTTTTGGTAATTCGTACTTACCTTTTGCTATTTCTACATTTTTGCTGACGTTTAGAAAGTCGTCTTGTTGTAGCAATTTTATAATAATTCCTATCATTATGGTTCTTGTATTATGTCGATAAATCGAGTTGATGTTACTGCTCCGTTGTTGTAATAATCTATTTCTATTTGCGTTTGTTTTACGTTTCCTGTTGTATTTTGCGTAACATTATTTTTTAATGTAGTATCTTCATTGTAAAAACTTGAAGTAACACCATTATACTTAAATCTAAATGAATCATTTTTACCAATAAAAAATGTTGTTTCAATTGTTTGCGCATCCGCACTTAAATTATATCGTGTTTTTAGCGCAAATGGTTGCTCTACAGGTCTAAAATCTGTAATTAATTCAAAATTTACCTCGCCATTTGTTAGATTTGAACTAAAATTATTGATAGTATATTTCTTATCTTTGTAAATTATCCTATCGTTTAGCTTAATATCGGATAACATTGTAACAGGAATTTTTGTTTTTAAGTTTAAAATCCTGCATCGAATGTCATAAAGCCCACCAATATAATTTTTATACCATAAAAAGAATAGTCCGTTTGTTGCTAATGCGTTGGGATTGTTTACGCTTTGCTCCTCTCCCCAATTTAACGACGCTATTGTACTACCTGTTATTAACTCATTACTAAACTTTCGATATGTTGAAATGTTGTTATAGTTAGTATCATCAAAGAATTTAATCGGTGTTGGTAAAACTACGCCCTCGTTCATATACATTAGCATAGGTTTTGGCTTATATGCGTTTTGGTCTTTATCGATTAACGATGCAGTAACAAAATTATATCCTGTTGTTTTCTCAAACATTACATTCTCGAACGGACTTTTAATTTCATAACTCGAACTCTCATTGCTTAATAAATCGCTATACTCTAAATCTCCATACTCACGATTAAATAAATTTCTAAAAGCGTTGTTTAAAATGTTTTCGCTTTTTTCGTGCATAAACGATAATTTATTAAATAACTTCGGTCTATTAATATCAATACTATCTGTTACAACATAAGGCGTTATGTCTGTATATTTACCAAATGCGTAGTAAAGGTCAAGCGGTGCAAGTTCAAAATTATTAACGCCTTTTGGTATGATAGTAAGATTAAACATTTTAATAATTCCCATAACGAAATCAACTACTTTTATTTTAGGTAAATAAGTTTGTATGTTTATTTCGTTTGCGGTTGTTTGCGATGTTGAATATCCTCTACGTGTTTCAGAAGTTATTCCACTTGCAAACCTATATTTAACGTTAACCATTTCTGCTGAAAATGTCATCGGTGTTGCGCTTTCAACTTCAAATGTAAATTTGCCTTGTATATTTTCCGCTCCGTTTCTCCACCAATCCACAAATAATAACGTTTGCGTACCTACTAATCCGTTAAAGGTTGTAAATATCGAACCATTAACAAATGCAGTATTATCATAAATTCTAACAACTACTTTATATTGTATTGCTGGATTTGTTGGTGTTACAATTATTCCTGTTTTTTGATAGTCAACTATTGCGCCACTTTGAAAACTAAACTTCGCAAAATAGGTGTCATTAGTTAAATCAAGTTCTGGAAACGTAGCACTTACACTTGTCCAATTAATCTTAACAGGCGGTGTGTAATTAATCGTGTTTTCGCTATTCTTACAATACAAATATAAATCTGTAAAGTAGGTTGTATTTAAAAAGAAACCCTCAAAAGTAATTCCGTACCTATTACCGATAAACTCGAATATTCTTGAAACAGGTATTGCAGGAAATAAATCAGAGAATACAACCGAACGATTTAAAGCACCTCCAATTGTTACATCGTTTGCACTTCCTGTTAAATACTCATACCTACGATTTGGGTTTATAATTGGATAACGAACATCGTCTAATATAGAACCATCGATACGCCCTACTACTTCACTATAACTATACGGGTGATTTAAACTTGAATAATCTAAAACAGACAACTCTTCTTCTTTGAATAAGTCTTTTAATTGTTTTGCTTGTCCATAGAAAGTAATCGTAAAACTTTCTATTTCGTTTGCTTTCTCGTTTGCTTTTTCAATTTGTATTTGTCCGTTACGAAATGGAATAGTATCAAGTTCGATTTTAGCATCGTATCTAATGCGGTGGTCGAATGCATCGTTAACTACTCCGTTATCATTCCAATAGTTAAAAATAATATTATTGTTTGGACTTGCAGGAATAGTGAAACTTTGCGAAAAATCTGTAAAGACTTTCGATAAATCGTTAATATTTTGAATAGAACTATTTACCGAAATTGTTTCGTCTTTAAACAAATCAATTCGTTTATATTTATCGTTTACTTTTATGTAAATTTCTACACTCATACGTAGTTATTAATTAATGGTGTTGACAATTCAAAATCAATTTCGTAATTAATTACTTTATCATTTAGGTTTGTCTTTTCAATGAATGATGAAGTTTTAACGACTGCTTTGCCATCTGTGAT
>JBIPPB010000085.1:0-7313 GCA_044368655.1 Chitinophagales bacterium | reverse complement strand
CTGTTGGAATTTTAATAGTTTTTGGGTCGCATTTCTTCTTCTGTTTTTGTTTGTAATCACTTCTGTTTTTGCAATCAGAAATCGCTTAAATTTCTGGGGAATCAAAATTCCTTTTTTAACTAAATAAGAATTATGCAACTCATTATCGAAGTAGGAAATACCAATATAAAAATTGCCATTTTTAAAGAAGATGAAATAATTCAAGAATGGAAATTAACGAGTTTTGATTGTATGATTTTAGACGAGATTGTAAAATTTCCAATTCAAAAAGGGATCATTTCGGGTAGTGGTAATTTGGATAATCTTTGGATTCAATCTTTTCTAAAAACCGATTATAAATGGATTATTTTAGAAAATGAGGATATTCCTATAAAATCGAGTTACGATAAAAATAGCAAAATTGGGCAAGATCGGCTTATAAATGCCTATTGGGCGAGCGAATTAAAACCTTTTCAAAATAATTTAATCATTGATTTAGGCACTTGCCTTACATTTACCTTTATTGATAAAAATAATGTTTTGATTGGAGGCTCAATTTCGCCCGGATTAAAAATGCGCTTTGAATCCTTGAATCAAATGACACATGCTTTGCCCCTTATTGATTATCAAAATCTCAAAACAATCAAATTTGAACTTATAGGAACGAGTACTTTAGAAAGTATTGAGTATGGTGTTTTTAGAGGTCTTTTAGATGAAATGGAACAAAAAATAATAGCCTATAAAAATCAATTTAACGAATTAAATGTTTTTTTAACAGGTGGCGATGCAGTTTTTTTTCAGAATAAGATTAATTTTAAGATATTTGCAGATTCAAATTTTACGATTAAAGGTTTAAATAGCCTGCTAAATAGATTATGATTAAAAAGATATACATATGCATTGCGATTATTGGTTTAGGCGTTTTTAAAATCAATGCTCAAATAAATTCACTTCTTTCGGCAAATGAAAAAGGACTTCCAAAAAGTTATTCTTTTTCGGCGAATCGCTTTATGGGCGCAGGAAATGCTGCTTATAATACACCAAATGTTTTAAATACGTTAAATCCTGCATCTTATGCATCGGCAAATTTAACAAGTATAGATTTTGGCGTAGAGGGCGAAAATGTAACCGCGCGCTTTAATGATTCAGTTAAAAGTTCTGGAAACGTAGGTTTATCGCATTTGGCTTTTTTATTTCCAATTATTCCCAATCAATGGGGTTTGGCTTTTGGAATCCATAAAACCCATGAAGTCAATTATAAAATAAATGCCATCAAAGAGGATGCACGTTTTGGCAAAATCCAAAATATCGTTCAAGGAAGTGGCAACCTTTATAATATTTTTGTAGGATCGGGCTATCGAATTAAAGATTTTAGTTTTGGTGGAAACCTCCGTTTTGAATTTGGAAATATCAAAGAAAAAAGAGATTTTAAAATAGTAGATTCTTCATTTTATCCTAAAATAAGAAATCAAAGTGATCGTTCGCAATTTAATATTGCGTATAACTTTGGGGTGCAGTATCATAAGCAATTAAACAAAAAGAATAGTTTTGGAATTGGCGCATATTATTTGTCAGATTTTAGCAATTCAGGAACTAATCAAAATAGCTCGTATTCTATATTTGTTAATAGTGCAGGTCGTGAGGTGATTACGGATCTTGAAAATAATTTAAATGCGTTATCACCTAATACATATTCTCAACTTGGAATTGGTGCTCAATTTACCGCTAATAATACAACAACATTTGGTGCCGAATTTACATTAAGTGATTATAGCGCCTTTAAAAATGCCGAAGGAAACAATCTTCAATCTTCATGGGAATTGGCTACAGGTATTGAGTTTAAGCCCTTTTTACATCCTACAATAAATACAAGAAAATACTTTAATCGAGTTACATATCGATTTGGGGGAGGAATTGGAAAATCTGCGTTTAACGTTCCTGGAAGTATTAATGAATTCAAAGTTCGAGGTGCATTAAGTTTGCCTGTAATCAGCCGCACGATTTCTACTTTAACTCTAGGTACGGAATACCAAATGATTGGCTTTGATTCGAAAGCGCAAAGTGAATCATTTTTTAAAATCTTTATTCAAATCGCATTTGCCGACCGTTGGTTTATACGATCTAAATTTGATTAATCCATTGAAAACGTATGCTTTTTTATTATTGTTGATGCTTACATTTTCATGTAAAAATGATTTGAATACAATTTCAAAAGAAAAGGTTAAAGATGTATCCATAACCGAAGAATATGCTACCGATATCGAAATTTATTTTTCGGAAAATGCCCAAAAAAAATCGATTCTGAAAGCGCCCGTAATGATTAAAAAGAAAGACACGCTAGATAAAACGATGTTTCCAAATGGTATTTATTTAGAAATGTATCAAGAAAATGGCTCGCTAGGCAGTACTTTGAGAGCCAAATACGGCGCTATGGATCATATAAGCCAAGAAATGACTGCTCAAGATAGTGTCGTGGTTATTAGTGCCAATGGTCAATCGCTGCGATGCAAACATTTAACTTGGAATCAAAATACGCGTATGTTGCAAACGAATGGTAGTGTGGCATTAAAAACCCAAACCGAAACCATTTTTGGCGATACCCTCACCGCCGATGAAAACCTTAGAATCTATAAAATTAAACACATCACGGGAATTGTTCAAGTGAAGAAGTAAGGTCAATACTTCAAAATTTTTGTTTTAACATTATCTATATCAATCATATAAAAACCTGAAGGGAGTTTTTTTAATGAAATTTGTTGTAATTTATCTTGAATATAATTGGAATAAACTAGGTGTCCAAACGTATTATAAATTTGAATTAAAGTCGGCTTAGAAATTCCACTTTCGATATTTATAAAGTCAAATGTAATTGTAGGATAAATTTTAAAAATATGGTTGTAATTTTTAATTCCTATATCGGTGCTGCAATTTTTGAAAAATTTTGATTCTGGATATTCTGAAAATAAAACAGAACAATTACTGTTTTTAAAACAAATATTTCCAGATCGATATTCAGGAGTGAATTTTCTATTTTTTTGTAAAAAAATCTGATTTGTATTTCCTAAACCACTCAGTATGGAGTCATTTTGTACATAATATATTTTAAATAAGTTATTATGGATTAATTTTAAATGTATAGAATCCACAATAAGCGGTTGACTTCCAGGGCGATTCTGAATAGTATCGCCAATTTTAGCATCTTCTTTATAAATCAAAAATGAGGAATTCAACTCATCCCATTGATAATAACTTTTAGTTTCTTTTCTTATATAAATAGGCACTAAATCATTTTTTTTAAATACACGGTAGTTCAAACCAGAAATTAATGTATCTTTATTAGATGGAGAAATAAACGAAGTGCGCTTAGTATCGCCATTGTCATCTGATTCATAAATTGTCCACTGATTGTTTGTATCCAAAATATTTTCAGAATAACAACATTGCTTAAAATCGATCAATTCTTCTAATACTTTTTGATTTTTATATAAGAAACATGTTACTTCATCCATCAAATCTGTCAATTCAAACATCCTATATGCTTTAACTGGATGTGTGTTAATAGCACCAATCCCTTCAATGACAATGATTTTTTTGTAGATTTTAGGATTGTTTAAACATTTTAGCTCTTGATATACCAAGCTGTCTATTCCATTTTTAAATATGATTTTCTTTTTTTTAGTGATTTTAAAAAGGTATGGTTTTAAAGAATTGGCAGAATACGAATAGATTGAATCGCCTTCATTTAATGAAAAATCATATAATAGGTATTCTTGATTTTGAGATAAAAAATAAACTTTTTGACTGTCTTCTCGTACCCAATTGTCATCATAATTAAAATACGTTTTTCCATTTAATGTAAGGGTGTCATTTTTGGTAATCGTGTACATTGAAGCGTATTCATATGTCCAGACATATTCTGACAATTTCCAAATTTTATTGGAATCTCTTATTGACTTTTGTGCAATAATGGAATGACATATAACAATGAAAACAAAACAAAAAAGTGGTTTGCGTGTATTCATATTTTTTTTATTTTTTCAAAGATAATTGATTTTTAAATATTTATAATCAAAAAATCAATAGTAAAAAATATTTCTACAAATTGCAACAAAAATAAAAAGCTCCTAAAAAGGAGCTTTTTTATTTAAAAAAAGAAATTTTTATTATGCCGGATTATTATCGGTTTCGTTAGGTTTTTCTTCCGAAGAAAAATTACTTTTAACTTCTTCTACTAAATTTTGACCTTTTTCTAAAATCGTATCTTTCGCTTCGTGAAGTGTTTCTTCTGTTTTTTGAATTAATTCCGCACCTTCTTCTTTAATTTCAGTTACGGCTTCCGAAATTTTATTTTTAATTTCTTCAATACTTTGTCCTGGATTTGCTGCAACTTCTTTAGCCGTTTCTATCGTATTGTCTATAAATGCCTGTCCTTGTTCTTGAACTTGGCTTGCCATTTCGGTAGCCTGCTCTTTCAGGTTAGAAATTGTTTGTGATGAATTTTCAACAGCATGTTTTGCGGTTTCTACTGTATTTTCTAGTTGTGTTTGTCCTTTAGAAAATAAATTTTTTAATGAATCAAAAAGTCCCATGTTATTTTGTTTAATTGTTAATAATCAACAAATGTACAAATAAAAACGATAATAAAATACTAAAATAACTTAATTTTACTAATACATCCCTCTTAGCTTGCTCAAGAATTCGGGCGTTACACCTAAATAGGAAGCAATTAATTTTTGAGGAATTGTTTGAATAAGAGATGGATAACGGTTGCAAAAGATTTCATAGCGCTCTTTAGCGGTTAATTCTAAATTTTGTCGAATTCGTTTATGATTGGAGATGGTATGATTTTCTAGTAAAATTCTAAAGTGTTTTTCTAATTTAGGAAACTTCTCTAATAATTCCAATTGTTTTTTGCGAGTAATTTGATAATATGAAGTATGCAATATTGTTTCAATATATAATTCTGAAGGAGTTTCGGATAATAAGCTAAACATATCTGTAATCCACCAATTTTCAGGTCCAAAAAGTATAATATGTTCAACACCACTATTGTCTAAACTGTAAAATTTTACACAACCTTCGGTGATAAAAAAAGAAGAATCACAGATTTCTCCTTTTTTAAGTAAAAATGTTTTTTTAGGAACCTTTATCAATTCAAAATATGATAAAATATCCTCCTCTTCACTTGATGCTATTGATACAAACTTACGAAAATGTTCAATTAATAAATTCATCTAGTTTCTTTTAATATTTGCGCCAATTGCATTGAGTCGTGTATCAATATTTTGATAACCTCGATCGATTTGTTCAATATTATGAATGATGGAAGTTCCTTTAGCGCTTAAAGCAGCAATTAAAAGTGCTACTCCCGCACGAATATCGGGTGAAGACATCGTAATAGCACGCAAAGGAAAGGCTTTGTCTAATCCAATTACTATAGCACGATGCGGATCGCACAAGGTAATTTGAGCACCCATATCTTTTAATTTATCTACAAAAAATAGTCGACTTTCAAACATTTTTTGATGTATAAGCACACTGCCACGAGCTTGAATAGCGGTAACTAAAATGATACTTAATAAATCCGGTGTAAATCCAGGCCAAGGATGGTCATAAATCGTAAGAATAGAGCCGTCAATAAACTTACTCATGGTATAGTGGTCTTGAGACGGAATATGAATATCATCACCAATAAATTCAAACTGAATCCCCATTTTTTTGAAGACATTTGGAATTAACCCCAATTGATCAATACGGCAATTTTTAATCGTAATATCCGACTCGGTAATTGCAGCCAGCCCAATAAAACTACCAATTTCAATCATGTCGGGTAAAATGGTATGATTACAACCACCTAAAACATCCACACCTTTAATAGTTAACAAATTGGAACCAACTCCTGTAATTTCAGCACCCATACTGTTCAACATTTGACATAATTGTTGAATATACGGTTCGCAGCCTGCATTGTAAATAGTGGTTGTTCCCTCAGCCATTACCGCAGCCATAATAATATTAGCCGTTCCAGTTACGCTAGGCTCTTCAAGCAAAATATAATTTCCTTTTAAGTTTTCAGCATTAATTTTGAAAAATTCAGAATCGTCATTATACTCAAATGTAGCGCCTAAACTTTCAAATCCTATAAGATGCGTATCGATAGGTCTCCTTCCAATTCGATCGCCACCGGGTTTTGGCATAAAAGCTTTTTTATATCGAGATAATAATGGTCCTAATACCATTACCGAACCACGAAGCGCTCCGGCTCTTTTTTTATAATCATCCGTAAGCATGTAATCGACATTGACCGCATCGGCTTTAAATGCACATTGATTTCTATCTATTCGATTTATTTTTACGCCCATTGCTTCCAAAAGGTCAATTAAATAATTGACGTCTCTTATGTCTGGCAAATTATTAATTGTAACTTCTTCGTCGGTTAATAAAACCGCACAGACTACCTGTAAAGCTTCATTTTTGGCGCCTTGTGGTATAATTTCACCGTGTAGTTTTCTTCCTCCTTCTACTTCAAAATATTTCATGTTTTATTATTTTGTAGATGAACTTTTTTTTGTGAACTTACTATGACCAATTTTCTTCTTGTTATTCTTAAAATTAAATTTACCTTTAGATTTATTCGAATTTGTTAAATTGTTATTCCAACCACTTACAAGTTGTTTAATTGATTCATCTTCAGGCATTTCTAATTTTCCTTTGGAAATAATATTTAAATCATTTTTAACGATTTCATCATTTACAACTTCATTATTCCAGTTTTTATGGACCAATTTCATATAACTGGCTAAACTATGCGCCACAATATTTTTTTTACTTTCTTCCATCTCTACCGCCTTGTTAATAAATTCAACAACATATTTGCCATAATGACGATGTTTGTTTAATCGAAGAGGATAATGAAATTTATCGGCCTTAGGTACAATAAGTTCTCGAGCAACCATAGGATAAGGACTGTCTACATCCAATTTAAAATCGGAAATGAAAAAAAGATGGTCCCAAAGTTTTTGAACATAACTTTCCGTTTGTTTGCTAAGCGGAGATATTTTTGACATAATCTCAACAATTGCAAAAGCCATAGCCGTTCTTCGTGCTCTATCCGGTTCTTGAACCGCAAGGTCTACCATTTTTTGCACTGTTTTTCCGTATTCTTTTAACGTAATACGCTTTTCTTTTTGAAAATATATCATGTATTCTTTTTTAAGTAAAATGTTTAAACAAGAAAATAATTATATTTCCTTATCTAAATTATATATATCAAACCCCAATCTCTTTGAAGTTTCATGAGGTGGATTTTCACCATTTCGCATCATCAAATAATT
>JBIPPB010000156.1:0-7508 GCA_044368655.1 Chitinophagales bacterium | reverse complement strand
TGTCAATACATTCAACAAACTCAGAAATATAATCGAACATTTTGATTTGCTCGTTGACGTTGCGTGCAGTTCCTCTCCTTTCGTGACCAAATCTTGTTAGATTTGAATTACTACCGTTTCCTTTTCTAAGATATTCAAACAACTTAGAGTCCCAGTGTTTGGGAGTTGGCATATGTTCACACATCTTATAAGCTGTCTCAAGACTATAAAAAGCAACATAGCAAAAAGCAAACCACTCAGGCTTAATCTCATTTTTTTCTCTTAGGAGATTTTTGATGAAAATGTAAGTTGGGTCGACATCACGTGAACCTATTAATGCTCTTGAGAAAATGTCAAAGTCTCTGTATATCCTATTGCTCATCGAAAAATAATTGATTGTTTTTCTTGCTCCAAAGTTCCAAAACTATTGGTGCGTAGTCTGAATCCCAGAATCTACAAATCATTTTTTCTGTTGATTTGGATGAATACTTACCTTTCTTATCTTTCATTAGTTGTTTAAACCACACACTCTGGTCAGCGCCGTTGTAAAGGTCTGCTTCACAATTAACTCTGGAATTGGTTGTGGAGTAAATCTTGTATTCAACTCTTGTTTTACCACCATTTGTTTTCTTTACAACTTCATTGTCTCGCAGTTTTCTGTGATTCCCCAGCCACTCTGATGTGAATAAGTTGTCTTTTTCATTCAAAATTACTAGAATCTTGTTGGCCATTTCTTCTGTTTCACAACATAAAGTCAAGCAATCTCTGTATTTCTTAGGATTAACTACGTCCTCATAATAAACTGTCCTGAATCTTTGGATAATGTGATAAGGTGATTTAACATCAATTGGGTCGTGTACTAATTCAAAATGCGTTTTCATTGAATGCTGCAGATTAATTGTATGATTGAATATGACAAGGCTATCCAAAATAGAATCTTGGACATTACCTTGTCACTTGAACTTTGATTATTATTTAACATTTCTATCAACAGAATTTTTTATATAAGAGTATAGATACTCGCTTGACACTCTTATCGTCAGTTGATGAATTGCATCCTTTAAAGTGGTGTTTTCTGAAGCAACCAAATCAGCATTTATGTAGAAATTCAATATTGAACCAGTGTCTGGACAGTGAATTAGAAATGAAAAATTTCCACCTTCAATTTTATAGAATTTACTTTTGAAAAATTTTCTTTTGAAGATATCATTCAAACAACTAATAACAGAATCAACAATGTATTCTTCGAGTAATACAAGGTGTTTTAACACTCTCTTTTTGTAAGAATCATAATTCTCATTAATAGATGATGATTCTAGAATCTTAGAGTCATTGGTTAATTGATTTTTAACTGTACAGTTGTAAAAACCATCTTGATGTTGTAGGAAAGACAATCTCTTTATGTTTGTTGTAAATTCTTCAATACTTTTCATTGTTATATAATTAATGTTTATATTCTGAATGAGTTTTTACCGTAAAATGTATTATTTTTACCTGATATAGAGATTAATATCTTTTACTATTGCCAAAATTCAACATCCCTTGATTTTCTTTATACTCTCTTCTCAATTTAGCAAGTGATTCAAGAATCACTTTTTTAGAAGAACTACCCCACATTTTGGGGTTGCCTCTTGTTATACAATCTTCTTTTGCAGTTGTACCTTTGTGAATAATTCTACCATCTGCTGGTCTGTGTCTTTCTGTGATGATTCCATCACTAATTACTGTTGCCATATTTTTGATTTGTTTAATACTAATAACCATGTAGATGAATTCCTTACTCATAAAATTAAAAAAAGCCGTGTTTTTACACACGGCTAATTCAGTAACAATCTCAATAAAAACTATGAACAATAATGTTAACTTTGTTTGATAAAATTGTACAATTCTTGAGCTACATATCCACTCAATATGGTTGAGTTCTTAGCACCACCTGTGGCTGTATAGAGATTTCTGTCTCTTTTAACAACAAAATCATGATTTCCTTTCGGCAAATATGGTCTCATGCCTTCTTTGACACTTGTGATATGTTCCATCGCTGAAGACAATCCTATGAGGTCAATTGCGTGTTGAACAAGTCTATCCCCAGCCATCTTAACTCTCTTATCATTTGGCTTTGGATTTTTGACTGTAGAACCATCGCCGAATATGAATTTGTTTTCATCCAACTTCAACAAAACACTTTGTTTGTAAGGACTCCATGTTTTATACCTTGAAATGTCAATATTCATCTTGAAGTCCAAAGTTGCTCCCCAATAAGAATCAATATCTATAGGTTTGTAGCCTGATTTCTCTAATAATATATCAGTATAAACACCAGCAGCTATGACAACTGCTTTGGTTGCTGTAATTTTGGTGCCATCTTGTAATGTCACAACATTGTTAGAAACTGAATCAACTTTGGCGTTCAAGAAATACTCTTTGTTTCTCTCATCAAGAATCTTAGAACAGTCAATCTTGAACATCTTATCTTCAATATTTTTATCTTGATTGAAATAATCAATTGTTGTTATTCCGATCATCTTATCCAAGATAGGCAAACTAATGTTGACTTTATCTGAAATTGATTTATTTATCCACCCTTCTTTCCAAACTCCAAACGAACATTTTGATGCTGCAAACACTTCATCAGAATCAATAAGCAAAACATCAGTGTTTTTACTTCTGAGAAATTTGCTGGTCATTGACCCAAACAATCCAGCACCTATGATTATTGCTTCTACTTTCATTTGCTATTATTAATTTTTGTTTGTAATTCTTCTAATTTCTTTAACATTGTTTTGTAAGACTTCAACCCACTCACCCCATCAAAAGGTTTGATAATTTGAAACGTTATAAAATCTTCAAATTCAAGTGGTTGTTCGTGTAATAAAACACCAGATGAATTTTCAATATCAACCCATTGTTTAATCAATTCTTGTTTTTGCTCCAAGGTTAATGTGTCTTTTATCTTCAAAACACTTGGCATCCCTTGAATTAAAACTGGTTCTGATGTTATGAACAACTTGTACTTACAATCTTTGGTATCAAAACTTCTCTTGATATAAAATACTATTCTATCAAAATCTTGTTCATTGATTTTGTTATGGAGAGTTATGATGATAATAATTGGATAGCTTTTAAGCATCTTGTTTAATGTTCGTAATTTCATTCTAAAAGTTGTATTATGGTATTTGATATTTTACTGGACAAATCTGGGTCATTAAATTCTAACTTGAGAACAGCATCTGAATATGGGATAACTTTGTTATACAAACTCCTGAAACCTTTGATTTTACCCTCCAAGTTAGCCATTGTCTTCTCAGTTATTGATTCGATTATCTTCAACTCATCCTTGGGTTTTTTCTTGATTCTGCGTTGAATTACACGCTCAAGATTATCTTCCACTGTTGGAAAATCTAACAATACAACCATTAGCTTACTCTTATCATTCTTCAAGAAATCGAGCCAAGTTGTTGTAGCCATGATTCCGTCAATGATAATCAACTTAACGCCTTTGTTAAGCAACAATTCATAACCTTCTCTTATCATCTCTTTCTTAGAAATTGTATCAGTACCAGTGCATTGATTATTACCCATCGCTCCAACGTGTCCTGTGATTTGATATTCTGTCGCTATCGTTGTCTTGTTGTCTATATTAGACTTGTGAAACTTTGGATTGTTGATATCATCATTAAACAAACTGTGAATGAGTTTTGATTGAGTTGTCTTTCCACTTGCGTTGCTCCCCAAAAAGAATATAGTTAGACTATTTTTTGACATTTTTGCTAGTTAATTTCAACGTTAAAATCAAGTTAATCCAGAGTGAGGATAGTAATATATAGTAAGCAGGACAGTGAATAATATTTAAATCAGTCAATTCTAATAGGTGATTAGATATAATCAAATGATTATGTAAAGCCAAAAGTATGAAGAATATTTTCATAAATCTTTGAAAAACGATTGGTTGATTTTGTGGTCTGTTTCCCACAAATTCCTTTTTATAGTCAATAAATTCTCTCTTTTGTTTTGTATGAGTTTTAATTGCTCTCTCAAATCCTCTTCCAAATCAAACTTCAAGTTCAAAAGTGAATCGTATCTCTCTTGAAGGTCTTTAAATCTGTTTTGTTTGAATTGTAAGGATAATTCATCTAAATCAACACTACTTTCTTTTATCAAGAATTCACCAGAAGTTCTTTGACTCTTGATAGAGTCAAGTATTTTTGACATTTCGCTCGTATCAACCATTGTTTTTATTGTTTGAATATCTTTGTTTTAAAGCCTTTCTAACCAATTTGTCTTTGAACTTATCCTCATCTCTTTTGACTTTCGGCACATTAACCAAATTATGTATCCTTTTATAAAGCATTGTATCTACCATTGATAACGTTGGTAAGCCTTTATCAGAATTATCGAGAATATTAATCTGTTGTTGGAGAAACATTTTTGCTTCTTGCATATCGCTCTTATAAATGGTGAGAGCAGCGTATCTCTCACTGGAAGGTGATTGTTTGCGCTGCTCCTTATCTGCTTTCTTTACCTTGTCTGTAAAGTAAACCATCATCATATCTATGATGTCTCTTTCTTTAGACTTTTCTGACATCGCTGAATGATAATCTTGACTTGTGTCTTTCTGCTTCATCTATTGACTTCATCAAACTTCTCTTTTTTGTCATGAGATTTTGTATTTTATCTTCAACCCCTTTGAGTAATCTCTTTTCAGTTTCAATGTATCTGCTGATAAACTCTAATTCATTTGGCTCTTGAAGTGGTTGGGGTTTGTTATTCATGCAAAGTAGTTATTGCTAGTGATATAGCGAAATCATTCGATTCAATCCTCATGTCAATTATGAATTGTTCGATACGCATCCACTCTTTAGGATAGTCTTGATAAGCATTACGTGTTATACCGTTGGACAAAACAAACGCAATTTTGGTCTCCTCATTACAAATTTCAACACCATCGATGTTTTGAACATGTAGCACCCCAATCTTGTAGTTAGAACTATCAAGCACACTCCAATTTTGTACTATCTTTTGAGTGTGATTTTCTCCTGTTACTTCGTTGTATGAAATCAATTCCAAGTTGAACCCATATACTGATGACTTAATCTTGTGTTTCATGATTATTTTACTTTACGGCTTAAACCTTTATAGAATGGTAACTCTGACTTGAACTTGATGTCTTCAAAAGGTATTGCAAACACATCATCTGTTATTATTGTGAAGTGAGTAACATTCTTCAACTTAGTACCATTGCAGAATGTTGTTTTGATGCTTTCAAAGTACTTCACTTTTCTCTTACCTTTTTTCTCGATATCAACCCTAGCTTCAGTGAATCTCCTTATCAAAGATTTACCATCAAATGGGCTTTTAAACTGTTGTACAACTAGACATATTGTACCTTCGCTTGGAATCAAATCTTGAGTTGATTTGGTGAATGTGAATTGTTTGTTCATGATTTTATAGATTTAAGATTTATTACGATATTCTGTTACGTTTGGATAAACGATGTTGTTGATGAATGTAGAAAATTGTTTGTTGTTTTACGTTACGTTCTACCTTTTGCAAAGTAGACCATTGACAATTCTTATATTCAGTGTCTACCATTCCGCCACCTGACTATAATTAGGACATATGAATAGTTTGGTTATTTTTGAAATCTTTTTGTTTTTGGTTACGTAATAACTCAACAAACGTTTTATACCAAGGATATCTATATTTTGCCTTTCTAATTTCTTTCTTTTTACTAACAATAGGTTTCATATTATTACATTTTAGTAGTCGTTATGTGAGATTGTTACATTATCGTTTATAATAATGTTTTCTTACTCCTAATCCTTCTGTCTTTAAATGATTAAATTTTAATCTTTCTTTTAATCTATCAAATTGCATAGCAGTAACTCTATGTTTTTTAACATCATTTGAACTTCTTAATTCATAAACAGTCCTTTTATTATATTGTATCTCTACTAAAAGGTCATTATCTTGTACTAATGTCTCTAATTCTTTAATTGTCATTACGGTTGTTTTTATATTTAGTTGTTAATTCCTACTCATTTTAACAGGTGCTGACATACGCTATACAAGATTAAGTTTGAAAAATCCACATTTCCCTTCTTCAACTTCTCCGTTACCGAAGTATTTGTGTTTATATTCGTAGAAAATCGAACCACCACATTCATCATGTTTAATATTTATTGTTTCCATAATGACACTTTGTCCAATTTCAGACATTTCCTCTATTAATATCTTCTTCAATCCCTCATCGTCCATCGCACAATGTTGAAGATTTACACTATCTCTATGTCCATCTTTTGCCAATAGATAAACTGAACGTTGTATAAAATCAGATTTATTCATGTTTACTTGATGTTCGGTTTGTGTCATTTGTTCTTGTGTCATTTGATTTTTCATTTTGTTTGTTTTTAAATTTGAATAAGCGAAGTAAATAAAAATTCCTTGTATAAAAAATTATTTTATACAAGGAAAAAGTTAAAACGTTGATTTACAGCAACATTAATTTTGTTTTACAAGGAATCAAATTTTTGTATCAAACAATCTGTCAATCTCGTCAAACAATTCATCTTGTTCAGTTTCACAAAACCTGTTATCTACTCTATAAATGAATTTGAAATTTATCGTTTGGTGCACTTCTGTTAGCTGCAAAATGATAAACATATGATGTAACATACCCTTCATCGTCTCTTTTAATACACAAACTCCAATAATCGTGATTACACCTGTTTTTATCAGCAGTGTAAAACTTGCAATTTTGACAATTTTTAACAGTATCACTACTTCCTACAACAGCACCCTTGCTCAATGCGGTGTTTTCGTTTTCTATTGACATATTGTGCTAAATTTTAAGTTTTGTTTTTCAATTAAACATTAGTGGTTTAATACCCACCCATCGGAAATACTTTTACGTTATGCTCAATTCTTTTTTCTTTTCTGCTTCCAAGCGTTTATCTTGTCTTGAACACACTCAATAAGAACTAGTATTGAAACCACAACTATTATCAGTCCTAAAAGACTTAACCCTATTATATCTTTCATATTCCAGACAACTATACACCCCGAACAAGAAGAAAAAAGAACTAAGCATAGCAGCACATAAGCAAAGTACCTGTGGTAAATTGTTGTTCTCGTTTTCATAATTATTTTTGTTTTAGACTTTCGTATGTTTTTGCGTTAGCTATTTTTAAGATACCAACTATGTACTTTTAATAAGAAAATTGATCCTATTGCGTAACTACCTAAAATATATGGATATTTATACCACATACCATCCATAAATATCCCAGCTATTGGAATTATATGAACTAAAACAGCTACTAACAAGCAATATAAAAAATGCCTGTTTTTGTGCATATTTGAAAGTATTTGTTTCATATTAAGTTAATTAAAGTTTGATAAATTTGTGATTCTAAGTCCCCACCATCGGCAATCTGCAAAACGTTACCCCCCATTTTGACTAGTGTTGTTAAGAAAGTTTGTATACTCCTTTGCATAGGTTTCTAAGCCTTTGGGGAATATTACGACTTCAA
>JBIPPB010000084.1:0-7528 GCA_044368655.1 Chitinophagales bacterium | reverse complement strand
CCCGGCGCTACAACTTGTCCATTTTGAGTAATTACTTTATCAATTGTGCCACTAAAAGGCGCTTTAATTTTGGTTCGTCCAAGCTGAACTTGAATAGCTGCTACTTGTTTTTGAGCCGCTTCTGCATTGGTTTTTGATTGTAAATATTGAATTTCGGATCCAATATTTTGTTTCCAAAGGGATTCTTGTTTTTTGAAAGCCGTCTGAGCCAAATTCGCTTGTGCTTTGGCTTGTCCCAATTGCTGCGAAATGCCACCGTCATTGATTTCTCCAATTATTTGTCCTGCTCTTACTTGCTGTCCTTCACGAACGTAAAGCTTTAAAGTTCCTGCAAATTCTGGGTAAATAATCACATCTTGGTCTGTTTTTACACTACTTTGTAAATCTACAAAGTGCTCAAAAACAGATTCTTGCATATTTTGTGAAGAAACTAAAATTGCTTCTTCAATACTTGGTTCTAATTTTTCGATTTCGGCGTCTATCGATTCTAATTTTTGATTTAAATCGGCGACTTCTTTGCTTATATCAGCTCTTTCTTTTTTTAATTTTTCGAGATTATTGCCGCAACTCAATATTGAAATCGCGAAAGCAACTAAAATTACGTTTGATTTGTTCATATGTTTTATTATTTATAATTTACCAATAGATTTTCTAAATTCAATACCCTTTACAGCCACATTTAAGATTGATTGCAGGGTTCTTAATTGTTGTTGAACGCGCTCATTTTGGGCTTGTGCCAATTCAAAACTGCTTCCAACACCTTCTTTATACTTTATTCTAGATTTGTTTTGAATTTTTGAAGAAAGTAGAAGAATATTGTTATTGTTTTCATACTCATTAATTGCATTTTTTAAATTTAATTGCGATTGAATCACTTCAATTTTAGACGTATTCATATATTCTTCTTTAGAAATAATCGCCTTTTTCCATTCTAATTTGGCTTGACTGACTTGATATTTTCGGGTTAATCCATCAAAAATAGGCACTTGTAATTGTACACCAAAGTTTCCATATGAAAACCAATCGCCGCTACCTAAGAAATCAAAAGAACGGCGAAAAGCTTGCCAACCATATCCAGCAAATCCATATAAAGACGGAAGATAACCCGCTTCAGTTTGTCTTAAATCATATTTTTTTATTTTTTCATTTTGTTCAATCATTTTAAATTCGGGTTTCTTTTGAATGTCAAAATCAAAATTGGTCACTTCTTTTTTTACCGTTTCTAAGTCATTGGTTAAGCTACCATCAATTTCCAATGTGCTGTCCATCGGATAACCCATATTAAACTTTAATGCATATTTAATAACTTCATATTGACTTTTTGTATTGGATAAGATATTCTGGATATTTAGTAAATTATACTGCATGCGTTCCACGTCGAGTTCTTCTACCAATCCGGCTTTATAGGTTTTTTGCGTTTCTTCGAAAAGCTGCTTGATAATTTTTTCGTTTTCTTCTAACGCAATAACACTTTGCTCGGCAACTAATGATTGGTAAAATAATTTATATATGAGTTCTTTAACTCCTTGTGTACTCATTTCTAACTGCGCATTGGCTAGCGATTTAATCGCACTACGCGCTTGTACGCCCACTAAATATCGTCCATCAAAAATCAATTGTTGAAGATTTAGCGAAACATTGGCATTGTTTGGAAGTCCAAATTGAACCGGCACAAAAGCACCCGCTGGGCCTCCAGCAATTTCGGCAGGTAATAAGGTAGTGGGAATTTGGAAATTGTTTTGATACCCCACACTACCATTAATTTTTGGAAAGCCCATCGTCAAAACCTCATTGGTTTTTTCGTATGTAATGGCTTTGTTTAAAATTTGTTTTTGATGATTATAATTATGTTTGAAGGCATAATCTACCACCTCGTTTAAATTCCATTTTTTTTGAGCGGATAAACTCAGTGTGCCTATAATAGCTATTAAGACACTAATTAACTGCATTGTTCTTTTTATCATAATTTGATTGATATATAAATATTTTATTAAATTCTTGTAATCCCTTTTCGGTGCATATTGTACGAATAAAAAAGTTGTAAAATTTATACAAAAGCTGATTTAAAGATTCTTGTTTATTTTGTGCAAAATAATCGATGACCAAAAGAAGATTATTCGTATATAAATATACGATAAATGGAATATCTATATCCGATTTATACAATCCATTTTTTTTGCCTTTATTAAGATTGTCAGCAATTAATAATGGGGAATCCACTTCGATATGATTAGACATTAATTGCCATACGTTTATATATGTTTTTTTGATTTCTTCTATAAAAATAGAATTTAGGTTCATCAATTCAACCGTATTCATTTGATAAATTTCAAAAAGTTCTTGAATGGCATTTTCAGATTTACTTTTAATTTCATCAATTTTTGCTTTTTCGGTCTCAATATATTTTTTAGCAATTTCAAATAAAAGGGCTTCTTTGCTTTCAAAATATTTATAGAATGTCTTTTTGCTGATACCGATTTTTGAGCAAATATCTTCGATACTTACTGATTTAACACCGCGTTCAAAAAATAAATTTTGAGCTACTGAAAAAATTGAAACTAATACTTGATCAACCATAAAGACTAAATAACACTATGGAAACTTAAAAAGTTTCCATAGTTTCCATTTTTAATAATTTTTTAACATAAGTCTTGTAATCCGATAGGAAAGGCTATTTTTTAATTAAAAATAGATATTTTTGCAATTATATATGATTAAAACAGTTAAAGACGTTTCGGAAGGGGTTTATAAAAATTTGAATTCAAAGTTTATTGCATATGCAATGCCTTTTGAAAATATAAATTTGCTGAATGGCATTATGGAAAAATTGAAAAAAGAACATCCGAAAGCGGTTCATTTTTGTTATGCATATCGATGTGGATTTTCTGATGAATGGGTTCGTTCAAATGATGATGGAGAGCCGTCAGGAAGTGCGGGTAAACCGATTTTAAATCAGTTGTATTCCTTTGAAGTTCAAAATGTTTTGGTTGTTGTTGTGCGTTATTATGGAGGCACTAAATTAGGTGTGGCAGGATTGATTCAAGCCTATAAAGAATCGACACGAGAAGCATTAGAAAATGCAAAATATATCGAGGTTTTTCCGAAGAAAAAAATAGAAGAAACCTTAGATATGGAATCGTATTATTTAAAAATAGAATGGATTAAGAAAAATCAATATGAAATTGTATATCAAGAGTTTCTTGAGGAAAATGTCATTTTACATTATCTAATAGAAATCTAATTCTTATTTTGAAATTTCTATTTTAAAACCATCCATGCCCAATATTTGAACCAAATCCGAAATATTGTCTTCGGTAATAGAAACGGATATTTTACGACTAAATACTTTAATGATATTTTGCATGATCGCAGAATTGACTTCAACCGTATCTGGATTTGATGAAGGTTTTTCTTCATTTTCTGCTGGATTTTCAGATGCTGGATTTTCAACTTCTTCTTCGCCTTCGGATAGGGCATCAATTTCAAACTCTGGATCAACGGTAAATGATTCGGGCGCTCCAACGAATTCTTCCGTTTTTGGTGCTAAACTTCCATCTGAAATTTCAAAATACATCGATGTTTTTCCTGGATTATTAATCGCAAACTGTTTTAATTCTTCAATTAAGTTAAAAGTAAGCGTATTGATATCAATTTTTACCGTTATTTTTTGAATAAAATCATAAATTTTCTCTAAAAGTTGTAATTCTATAAGTTCATCATAAATGATAATTTCTCCAGAGGGCGGTTGATAGGACTTTTTTTGCACTTTTGCCAAAACATACAAGGCTTTTTTTACCATTTCTTCATACTTAATTAAATTGTCTTTTTTTAAGCTCAATTCATGGGTATGTGAAAAATTGGTAATGGAGAATTTTCCATATTTTTTGCTGCTTTTATCGATACCAAATCGTGAACCGGTAATCATGCCCGCCATATAAACCGTACCGTGTTGTAAGTTGAATTCATTAAAATTATTAAAACACGTATCTAATATAATTTTTTTGAATTTATCCAATGGATGCCCACTCAAATACATACCTAAAACTTGTTTTTCGGCATTCAAACGTTCCAAAACTGGATAATCTGGAATGGAAGGTGGGATAGGGCGGTCGGGACCAATATTTTGATCGGTTTGGTCAAATAAACTTGTTGTATTATTTATGTTATGAAAACTGGTGCTGTACTTAATGATTTGTTCAACAAAAGAGGTACTATTCGCGACGGGATTAAAATAATATTGCTCGCGTTGTAATCCTTCAAAACAATCAAAAGCGCCACCCATCGCTAAGGGTTCAATAACTCTTTTATTGATTACTCGTGTGGATAATCGTTCTACAAAATCATAAATATCATGAAACAAACCCCTTTGAGCACGTTCTATTTCCAATTCTTTTACCAACTCCTCACCAACGCCTTTAATTGCAGAAAGTCCAAATCGTATCTGACCATTTTCATTGACTTTAAAACGATACGAAGATTCATTAACACTAGGCCCTAAAACATCTAAACCCATATTTCGTGCTTCTTGCATGTATTTTCCTACTTCGTCGATGTTATCCATATTGTTGGAAACCAATCCGGCCATAAATTCAGCTGGATAGTGCGCTTTAAGATATGCCGATTGATAAGCTACCAAAGCGTAGCACGTGGAATGCGATTTATTAAAGGCATATTGCGCAAATTTCTCCATATCTTGCCAAATCTTCTTGGCCTTCTCTTCATTATGTCCGTTTGCGATACAACCATCAATATAAATACTGTATAGTTTATCCATTTCCTCCTTAACTTTTTTACCCATTGCTTTTCGCAAACTATCGGCTTGTCCTTTGGTGAAATTCGCAAGTTTTTGGCTTAGCTGCATTACTTGCTCTTGATAAACCATAATACCATAGGTTTCTTCAAGAATTTCTTTACTTGCATCAATATCGTATTCGATGGCTTCCGTTCCATGTTTACGCGCAATATAATTTGGAATATAATCAATAGGTCCAGGTCGATATAATGCGTTCATCGCAATTAAATCGGTAAAACGGTCGGGTTGCAGACCAATTAAACTCTTTTTCATACCCGGGCTTTCAAACTGAAAAATACCATCGGTTTGTCCTTTTTTAAATATTTCAAAGGTTTTGGCATCATCTAAAGGAATTTCATCCAGTTTAGGTTCAAATCCGTGTCGTTGTTTGATTAACTCTACCGCACTTTTTAAGATATTTAGTGTTTTTAAACCTAAAAAATCCATTTTGAGCAAACCCGCTTTTTCTACAAATCGGTTGTCAAATTGGGTTACATACATTAAGCCTTCTTTCGCTTTTGAAAGTGGTATGAGGGTTTCTAAATTTTCAGGTGCTATAATCACGCCACAAGCATGAACTCCTGTATTTCGGATATTTCCTTTAAGTTTTAAGGCATAATCTAAGATTTTTTTAACCTGTGGATCTTTTGCATACATCGATTTAAGCTCTTCCGCTTTCGAAATTTCATCGGGTTTTAGTTTGTCTTTTTTAGACTTATACGCTTCGTCATTCAAAATATCTTTAAGTGTAATGGTGTCCGGTACTTGCTTCGTAATATTATTGACATCAATTAAAGGAATTTGAAGCACTCTTCCGACATCTTTAATCGCTGATTTTTCTTTCATGGTACCAAATGTAATGATTTGAGACACATTATTCGCACCGTATTTTTGAACCACATAATCCAACACTTTTTGTCGACCTTCATCTTCAAAATCAATATCAATATCCGGAAAACTGACCCT
Organism: Chitinophagales bacterium; assembly: GCA_044368655.1. Classification (GTDB taxonomy): domain Bacteria; phylum Bacteroidota; class Bacteroidia; order Chitinophagales; family JADJOU01; genus CHPMRC01. The sequence goes on along the minus strand of JBIPPB010000084.1, from coordinate 1,770 downwards.
TTCAGGATTTAAAAAACGCTCAAAAAGCAATCCATATTTCAAAGGATCTACTAAAGTAATGTCCAAACAATACGCCACAACGCTTCCCGCCGCACTTCCCCTTCCTGGGCCAACCCAAACATCCATTTTTCGTGCCTCTCTCAAAAAGTCTTCGATAACCAAAAAATATCCTTCAAATCGACTGTCAAAAATGGTTTTTAGTTCCAATTCAATTCGTTCTATAGCTTCGGCAGGGATTATATCACCATATTTTCGTTTAGCACCATCGTAAACCAGTTTTCGCATTAAATCTTGTTGGGTATCATAGCCTTGTGGAAGTACAAAATTGGGCATCATGATGTCCCGCATCAAACTAAATTCTGAAATCTTATCCACAATTTGAAGCGTATTTTCAACCGTTTGTGGTACATCCGAAAAAAGTTGTTGCATTTCGGTGGTACTTTTAAAGAAAAATTGATCATTCGGAAATCCAAAACGGGTTTCTCTCGAACTGCCTTCTTCATCACCATCTGATTTTATTGGAGTCGCTTTAAAATTATTGGTATTCACACAAAGTAGAATGTCGTGCATTTCCGCATCATCTTGTTCTACATAGTGGCTGTCATTCGTGCATATTGCAGGAACGTTATAGCGCTGACTCCACTTGAGCAAAATTTGGTTTAAATCTTCTTGACTGATTCCGGAATTGTTGATATTCATGATTTGGTGACGCTGCAATTCTAAATAAAAATCATCGCCAAATAACTCAAACCATTTTTTAAATTCCTCTTCCCCAGCCGTTTCTCCTTTTTCAAGAATGGTTTGTGGAATGATCGCTCCAATACAACAGCTTGTAGCAATCAATCCTTCTTTATGTTGTTTTAATAAATTCAAATCTATTCTCGGATATTTTCCGAAAAGCCCTTCTTTGTATCCTTTACTACATAAAATGGACAAATTTTTGTAGCCTTCTGCATTTTTTGCTAAAAGTAACTGGTGGTATCTTCGGTCTTTACGTCCTGTTCCAGCAAAACTGGTTACATGCATATCTTCAACCATATAGAACTCACATCCAATGATAGGTTTAACACCTTGTTTTTTGCACTCATTTACAAATTCAAAAACGCCAAACATATTGCCGTGGTCGGTAATCGCCACCGCTGGCATTCCGTCTAGTTTTGCTTTTGTAACCATGTCCACAATACTTGCGGCACCATCGAGAACGGAATATTGAGTATGACAATGTAAATGAGCAAAAGACATCTTGAAATTTTTTTAGTATTATTGAATAGGTTTTGTTTTGCAAATGTAAAAATCTAAATTCATTTTGTATTATTTCTTTATCCACATTTTACTATTTTTTATATACTTTTGCTATAAAATAAACCCTCTTGAACGATTATTTTTTTGAATATGTATTAAAAAGCTTGGAATGGATTGCGGCTATTTGCGGTATTGTAAGTGTTTATTTTTCTTCTAAACAAAATATTCTTGTTTATCCAATTGGAATCATCAGTACGTTACTTTATATTTTTATATTTTATGAACATACGATTTATGGAGAAATGGTGATTCAAGTTTACTATACTTTAGTGAGTTTTTATGGTTGGTTTGAATGGCATCAAAATCAAAAAGATTCTAAAATTCAAATTCTGCATCTTGATTCCAAAAGTATATTAAAAGTTGTGCTTGTCGGCATTCTATCATTTGCTTTTGTTTCTAGCATATATATGGGAATTTTGCCTTTTGATATTTTTAAAGCACGTCCGTTTTCGATGTTTATGTTTTTTG
>JBIPPB010000022.1:0-26296 GCA_044368655.1 Chitinophagales bacterium | reverse complement strand
GAATAAGCGAGGAAGCTTTTAGAGGGAATTTTGAAAACGCTGCAATAGGTATGGCTATAATCAGTCCAAAAGGGGAATGGATTAAAGTGAACCAAAAAGTTTGTGAAATTGTAGGATACCCCGAAAAAGAATTATTTAAACTAACTTTTCAGGATATCACACACCCGGATGATTTAAATATTGACCAAGCGTTGCTCAACGAAGTGATTGAGGGCAAAAGAAACCATTACCAAATGGAAAAGAGATATTTTCATAAGGAAGGGCATCTTGTCTATATCATACTTGCCGTATCGGTTGTAAAAGATACCGAGGGTAAAATTCTCTATTTTATTTCACAAATCGTGGACATTTCTAAAAGAAAAAAACAGGAAGAGGAAATAAACTACCAAAAAAATCTTTTATCATCATTTTACCAACTTTCACCTGTGGGTATAGCATTAAATGATTATGACACAGGGCAATTTATTGATGTAAATGATAAACTTATTGAGCCAACGGGATATACAAAAGAGGATTTTTTTGCACTTAGTTATTGGGATGTAACCCCAAAAGAGTACGAAAACCTTGACGCCATTGCTCTTAAACAAATGGAAGAAAATGGAAGTTGCGAAACCTTTGAAAAGGAATATATCCGAAAAGACGGTTCAAGATATCCAGTATCACTGCAAGGTGTTGTGGTAAAAGATACGGCAGGTAAAAAGCTAATATGGTCATTGGTAAGAGACATTAGTAAGGAAAAAGAAGCGGAAAGAAAATTAAAGGAAGCTATTTCAAATTTTCAAGCCCTATTAGATGCCAGCACACAGGTTTCCATTATTGCCACGGATACGGAAGGACAAATTACGTTTTTCAATTCAGGAGCAGAAAAAATGCTTGGTTATAAAGCAGAAGAATTAGTGGGAAAATATACACCTGCTATTATTCATTTGCCTGAAGAAGTAGAAAATGAAAGCAAAATTCTTTCCGAAAAGTATAGTAAGAAAATAAGTGGTTTTGAAACCTTTATTTATGAAGCTCAAATTGGTCAGCCCAATACAAAAGAATGGAGCTATAAAAACAAAGAGGGACACATAATTCCTATTTTACTTTCAATAAATAAGATTGCAGATGAAAATACTATAACAGGCTATCTAGGAGTAGCTACCGATATTACAGAACTAAAAAAAGTAGAAAAAGAAATCAGATCACTACTACGTATTACCGAAAATCAGAATGACCGATTAAAAAACTTTGCCTATATCGTATCTCATAATTTAAGGTCGCATAGTGGGGGCATTTCGGGTTTAATTGAATTGTTGCACTTAGAATATCCCAACCTTGTAAATAACGAGTTAACAACCTTGTTGAATAGTAGTGTAGAAAGCCTAAAACAAACGGTGGAAGACCTTGCTGAAGTAGTAAAGGTAAATCTTGCCATTGAAGAATCCCAGCAAATTCAACTTTCTAAAGTTATTGAGAAAAACATCAAAAGCTTATCAAGTCAGATTCATAAAGCAGGAATTAAAATAATTAATGAGATTCCCGATGCAGTTTATACACAAGGAATATCAGCCTATGTTGATAGCATTGTTTTAAATATGATAACGAATGCCATCAAATACAAAAGTGATGACAGAGCGTCTTTTTTGAGGATTTATTGTGAAGAAGATACGTCAACCACAACTTTGTTTTTTCAAGATAATGGACTTGGTATTGACTTAAACAAATATGGAGATAAACTCTTTGGGATGTATAAGACTTTTCATCGCCATGATGATTCTAGAGGAATAGGATTATTCATTACCAAGAACCAATTAGAAAGCATGGGTGGTACGATTAAAGTAGAAAGCGAAGTAAACATTGGTACAACATTCAAAATAATTTTTAAAAAATGATGATTAAAAAAATAGATCTTGTATGCATAGTAGACGATGACCCAACTCATATATTTATTACTAAAAAATATATTGAGCTTTCAGGTCATGTTGAAAGGATTCTCGTTTGCAATAACGGAAAAGATGCGTTTGACGTACTCCAAAAGTTAGTGACGGATAAAGAAGAACTACCAAAAATTATTTTTTTGGACTTAAATATGCCCGTTTGGGATGGATGGCAGTTTTTAGATGAGTTTACAAAAATTCCAATTGAAGAACCTGTTAAAATATATATTCTCACAAGTTCTAATAATGAAGCGGATATTGAAAAAGCTAAAAAGTATAGCATGGAAAGTAATTACTTAATAAAACCTATTAGCCAAAACCATTTAAATGACATATTAGTAGAAAATATTTAAGCCAAGAGAGATAAAACGTTTGCTAACAGCACCTAACCAAAATTGGCGGTGCAGTGCTCCGCAGATGCCACATGTGTGTGATATAGAAAATCGCTACTTCGCGAAGACGCAAACTTATGGCAGTAAGCGTGACAAGCCAGAAAAACAATTAAACCTTTGACTTTTATAATCGTCTAACCTTTAGATTCAGACATAATGAAAAAAATAGTACTTCTAATATTTATAGGCTTTACAAGTATATTCCAAAAGATAAATGCTCAAAATCTTTATTTTCCTCCAATAAGTAGTACGGCTAATTGGGACACTATTGTTCCATCTTCATTAGGTTGGTGCATAAATGAAATTGACACCTTGTATAATTATTTGCAGCAACAAGACACCAAAGGTTTTATAGTATTAAAAGACGGTAAAATAGTTTTAGAAAAATACTTTGGAACGTTTTCGAAAGATAGTATATGGTATTGGGCATCCGCAGGAAAGACAATTACTTCTTTTTTAGTTGGATAATTCACCAGAAAAATGGAACGAATATACGGAAGCATTTTTTGAACAAGAACTGGATAGAATCAACAGCAATGCGTCACTACTTTATGAAAGCATTAACCTAATTGGTAAAAATAGAGAAAATCAACAAATTAATAAATAATCCATGAAATCCATTAATATTCAAATTATTGAAACCATAATAATATTAAGTTCTTATATTATTACGTACTTTATATTTAAAACCGTTATCAATAATTTTCTAAAAAAGACTCGATTAGAAAGAAGAAGAAGAAAAATGGCCATTAGAGCTGTTCAACTTTTCTCTACGATAACGGCTATTATACTTTTAACAGGCGTATGGGGGTTCAAACAAAATGAAATTGCATTTTTTGCTAGTACAATTTTGACAGCGCTAGGTATAGCATTTTTTGCCCAATGGTCATTGCTTGCAAATATCACTTCCAGCATTTTGATTTTCTTTAATCATCCCGTAAAATTGGGAGATTATATAAAGATTCTACACAAAGATTACCATTATGAAGGAGAAGTCGTAGAGATGGGGTACTTTTTTGTTCATCTAAAAACAGATGATAAAAATATAATTACTATTCCAAATTCACATTTTTTCCAAATTTCATTTTCATTAACTGAAAAAAAAGAAAAATTCAAAGAACCTAGTTAATCACATAAGATTTATCAGAAACAATCATTGTTTTCAAAGCGAGCAACATAGAAAATGTATCGGAACGCTATCTACAACTATTGAATTATAAAAATGATAAAAAATCCCATGAAGGAACAATGTATCATAAAGTTTTTTTTAAAATGGTCAACCTTATCTATACATCAAATGAATTATGAATAATCATTAAAAAAATTATCACATTTGTAAAAATTGTATTATAATTGTGTGTATTTAAAAGTTCGTATTTATTAAAACGATTTTATATCAAAAGATAAAAAAATGTGGGGTGGGATTAGAATCCACACTACCACTCCTCATCCGACTATAGTTATTCTGCCGCGTCGAACCGCCTTAATGCTCATGCTTTATATATCTTCAACCGTTATGCGTTATATAAGAACGCTACAATACCTAAAAAAAAAGAAATGGACATATATTCTAAAATAATCATATGGTTATCCTTGTTTCTCGCTTTTGGATGTAATAATTCAACGGAAACGATTAATCCCACAAAATCCAATATAACGGAAAGCGTTTATGCGGCAGGAGTTGTAAAAAGTAATCTTCAATATGAAGTTTTTCCGGAGTTGAACGGAAAAATTGAAACTATTTTTGTAAAGGAAGGTGACATTGTTCGGCAAGGTGCTCCACTTTTTCAGCTTGAAAACAACAGTACCCTTTTAACTACTAAAAATGCATGGGCTACCGCATTTACCAATGATTATCAACGAAATAATTTAAAACTTTTGCAAGCTCAAAACGCGATTGATTTGGCGCAAAAAAACGTAAAAAACGATTCCATCTTACTTGTGCGTCAACAAAGCTTGTGGAAACAGAATATTGGGTCTAAAATCGAATTGGAGCAGCAAGAACTGCGTTTTGAAAATGCCAGAGCCAATCTAAAAAAAGCAAACGTAGTTTATGAAGATCTCAATCGCCAACTGAAACTTGCCTCAGAACAAAGCAAAAACAACCTTAAAATAGCTCAATATACAGAAAACGATTTGATAATAAGAAGTGAATTTGATGGCGTGGTATATAAAATTAATGCCAAAAAAGGAGAATTTGCCAGCGGAACCAAACCTTTAGCGGTTCTCGGAAAACAAGATTTTGTTATTGAGTTTAATGTCGATGAGTTAGATATTGTAAAAATAAAAAAGGGTCAAAAAGTTATCGTCCGAATGGATAGTTACAAAGATCAAGTTTTTGAGGCAACAATTCGTTTCATCTATCCGATGATGGATGAACGGAAAAGAGCCTTTCGGGTAGAAGCCCTTTTTACAAACGCTCCAAAAGTGTTATATCTAAACCTTACGTTAGAGGCAAATATCATTATCAATGAAAAAAAAGACGTCTTAACCATTCCCACCAACTATTTGATAGGCGATACGGCAGTGATGCTAAAAAATGGAACCATTCGCCCTATAAAAACAGGCTTGAAGGATTACAATACGGTAGAAGTTCTTGACGGTATTGACGAGAATACAAAAATCAAACTTTCGAAAGAATGAAAATTAAGCACATTTTCGAAATAGCAAAAGCAATGCTTTTAGCGCGCTCCAAGCAAACTTTGGTGGCTGCTATTGGTGTAGCCTTTAGTGTGGCTTTTTTTGTTTCGCTATTGGGTTTTATGGAAGGGTTGAATACCTTGCTTGACGGCTTGGTTCTAAACAGAACGCCCCATATTCGACTCTATAACGACATCCGTCCCTCTGACAATCAACCGATCGCATTGGATCCGACCTATAAAAATTACCATCATTACATCCATTCCATCAAGCCTGCCAACGCCCGAAAAGAAATCTACAATGTAGAAACCATTTTTAAACGCCTCGAAAAGGATTCTCGTGTGTATGGAGTAGCGCCAAAATTATCAGCCCAAGTTTTTTATAATCTTGGCAATATTGAACTCAATGGAGTCATAAATGGCATAGAAGTGGCACAAGAAGCCAAATTGTTTCAATTTGAAGACCATGTGATTGGAGGCAATGCTTTTGATTTAGAAAATCGCTCCAATAGTATCATTTTAGGGCAAGGGGTAGCCGACAAAATGCTAGCAAAAAAAGGCGATCTTATACAAGTGACTACCATTAACGGCGAACAATTTACGCTAAAAGTGGTCGGTTTTTTTCAATCGGGTTTGGTGGAATTGGATAAGGTGCAGAGTTATGTGAGTTTGGCTACCTGCCAGAAACTATTGGGCGAAACGAGTACGTATATGAGCGATATCCAAATCAAACTCTACGATATCGATAAGGCTCCTAAATTAGCAAAAGAATACGCCACACTTTTTAATATAGATGCCGAAGATATACAAACAGCAAATGCACAGTTTGAAACGGGTAGCAGCGCTAGAACCATCATTTCATTTGCAGTAGGAATTGTCCTCTTAATTGTAGCAGGTTTTGGAATTTATAACATACTGAATATGATGATTTATGAAAAAATGGACACCATCGCCATACTCAAAGCTATAGGTTTTTCGGGAGCAGATGTCAAGACAATTTTCATTGCTATTTCATTGAGTATCGGTTTAAGTGGGGCCTTGTTGGGAGCCTTGCTGGGCTTGCTTTTTTCAGTGATGATAGATAACATCCCGTTTAATTCGGCTGCTGTGCCCACAGTAGATACATACCCCGTAGATTATGGCATTCAATATTATGCTATCGCCGTTATTTTTGCCATCGCCACCACCTATTTTGCAGGTTGGTTTCCTTCGCGGAAAGCCAGTGCCGTAGATCCAGTAGAAATTATAAGAGGAAAATAAAATGGAAAAAAAAATCGTATTAGAAGCCAAATCCATTAACAAATCGTTTTACGATCCTGTAAAAATAGATGTTTTAAAAGACCTTTCATTTACTATAAATCGTGGAGAATTTATAGCCGTAACCGGCAAATCGGGATGTGGAAAATCAACGTTGCTTTATATTCTTTCTACAATGGACTCCGATTATACAGGAGAACTTTGGATAGATAATGAATTGATAGCGGGAAAAACAGAAGCAGAACGCGCGCGCGTGCGAAATGAAAAAATTGGTTTTGTATTTCAATTTCATTATTTATTGAATGAGTTTAGCGTATTGAAAAATGTAATGCTTCCGGGCCTCAAAGCGAATAAATTGTCGGAACAAGAACTCGAACATCATGCCTACGAATTACTCAAAAAACTAGGCATAGAACATCTCGCCAATAAAATGGCATATCAAGTTTCGGGAGGTGAAAAACAACGCATCGCCATAGCCAGAGCTATGATAAACGATCCACTGATTTTGATGTGTGACGAACCCACGGGAAACTTAGATAGCAAAAACACCGATATTGTATTTGATATTTTTAATGAATTGGTCCATACGTTTAATAAAACCTTACTAGTAGTTACCCATAATCAAAACTTTGCAGACAATACCCAACGCAATATCGTTATGGAAGATGGACGGATTATTTCCTAATATATTCTTTATATGCTATTGACATTAAACCAATTACAAAACCGACAGCCGCAAAAGAAAAATCATGAAAAATATAATACATACCCTCCGGACAATGATGATTTGCTTTTTTTGTGTATCGACAAACTTATATTATTTTAACCTAGATATCTAAAAATAATGTTAAAAAAGAAAACATTTACATCTAAACTTTTTAATAGTTGGAAAAAACTTGGACCTGGGTTGGTAACAGGTGCAAGTGACGATGACCCCTCTGGAATTGCAACATATTCTCAAGCAGGCGCGGCATTTGGTCTTGCAACATTATGGACAGCGATTATTGCTTTTCCACTTATGGCTTCTATTCAACAAATGTGTGCGAGAATTGGGCTTGTAACATCACAAGGTTTGACAGGAACACTTAAAAAACACTATCCAAGACCGCTTTTATATCTGATGCTTTTGTTTAGTTTTCCAGCGATAGTAATGAATATTGGTGCGGATATTGCAGGAATGGGCGCTGTTGGAAATCTATTATTTCCGGCTATTGATGCTAATTATTTTAGTATTTTCTTCACGATGATGCTTCTTGGTTTAATCATCTACTTGCCATATCAAAAGATTGCATCCGTTTTAAAATATTTGTGCATTGTTATGTTAGTATATTTCATTGTACCTTTTTTGTATAAACAGGATTTTAGCGAAATTCTGAAAGCGACGTTTATTCCAACTATTAAATTCGACAAAGACTTTATTGCAATTATAGTTGGCATACTTGGCACTACCATTTCACCTTATCTTTTCTTTTGGCAAGCATCTGTAGAAGTTGAAGAATTCAAGGATAAACGAAATCATTTGATTGTAAATAAAAAATTAATTCATGAAATAAATCAAGATGTAGATTTTGGAATGGCCGTTTCGGGCTTTGTAATGTATTTTATAATTCTTACTACAGGAACGGTTTTGTTTAAAGGCGGCATCCATCAAATTGATACCGTTGAACAAGCGGCAATGGCACTAAAGCCATTAGCTGGGAATCTTGCTTATTTGCTTTTTGCAATTGGAGTAATAGGAACAGGACTTATTGCTATTCCAGTATTGAGCGGTTCCATTTCGTATATCATCACAGAAACTTTTGGTTGGGAACAAGGCCTTGACAAAAAATTTCATAAAGCAAAAGCATTTTATATCATCATTGCCATTTCGTTGATACTCGGATTGTTATTAAATTATATAGGAATTACGCCAATTCAGTCATTGATTTATACAGCCATTTTATATGGACTAACGGCTCCAGTGCTAATTGCAATTATTTTACACATTTCAAACAACAAAAAAATAATGGGCGAAAATGTGAATGGAAGAGGAGCAAATATTTTAGGATTTACCGCTTTAATTATTATGACCGTTGCTGCTGCAGCATTAATTTACCTTCAATTTTCAGAAAAGTAATCGATATTAATATATGAATAATTCTTATTCAAGTAACAACAAGGAACAAACTTGAAAAGAATTATGATTATAGAGAGAATGGGCTGCCGTTGTCACGAACTTCGCAAAAGTTTCGGTTCTGGGTTTCTCTAATTCCGAATATACAAAAAAGCTAAAAGTTTAATACTCCGATTGAAGTTTAGTACTGTAAAATCCGCCAATTGCCAAAAGAATACCTTATGCTTTCCTTTGAATAAAATAAAAATTTATATATTCATTTCTAATGTCTATCTTTGTATTTAACATTTGATCTATTTATTTTAACTGCCAAGCAGTAAAATGATAAGCGTAATTTTAACAAACCCAAAATCAAGATCATGATAACAATCGACAACTATTTAGACAACCATTATATACATAGAAGCAATTGGTTGAGAGCTGCTGTTCTTGGAGCAAATGATGGAATAATTTCAATTTCAAGTCTTGCAATCGGAGTTGCTGCTGCAAGTTCGTCAAGAGAGCCTATTGTTTTAGCAACAGTCGCTGGACTTGTTGCGGGAGCTTTATCTATGGCGGCAGGCGAGTATGTTTCGGTAAGTTCGCAAACGGACACTGAAAAGGCGGACATTGAAAGAGAAGTTAAAGAACTTAAAGAAATGCCAAATGAAGAACTTAATATTTTGGCTCAAATTTATGAAAAACGGGGACTAAAAAAAGAGACCGCTATGCAAGTAGCTATTGAATTGACAGAAAAAGACGCTTTGGGAGCACACATAAGAGATGAATTAGGCATCAACGAAATAAGTCAAGCAAATCCAATACAAGCTGCTTTAGCATCAGGAGCCTCTTTTACGGTTGGTGGCGTTTTACCACTTTTAGTTGTACTTTTTGCAACGGTGAAAGGAATGGAATATTGGCTGTATGGATTCACTATAGTTTTTCTTGTCATTTTAGGATGGACATCTGCAAGAACAGGAGGGTCAAGCATTAAAAAAGCAATCTTGAGAGTTACCATTTGGGGTACAATTGCAATGTTGCTTTCTGGGTTAGTGGGTTATCTTTTTGGAGTAAATATTTAATTATTTAAAAACAGTAATTATCTTTCAAGATCGAAACTACTTGAAAGACCTCGAGTTCAAAAGATGTTTTTAGTTTATTAGATGTTAAAAGATTCATGAATTTGAGGGATCTCTACAAAATCGAAACCTTTCTTAATAAGCTTATTTTTAAAATTTTCTTGAACTTCGGGTTCGCCATGAACTATAAAAAATTTATCTACTTTTTTGGGATCTTGACCGCTTAAAAATTGCATCAAATCCATATAATCCGCGTGGGCACTAAAACTTTTAATCTTTTTGACTTCGGCATTTTTCTTAAATAGAGTTCCAAAAATCTTCACTTCGCCCGATTCCGTTTGAAGCCTCGCCCCAAGACTAGAAGGTTCGCAGTAGCCTACGATCAGAATCGTATTTCTGCTATCTTCTATGCAATTGGCAATATGATGTTTTACACGGCCGGCATCTGCCATCCCCGAAGCAGAAAGGATTACGCAAGGGGCATCATTGCTATTCAAGGCTTTTGAATCTTGTACATCTGTAATATAAGTTAAATTTTCAAATCCAAAGGGGTCGCTATCTGTTTTCATATATTCCAGCAATACTTTATTATAGCATTCTTTGTGTTTTTTCGTAATTTCGGTGGTCAAATACGAAAGTGGACTGTCTACATAATATTTTAGGTTGGGTAATTTTTTAGAAATATCCAACCTATTAAGGGCATATACAATCTCTTGAGTTCTTCCTAGGCTGAAAGAAGGTATGATGAGTTTACCTTTTTTATGGACGCACGTGTTCATGATTTCTTTTAGTAAGATGTCTTCGCTAATAGCCAAATCGTCGTGTAACGAATCGCCATAGGTGCTTTCACAAATAATGACATCAGCTTGTGGAAAAGAAGCTGGCGAATTAAGAATCGGGTCGTTGTATCGCCCCACATCGCCTGTAAAGCAAATTTGGGTCGTTTTTTCATCTTCTTTTATACTTAAATTTACCACGGCGCTTCCTAGAATATGACCTGCTTCGGTAAAAATACAAGAGACATTTTCTATTACCTCAAAAGATTCGTTCAAAGGTCTTACATGAAAGTAATTAAGGGCATTTTCTGCATCGGCAGAAGTGTACAAAGGCTCTAGCGGTTTTTTATTTTGCGCTTTTCGTCTTTTGTTTAAGTAGTTGACGTCTTCTTCTTGAATCTTGGCGCTGTCTTTTAGCAATGCTTCCGCTAAGCTGTATGTGGCCGGAGTGCAAAATATTTTGCCATTAAACCCGTCCTTAACCAGTTTTGGGATAAGTCCTGAATGATCGATATGTGCATGAGATAAAACTAAGGCGTCTACTTCTAAAGGAATAAATCCAAAATGTCGGTTTAGCGTTTCGGTTTCTTGTCCCCCTCCTTGAAACATTCCACAATCTAGTAAAATATTTTTACCGTGTTTTAAATGAATAAGGTGCTTACTGCCTGTAACGGTGCCCGCGGCGCCATGAAATGATATTTTCATATGTTAAATTATTTGTTATCTACAAAGATACGCATTTTTTTAATCAAAGTTCAAAGAAATAACATAAAAATGAAGGTTTTATAGGGCAAATTTGATATATAGTAAGAAAACCAAGGCGTCATTTTCATTGAATCGATACTTTTACCGCCCATAAAAGTGTTGCCAACGCGAAGTCTATTATAAGGACAAAAAATGGTTACTTTTATAGTTAAATGATGGCGTATCATCCAAAAAATTATCGCATTTGTAAAAATTGGTTTATAATTGCGGGTATTAACGAGTTGGTAGTCATTGTAAAACGACATCGTAGTAATTTTAAACCCTAAACAAAATAAAAAATGGACAAAAAAAGCAGTGTACAAAAAATTCTTCATTTTCCACTTACTAAAATAATAATTGGCGTTTTAGTTTGTGGTGTAGTCCTTAGCATAGGAAAACTATTGATGGGCAAAATTTTAGACCTAACGGCATTAGACATAGATGTAAAAAAATTGATAACAGGAATTGTAGTTGCAATACTTGCAATAGTTTCTTACACCTACTTGTTTAAATTTTACGAAAAAAGAGCGGTTAAAGAATTTTCAACAAACGGACTTTTTAAAAGTTTGACAATTGGATTTGTTATAGGTTTTGTACTACAATCATTGACAATACTTGTTATTTATTTAAAAGGGGGTTATTCAATAGTTTCTATAAACCCAATTCATTTTTTAGTTCCACCATTGACTATGGCTTTTACTTCTGCGATTTTTGAAGAAATTTTAATGAGAGGTATTATATTTAGAATAACAGAAGAGAAATTAGGTAGTTATATTGCACTATTTATATCCGCGATTTTATTTGGAGCCATGCATCTTGGCAATCCAAATAGTTCATTAATAGCGGCAATTGGACTTGCAATTCAAGCTGGAATTTTATTGGCATCAGCCTATATTTATTCACGAAATTTATGGTTTCCAATTGCTATTCATTTTGCTTGGAATTTTACACAATCTGCCATATTCGGAGCAAATGTTTCAGGAACTTCAATATCACAAACATTGATTACTTCTAAAATAGAAGGTGCGGAATGGTTTACAGGTGGGGAATTTGGACCAGAGGGTTCAATTCAAGCAACAGCTTTTTGTTTCATTGCGACCGTAATTCTCTTAATTTTAAGTCACAAAGAAGGAAAAATAATAAGGCCATATTGGAAGAAATAATTATGAAGAAAAAACAACGAACAGCTTACAAGGGTTTTGCAAAAAAGCGGGTTCAATGCTAAATTCAACAGAAGTAATTATATTAAACATTAGTGCTTATCCGAAGTTTAGTACTTCTAAATCCACCATTTCACCAATCTGCAAAACGTTATCCATAATACTATGACGAACGAATTCAGCGGCAATGAAAAGCGTAAATAGGGATAAAATAGACAACAAGAGTAGCAATAACAAAAATGTCGTATGCGACAAACAAATATATGGATGTAAAAATAGAAAAAATAAAAATGGACTATAAAGGCAAACAAGTTAAGGCTTGTAAACTGACCGTAGCTTCAGAAATTCCAATAGATATTGATACTGCTTGGGCAAAAATTCAGACTAGTGCATTATTAAAATTTGTTTCGGAAGGTAAAGTAAAATTTAAACCAACTGGCGGACAATTTCCTGAAATATGGAAAGAAGGCGACACGGTTTCGACAAGAATGCTTATGTATAGTTTTGTTCCATTAAGCGGGCTTCATTCGCTTTATTTTGAGAAGATAGATAACGAAAATAAAATTTTGCAAACAAGAGAGTGGGACTATTCAGCGAAAGTATGGAACCATAAAATGTCATTAAAAAAACAGACCGAAACAACAATAATATATGAAGACGAAATCGTTATTTATGGAGGCATACTGACGGATTTTATAACATTATGGGCAAAATCATTTTATAAACATAGACAAAAAAGATGGCAATTAGTGGCTAGAAACCCAACGCTGATAAAATAGCTATTGTAGCTAAGGTGCCATAAGAGTCTTCCACTTGTCCCACTTTCGCGCGCGTCTCGCTAAATCCCGCCTTCACTCGCATCTCGCTAGTGAATATTAACTAAAGCGTCTTGCGAACTTCATTAATTCCATAATGTTTGTATAGAATATAAATGGATACAATTTTTTTTATCTATTTTTACGTTGAATATTTTAATCTAATTTTGTTCCGTCTATATTCAATGATATGATAATTCGAAATAGCTTATTTTTATTTTTAACAATCCTTTCCACTTCGTTGATGGCTCAAGAGCCTTGTAGCTATTCTACTTCATCTAAAAAAGGTGGTTTTTGGGTTTTTGCTACGTTTTATCAACCCAATACACAAATTCCCTTAGAAGGCGAATGCGAACAAATGCAAGGTAATAAACCTTTTTTGTATCGGATGTTTAAAGCGGGTAGAATTCAAAAAGAAATCGTATACTCCTCCGAAAATGTTCTTATTTCATATTTAGAAATTTACAAAAAAAAGCGGGATTCGGTTCTAGGGGAGTACAAAAATTTTGGAGAAAATGGTAAATTAATGCTTCATGAAATTTTTTATTTAGATAAAAATAATCGAAGATGCGTGCATAGAAAATCCTATTATCCCGATGAAAAACTAAGATTTGATCAATATTTTACGTGGATAAAAGATAGTGAAATAACCGAATATCAAAGAGCCAATCATCCTCCGCATACGATTGATGAGGATGGTTATACCTATATACAAGTTCCATTTGGTTGTGAAAAAATATATGATATGACGGGTCAGATTGCTGAAGTAAAATACCACCAATTACGCAACGACGGAACGCATGAATTTGCCTCGCTAGAAGGCCCTGCTGTTCGTTATCACCATAATGGAAAAATAAAAGAATCCATGCACTATAAATCGGGCAAGCTTCATGGCGCTTTTATAGAATTTAACTTTTTGGGCGATACCATTTGTGTGGGGAGTTATGACATGGCGATCAAAAAAGATGTTTGGAGGTATTGGTACGACAATAAAAAACTAAAAGCAACCCATTTCTATAACATCAATGGTAAATATCCCTTTCAAGCACAAAAGGAAGAATGGTCGGACAAGGGAAAACTAACGCTTCAATTTCACTTTGATGAAAATGGAATTGGGAAATTAAAGGAATGGACGGATAAGGGCGTTTTGATTCATGAACAAGAATTGATAAATCTCAAACTAGACAATGGAAAAGAAACCTTTTGGTATCCAAATGGACAAATAAAATCGTATATGAATCATACCAAAGGTGCCGATACGACGTATCAGGAATGGTATGAATCGGGACGAGAAAAAGCATTAAAAAGATCCTACTCAAAAAACGGTATGCTTGTTACATCCAATAAGGAATGGTATTCAAACGGTAATCTAAAGGAGTTGGTTGAACTTGAACGAAAAGAATTTGTCAATATGTATACCCAACAAAAATATTATGAAAACGGAAATTTGAGTTTTGTAGATATCCGTAAAAATAGAGAACAGTTTATAGAAGCATATGCTTCAAATGGTATAAAAATTAGAGAACTAAAATTGCTAGATGGTAAAATTAACGGTCGTTTTCAAGAATTGGATTCTTCAGGTCAGGTCATCGTGGATATCAACTACCTCAACGGGGTAAGACATGGCGCATATAAAGCATATAAAAACAACATTATTAGCTATGAAGCATTCTATGAGAATGGTGTATGGATTCAAAAGCCAGAAAAAAAATCTTCTTTTTTTGATAAATTTTTAACTTTGAATGCCACCGAAAAACATAACTTTATCTCTACAGCCTATACGAACTTAAACAGCCTTTTATATGCTCCCAATCCATTGCGAAAATCCAAATCAGAAATAGACACATTGGCGGCTATTATATGGCAAATGAAACGGCTGGCACCCAACTTTACCAGTTGGATTATCAATACGAATGTACATAATCCTGTATTAAATATAAGGCTTGTAGAATCATATTTCCGAGATCTTAAAACCAATCAAATCACCTCAAGTTTCAGTAAAGAATTATTAGCTGGACTGGATCAATTAAATCTAAAATTGCCTGATTTTAATTTTGAATATGGAGAAAAGTATATCAATATAGAACTCAAAGACTGGGTAAATATGGCTATGCTCAAACAAATTTTTCCAAAAATCAACCATTTGATGCAGATATATCAGCCATCCGAAAAAAGCGAGCCTTCTCTCGATATAAGATTAAAAAATGCTAAACATAATAATCATCTAAGATATTCAATGGAAAGACGAACCATCAACAGTTGGAAAATTACGATTCAGCATAGTATGAATACCTATCACATGATCTTGTATGGAGATGGAACTATTGAAATTGAAAATCAAGCGATGTCTTGGAGCGACTTTCTGAAAGTAGATTTTAATGTATCTAATCACGGGGGCAGAATGTACGATGATTAAATGAATGAAATTTGTAATCAAATAGATTAAAAGTAAGAAGAATAAATAATGGCAGTACCAAAAGACAAAGAAGAGTTAGTAAAAGCAATCGTTGACAACTACAAAAAGTTGACTGCCGAACTTTCTTCGATACCTATTGACTTAACAACAAATAAAGAATTGGAAGGTCACTCTAAGAATACATTAATGTGCATTAACGACCTTGTTGCTTATCTTATTGGCTGGGGGCAATTGGTAACGAAGTGGCACGATAATAAAAGCAAAGGTCTTGAGGTCGATTTCCCAGAAACGGGTTACAAGTGGAATGAACTCGGACTACTTGCACAGAAGTTCTATAAAGACTACGAAAATGAAGACTTCAATATGCTTATAGAAAAACTTGACAATACAACAAACGATATTTTGAAGTTAATTGAACGCAAATCAAATGAAGAACTATATGAAATGTCTTTTTATGAAAAGTGGCCATTAGGAAAAATGATACAACTGAATACGTCTTCACCATTTAAAAATGCAAAGGATAGAATTCGAAAATGGAAAAAAAAGAAAGGAATTCTAGTATAAAAAATTAATTCATGATTTTTATAACAGTCTAGAGTGCAAATTTCAATTAAGAAGTCAATTGTGGTTTAAAATTCTATACAATTTTAAATGGTATGTGAATAATCAAATTGGCTTTAATTTTGGTATTGATATAACTTTGCGTTCATTATGATACATAAATATGTAAATTCTTTCGATTATACTTATATCAGTGATGATAAACCCTTTGAATTGCATCAAATGGGTAATTATATTTCTGTTTTTCAGGATGAAATGTATGATTTTAGCGAATATCAAATCGCGATATTAGGGGTTAAAGAAAGCCGCAACGCCGATCACGGAAATATTACTTGTGATTTGGCACCCGAAGAAGTTCGAAAATTTCTTTATCGTTTGAATGTCGCCCGATTGTTTCCAAAAATTATTGATTTGGGGAATATCATTGAGGGAGAAACGCCTCAAGATACGATGGAACATGTAGAAATTGTCTTACGATATTTACATAATCAAGGATTAACCGTCATCATTATTGGCGGTAGCCAAGATATTACGGTGCCACAAATTAAAGCGATGGATGAAGTAAGTCGTTTTATCAATTTGTGTATTGTTGATGAGCGCATCGATATCGATGGACGAAGTCAGGAGGTTTTAAGCAGTAATTACCTAAAAGAAGTGGTGATGCAAAAAACACCTCAAGTTTTCAACTTACATCTTTTTGGTTATCAAACGTATTATACGTATGAACATCAATTGGAACAGCTTGAAAAAATGAATTTCAACTATTTACGTTTAGGTCAGCTTCGATATGAAATCCCTAAGTATGAATATATTTTTAGAGATTGCCACGTCGCGAGTATTGATATTGCTTCGGTAAAACAGAGTGATGCCCCCGGCCGAAGTATGCAAAGTCCGAATGGATTTTTTAGTGATGAATTGTGTCAGATAGCACGCTATTGTGGTCTTTCAACACGACTTAAATCTATAGGTTTTTATGAATTTAATCCTAATTTTGATTTGCGAAATCAAACGGCACAGCTTTATGCGCAAGCGATTTGGTATTTTTTAGAAGGGTTTAGTCTTCGATATGATTTTTCGCCCAATTCGGAAGCCATGAAAGCCCAGTGCAAAAATTATATTGTAGCACCCGAAGGATTTGAGGAACAGCCGTTTCATTTTTGGAAATATGAAGATCTTAACCAATGGTGGTTTGAAGCAAAAACCAATAAATTAAGTCATTATTTTGCTTGCAGTTATGACGATTATATTAATTGCTCGCAAGGATTGATAACGGATTATATATTCAAAATTCTAAAACGAATTTAATCCTTTTTTGGGATATATTAGCTTCCCATGGCACGTTTTAATTTTACAATTTGATTTTCCCACCACATTTTCTGGTCTTCAACCTCATTGTCTTCGGCAAAATCAGTAATGATTAAAACCGTGTCACCACTGATTTCATTTACCTGAATAGCAAATTCAAAGAATTCATCCTCGTCGGCATTTTTCCATTGATAAGCGACCAATTCTTCTTCAATATCATCGATTAAAATAGCTCTTTCCGAATAACCACTCCACATAAAAATATACTCTTCGCCTTTGGTATCGCAGCGCTCGCAAAACCATTGAGACAAATGTGTAGGCTGTTTTACAAAATCATAAAGGATTTTTGGAGAAGATTTAATAATAAAATCTATTTCAAATGCCGTTTTTGCCATTTTAATATAAAAATTTGTGCAATTATACTCTTTAAATTTAAAACAAGGTCAAAATTTTATTTTATTGGCAAAAATGTGGACAATAGGTGCAAAACTAGCAAGACTTATGTTTATCTTTTATTTCTTTATTTTTTAGCAAAACAAAAAGAGGATTCCATTTTGTTTTACCTATGTGATGTGTTTATTATAATTTTTATAAATATTCAAGTAAACGCATTTATATTTGCAAATATTACCACTTGTTTTATCTAATTAAAATCTAAATGAATAAATATATTTTTAAAGCCTTTTTATTAATTTTTGCATTAGTTACACTTAATGGATGCAAGAAAGAATCTACTTCTAATGCCGCTTCTACAAATTCAATATTATCCTTTTCCTTTTCAAAATTAAAAAATGCCTCTTTATCATCGGATGTTTTTGGCGTAATTAATGGTGAGAATATTGAAATATCGGTACCCGCCAATACGAATATAACGGCACTTATACCAAGCATAGTACACAATGGAAAGCTTATAGATCCGGATACCACAGTCTCCAAAGATTTTACACAACCTGTTTTGTTCACAGTTACAGCGGACGACAATTCCAAAAAAGTTTATACCGTAACGGTTAAAATGCCGCTTACCAATGACAAGAGTATTACGTCATTTGTTTTTACCAAAGCGGATAATCCATCATTGACAAACGATGTAAATGGCATTTTCACCAATAATAATATAATATTAACCGTTCCCAATGGCGTGAGCATTAGCAATTTAACGCCAAAAATAACGTATTTGGGTGCATCGATTAGCCCGACATCCGGAGTCGTACAGAATTATACAAATCCAGTAACCTATAAAGTAACGGCTTCAAACGGAAGTTTTACAAATTATATCGTAACGGTAAAAGAAGCGAAAATAGCTCCCGCTATCAAAGATATATATTTGGTAGGTTCTGAGTATACTGGTGCCACACATAGAGCTAAATATTGGAAAAATGGAGTAGCCACGTATTTGTCGAATAATGCATCCAATATGATTGCTAATTCTATTTATGTTCAAAATAACGATATTTATGTAGCGGGCACAGGCACTTCTTCATCCAATGGCAATGATTTTGCAATTGCATGGAAAAATGGAGCCGTAGTTAATTTACAACAAGGAAGCTTTGGCTCCGCGGAAGCGATACAAGTTGTTGGTAATGATGTACATATAGTAGGTAGAAATAACAACAATGCAGTATATTGGAAAAATGGATTGGTACATACTACATTATCTACGAATATTAGCTGGGCAGAAGCCATTCAAGTCATTGGTAATGATGTATATATAGCGGGTACTATATATGATGGGATTAAAAATATTGGCGTATATTGGAAAAATGGCGTACAAATAAATGTACCCAATGCCTCTTCAATTAGTGCAATTCATGTAGTAGGAAATGATGTATATGTAGCAGGATATGTATACAATGGGGCTTATTATACCGTTAATTATTGGAAAAATGGCGTTAAAACACAAATATCAAGTGCCGATGCGTATGGTGCGGATGCGAATGCTATTTATGTTGTAGACAATGATGTATATGTAGCGGGTTTTGTAGGCTCTAGAGGCGTTTTATGGAAAAATAAGACAGAAACCGCATTGACCGGTGGTGTAACGGTAGACGATGCGGCAGCTACATCCGTTATTCTGCTGGGCGACGATGTATATGTATCTGGATTTGAATATAATACAGCCAAATTTTGGAAAAATAGTATCAAGACGGATATAAATAGCGGGAAAGCAAACTCCATGTTTATAACTACTTATTAATCTTCTTCATCAGTTTTAATTTAATATTGCAATTTAATTTATATCGCAACATGTAAATCTATTATACTAATTTAAATCTATTTAGTTAGAATAGTAATAATGGCATTTAAATTTTTGTCCTAGCGATTTCGACACCCAAAGGATAATTGGAATCTCCTTGATTTTCTATAGTTATAAAAACTTCATCAAAATCAAATGGAGTAACGGTTTTAAACACTGTTTTTTCAGCATTTTCAACGTTTAACTGCCCAACGTTTTTAATACCATGGCTTTTTGTAACGATCCAAACCGAATAATTGTTTCCAGGTGGATTAAGTCTATTGGCACTGGCTAAGTTATTTGCAATAATTTCTAAAGTGAAATTATTTTGATCATTAATTTTTTTCTTAGCCGAAATGTCTGCGGCAGGAGTTACTTTTGAAACAGGAAACTTTGTATAAGTAGCACAACCCAAAAATAAGGTAAGAAATGAAAATAGAATAATTTTTGTCATGATTTTGAAATTAAAATGAAATTAAAAAAATCCTATCCATCCAGCAAATGGAATAGATAGGATATAAATACTAAATTTTGTAACCTACGGTTAATTGTATCCATTGATTTTTATACCTTGGTGTAAAGGAAGTCCCATCTCCGTTGTTTTTTTGGAAATCAAAACCAATACGTCCCGAAAATACAAAGTTTTGATAATAAACATCACCGCCACCTACAAAACCAAGCATGTTTTTACGAATATTTTCGTTTTTAAATTCTTGTTCTTGATCGACACTATTTGACCCAAAAGTATAATTGTCATTTTGAGATAACAAAAAAGAGAATTGTGGTCCCGCTACAAGGGTTAAAAATGTAGTAGGTTTTACTTGAATTTGCAAAGGAATATCGATATAATTGGTCGTTCTACTAAATGAGTACGCCGTACCTAATAAAACCCCCGAGCCTTTAAATCCTTTCTGAGAAAATAAAATTTCAGGTTGCAAACCAAGATATTTATTTAATGAAATGCCTGTAAAGAATCCTCCAACAAAACCAATTTTGCCATCGGCTTCAAATTCTTGACCTTCCGAATCCCAGACATTTGAGTAATTAACACCTGCTTTTACACCAAAGTTAATTTCTGTATTTTGAGCATTTAATGTATTAATTGTAAACGCCATAAAGACGCCAATAACGTAAGTTATATGTTTCATGATTTTAGTTTTAAAATGAAATTAAAATTAGCCCCGAATAATTCGAAGCAATATTGCAATTACAGCCAATACAAGAAGTACATGAATGATATAACCAACATGAAATCCCAAAAAGCCAATAGCCCAAAGAATAATAAAAACAATTGCTATTATATAGAGGATTGAGCCTCCTCCATTATTATCCGTACTCATTTTTGACTATTTATGGTAAAATCATGAAGTGCATTACCCAATTCATCCATATCTCTTCCAAACTCTACTTTAAACAACTCCCAACTTTCTTTATTGTCGGCATTAAAAGCATCTAATCTCATCTTTAAATCGGTATTTTTATTATTCAAGTCATTGATCTTCTTTTCATAATCCGCTCTTGCTTCTTTTTTTTGACTGGCAATACGAGATCTAAATGCGATGATGCTATTTTCATTCGTCGTAATTTGTTCGGCAATACGAAATCGATATTCATCCATCTCTAATTTATACGCTTCATTTTCTTTTATATTTTCCTTTATATCTTGCTTGCTCTTTTCACTATTTTCAAAGCAACCAATTAGCATGACGCCAATTACAATAAATGAAATAGTAATAACTTTTTTTAGATTTTTCATCGGATTAAATTTAATATTATAAATGAATTTTTATAACAATACAAAGATATAACCTATTGTAATTAAATTTGTTATACAATTATTACTATTGTTTGCATAATTAGGAGATTCTACGTGATTTTTTTCAAATCAAGAAATTATATTGTATTTTCCTTCTTTATACATCGTGGTAATCCTTCCGTTCTATTGACGGTTAGTTTATTAAATCAAGAAATAAAAATCAGATAAAACTTATCAAATATCCCCCAATTGTGGGCGAATGATAATATCTTCGATGACCGTACTTTCGGAAAGTTGGGTGTGCATAAAAATGATTTTTGCAATATCTTCAGCTGGAATAAATCTTGATCTTGGTAGGTCGCTCGCACTCCACGAATCCGTATACGTAGCACCAGGATAAACGCCCATGACTTTAATATTATGTGGAATGAGCTCTAATCGTAAGGTTTTGGTATAGCCCGTTAGTGCAAATTTAGAAATGGCATACGCGCCACCACCCGGATAAGCTTGGAGTCCTGCAATCGAAGAAATATTACAAATGATTCCTTTTTGGTTTTTTTTCATAATCGGAATCATAATTTTTCCGACCCAATAGGCACTCATTAGATTGGTTTGGATTAATTGCTCTAAGCCATCCTCAAAACCTTCATCGGTAATGTTGCCAGGAATATATTGTCCGGCATTATTTACAAGCATATCAATGGTTCCAAACTCTTTTAAGGCTTGCTCAGCAAATGAAAGTGCGGATTCTTTTACCGAAAAATCACATGGGATGGCCCATATTTTTGTATTCGGAAATTCTTTTTGCAGATTAGATAAACTCAAAGCTACCGAATCTTTATTTTTGCTACCAAATCCTACTTGCCATCCTTCTAAAGCAAATTTTTTAGCAATTTCAAAGCCGATACCTCGGCTTCCTCCAGTAATCAATATCGTTTTAGGCGTCATGTTGTTGGATTTCATTTACAAAAATACTAAAATTGGTTTGCCCATAATTTTTTCGGCGCCATAAATGTGGATGGTCGTCAAAATTATATTTGGGGTCGTGTTCGAGGATAAACCAGCCTTGACCTTCGATAATTTGATTTTGAAGAATTACATCGGGCAAGGTATCTAAAAATGGCATTTTATAGGGAGGCCCTGCAAAAATAATATCAAACTGCTCGTTGGTGTTATTGATAAACTCAAAAACATCCATTTGAAGCACACGATGCCCTTCCATCTCTAATTTTTCGGAAGTTTTTCGGATAAACTGAACCGCTTGTTGATGCAATTCTACAGTAGTTATATCGGTGCAACCTCGCGAAGCAAACTCATACGTAATACTTCCTGTTCCGCCAAACAAATCCAAAAATCGAATATTATCAAAATTAAAATAATTATCGATAATACTAAAAAGAGCTTCTTTAGCAATATTGGTTGTAGGTCTTGTTGGCTCCAACCGAGGTTGTTTGAGCACATATCCTTTATATTTTCCTGCAATGATGCGCATAATGTATTCTTTCTTAAAAAATACAAAAGTAGAAAATATTAACCCAAATTACACATTAGATTATTATACAGTAGTAAAATAAGGAATTCGTTGGGTTAACTTTTTTTCGTAAAAATAGAATAACGTATATAAGAAATTAACTTCTAAACCGCATTCTAAGCCCAATCCAGTTATTTTCTTCAAGCCACTTTTCGGTCTCAAAGCCTACGGATTGATACTTTTCGGTAACTTCTTTTAAGTCTTCTTGATAAAAACCACTTAGAAATAAAATGGTGTCTTTTTTGGCAAAATCACGTAAAGCCTCCGCAGAATCTTTGAGAACATTTTTGGTAATATTGGCAATAATCACATCAAATTGCATTTCTTTAGGGATTAAAAATCCTTCTTCAGTCGCGGATTCTAATGTGGCCATTTTAAATTCGACACGTTCGGATACTTGATTGATTTCTGCATTCTCAATAGAATTATAGTAAGCCCATTCTTCATTGTCAATAGCTAAAACCTTGTGCGCATTTTTCATCGCCGCCATAATCGCCAAAATTCCGGTACCACTTCCATAATCAAAAACAAAAGACTCGTCCATTTGTACTTCATCCATTAAGGTCATCACGAGCTTTGTTGTCGCGTGGTGTCCTGTTCCAAAGCTCATTTTTGGATCAATAATAATTTCATTTTTGGTGGCGAGTGGTTGATGAAACGAAGCGCGAACACTCCAAGTCTTATCTAAAATCGTAATGGGTTCAAAATTGCTTTCAAAAACTGCATTCCAGTTGGTTTCTTCCACCTCTTCAATTTCATATTGATGGATTTCAAGTGATTTTAAAACCGCTTTTAGTGCGTCTATACTTTGATTTTCTCTAAGATACGAAACCACCGTTTGAGATTCTTGCTGCCATACCGATTCCAATTCTGTAAACTCATTGAGCAAGGCAATCCATGTTTCCGTTTGAGATTCGTTTTCGACAGGAAGCATTAAGTTATAATAGTGTTTTGGCATCTTAAAAAATTATTAATCTAGTTTATTTTAAATGATAGGAGAAATGTCGTATATTTGCAGTTGTAAATTTAGCACAAATATGAAAAAAATTAAATTAATCGCTTTGTTATTTATTGGAGCTTTAGGAATGAATGCTCAAACAAATGTAGCGTTAAATACTTCAAATACAAAAGTAGAATGGTTGGGTAAAAAGTTTACTGGAAAACACTTTGGTCTTATTAATGTAAGCGCAGGTTCGTTAGATTTTTCAGGAAATGCTTTGAAAGGTGGAAAAGTAGAAATCGATATGAATTCAATTACTTGTACAGATATTGAAGATGCTGAGTCAAACGCAGGTTTAATAGGGCACTTAAAAAATCAAGATTTCTTTGATGTAGCCAATCATCCAAAAGCAAACTTAGAAATCACTAAAGTTCAAAAAGCTAAAAAAGGTGGTTATGTGGTTACAGGTAATTTAACAATTAAAGGTGCTTCACATTCAGTTGTATTTCCTGCAAGTATAACAAACAATAATGGCAAATTAAGCGGTAAAGCGACTATCGTTTTTGATCGTACCAAATATGACATCAAATACGGTTCTACGTTAATCGGTGCGGCTAAAGATAAAGCAATAGAAAATAATGTGACTTTAACGGTTACATTTCAATAATTTTTTTGTCTTTTTTTTATAAAAAAAGGCTGGTTTTGTTAAAAAATATTTTCAAAAGAGCTCCAACAGTAATGTTGGGGCTTTTTTGATTTACAAATGTTTATATAACTATAGATCTTAAATCAAAAATCTCAAAAAATAATTTAAACTGGATTTCAGATAGATTTGAATTAATAGAATTAAATATGCCAATCTTCTTGAACGATATTAATTACCGCATCTTAAATATGAGTTAATTAAATATAGAAAATAGAGCCAAAAACATATAAAATTACAAGTAATTATTTTAATCTAAAATGATTTAATGGGCCATTACCTTTCCCTAATTTTTTGTTTGCCCCAAATCTTATAGCAGTATTTATATAGTCGCACCCATAATTCACAGCTTCATTTAAGGTATAACCCAAACTTAAAAATGCCGCAATACTTGAGGACAAACTGCATCCTGAACCATGAGTGTTATTTGTGTTGATTTTTTCGTTTTTTATGAGAATGATTTCGTCTAAAACATAATTATAAAGCACATCAAAAATGATGGAAACGTCATCGTTTAAGTGCCCTCCTTTTAATAGGATAGAAGTTTCAAATTTTAAACCGAGTTCTTTTGCAGATTGTGCCATATTCTCGGAATTTATATTGATACCTAATAAAAGTTCTGCTTCGGGAATATTGGGTGTAATCAATATTGCTTTAGGTAGAAATGATTTTAGACAATCAATAGCATTTTCATCAATGAGTCTGTCACCTGAGGTTGCAACCATTACAGGGTCGATAACTATATTTTTAACTTTATATGCCTCCATTTTGTTTGCTACACATTTTATTACTTCACAAGAATGTAGCATACCAATTTTTACAGCCTTAAATTCAATATCACTCAATACCGCATCCAATTGTTTTTCGATATGTGAAATAGGCAACGGATGAATGTCAAAAACACCTTGTGTGTTTTGAGCTGTTGTGGCAGTAATAACAGTGGCTGCAAAAGCATTGCAAGCGCTTATACTTTTTATATCTGCTTGTATTCCAGCACATCCACCAGAGTCACTTCCAGCTATCGATAAAACGCTATTGTATGTATTCGTTATATTTTCCATTGTTCTTTTTTGTAGGCACTATCCCAAAACATAAATTCTAATTTAGAGGATTTTACAAAAGCTAAATTCATTCGCTCTATGGTTTCCGTCGATGCTTTAGAAGCATATTTATTTGCTATTTTAATGGCTTGCTCCACCGATATAGCAAAATTCTCTCCACCATATGTGTCAATCCAATTTTGAAATGGATTAAGTACGGCCTTATTTTGATTTGCTAAAATGTAATCACCTACTTCTTTGTAAATGGTAAAACAAGGTAAAACAGCCGCCAAACCTTCTTCCAAAGAATAACTTGTAGTCATTTTTGTTAAATAACTCACATACAACTCACAAGTAGGGGAAAGTTCTTTATTAACTATAGCGTCTTTTAAAAATAATTGATGTAGTTGATTTTCTACTTCTATTATTCCTGTAGCCGAGCTTAAAAAAAATTGCATATCATCGCTGTGCGTACATTTAAGACCTACCGCGGCTAAAACTTTTTTATAATTTTCTAAATATAAGGAGTCCTGATTGATATAAAACTCAAATACATCAATTGGAAGCGTTCCATCAATTAAATCAGTAATAAATGGGTGCTTTTTAATGGCATGGATAATTTGTTCGGTATTTTCTCTTACCTGTGTAAACCAATTTTGCATATTAATTGCTTTAATTTTTTTGTTTCTAATTCGGGATTTGTAGCTTTTGAAATGGAAGAGACTACAGCTATGCCGGCCGCTCCGTTTATCATCAAATCGTTTGTGTTACTGATGTCTATCCCACCAATGCAGATGATCGGTTTATTAGATAGGTTTTTTATTTTTTTTAGTCCTTCAATACCTAGAGGAACTGCTAAGTCTGTGGTTTTTGTTGCAGTGGCAAATACAGGAGACAAACCAATATAGTCAGCATCTAATTTGTTGGCTTCTTGGGCT
>JBIPPB010000021.1:0-26318 GCA_044368655.1 Chitinophagales bacterium | reverse complement strand
GTCATAAGCCCCAATATGTTGTGTAATACCACCGGCTTCTTTATTCACCACATTTGCTCTACGAATATAATCTAATAATGAAGTTTTACCGTGATCTACGTGTCCCATGATGGTAACAATAGGCGCTCTACTTTCTAAATCTTCTTCATTATCAATTTCTTCTTCAACTTGATTTGCATCTTCCAAAGAAATAAATTCTACTTCAAATTCAAATTCAGAGGTTATTAACTCAATAATTTCAGCATCTAATCTTTGATTAATAGAAACAACTACTCCCATACCAAAACAAAAAGTTATAATTTGAGTGGGCGAAATGTTCATTAAAGATGCTAAATCGCTTACGGTTATAAATTCTGTTATCTTTAATAACTTTTCATTGACAACCTCTTCATTTAATCGATTTTTTTCGTTTAATTCCTCACGTTTCTTTTTTCTAATTTTTTGACGAGTTCCTTTAGACAAAGAAGCATTCATTCTTGCTTCTGTTTTACGAATATTCTCCTCTATTTCTTTATTAGTCAAAACATTAGGACCTTCTTGCTTCTCTAAAGGTTTGTCTGTTTTAACAGGTTTTTTAAACGCAGTATTCTTTTGAACATTGTCAAATTTAACTCGTGTTTTATCTGGATTTCCTCCAGTTTCTTTAATTCGAGTACGCTTCTTGTTATTATTATTGTTTGTTGAAGGTGGAACCACTTTAGGTTTTGGTTCTTTTTTAAACTCATCTAAATTGATTGTACCTAAAACTTGAGCTCCTTTAAGTTTTTGAAAATTCGTCTTAATATGCTCAACAGAAGCATCTTCTTCTTTATTTACAGTATCTTCCGTTTTTTCAACTTCTTTTTCAACGGCTGTATTTTGTTCAATAACATTTTCTGCAATTTCTGAAGACGCATCAACTTTTTCTTCTGTTACCTCAATAACTTCATCGATTTTTTTGACTTCAAGTTCTTTATTTTCAGGAGTAATAATTACCTGCTCTGGCTCTTTTTCAACGATAGCTTCTTCTTTTACTTCGATCTGCTTCGTCTTTTTCTTTTTAGGAGCCAAATCTTCTAAAGAAACTTTTCCAATAATTTTTGGACCCGTCAGTTTAATTTCAGATTTCTCAATTGTATTAGATTCTTCTTGAATAATTTTTTCTTCTACAACTTCAGGCGTTTCCATAACAGGTTCTACCTTTGGAATTTCAACTACAGCCTCTTCTTTTATTATTGTTTTTTTCTCCTCAATTTCAATTGATGGAATTGAAGAAAACTCAGCTTCTTCCTTATTTTTTCCCAAAAGACTACTTTCAGCGCGTTGATCGTGCTCACTACTAAATTTTTCATTCAAAGCGGCAAACATCGTCTCTTCTATTTTTGCATTCGGGTTGTTATCAATAGAAAAGCCTTTGGAAATTAAATAGTCCAAAATTTCTTCACGGCCTACATTAAAATATGTGGCGGCTTTGGCTAATCGTGTAGGTTTTTGCTCAGACATCGAATCTTTTATATTTTATTTATTTAATTTTTTTACTTACAGAAAATGATATAAAATACCAATATTATTTTTCAAATTCTGTTTTTAGAATGTGCATCACATCTCTTACGGTCTCTTCTTCCAAATCAGCTCTTTTAGCTAATTCTTCAACACTCAAACTTAACACACTTTTAGCAGTATCACAACCCACTTTTTTTATTTCATCAATAATCCAAGATTCAATTTCATCATTAAATTCATCTAAATCAATATCTTCTTCATCGGAATCAATATCTCTATAAACATCAATTTTATAATTAATTAATTTACTTGCTAATTTGATATTTACGCCATTTCTTCCTATTGCTAAAGAAACTTGATCCGGTTCTAACCAAACTTTTACTCGTTTATTTTTCTCATCAATTTCAATAGAATTAATAACTGCAGGAGCCATAGCTCTTTGAATATATAATGCAAAATTAGAGGTATAATTTACCACATCTATATTTTCATTATTTAACTCTTTTACAATACCATGAATACGGCTTCCTTTAACTCCAACGCACGCTCCAACTGGATCAATACGGTCGTCATAACTTTCTACTGCAACTTTTGCTTTCTCACCAGGTTCTCTTACTACCTGTTTTATAGCAATTAAACCATCAATAATTTCAGGAACTTCTAATTCAAGCATAGCTTCAAGAAATCTTGGTTCAATTCGGCTTAATACAACTCGAGGTAAATTATTTCTTAACTCAACTTCTTTAATTACCGCCTTTACGGTATCACCTTTTTTGAAATAATCGCCTTTTACTTGTTCATTTTTTGGTAAAATTAGCTCATTCTCTTGATCATCAAGAACCAATACTTCATTTTTCCATATTTGGTATACTTCTCCAGTGATTATTTCACCTTCTAGATCTTTATATTTTTTATAAACTTCATCTTTTTCTAACTCCGTTACTCTTGAATGTAATGTTTGTTTTGCAGCCATTATCGCTCTTCGAGTTAACTGATGAATTTCTATTTGCTCATAAGTCTCTTCTCCTATTTCAAAACTATCATCAATAGCAAGTGCATCCGTTAATGATACTTGTTTATGAACATCCAAAACTTCATTATCCGCTACGATTTCTCTTTTTTGATATATTTCTACTTGACCTTTATCGGTATTTACTACAATTTCAAAATTGTCTGTATTACCATATTTTTTCTTTAAAGAAGTTTTAAACACATCTTCTAAAAGACGCATCATTTTTACTTTGTCAATACCTTTTTGCTCCTTAAATTCGGCAAATGAGTCGATAAGTTCTAAATTGTTCATTTTTTGTTAAATTTTAAAGGAATTAATGCTTTTTTTATTTCGTTAATGTTTATTTTTTGTATAATGTGTTGCGCTTCTGTTTTTAATTTTTTTGAAGCTGGAATGATTTGCTCTATTTCAATATAATCATTTTCTACAGACAAAATATTTGCTTCAAAAGTAGTTCCATCTAATAAAGTGAATATTAAATCTTTACCAATACGCTTTTTGTATTGAAAAGGAATCTTTAGTGGATTTGACATACCCGGGGAAGAAACATCCAATGTGTAAATTTCGGGTATCATACTATCTTCATCCAATTTCTTTTGCAAAAAACGGTTTAATTGCGCACATTCTTCAACGGTTACATTTGTCATCGTATCAACTAAAACCTCATATTTAGTCCCTTTTGTAATAACATCTACTAAAAACATATTGTGAGATTCACAATATGAATCAGACCATTCGGACAACTTTGTTTTTATATCTTCTATTCGATACATATTTTAATTATATAAAAATAGGGAAGCATTCCGCTTCCCTATCCATTCTCACTGTTAATAACGATGCAAATATAATACATTTTTTTTAAATTTGATTAAAAAAATAATTATCATAAAAAAAAAGGTGTGAGAATTACATCAAACACCTTTTCAAATAAAAATTATAAAAAAAACTACAATTTAAACATGTTTTCTTTGATACAATGATCTGCAATTCTTCTTTTTGCAGAAATGGTATCTAAAATTGGGTATTTTGTAAATCGTTTTAATCCCATATGCATCATCGTTAACATATCGCCTTCAGCAAAATTACTAATTGCTTTTTTGCCATTGATATAGATACGTTCCATACTTTCCGACATAAAAATATTTAAAACATCTACTTTTAATGCCTCATTTTCGATGCCATTTTGTTCAACTAATTTATGAACTCGCAACAACGTACTTTCAGCTTGTAGTACATCAAATAGCATATCCGCTATAGACATAATAAGTTCTTGTTGTTTTTCAAACTCCAACATATACTTTTGCATAGCACCTCCAGCTACTAATAAAATAGCTTTTTTAGCTTTTTCAATCGTTTTATACTCTCTATCAAATAATGCATCACTAGGTTCATCAAAAGAAATGCTCATTAAATCTTTTTGAGCTTCCATTGCAGGTTTCATTAAATCCAATTGACCTTTCATTGCTTTTTTAGCTAAAGTACCAACAGCTAATAAACGGTTTATTTCATTAGTGCCTTCAAAAATTCGATTAATTCTACTATCTCTATAAGCTCTAGCGGCTGGCGCTTCTTCACTATACCCCATCCCACCATATATTTGAACGACCTCGTCGGTAACTAAATCCAAGGTTTCGCTTCCCAAAACTTTTAATGCAGCACATTCGATAGAATATTCTTCTGCGGCAGCTAATTTAGCTTCGGATTTAGTAGCACCATCTTTAATAAGTTTTTCAGATAAATCATTGATCAAACCACTTACACGATAGCTACTACTTTCTGAGGCAAAAATTGAAATTGCCATATTAGCAATTTTCTCTTTTATCGCTCCAAAATTAGAAATTGAAGTACCAAACTGTTGACGTTCATTTGCATAATTTATACCTAAATCAAGCATTCTTCTTGCTCCACCCAATGCCATTACGCATAATTTGTAACGACCAATATTTAAAACATTAAATGCAATTTTATGACCTTTTCCTATTTCTCCTAAAACATTTTCGATAGGTACTTTTACATTTTCAAGGAAAACTTGACGCGTACTACTTCCTTTAATTCCCATCTTATCCTCTTCGGCACCTAAAGTCAAACCTTCTGTATCTTTCTCAACGATAAAGCCAGTAAATTGATTGCCATCTATTTGAGCAAAAACAATGAATATATCTGCAAATCCCGCGTTGGTAATCCACATTTTTTGACCATTAAGGATATAATGTTTTCCATCTTCCGAAAGAATTGCTTTCGTTTTTGCACCCAAAGCATCACTTCCACTTCCTGGTTCTGTTAAGCAGTAACTTGCAAATTTGGCTCCACTTCCCAAATCCGATAAATATTTACTTTTTTGATCCGAATTACCAAAATATAAAATTGGTAACGTTCCGATTCCTGTATGCGCAGCACAAGCAACAGAAAAGGAATGCGATTTACCTATTTCTTCACTTATAGCGGTTTCAGTATTAAAATCAACATTCAAGCCTCCATATTCTTCAGGTAAACTTGTTGAAAGAATACCTAAAGTTCCAGCCTCTTTTAATAGTTCAACCATTAAGTCATAAGCTCCTTTATCCAATTTAGCAAAATTTGGCGCCACTTTCATTTCTACAAAATCTCGAACCATTTCTGAAAATTGCAAAGCATCTTCTTGTAGCGCTTCTTTTGTAAAAACCGTATCTAAATCTTGATTTTGAATTAAAAAGGCACCACCTTTTAATATGTTTTGATTTATATTTTCCATAATGATTAATTTTAATGCAAATATAATACATTATTTTTATTTACCAAACGTTTGTTTGGTAAATGTGTTAAAAATATAAAAAAAAGAGAGTACTTTTGGTACTCTCTTAAATTAGAATAAAAAAATAAATCGTATTAATCCAATCGGAAAACTACGGGAACCGAGTAAATTACAGGAACCGCATGTCCTGCTTGTTTACCCGCTTTCCATTTTGGCATTGAACGAACAACTCGCATGGCTTCTTCGTCACAACCTCCTTTAATTCCTTTTAATACTTTAGGATTTTTAATACTTCCATCTTCGGAAACAACAAATTCTACCATTACCGTACCTTCAATTTCATTCTCTACCGCAAAATTTGGATAACGAATGTTTTTAGATAAATAACGAACTAACGCATCTTCTCCACCTGGAAACTCAGGCATTTGTTCTACAAAAGTAAATGGCTCTGAAGAACGAGGGGCCTCTACTGGACCAACTGGACCTAATTCAATATCCGCTGGACCTTCTTGACCTACAATAGTTTGGGTAGCTACTTGAGCTTTAGACTCAACAACTTCTTCAACGGTCTTAATCTCTTGTTCAGGAGCGGCTACTTCTACAATTTTAGGTGGTACAAACTGAATTGTAGCTTTAACAGGTGGCGGTGGCGGCGGCGGTGGTGGTGATTTTTCATCCATTGGTGGCGGTGCTTGTAGCTCCGTAACCGTTCGAATTGGTTTTTCTACAACTAAAGAAGCTCTGTCTTTCATATAATTATACGCTACATAAGCTCCAGAAATCGTTATTACGATAAGTAGAAAAATAAACATCGAACGTTTGATGTGGTTTGGATAAATCCTACGTAAATTATAGGCTCCATATGCTTTATTTCTCCCTCTAAAGACCAAATCTAATAGATCTGGAGATGATTTTAAACCGTTCATATACTTAATTTTAGTGTGTTATTTTTCTTTTACATTTGCCATTGAACGAGCAACTAATTGTTTTTCGGGATCGGAAATGTCAATAATTGCATAACGCGCAATTTTGTTAATATGCATTTCATCGAGTGCACTAACCATATTCCCATAAACCGAACTATCTACAGCTTTGATAAGTACCATGAGTTTAGACTTACCGTCCTTGTCAAAATTATTTGCACGATCCGGATCGGTATCTAATTCTTTAAGTTTATCTACCAAGACCTTTCTTAAACCCTTTTTCTTATCAAATGTAGTTGCCATTACTGCATTTGGATCCGCAGCAGCCTCTTCTGGTTTTCCAAAATAATACAATACTACATTTTTTGGTGCTAATAAAACGGTCATGGCGTGTTTTTTACTTAACTCTGGTGCTTCCGTATTATCAGGAGTATCAGCAGGTAAGGCAATTTGCATTGCTTTAGGTTTAGATAGCGTTGTTGTAAACATAAAGAATGTTATTAATAAAAACGCTAAGTCCACCATTGCTGTTAAGTCGACTTTCGTGGACTGTTTCTTTGCTTTGCCCTTACCGCCGTCCTGGGGATTTTCTTGAATTTCAGCCATTTTTTTATATTTATATGGGTTTTAATAAAATTATGAATAATCTAATCTGCCGATGCCTGAGATGTAAGAAGACTAAAACGATCGACTCCTTGATCTTGTAACGTTTTCATTACCCTTTTTATTGTGGCATAAGGTGCTCTTGAATCCGCTTTGATTACTACTTTAGCATTTTGATTTGCTCTACGAGCATTAATCATCCAATCTTTTAGTTGGTTTGCATCGGTATTAGCAGAATCTAAAGGAATACCAAGGGTATTTTTTTCCATTTCTTTACGTTCTTCGGGCTTAGCGGCACAAAATTGAGGTAATAATGTAACAGGAAGTCCTACAGGACCGCCATTAACAAAATTTTTCTTTGCCTCGTCATCAATTTTAAGACTAAATTGACTAATCATATTATCTAACCAATAAACTCTTGAGTTGTTGTTATTATCCATATTAATAAAGGTTCTTCCTTTATCATCAATTAATAATGTAATAACATCTACATCGGGTACTGGTAAATCAACAATAGAAGAAGGTGTTGTAACCTCAACAGGTTCCATTGGTTTAGCCTTCGCAGTAAGAACGAAAAACGTTAGAAGAAGAAACGCCACGTCACACATCGCAGTCATATCTAACGATACGGAGCCTTTTTTAACTTTAATTTTTGGCATTTTCTAATAATTTAAATGATAAAATAAAATTTGAATTACGTAAAATATTACGAATTTTTTGAAGCAAATGATTGAGAAATCAAGAAGTTTGCTTCATCCATTTTATATGTCATTCCATCAATTTTACTAGAAAAGTAATTATAAGCAATAATAGCAAATAATGAAGTAGATATACCTAAAGCGGTATTAATTAAGGCCTCAGAGATACCCGTTGCAAGAGCCGCTTGGTCAGGAGCACCTGCAGTAGCAAGAGCCGCAAATGAACGAATCATACCTAATACGGTACCAACAAGTCCTGCTAATGTAGCAACTGAAGCTAATGTTGATAAAACAGCCATATTTTTTTGTAACATAGGTACTTCTAAAGCTGTTGTTTCTTCAATTTCTTTTTGAATACCTAATATTTTTTGCTCACCTGATAATTCTTTATTGTTTAACATATCTTCATATGCATCAATTCCAGATAACGTTACATTAGCAACTGTACCTTTTTGAGCATTACATAAATCACGCGCTTCACTGATACTTCCTGAATCTAATGCATTAGCAACTTTTCTTAAAAATCCATCAACATCTTTTCCACCTGCAGCTTTGTTTAATGATAAAAGTCTTTCAATTGAAAAAACTGCCATTGAAATAAACATTGATAATAGAATAGGAACGACAAAACCTCCTTTGTAAACCATTCCCATGTAATTACCTGGAAGTGGGTGACCATCTGGATCTCCATTTTCAAAATTACCTGATGCTCCAAATACAAATTTGTAAATAGCTATAGCTACTAATCCGATGATTAAAAATACCATCCAGTTTGGAATTGGAAATCCACTTGTTTGTTTTTTTGTTGTACTCATTTTTTTAGATTTTTTAATTTGTTAAATGATTTTAAAATTTAATTATTTATTTAATAAGGCAAAAGTAAAAAATTATAAATTACTTAAATACTTTTTCTTTCTTATTATTTGCAAATTTAACAAAAAGTTTACCTTTTTGTTATCTAGAATAACATTTTATCCACAAAATTTATGCATTTTGACTCAATTTTATAACTTGTATATAATTTTCGAGCCATAAAATGGATTCTGTTGGGAAAACTGCTAATATAAATGTATATAAAATCACTAAGAAGGTCACTATTTTTAATATCCAATTATTTGTAAATTCAATATTAGACGGTTGGTAAAAATAAATCCTATTTATAATTTTCAAATAATAAACAATACTTATTGCAGAAGCGAGTAACCCTAGTACAAAAAGAAGTTTATTAATACTATATATACCATATAATACTTGAAATTTAGCCATAAATCCTGCAGTAAATGGAATTCCCGCTAAGGATAAAACTAAAATGGTTAATGAAATTGCAAAAAATGGACTTTTTTTATACATTCCATCAAAGATTACTAATGAAGACTTGTTTGTATCCGCTGAAAATTGTGATATAATCATAAAAATTAATACCGAAACTAAAACATAGGAAACCAAATAGTAAAGAACAACCAATTGATTTTGTGCATAATAAGACACAATTAATGCCATTAGTAAAAAAGCAGAATGCGAAATACTTGAATAGGCCATTAATCGTTTTATATTTTTTTGATAAAGCGCAATAACATTAGAAATGACTAATGATAAAATTATGGCTACGGTAAATAATTTGATCCAAAGCGCATTTTGGATAGCAAAATATCCAATAAATAAGAAAATAAGCACATTTGCAATTGCTATTTTAACAACTGTCGCCATAAAAGAAGTCACAATTGTTGGGCTTCCTGTATATACATCTGGAGTCCAAAAATGAAATGGAACGACGGCAAATTTAAATAATACTGCAATAACTATTAAAGTTACTCCAATAAGGAAAAATGGTTGGGTTTGAGTTTGAAACATTAATTGATTCTGAACGATATCATAAACACTTAATGAACCGATAGCGCCGTAAATTAAGGCAAGCGCAAACAACATTATAGCTGAACTAAAGGAACCTAAAATAAAATATTTTAATCCTGCTTCGAGTGAAAATTTGTTTTCTTTATTGCTTGCAGCCAATACGTATAAAGGAATTGATAAAATTTCAACACCTAAAAACATCGTTAATAAATGCGTAAAACCAAATAAAATATGAGCACCACATAAACTGAATAAAGCCAAAGTGTAAAACTCATTCCAAGCATAATTTTTATCAAAACTTTGAGAATTTAGAAAAATTAGAATTGTAATTATTATTGAAACATTCGACATCAATAATGATGTTTTTTGCATTTCATAAAAATTTGCAAATTGAAGAATGTTAAAGTTTAATCCGAAAACATTAATTAAAAGACCAAGTAGCAAACCAAAAATCGCAACATATTTTGTTGTTTTATTGGACTTTGAAAAACTTGTAAACATAGTAAATACTGCTGTAATAAATAGTACGATTAAAGTTTGCATAAATTTTGAAATTACTTTTTAATATTTGGCAAATATAAATGAAATGAAATTTAAAAACGGTTTTTTTATTGTAAATATAAAGAACAAATTCGCATTAAAAATATCCGCCACCTGCTGGCGTTTTTTTAACTTCTACTTTGTTCACAATATATTGCCCGGGTTCGGAATTGGTATAATTGTAATTATCGCCTCTCCAAAACAAAGAACTCCGATATTGCAAATAATGAACCTTTACAATGTTGCCACTGGCAGATTCTAATTGTTTTGCAATTGCTTCATTATCTGCAGTAAATTTAAAATTATTTGTGCTTAAATTACCTGAATTAGAACGTAATCCCGCTTGCACGATTTCGCATTCATACGTTTTAAATAAAACACCTTTTTTTGATACTTTAAGAACAACACCTTCTCGGGCACCCTCGCTGTATACCATAAAATATTTATAATAAACCGTTCCACCAATGCCAATTAAAGCTATAAAAAAAACTATTGAGATAACTCGTATCATAAAATATATTTTAAATTGAAATGCAAATGTATTAAAAAATGCTAATTTAAGAGAACTATTAT
Organism: Chitinophagales bacterium; assembly: GCA_044368655.1. GTDB lineage: Bacteria > Bacteroidota > Bacteroidia > Chitinophagales > JADJOU01 > CHPMRC01. The sequence continues at coordinate 15,905 of JBIPPB010000021.1, read as the reverse complement.
TTATTCAATGTATAATAATACTCGTTTTTGAATGACTTCTGACCTTGTTTTTGGATTTAAAAATTTTGTTGAGATTCTGGAAGATTCATAATGTTCAAATGTTTCAATGGATTTAATATTATATTTTTTTAAGTCCAATAAATAATGATAAATAGACGTTGTGGTATATAAATAAATCGGTTTATTGGCTAAAATGGAATCCAAATTGTAGTTATAATAGACTTTTTGATGAGTTTGGAAATGAAAACTATGCGGATTGATATCGTAAATTCCTATGGGTTTTAATTGATTTTTGTTAATAAAATTAGCAACTTTGATATTAGAATCCCAATGGCTCATAAAGTTGAAAAAAAAGAAAAATACACTAACTTGAAAAAAAATGCCCAAAATAGCGATTGCAGGAAACAATTGGTTGTAATGAAAAGTTAAGAAAAACAAAAGTATAATTAAAAATATTGAAATTAATACGAACACAATTTGATGAACGGAAATAAAAATGAAAAAACAATTAAGGACAATTATTATAAAGATACTCAAAAAATAAAATACTTTTTGAGCTTTAAAGTTTGAATTAAGTTGATTTAGTTCTGTTGCTAAAGAAATGGAAATGAATGGGAAAATTAGAACAATATAATGCGATAGTTGAAATTTTGAAATAGAGAATATAATAAAAATTACCAACCAAATGATTACGCTTAAATTGACATTTTTTAGAATGTTTTTTATTTTATAAAAAAACAAAAAAGACCATGGGAAAAATGCCCAAATCAACGTATGAAAATACATAGAGTAATCATGAAACGTTGATTTTATAGGACCATTATTAAAAAATCGTCCGAATTGACTTTTTATAAAAAACCAATCAAAGTAGTTATTTATTATTTGACCATTGATGTTTTGTTTTGAAAAACCAAATTGAAAATGAAGTGCAAAAAATTCTGGAATCAAAAATAAAAGATGGAAAAAAAAGATTTGAATAACTTGATTAATTAGCTGTTTGTTTTTTTGGATAAATAAAGCCTCAAATAGTAAACAAAAATAAAATACAAATCCTATAAAAATTCCTTTAGTCAAAGATGCCATGGCTATAAAGAATCCTGAAAATATTATATTTTTGAATTCATGATTTTTTTTGTTTTTTTCAACATAATAAATTGAAGCGATAAACATTGCGGTTTGAAAAATTTCAGCTCTTAAATCTACAATGGATAACCCAAAATGGAATGAAGTTGATATAATTAATATAGAAAGTAAAGCAATATTACTATCATTATTTAATTTAGCATATTTGTATGTGTAAACAATTGAAATAATTGCAAAAAATAAGCCCGATAACTTATACGAAATAGAACTTATTCCCATCAAATGATAAATAAATAATTGCATCCAAAATGGGAAATGTGGCTTATCTAACCAAGGTCCGTTATTAATTGTTTTTAGTTCATAAAAATTATTGCTTACAAATAATCCTTTTGAAATGGATGCGTATAAACTGCTATCGCCTTCAACAATTGGAGTAAAAACATAGAAAAAAGAAACAAAAATAGCGCTTAATAAAGTCCAAAAAATACTTTTGTTGTGATTAAAGTAAAAAGTTTGTAAATGATTTATAATCAAATTTTTAATTTCTAAATAAAATCAGTTTTAATTTCTTGTTTTTGGTATAATTCATAGTATTTTCCTTTTAGTTCTATCAATTCTTCATGCGAACCCATCTCAACTATTTTTCCATTATCCATACATATTACGGAGTCAAATGATAGTTGGTTGAAAATTCGATGTGTAATTAGAATTAAAGACGCTTTTTCAATATGATTAAACGATTCGATCAATCGATATTCAGTATCTACATCTACGGCACTCAAACAGTCATCAAATAGGTAAAATGGTGCATGTTTTAAAATACCTCTCGCAATCGAAATTCGTTGTTTCTGTCCACCTGAAAGCGTAATCCCGCGCTCACCTACTTTTGTCTGATATCCATTTTGAAGTGTTTTGATTTCATTAGCAATTTGAGCATTTTCAGCTGCTTTTTCTATATCTTCAAATTCAATATGTTCCTTTCCAAATGAAATATTATTCGAAACCGTATCCGAAAATAGAAATACTTCTTGAGGCACGTAGGAAAAAGCCTGTCGAACGTGCTCTAGAGGAATATTTTCAATATTGATTCCATTGATTAAAATTTCTCCGGAGTCAATTTTATAATATTTCATAAGTAATTCGGCAATGGTTGACTTTCCACTTCCTGTTTTACCCACAATTAACCATTTTTGTCCGAAAGGAATTTTAAATGATGCACCATCTAGTGCTTTGATGCCCGTTTCAGGATAGGTAAAGGAAACATTTTTGAATTCAATATCTCCATTTAAGTTAAATTTTATAGCTTCATTATCTTGATACGGTTCTGTTTTTTGCATCATGATATCCGATATCCTAGTTAAAGCAGCATTCGCTTTTTGAATAATATTTGCTACCCACCCAATGCTCATTACGGGCCAAGTAAGCATATTGACATACATCAAAAATTCAACCAATTGACCAATATTAATTTCTTTTTGAATATAGAAACTACCTCCAGCAAAAATGGATATAATAATGCTTAAACTCATTAAAAAAGTAACAACCGGCATAAAAAGTGAATCCAATCGGACAATTTTTAATGCTTGGTGTCTGTAATTTAAACTCTCATCTACAAATTTTTTGTTTAAAACATTTTCAAGAACAAAAGATTTTATAATTCGAATGCCACTGTAGGATTCTTGAGCCATTGAATTCAGAGATGCTAAACGCTCTTGAAGAATTAAGTTATTTTTGTATAGTTTTTGATTTATAGCATAAATAAAAATAGAAAGCAAAGGCAGCGGTAATAGTGCATACAAGGTCAATTTTGGATGCACTTGATACATCAGATAAATCGTAATAACTAATTTTGAAATAAAATTAATGGTATACATATAGCCCGGGCCAATAAACTCACGAATTCGTCCAATATCTTCGGCTATTCGGCTCATTAAATCGCCTGTTTTAAATGTTTTAAAAAATGTGATTTCCATTTTTTGAAACTGTTGGTACAAATCATTTTTTAACTCAAACTCTATTTTACGACTCGCCACAACAATTGTTTGGCGCATTAAAAACGTAAACAAAGCCGAAAGTAAAGTAAAACCTAGATAATAAACAATGAATTTAGATATGATTACATAAACATTTGAATTCAAAGAGTTTGGGTTTTGAATAGAAGCTGAAATTTCATTAATTAAATTCCGAATAAAAACAGGTGTAAACGTTCCGAAAACATTGGATAAAACAACAAAAAAGAGCCCTATTATAAAAGACCATTTATAATGATAAAAATATTGAAATAAATATTTAATAAGTCTCAAAATGATTTAATTTAAGGGTTAATAATGCGTCCGCAAATGCCGAGTGGTAATTTATTTTTATTGTTATTGTATGGGATATATTGTTCAAAAACAACAGAATTCGCGTTCCAAAGATCCGCTTCAACTAAAATGTTTTGTAAAAGAACGGGTGAAATATTCATTGAATATAAATTGATTACTAATACACTTTTTTTAGGCGCTAGTAATAATTTACATAATCTTAAAAGTTCAAAAATCTCTTTTTCAAGCACCCATTTCTCTCCATTAGCTCCTCTCCCATATGCTGGAGGATCTAATACGATTACGGAATACTTTTTCTCACGATTTACTTCTCTTCTCAAATATTTCATGGCATCTTCTATCACCCATGCAATTTTTGGTTCAACTCCTGACAAAATTCGATTTTCATTACACCAATTTACCACTTGTTTGACACTATCTACATGAACGACTTGGATTCCTGCTGCTGCTGAAACCACACTTGCAATTCCTGTATAAGCAAATAAATTTAACATTGGGTAATCTAAATCGGCTTTAGAGATTACTTGATGTAAAAATTCCCAATTTGAAAATTGTTCGGGAAAAATTCCTAAATGCTTAAATGAGGTTAAAGATAATTTTGCTTCAATTTGATGCGAACCAAATTTACCTATAGACAAACTAAAACTAGATGGCATGGAATCTTTTTTAATCCAAGAACCACTGTCTTCTTTATTTGAAATAACATCCGATTTTTTTCGCTCAAAAAAAGCATCGACATTTTCATACCAATAACTCAAAGGTTGCTTTAATTCCCAAAATGCTTGAGGCTCAGGTCTTGCAATAATATATTTCGAAAATTGTTCGATTTTATATCCATTTCCACAGTCGATAAGTTGATAATCCATATATTCTCTTCAAAGTTGACAAAATTAACAATAAACAACTAATCCATGTTTATTTAATTTTGATCAAGGAGTAAACTGCATCCGCGCCATTCCGAATGATCTTTGCGACCTAAGATTTCAAACCGACCATTTTCTTGTACTTTAGCCAAATCTTCGGTTTGAATAAAACTACAACTATGTATATTCGCCAAATCAATAATACTAGCAACGCCTTGCCCTGAATTAGAAATAGAAAGCGGATCGTTGATATCTGCAACGAGTACTTTTTTCCATATAGGTGAACTAAAAACAGGCTGATTAAAAGCAAAAGATTGACTTAATAATTCACACATACCGTATTCCGAACCAATAATTCCATTTTTAAATTTACTTTTAAGAATACGCCATAATTCTTTTTTAGGAATTTCTTCACGACGCCCTTTCATGCCACCTGTTTCAAGAATATAAATTTTATCGTAATCGGTTTCAAAAATCTCAATAAAATCAAGTAATGCGAATGTAATTCCTATTAAAATAATTTTTTTATTTTTGGAAATAGCCTTTTGTAATTGATTTTTTAAATCAACGAAATCATCCAAATAGAAATTTTTATCAATTGGCTCCGAATTTTGAACCCAACGATGCACCATATAAACCAAAGAAGAATGTTTTCTTTCTAAATAATGCGGTAATAAACCAAAAATTACAAAATCTTCATAGGCTCCGAAAATATTATTAAAAGATTGATCTACAACTTGATTGTAAATTTCAATATTTTTTATATAGTGTTTCGATTGAACCATAGAAGTCGTCCCGCTACTTTCAAAAAAAAACGATGGTCTTTCTATTCCCGAAAAAACAGAATGGCTTTTGAAAAACGAAATAGGCAAAAAAGGAATATCTAATATTTGCTTGACATTTTTTGGATTTCTTTTGATACCAATGCAAAATTTTTGATAAATTTCGTTATTTTGATATTGATAACGAAAAACTTCCAGCGCTTTTTGTTCGAATGAAAAAGCGTCTTTTAAGTGTAAAAAAGAAATATCATTAGGTGTCAATCTTCTATCAAATTATAAATAACAAATATAATTTGTATTTTACAATTCAAAAGCGTTATTCGTAATTATTGGAGTTTCTAAAGACTTTAAAAGCGTTCCTTTTGAATCATAAATATAAGATTTGCTTCGCTTTGTATAATCTAATGCATCTGAAATTACGTAAAAATTTCTATTTTTTAAATGCGAAATCATATGAGGGCTTGTCACATTTTCTGTTGTTAATATTTTTGAAGTAACGAATTGTGAATTGATTTCATATATAGCATTTTCATCATAAAATAAAAATACATTTTTATTAGAATTATAAGATGTATTCACTCCATAACCTGGTTGTTTTAAAACTAACAACTTTTGAAACTGTCTTGAATTTACATTAAATCTTCCAATTTCTGAACTTGCTGTAAATTTAGGATCATTGTATCTACTTACAATTTCATTTCCGAATATAATACTACCTACAGGAACAAAATTGGTATTTACCTTTTCAAAAGTATCAAAATTGTTGTTTTTATAAATCAAAAATCCTTGTTCCGATTTAGAAGCTCCAATTTTATTTTGAAATTCTACAAAATATCGATCCGAAGAAATTTTCACAATTCGATCGGTAAATACATTTGTAGTTATTGTTTTGATTAAAGAAGCATTTTCAATATTAATAATATAAAGAAAACCGTCATTTGAAGTAACTAATGCATTATTATTTTCAATAATACTAATATAGCGTGGTTGTCTTAAATCTAGCGTTCGAATTACTTTCAAACTCGTTTTGTCTACCCACAATAATTTATTTGAATTATTTACTACAATCACAATATAGTTGTTATTTGAAATATAAACCGATTGTGCGGCATCCCCTATCCCATATCCGTTTACTTTGTTAAAAATATCTTCCTTAAAAGAGTCTTTTTCATACTGATATAAATCTAATTTAGCATTTCCTCTAGTAAAATTTCCTTCACCCATAAAGTAAATTCCTTGAAGATCACCTAATGTTGACTTGTTTTCATCGCTGCAAGAAATTAAATTGATGATTAAAATCAAAATTAAAAATACGTGTTGTTTTTTCATTTTTTTAAAATTATTGGTTAAAAATTTATTTTTGAATTTGTAATGTTAGAATGTAGTTTCGAAGCGGCATCGCCCTATTTTCAATTTCTTGGTAATTTATATTTGTTAAATTATTTATTGCAAATCGTAAGAAGCCATTGAATTTTTTAAAAGCTTTAAAATCATATTGTGTCCAACTCGAAATAACAAAATAATGAGGTAAATATTCTGAATTATCCATCGTGGTGTAGCGTTTTGAGGTATAATTAATATTAAAATCAAAGGATACGTTTTTATAATTCATTTTAATAGAATGAATGCTTTTCCATTGCGGTGTATATATTTGCGAAGCTTCTTGATTGACTTTTGAATGCATCCACTGTATGCTTGGTATATATTTAAGAGTTATATTATGAAACGATAAAATTTTACTTTCAGATTGAAAATGAATGCCTAAATTTTGAACTTGATTTAAATTAATTGGACTCCAAACATTGGCTTGTGAAGTTGGTTGCCAAACAATACGATCTTGAATCCAATGATAAAATACGGAAAGTTTGAAATAATTGGTTCTTTTTTGATATTGTGTTTGAAGATTCCATTGAAATGCATTTTCGGGTTTCAACAAACTATTTCCACCCGGATTCCAAAACAATTCATTTGTTGTCGGTAATCGGACGCTATTTTTAAAACAAAACTGATGGGTAAAAGCACCTGTTTTTTTGTTTAACATAAAAGATACTCTTGGTAAAGCGATAAATTGCGAATTCATCATATGATTTAAAGAAAAATTTAAGGAATAATTTCTCTTAAATTTTTGCTCAAATTGAAACGATGATTGAATATCCCAAAAATAAAATGGATTTTTATAAGAACTCGATGATATATTATAAATATTATTGTAATTTTCAATGATCAATTTTCGGTTTGAATCCATTACTATTTCACTTTGAATGGTATTACGAATTGAGTTAATTATATGTTTTGCATGCAATTGAATATCAATGTCTTTATAATTTTGATTTTCATGATGAAAAGACGTTTTTAATACGGTTTTATTCATATTATAACCAAAATAAAATCTTAAATTTTCATCCTTTATACTTTGATTTGAGATATTTGTTGATCGCGTGGGCGGAATATCTCTTGCCGCATTTAAATACCATAAACCATAATTTAAAGCGCTTTTATTATTTATGCTAAAAATGCCATCAACTAGCGTATGCATTTGAAAAATAGCATTATTTGGTAAATTTCGGTATTCTAAAAAATGATTTTGATATTTATAGTCATTGGCACCGGTTATAATTTCATTAGAAACCCACAATTTGTTTTTCTTTATATTAAAAAAGGTATTTAGGCTGTTTTGAAATAATCCATTAGAATGATGGGAAATGGCATTAGAAAATAAAGAAAAATCCGTTTTTTTCCGTTGAATATGTAATTGTCCCGTCTGTTGATTTGAAGTATTGGATTCGATAAACTGAATTTGCGAAATATCTGAAGAAGGCGCTAAGGACAAATCATATAATTGATGCATTGGTGATTTTATCGAAATGCCATTCCACATCACATCAGTATGCTCTGAAGGCATTCCACGATATGAAATACTGCTCAATTGTCCGATGCCATAGTTTTTTACATAAAAATCAGCCATACTATTTTGAAGGGCATTACTGCCAAATGTTTGATCGGCTAAAACAAGTTGAGCTGTTTTGCCAGATTTAATTTCGACAGAGCGTAATCGTATAACCGTATCCGAAATTGGAACTATAGCATACGACAAAAAACAATGTGTAGCGCAAAAAATGGCTACAAATACTTTTGCAAACAAAATAATTTTTGTGTTTTACACAATTCCCGACGCTCTTTGACCCAGAAAAGCGACATTTTAAATAATTTGGGTAGGTTTCCTGACTTGAAAGCTTCCCAAAACCGTCCTTCCCATATCACATACAGTGGACCTTGTTGGTTTTGGTTCATACCATTTCGTATGACTTTCTTACAGTAGCTGGCACTGCTTCGGATTTTCACCGAATTCCCTTTTTTAAGACTTATCTATTCAATATTTATAGAAAAATCCCCAAAAATTTCATTGCAAAGTTAATGTATATTATTTATTTCAAAGCTTTTTATTTTTTTTTGATAATTAAACAAAAAGCTAAATTAGAATTTTTCTAAATAAATTAAAATCAAATAAAGTATTTTTGTCTTTGATTGATTTCATAATATGACACTAGACGAATTAAAAAAAGGAGAATTTGCTATAATAGAATCCTTATTAAGCTCTTCATACAAGTTAAAACTTGTTGAAATGGGGATTTTTAAAGGTCGACAAATAGAATCGATTCAAGAAGCTCCATTTAGAGATCCAATTTGCTATCGTGTAAACAATTCAAAAATCATGTTGCGCAACGAAGAAGCTAAGAGTATTGTAGTTCGAAAATGCGATAATCCTTTAATTTAACTTATAATATTTACATCCATTGAATACGATACAAAAAATATATTTAGTTGGTAATCCAAACTCTGGAAAATCTTCTTTATTTAATCAATTAACAGGATTAGAACAAAAAGTTGCTAATTATCCAGGCGTTACGACCGAAAAGAAAACAGGCGTGGTTTTAAAGCAAGATCAATATTTTGAAATCACAGATTTGCCCGGATGTTATTCCCTCTACCCCAATTCCATTGATGAAAAAGTAGTTTCTGAAACGCTGCTCAATACCAATCCAGATTTAATTATTTTCACTGCAGATGCCTCGAATTTAAACCGAAGCTTACTTTTATATACTCAAGTAGCCGATTTGAAAATTCCAATAATCGTTGTCTTAAATATGGTTGACGAATTGGATAAGAAAGGTGAATATATTGAAACGGACATTTTAGAAAAAGAATTGGACACTAAAATCATAACCTGCAATTCCCGAAAAGGAAAAGGTATTGATACGCTTTGGGATTTTCTAATTCAAAAAGATTATAAAATTTCACAAAACACCTTTGGAAAAAAAGATTTATTTGCAGAATACCATCTAGAAGAGCAATTTTCGTATCGAACGTGGCACGAATACGTAAACAAATCGGAGAAAAATGCAATCATTGAAAATACAAAGCGTAAAGAAATTATTGACAGATATAATCAAATTGAAGAAATATTAAGCCTGACGCTCAAAAAAACTCAAAAAGCATTTAAACAAAAAATGTGGAGCGACCGCATTGATCAATACGCCTTACATCCATTTTGGGGTATTATAGCCATGTTGTCTATTTTATATATTGTATTTCAATTTCTATTTTATATCGCTCAATACCCAATGGAAGGTTTGGACTGGAGTTTTAGCGTTATCGCGTCTTGGCTTCAAAATACGCTCCCAAAAGGTTTGTTTTCCCTTTTCTTAACGGAAGCTATCATTCCGGGCATTTCAGGTGTATTGATTTTTATTCCTCAAATTGCGCTTCTATTTTTCATGAATACTTGGCTTGAAGAAAGCGGTTATTTAGCGCGCATGGTATTTCTTTTAGATCGTTGGATGCGAAAATTTGGAATGAGCGGGAAAAGTGTTTTGCCGCTTTTATCAGGAAATGCATGTGCCATTCCAGCAATCGCATCTACAAAAACCATTTCAACACATAAAGAGCGATTAATAACAATTCTTTCGATTCCATTTATGACGTGTTCGGCTCGATTACCTGTTTATACGTTATTAATTTCAATTATCATTCCAATTAATTATCAAGGATTGGCCTTACTTTCTTTGTATATACTCGGTATTTTTTCGGCCATTGTTTTTAGTTTTATTTTAAATAAAATCATTAAAACCGAAGAAAAGAGTTTCTTGATTATGGAAATTCCGCCTTACCGATGGCCTTCGATGAAAAATATTTTTACGAATATACGAAATGCCGTAAAAAGCTTTGTAAAAGTAGCGGGTAAATTTATTTTAACTATATCAATTATATTATGGTTTTTAGCTAGTTTTGGATTTCAAGACAAGTCAATTAAAAATGTACCACTAGATGATTCATTTGTTGCTCAAATTGGAAAGTTTATTGAGCCTGCTATTGAACCACTTGGATATGATTGGCAAATTGGTGTTGCATTAGTCACTTCATTTGCGGCACGGGAAGTATTTGTTTCCACTTTAGGCACTTTATATAATATTGGAGCCGAACCAGACGAAAACACCATGCTTCAAACCATGAAATTGCAGATCAATCCAAAAACCAACACCTCTGTTTTCACTTTTGCTACGGGTATCTCACTGCTTTTATTTTATGCATTTGCATTACAATGTATGAGTACCTTGGCTGCAATACGAAAAGAAACCGGAACCTACAAATGGGCAATAATATCTTTTATATCCATGTCTATATTAGCCTATTTGTCAGCTTTGTTGTCATATAAAATTATTTCATAATTCGTGGTAATTTTACCATATTTTGATTTTTACCGATGAATCAAGAGATAATTCTTAGTTTTGTAGGCTAATCCATAATTTAACATTGAATTTAAATCATTTTTTTTTCGAAGCTTGTGCTCAAGTGGCTGCAAAACATCAAATCAAAACCTATGTTGTTGGTGGTTGGGTTCGTGATCAATTATTAAATAGACCAAGCAAAGATATCGATATTGTAGTGGAAGGTAATGGAATGGATTTTGCTCAAAAAGTAGCTCAAGAAATCGATACAAATATTCAAGTTAATTTTTTTAAAACCTTTGGAACTGCCCAATTTAACTATAAAGATTACGATTATGAATTTGTTGGTGCTCGAAAAGAAAGCTATGACCACAATAGCCGAAAACCTGTTGTAGAAAACGGTACGATTCAAGAAGATATTGCTCGACGCGATTTTACCATCAATGCTTTAGCCATATCACTTAACGAAGCGGATTATGGACAAATTATCGATTTTCACCAAGGTTTGGAGCATTTAAAAGAAAAACGATTGGTTACGCCGCTTGACCCCGACCAAACCTATTCAGACGATCCACTTCGAATGCTGCGCGCGATTCGTTTTGCCAATCAATTAGAGTTTACAATTGACGATAATAGTTTTAAGTCCATTCAAAAAAATGCGAACCGAATCCAAATCATTTCTCAAGAACGGATACATACCGAATTGAATAAGATTCTAATGTGTGCAAAACCTTCTATAGGTTTGGATTTATTATATAAATCCAAGTTAATGATACATTTTCTACCAGAATTAACTTGGTTGCATGGTGTAGAAGAATATAAAGGAAAAGGACATAAAGACAATTTTTATCACACGCTTCAAGTGGTTGATAATATTGCTACCATGACCGATAATTTATGGCTTCGTTGGGCAGCATTGCTTCATGATATTGCCAAACCTCAAACGAAATCATACAGCGAATCCAATGGCTGGAGTTTTCACGGACACGAAGTTTTAGGGCCCAAAATGGCTCATAAAATTTTTAAAAATCTAAAACTGCCTCTCGACAAGCCTTTGGAATATGTCAAAAAGCTAATTTATCTCCACCTCCGCCCTATTTCGCTTACCAAAGAAATCGTAACGGATAGCGCTGTAAGACGCATGGTGTATGAAGCTGGCAATGATATCGACGATTTATTGATTTTATGTCGTGCGGATATCACAAGTAAAAATGAAGCAAAAGTAAGCCGCTATATTCAAAATTTAGATGCGCTTAAGATAAAAATAGAAGAAATTGAAGCACGCGATCATATTAAGAATTTTCAACCGCCCATTTCTGGAGATGTTATTATCAAAACCTTCCAACTCAAACCTGGACCCGAAGTGGGCTTAATCAAAAATAAAATCAAAGATGCCATATTAGATGGCGAAATCCCAAATGAATACCAAGCCGCTTTTGATTTTATGATGCGTATGAGAGGGAATTAAGGATTTTTTATATAATTATCTATAAATATTTGACCTCTACGAGGTCGGGTTAAACTTCTCTAAATCTTCTCTTTTAATACCTTATCGATTACACACGCAGCTTCATAGCTCAAACCATACAGATGATAAACAATGACATCGATTTTTTGCTCCAAATGGCTCGTGTCTTGGGCGATTTTTCTCTTCAAATATTTTTTATTCATTTAGTTTTTTAATTTCTCGATCAAAATCGCTTTCAAATAACTGGTCTTGAATGATTCTATATTTTTCAAATTCAGTTTCTGCGTGTGCTTTTGCTATTTCTGCGGTAACTTTGCCTGCGTTTTCAAGTATATCTCTATCGATAGCCTTAATAAATTTATTAAGCCTTATTTCCCAGTCCTCCATGGTCATAGGAATTTGTCTTAGCGCCATACTTTCAGCTATATCCAAATAGGCAGAAACCAACCTTTGCAATTGTTGCATTTCGTTTTCGGTTAAATAATTTTTGGCAACAGAAACATCAAATTTTTGAATTTTTCCTTTTGGGGCATCTTTCCAAGAAGATAAACCCATATTTTCTTTTTGATGGTCGGCTCTATTTACAATGACTTCTGCTGCGGTTTGTCCGTGAATAGCCCAATGCAATTTGTTTTGAACAGTTGCAAAAAAGCGCTTAGTGGACTCGGAGTTTAAATAATAATCTATAGCCGTAGTATAAATATCTGTTATTTTTTGATAAAATTTTCGTTCGCTAAGTCGAATTTCTCGAATTCGTTCCAGTTGTTCTTCAAAATACTTTTTACCCAAAATAGTGCCGTCATTTTTCAGACGTTCATCATCCATTGCAAACCCTTTAATAGTGAATTCTTGCAAAATTTGTGTTGCCCATTTACGGAATTGTACAGCCCTTTCTGAGTTCACTTTATACCCTACTGCAATTATAGCTGAGAGATTATAATGTAGTGTATTGTAGTTTTTACTATCGGTGGCAGTTATCCGAAAATTTCGGACAACTGCTTCTTTTTCTAATTCATAATCATTAAAAATCTTCTGAAGATGATCATTAATAGTTCTTACATTTACATTATATAAAGACGCCATCATTTTTTGAGAAAGCCAAATATTTTCGTCTTGGTAAATTGCATTTACCCCGCCATCGCCTGTGGCTGCTATAAAGGTAAGATATTCTACCGATGATGATCTAATTATGTTCTTATTATTTTCTTCCATAAATTATAATTTTTAAATTCAAATAATATTTCAAATATAAATCAAAAAATTCGAACAAAAGAAATTTTTGAATGAACACCCCTTGCTCGCATCCTATGAGTGAGCTTTTTATTGGATGCGACTTAGACGTCGAAATCCCAAATGAATACCAAGCGGCTTTTGATTTTATGCTTAAAATTCGAAGTAATTAAATCAATTAAAACTTCTCCGAATACAATTGCCACATTTTTTGGCTAATGGATTGCGCTTTTTCTGCACTTTTAATATAAAAATCAGCTGAGTTGTCGGCGTATAAAATATCTCTCGATGAGGCTATTAATATACCAAAATCTTTGGTTAGCATATTATTACAGGTATCTTCTAGTGAGCCGCCTTGTGCGCCTACACCAGGAACTAAGAAAAAATGTTCGGGATAATTGCTGCGGATTTCTTTTTGTAACGCTTCTTGTGTGGCACCAATGACAAACATCAAATTTTGAGGCGTACTCCAAGAGGCCACCGTTTGCATCACAAATTGATAGACGTTGTTTTGATTTTCAAGGGTTTGCAACTCAAAATCTTGAGCACCTTCGTTTGAAGTAAGTCCTAAAACTATGGTATATTTATCTTTGAATTCAAGGAATGGTTTTAAACTGTCGCTACCCATATAAGGCGAAACCGTTAGTCCATCACATTGGTAGGTTTCAAAGAAGGTCTGTGCATACATTCTTGATGTATTTCCTATATCGCCTCGTTTGGCATCTGCAATCACAAAATGGGTATCGGGTATATAATTAACCAATTGATTAAATATATGCATACCATCAGGCCCTAAAACCTCAAAAAAGGCGGTATTCAATTTATAACTACAACAATAAGGCGCCGTATGGTCAATAATTTTTTTACAAAAATCGAATACCCCTTTGGCGTCTTTTGAAATACCTAGAGGTAACTTATCCAAATCAGGGTCTAAACCAATAGACAAAAAAGATTTCTGATGCTTAATGACATCAATTAAATGGGATTTATTCATAAAATAAAACTAAAAAAAAGAGGAAAACCAAAATATGTTTTCCTCTTATCGTAAATGATTAATATTCATCTTCATTAAAATAGAAGTCGTCTTGTGTAGGATAATCTTGCCAAATATCCTCTACACCTTCAAAATGTTCACCTTCTACGTCTTCCATTTGCTGTAAATTTTCGATAACAGTAATCGGAGCTCCCGAACGAATGGCATAGTCGATTAATTCATCTCGTGTAGCTGGCCAAGGTGCATCTTCTAAATACGAAGCTAATTCAAGTGTCCAATACATAGTTTATAAATTATTTTAGGTTAATAAAATTAATATCTTTTTTCCAAGTAACTTCTTCTGCTTTAAAATATTGTGTTAAAAAACGAGATAAAACAAAAAGATAATCACTTAATCGATTTAAATAAATAATTGACTTTTCAATTTGGGCATCTTTTTCTATTTGTGATATCGAAACAATATTACGTTCGGCTCTTCGGCAAACGGTTCGTACAATATGACAAAAAGACACCACAGGGTGTCCGCTTGGTAAAACAAATTGAGTCATTTGAGGAAGAGTGCGATCCATCTCATCGATTTGATGCTCAAGAAATTCAATAACATCGTCTTGAATTTGTGGTAGTTTTGCTTTGTAATTATTGTCAACAGTAGCTAAAATAGAACCAATGTTAAACAAAATATTTTGAATGGCTTTTAATTTAACCGAAATCGATTCATCCGGAATAATATCGGATAAATGGCCTAAAAAACTATTTAGCTCATCAACGGTACCATAAGCATCTACACGAATATTATCTTTAAAAATTCGATCACCTCCAAATAATGAGGTTTGACCTTGATCTCCCGTTTTTGTATATATTTTCATTGATTTTAAACTTTTCCTAAAATTATTAAGATAACTTGTAGAAAATGGATGATTAAAAGATTAAAACCAAGATTTAAAAGCTATTAGATAGCGTCTAAAATCTGAGCTAATCCAGTAAGCAAAAATGGTAGCGGAATCCATGAATATTGAGGCACTGAAAATAATGCTGCAGTACACAAAACTAAACCTACCAAAAACATTGCCCAAGATTTACCTTTTGACATATTATTTAAATTTTAATGATAAAAATAATTATTAAGCAGAAGCTAAAACACGCTTCATCAACTTAGATTTAAGGTTTGAAGCCTTATTTTTATGAATGATATTACGTTTAGCTAATTTATCAATCATAGAAATAACATCTCCTAAGCTTTCTTTTTGCTCTGTTTGATTCTCGTTATTTTCTAATTTTTTGATTGCATTACGAGTCGTTTTAGCATAATAACGATTATGTAATCTTTTCTTTGCTGCTTTTCTAGCGGCTTTTTTAGCGTTTCTTGTATTTGCCATTATGTGTTATAATTTATTTCTTATTAAATTAAGGCTGCAAAAATAATATTTTTTTTTTA
>JBIPPB010000083.1:0-7611 GCA_044368655.1 Chitinophagales bacterium | reverse complement strand
TATAAAATATTAAAATTTTGAGGGTGCAAAAGTAAGGATAAAAAATTTAATCGGCTGAAAAAGTTTGCATTTTATTTAAAAAAATGCTTTTTTTTTACAATTTTCTACTGATTAAACAAAATCCTAGGCACATAACACCTCCAAACGGATACTTGTCTTTTATTTTAAAGAGGTGCAAAAGTAAACTTTATTTTTTAAATACAAGTTTTTTTTTACTTTTCTTTTATATTTATGTTTAAATTTTAATTTTTGCCTTATTTACTTGTAATACTTCTTTATTAGAATCTTTAGATATAAATGTAACCATATAACTGTTATTTACATCCATATTTTGACCATCTGGAGTTTTTAAATCCAATTCAAATTCTTTAATAAACGTTCGGCCTTTTTCATATTTACCTTGTATTGGGAAAGATAAAGAATTACCAGTAGACCTTGTAATTGCATTTCTTAATACTTTATCATGAATATAATCCTTTATTTTAGTAACACCATCTTTTTGAAGTTGAGTAGCCTTAAGTTTACTTTCTGTGAAAAAAATTGAATAGCTTACTTGACTGGAAAAATCTTCAAGAAATTCAATTTGTAGCGACAATATATATTTATTCTTTTGATTATCAAATCGAATCTGTTGAATTATATTTAGAGGAATTTGTGTATTAAGTCTTTGATTTATTTTATTTTCCCATGCAGATACTTGATAATTAAAATTATTATTTTCAGGTACTCTGTCTATTGCGGCTGCGGGTTTTGTGGTATTTGAAAGGAAATCTGCAATATCTTTAGCTATTATTGTGATAAAATTGGGCTCGTCGGATGCATAGGGGCTTGCTAAAAATGGACTATGAATACCAACTATAGCTATTTTATTTCCAAAAATGTTTTCTAATCGAGTGGCTTCTTTGTGTCCATCAGGGCAATTACTACATCGAACACCTGTAAATTCTTCTAATAAAACTACCTTGTCTTGTGCAGTAAGATTACTATTATTTACATACGTAGTATCTTTCAACGGTTTTATAACTTCTGATTCATACACGACTTCTTTACAACTATTAATTAATATTCCTAAAGCTAATAAAAAACTAATTTTTCTCATATATTTTTAACTTAAATTTTTGAATGGTTTCACATCGCTCATATCTTCGCATTCCAAAAGCAATTCGACTACAGTGGTGCCCATAAATGGATGATATAAATCTGGTGCAATTTCAGACAAAGGAACTAATGTAAACTTTCTTTCGTGGATAAATGGATGCGGAATTGTTAAATTGACTTCACTTATCATTTCATCGCCAAAAAATAAGATATCGATATCTATTTCTCTAGGGCCCCATTTGTAGGTTTCTTCTCGTTCTAATAAAGATTCGATTTCTTTAATTTTTTCGAGTGTAGTCGTTGGATTTAATTTTGTTTGTATTTCTAAAACAATATTTAAAAAATCATCTTGTTCTTTTTCTCCCCAAGGTTCGGTTTCATATACTTGAGATTTTTTTACAATTTTTCCAATTTTAGATTCAATACTTATAGAAGCTTTTTTGAGATAATCCATTCGATCTCCAACATTACTCCCTAATAATAGATATACAGTTTGCATTTAAATAATTAAAAAATTATTTTCTATTTATGGATTTCATTTAAACTTGATATTTTTTTCACTTTATATTAAAAAATCCAAAAAAAACATTTTCTAATTAAATTAACCTTATTTTTACACTCTAAAATTAAACTAAATTATAAAATATGCGAGGCTTCATCAAACAATTATTATCTGTAATCCTTGGAAATGCAATATTTTTTGGATTATTTCTATTAACATTTGTACTTATTTTAATTGGTATTGCTTCTTCAAAAGAAGACAAAGTTACTATCCATTCAGATAGTGTGTTAAAAATATCAATTAATGATGCGCTAAATGAATTACCTTCAAATCAAGAAGATGTTTTTTCTATAATGAATGAAGATCGTGGAACCAGTTTACACGAAATTATTGAATCTATTGAAAAGGCAAAAGATGATGATAAAATTAAAGCTTTGTATTTAGAATTGAATTTAAATTCAAGTTTAAGTTATTCGCAAATAGATTTGTTAAGAAATGCAATACAAAATTTTAATAACAGTAAAAAGAGCTCTATTGCTTATGGTGAAGTTTGTTCTCAAAAAATGTACTACTTAGCAAGTGCTTGTAATAAAATATTTTTAAATCCTATTGGAATGGTTGATTTTAGGGGTTTTGGTGCTGAAATAACCTTTTTTAAAAGGGCTTTAGATAAATTAGAAATCACACCACAAGTATTTTATGCAGGTAAATTTAAAAGTGCTACGGAACCATATCGATATGATAAAATGAGTGAAGAAAATAAAATTCAAACGAAAGAACTTTTAATGGACATTAAAAATAATGTTTGGCAAGAAATATCCAAAGCTAGAAAGATTCCTACAGATTCCATCGATTATTATGTTAATAATTTATTGCTTTATAATTCCGAAAATTTAAAAAAATATAATTTTATTGACAATATTTATTATCAGGACGAAGTAGAAACGTATCTTAAAAAAATCACTGAAAGTAAAGATAAAATAAGCTTTATAGATATCGAAACCTATCATAAAGAAATTCAGGAAAATAAAAAAAATCCAATTGCGATTTATATTGCTGAAGGAAATATTATGGATGGCGAAGCTGAAGAAGGCAGCATCGGTTCCATTAATATGGTTGAAGATTTAAAAAAAATCCAAAATGACGATAAAATTAAAGGTGTTGTATTAAGAATCAATTCACCAGGTGGAAGTGCCCTAGCATCGGATGTTATTTTAAGAGAAATCGAAAATCTTCAAAAAAAGAAAAAAGTAGTTGTTTCTATGGGTAATGTTGCTGCCAGTGGCGGTTATTATATCGCGTCAAGCGCTGATAAAATATTTGCTGAAAAAAATACAATTACAGGCTCTATAGGTGTTTTTAGTATTATTCCTAATTTTCAAAAATTATTTGAAAATAAACTAGGGATTACATTTGATGAAGTGGAATTAAATGATCATGCAATTATGGGACTAAATAAGCCTTTTGATGATACAGAATCTAAATATGCGCAAATTCAAACGGAGCAAATTTACACTCGATTTAAATCTATTGTTGGTAAAGGTCGTAAATTGCATACGGATAGTGTTGAAAATATAGCTCAAGGAAGGGTTTGGAGTGGTGAAAAAGCAAGAAAAATTGGATTGGTTGACCAAATTGGAACCTTACAAGATGCCATAAACTATGTTGCTAAAGAAACAAACTCAGAAGCAAAAGCTTATGTTTTTAATACCGCCCCAAGTTTTTTTGATAAAATTAAGAAGCAAAAGGGTTTAATACAAGTTTTTAAAAGCTATTTTACTGAGATTTTATTAGGAAAAGATTTAGCTAAAAATATTACTAATTATCAAGAAGTTGTTGAAACTAATCTCACCAAAAAATCTATTCAAATGAAGATGTATTTTGATTTAAAAATGTAAAATTGACTACTTTATTGTTCAATAAATAGAAATTGTTTATAATTAAAAATCATCATTAACTATATTATTTTTTAGTTTTGCACGTTATTAAATACGAATTTAGAATTCAAAAATTTATAAAAAATGAAAAAAATAATTTTAGCTACAGCATTTTGGTTAGTTTGTATTACGCAGTATTCTCAAATGAATACGTTAAAAGAAACTATATTTTTTAATATTGGCAAAACCAATCTTACACAAGCCCACAAAAACAAGTTAGATTCTGTAATTATTGTAATTAATGCTTCTGAAACATACAAAGTTGATCTTAAAGGTTATACTTGTAATATTGGTTCTTTAAGTATTAATAATGTTGTTTCTAAATTAAGAGCACTTAATGTATACAATTATTTAGTAGATAAGGGTGTCGAAAGAAAACATATCAAATATGAAGGTAAAGCAATGTATAATCCGCTAGGCGATAATAAAACGGCTGATGGACGTTCAAAAAATAGAAGAACTGAAATTGAAGTGTTATTTAAATTGATGGATCTTGAAAATATTCAACAAAATAATAATTCTTCAAATAATAATTCTTCAAATAATAACGCTTCAAATAACAAACAAAATTCAAATACGACCATTAATAAACCTGCTGCCAAAACAATTGAAATTGGTCCTGAAATGGTAACTGGTCAATTTACAAATGAAAACAATAAATTAATTAAATCTTCAAATGGAATTCAAATCGAAATTCCTGAATATTCATTTTCTTCTCCAAGCAAGGAGCCATTTGAATTTGACATGAAAGACTATACACAAAATTACGATATTATCAAAAAGAATATTGCGACAAAAAGTGGTAAACAAAATTTAATGTTAATGGGTGCTTATTCTTTGAATTTTACGCAAGGGAATGAAGAAATTACATTAAATACAAATAGCCCAGTTAAAGTTTATATTCCGGGAGCGTTTGATCCAGAAGTAAAATTATATACAAATCATAGAAATTGGACACTAGATACGATTAATGCTTTATCTTATGATGATGCCAAAAAATCGTATGTTATTACTACTAAATACTTGGGTCAAATGTTTGGTTTATTAAAACCAATGCCAGAAACTTCTAAAAATGTATTATTTAAAATTTCAAATATTGGGAAAGGTGAGGCTAAACCATACGCAATATTTGATAACTGTATGATCGTTTCAGGTAATTATGTTAAAGGAAAATTATATTCATTCCCAATTCCTAGTGACAAATCAAGCTTTAAAATTAGAGCAGCTTATTCTGATTTTTCATCTAAAACGCCAACACACTATTATTTAAATGAAGATATTAAACAATTAGAGCCGAAACAAGTTTCGAATAAAAAAATCAACGAAAAAGAATTTATGCGTATTTGTACTCCATCTAAATTTCAGTACAAACAAACTCAAATGGATCGTTCGAGTTTATGCGAAACACCTCAAAACTAAATACGATCGCTTTAAAATTTTAATTTAAATCTAAAAGAATGTATAATTTATTAAAAGGAAAAAAAGGAATTATTTTCGGAGCGCTTGACTCGAATTCACTAGCTTGGAAAGTAGCTGAACGAGCACATCAAGAAGGTGCACAAATCGTACTTACAAATGCGCCTGTAGCAATGCGTCTTGGTGCAATAAATGAATTAGGACAAAAAATTAATGCGCCTATTATTCCAGCAGATGCTACAAATAATGAGGATTTGAATAATCTTATTAATAAAGCTACGGAGCACTTTGGTTCAAAAATTGATTTTGTTTTACATTCTATAGGAATGAGTATCAACGTCAGAAAATCAAGACATTATACCGACTTAAAACATGATGATTTTTTGAAAGCTATGGATATTTCTGCTCTTTCTTTTCACAGAACTATGCAGAGTTTATATAACTTAGATGCTATGGCTAATGAAGGAAGTATCGTTGCATTATCTTATATAGCTGCTCAACGTACATTTCCTGGCTACAGCGATATGGCGGATAATAAATCGGCGCTTGAATCGATAGCGCGTTCTTTTGGATATTATTATGGAAAGAAAAGTCAAGTGCGTGTCAATACAATTTCACAATCTCCTACCAAAACAACTGCTGGAAGCGGTATCAAAGGATTTAATGCATTCTACAATTATGCCGAAAAAATTTCGCCTTTAGGTAATGCTAATGCTGATGAATTTGCAGATTACTGCTTAACGTTATTCTCTGATTTAACTAAAAAAGTTACAATGCAAAATCTTTTCCATGATGGTGGATTTTCATTTACAGGAGTTAGCGAAGAAGTTATGGAGTTCTTTATGGATAAAGAATAGTTTATATTTTTTTTTAATATAAAAAAAAGCCTCTATTTTCATAGAGGCTTTTTTTATTGAATAATCATAACATCAAATCCTTTTCCATGCGTGAGCACAGGTTCTTCAAAAACCGTACCTTTATCTAAAAATATTGAAATGCATTCTGGAACATATTCTTTAGGATTTAAAACCGGAATAAATTCACTATTATTTAAAGATTCTATATGGCTTCCAGAAGATAAATGAACTATAATTACTTGTTGTTTTTGTAATTTATACTTTCGAATTGAATTAATGAATAACTTATCCTTAATAGATTTGTACTTATACGATTCATAAAAGAATAAATCAAAAATTGGATTTGAGGTATCTTTTAAAGCTTTAATTTCATAATTATTACCTAAATAATTTAAACTATAAATTTCTTTTGAATCATTCTGATATAATTGAACTTCTTTACAAGATTTTTGAAAATCACAAAAAGAAATATCTAATGGAATTGCAATGCTAAACATTTTATTTTCATTTAACTTTTGAACCATCGACTGTCTTATCTGCTCTAATTTTTCAATAAAATTATCTTCAGGAAGAATTTTAGTTTCAGCCCAATTCACTTTGCTTAATACATTTAGCTTTTTATCATAAGTAACTAAAAAAACAGATCCATACCAATAAGGTTGAGTTTCTGCCAAAGTATTTTTTCGATCTACATAATCCGATCGATTCAGTTCGGTTTGCATGACAAAAATAGAATCTTTATTTTCTCCTAACAAAAAACTACGATGATGTTCAGCACAAAAACAAGAATATCCATTATTATAAATGATAATCAAAAAAAAAGTAAACCAGAATCTTAAAAGCATATATATTATTGAATTAAAAACTTAGCACCTATATAAATTCGTCTCCCATCCATTGGCCCCCAAATCATCCCTCCATCAAATCTTGAATCAGAACTATTTTGCCATGATACAATACGATTTTGTTGCATATAATTAAATATATTTTCAGCACCCAAATAGATGTCAAATTTTTCGGACGGAATAAAATTGATTTGACTATGCCACATCGCAAACCATGGTGAATTTTGAGGCATCACATTTCCGGTATTCGGAATTCTTGAAGGTCCATTTAATAAAATAGTATTTGACCATCTCCATTTTTGATTAGAAGAATTCATACTTAAATTAGCCAAAAATTTATCCGTTTTAATTAATGGCACGATCTTTTTTTCTCCATTAAATAATGCCGTTGTATAATCGCTTCGATAGGACAATTTTAAATTAATGAAATCATTAAAATAAATCATATTCTCAAATTGAATATTTTGTGCCTTGCTATTATCTTTTAAATATGAAACTGTTAAATGTTGAGGTTCTTCTACATTAAATATCAATTGATTTTGGAATAAAGTCATAAAATAACTCGCTTCAAATGAAGATTTAAATCGATTAAATAACTTATAATTAAATCGATAAACAAAACCAGAATTCCAAGCTTTTTCGGCTTCTAACGATCCCGGAATTTGAACATTTCTATTTGAAATTAAAAAACCTTGCATTTCACTCAACATCGCAGGAGTTCGAAATCCTAATCCTGAAGTTAATTTTAGCGTATGATTATCCGATGGAGAAAATGTAACATCAACTCTTGGAGAAACAAAAAATCCCAATTCGTTATGTAAATCACCACGAATTCCTGTAATAATTTTCAAATCTTTATTGGGACTATTATACGTATTTTCAACAAAAATGCCATTGATATGTTCTCTTTTGGTAAAATCTAAAGCGCCAATATTTTCATCTAATAAATCCATATG
>JBIPPB010000082.1:0-7808 GCA_044368655.1 Chitinophagales bacterium | reverse complement strand
ACGCAAGGAATTGATTTTGAAATCGAACGTGTTCGTGGCATTAAAAATATGGTTTTTGGTGGCGAAGGTATCTTTTTTGCCAAATTAAGCGGACAAGGAAAAGTTTGGCTTCAAACACTGCCAATATCAAGATTAGCAAGCCGAATTATCGCGTATGCACCTCAGTCGGGCGGAACTTCTAAAGAAGAAGGAAGCATCCTTGGAGGCATCGGTAGATTAATTGACGGAAACTAATACCGGCGTCTATTCATCCTATATTAATCAATTTGCGGGGTTAATTTCAACACGTTTCTTAATCTTTCGCATTTCAGTTTGTGAGGAGAAGAACCGAGGTGGGGGATTAATATTCTACCGATGATGAACAAATTATATTTTTCCTTTCTTCCATCTTTCTTAGATTTTATACATTTCAAAACCCGCCTCTTTTCATTTCTTTATCTCAAACGCCACATTCTTTTTAATTCGCTATCATAAGTACTTTTTACTTTTTCATTTCACATTTTTTTCATCCTATTCATTTTATGCGTTTAACGTATTACGATCAATGCGCTCTTTGGCTTCTATCAATAATTGGTGTAGCTTTTGTTGCAAAACTTGTTTACTTGGCATTTCGGTCCAATACTCGGCTACCATGATTCCTTCTTTGTGTAATTCCAATAATTCTACTTGTTCTTTATTGCTTTCGGCACAAAGTATCAAACCAATGGGTTCGTTTTCGCCTTCCTGTTTTTCGTATTTGCTTAGCCATTTCAGATACAACTCCATTTGTCCTTTATGTGCCGCTTCAAACTTGCCCAATTTTAATTCAATCGCTACCAATCGTCTTAGTTTTCGGTTATAAAACAAAAGGTCTAAGTAAAAATCATCGCCATCTATAATCATACGTTTTTGACGTTCCATAAAGGCAAATCCTTTACCTAATTCTAAAATAAAGTTTTCTAATTCCTGTAAAACGGCTCTTTCTAAATCCTTTTCTAAGTAAGTGTTTTTAAGGTTTAAAAAATCTAATAGATAAGGGTCTTTAAAGGTGTTTTGAATTTCGTATGAATGATTAACCAATTGCATCTTGGCAATTTCATTTCGTTCAAAAGCTTTTCTTGCAATTTGGTTGCGTAATTCCCGTTTTCCCCCAAACTTCCTCTATGGCTTTTTGGGCATAAAATAGCTTGGCTTCCATTGATTTTAAAGGAAAAAGTATTAAAAAATGAGACCAGCTTAATTGTCGTGCCAGTGGAACGACAATTTCCAAATCAGCAAATTGTTCTGAGAATTGCATCATACGGCGCAAATTCTTCTCTTCAAAGTTTCGCCCGTACATACTTTGCAATTGTCGTGACAGTGTCACGACAATCTGTTTACCATAATCTGCCCGCTTGTTTAGCAGTATTTCATCATTTATTCGTTTGCCAATTTGCCAAAACAACTGTGTAAGTGCACTATTAGCCTGTGTAGCAATGTGGCGCTGACTTTGCTCAATCAGTAAGCTGATATCGCTTATTAACTCAGTATCTCCATGATTAATTTCCAACTTACTCATACTTCAACCCATTTAAATGTTGCTAAATTTCTTGTTCCAATATTTATCATTACAAAAACCGTTCAAATATAAATCAAAAAGTACGACCAAAAGAAATTTTTTAGATTGACATGATCCAAAAAAGCATCAAACAAAACTCACAATGTATTGAGATGAAAAACAAAACCATTTATCAAATCAATAAAATCTAAAATCTATTATCTAATATCTAAAGTCTAATATCTATTATCTAAAACCTATCGTCTACCTCTCCCATACCACCCCAAAAAGACCGCTACTGCGATATCTACAACATTCCATAGCGAACGCCCCAAAGCGATTTTCTCAAAAGGCTGAAAAAGCAACGCCAAACCTACAAACACCCACAAAAGACTATTCTCCCGCTCTTGATACGCCAAAAACGCAAAAGCTGCACTAGCCACCACGCGCACCAACTGATAATAGCCATAAGGCATGGGCAAGAGGCAAGCGAGTAAAAGAGGAATGAGGATGAGGAAAAGGGGTTTTAGGGTCATAAACTCCTTATTTATTTTATTGATTATCTAAAATAAATTCTACATCTTTTTGAAACATTTTTTGAACATTAAGAGTAGGTAAAATAAGTTTTGAAAGCGAAGTATTTTCTGTTTTTGCAACTAAAACACCTCTCATACTTCCTATCGAAATCATTGCAAGATGTGAAATAAAATCTTTTGGTATTATTATTTTATTTTCAATTTTAAATTCATTCCATTTATTTTCTTCAATCACAAAATGATTTCCTGTTTCTGATTTAATTAATAATTTGTCATTTTGAAAAAACTGAATCGTTAAGAAAAGACCAATTTGATGTTTATCATTATTTATTTTTAACTCAATATTTGTATTCAAAGCAAATTCTTCATTAGAACTTTCATAGTGTTCTTCAAAAAAAGCAAACTGCGCTATTTTAACTTGTAATATTTTAAAACCAATGCTATTCATTAATTCGCTATTTTAAATTTTTCATTTATACTAAAATTAGAGGAATAATTATAAGAAGGTTCCGTTATATTTGGATAGCTAATATTTTCAGAATCTTCAAATGTAGAAATCAATTCTTCTGCCTTTTTATTGTTTTTTTCATAATAACTAGCCATAATAGGTACATCCAAAACCTCTTGTAACTTCAATAAGGTATCCAATGAAAATTTTTCATTGCCTTTGACCCATTTATTGATTTGCTGAGGGGACACCTGCATCATTTCTGCCAATTGTTTTTGGGTCATACCTCGTTCCTTCAATTTTGAAAGTACTTTAAAGGATATTCGCTTGGACTCTTTCAACCAATAATGATTTTCTACTCGAAATTTTGCTTCTACAAATATTTCTGTATCCGTATCGCTTACTAAATCTCTAAATCTTTTTAAATTTTCCATAATTTATTCATTTATAATAAAGTCATAAAAAGCATCTTCAAATGTAATATTCTTTTCAATTAAAAAATCCCTTACTTTATTTAATTTTTTCAACTCGTTTGAAGTATCGGGATGTTCTTGCATTGTTTGAGTCATTTTAATAGCGCCACCTGTTATCAAAAAAACATCATCATCTATTTTTATAGCATAAAGTCGAAGTCTACTTTTACCTATTTTATATTTTTTTCCTTTTTGAAGTGATAAAATTACAGGCTCCGAAACTCTTAAATTCTCAAAATATAGATTCAGGCTTTTCTTATTATTATTTAATTGGTTTAAAAATACATCTAATTCATTTGCATCCTCTATAATTTCGTCTATAAAATCTGAACTTTCTTTAATATTATTTTTTTCAGTAAATTCAAATAGATATTCCATATCATTCCACTGATTTAATAAACGTCTATACTCATTTATAGATTCCTCATCATATTGAATGGCATACAAATTTTCTGCAAAGATACAAACTATTTTCATAAAATCAACCCATAAGTTTATTTTTTTAATTATCTAACGCCTCCTACTCCCATACCATCCCAAAAATATCGCTACTACTACATCTACAACATTCCATAGCGTACGCCCCAAAGCGATTTTCTCAAAAGGCTGAAAAAGCAACGCCAAGCCTATAAATAAAAAAATTAAGCATTTTTTAGCTATTATATAATCTTGTAATCTTTTTATTCTAATCTACTTTCGAAATATTCCCTAGTTTCCAAATCTTCAATATAAACAAAACAATTTTTCATTCCCCTTGTCAATAATGTACGATAGGTATTTTTTATAATTTTATCAGCTAAATCAATAGCATTTGCTGGGTTTTCTCTATACATAGTTTTTATACCAAATAAAGATTTATCCATCTTTGACCTATTGTTGAACCAAGTTTCTACTTTACCATTTCTAACAAGCAAATCTTTTCCAATAATAACACCTACATTCTCTAACTCAAGTCCTTGACTTGTATGAATACACCCAATCTCTTTAACGGAATCTGGACTTATAATATATCGCATACCATCTGTAGCTAAATTCCATTTATGATAAAAATCAAATTCGGGAAATTTAATATCATATTGATTCGAATCTTTCTTACTTACCCAATCCCAACAATAGCCTGCAAGCATTCTTGCTTTATTTTTTTCTTTATTAAGTTCATAAATAATATCTCGCATCTCTGCAGGATTTTGAACTATGTTAAAATCATAATCAGACTTACTCAATAAAATATTAGCCGTTTCTTTAATTTGGAGTGTATTGTCAAGCCATGATAAATAACTATCAGAACCATTACATCTAAATTGAGATTTCAAATTTAATTCTCTAACATTAGCATTATAATGATTAGCCCATTTTTTGATTTCATCTTTTGAGCCTATATCATGAATATGTACTTTTTGATCTTCATCAATAAAGAAAACTGAAAATTTAGATGCATTGATAATTTCTTTCACTTGATTTTCTCCCATATTCCTAAACATTCCAGACATATCATTTAAACGATGCGCTTCATCAACTATCAATGCGTCATACATATTCTGATGTATATTTTGCTCTGTAAAAGATCCTGACCCTGTAAAAAGAAAGTCAATATCACCTCCTCTTATACTGCCAGTCAACATCGCTTTGTAGACAGCCCTTGGTGCTGAATTTTTAGTTACATATTTTGAAACTAGTCCTAATTTATTTAAAGCAACCAACAAATTTATAGCTACAACGGATTTTCCAGTTCCAGGACCTCCTTCCACGATTAAGACATTTTTATTTTCTTTAGTAGATTTTTTAGCTCCAGAAATAGCGGTTTCATAGATAACCTTTTGGTCATCTAACATGATAAATTCCTCTTTTTTATCTTTTATCATTGAAACTAAGCTATCTGCAAGAGCTTTTGATGGTTTAATTTTACCATTTTCAATTCGATACATTATACTTGTTGTATCACCTTTTGTTATATGCTTTTTAATAAACTCTTTGAGTTTAATTTTATCATTTTTCAAAAAAACAGGTGCTAAATCAATATAATACTTGTAATTATTATGATTAATTTTTCCATCTTCATTATAATTATGAAGATAAGCACATGGCTTTAAATTAATATTTTCTGTATGTATTGTTTCATTAAAACTACTTAAAAATGCTGCATAAGACCATGATTGATAAGAAGGATGGCTCGTTTCTTGTAATCCTCCTTTAAATCTTGTTTTCACTATACCATCTTTATCTGTCACTTCAATATCTGACCACCTCTTTAGTTCAACAATAATTACATTTTCTTTATTATTATCATCTAATCCTGTTATAATAAAATCAACTCTGAAAGCTGATTGAGGAATCATATATTCAATCATGACTCCAGCATTATCGGGTATTTCATTATCAGACAAAACTTGTCCCATATATGGCAAAGAATCTTTCCATGAATCGATTTCGCTTTGACCAGTTTTTCTTTTCAACTTGTCTTCAAATTTTTTCAATATAACATCTTCAATTGGATAATTATTGATGTCAAATAAAAAATCTTTTTTTGTGGAAGAGTATACAATCATAGTTCATTATATTTTTTGGCTGTTCCTTTTGATTTCTCAATAGGATATTTAATTTTGTTTTTTTCTATTTTTTCAAGAATGATTTCTTTAATATCTAAATCATATTTTTCAGCTAGTAGAAAAGAATACGCAAGAACATCGGCTAACTCTTCTTTGATTTTATCTATATTAGCATTTTCATGTTTTTTCCATAGAAAACATTCCAGTAATTCATTGGCTTCGATACTTAAAGCGATAGCCAAATCTTTTGGATTGTGAAACTGCTCCCAATCGCGTTCATTTCTAAATTTTATAAGTTCTTGGATAATATCTTTCATACAATTATTTCTCAAAATTTAATGCAATTTCATATTCTTTATCAAAAGGCAATTGAAGTTCATGAAGTACCTCAGGCATTGCTATAGCCCAGCTTACATAAAAATATGAAAGTATGTGATATCCCGAAAATGATTTATTGGGTATACTAGATATTTGATAGCCTTCATTTTCAGGAAAAAAACCTTGATCGCCTAATATGGCTATTTCAAAAGCAATTTTCTTAATTTGCTCTTTTGGCATATTTTTAAAAAATTTCAAAGCGTCTACCATAAACATCACAACGGCCATATTGACATTATCTCCACCATGCGCCTCTTGAAACTTTTTCATTTGTCTATCGCGATACGGATCTTTTTCTTCATGTCCAAATGGATCTTTTTCTATTGAAGTCAATAATTCATCAATATTGGTTCGCTTTCTATACTGCGATTCGCTTAACATTTCAAAATAATCGTGTAGTTTTAAATCATCCGCCCAATTCTCAACTAACTCATATTCTTCTCCTGCCTCTTTATCTTGCTCATAATCTTTGTATTCTTTATAGAACTTTATAGCTTGATCCATCTCTAATTTATTGGCATTGTATTCGGACAATAAATCAACACCATAAAGCTCCTTGAACTGCATAGCTCCCACTAAATTATAAATTTTGCTTTTGGATAAAATATTTTTGGGAGATAATTCTACAATTTGAGGATTTGTGACTGCTTGTAAACCTTCATTCACCATTTGATATAATGATAAAAATTGATAGGCTCTTAATTCGGGATATTTTTGATATAAATTATATTCTATAAATAAATCTATAGGAGCGTTAAAAACTTGTCTATTCACACCTTCAAACAATCCATTAGAATATTCAGCTAATTGTTTTTCATTAAAGCCTAATTTATTCAACTTATTTAAATCACTTTCAAGACTTTTTATAAATAATGTTTTATGACTGTTATTTGAAACAAACAATAAATTTAAATCCTCTTTTCTAGCATCTAATACAAATTCTAAATGCATCAGTTCATGCATGATTAAGTGTTCGTATGCGATATATTTAGGATTGAATTTAACGATATGATTTTCCCTTTGATAATTTTCTGCAAATTCTATTTTAGCAGCGGTAGGGATATCAGAGTCCTCAATAATATCTATCTGTTTGCCACTTTCGTGTTCTAATTTAACTCTATACGCTCTATAACTTTTTTTCCCATTTTCGCCCTGAATACTTTTTTGAGAAACTTCTATAAGTTGTTCAAGAGCAACTTTATAAATACCATTTCCTTTTCCACATTTCTTCAATGTATTTGAAAAACTATAAACCGCGGAATCATAATCTTGTTTCATTTCAGCTAATAATCCAAGTGCGTAATGTGTATTGGGATAATCAGCATTTATTTTGAGGGCATCATAAAAATATTTTTCTGCTTCCTTTAAATTGCCTATTTGCATTAAGTTGGCTCCAATATTGTTTAATGAAATGAAATCTTCTGGATTTAATAAAAGTGATTGATTGTAGTATTTTAATGCTGTATCAATATCATTTTTGTATTTAGCAAAAATATTTCCTGTCATAATGAGAGCATAATTGTTATGAGCATCCCATCTCAAGGCATCTATTAAAAAATCTAAAGCTTTATCTTGGTCGCCTTCATCGGACAATATTTGTCCCATGATTCTATAATAATCAGATTGTGTAGGATTATTTTGAATCAAATTTTTTAAAATTGGCTTAGCATTTTGAAAATCCCCTTTTTCACAAAAAGAAATTACTTTATTGTATTCAACTTCTTCTGATTGTAATTTTTCAATATTTATGGATACAATTGCAGCACCATTTTCTATTTTGACTTCAGGTTTATACATTCCGCAAGCATAGTAATCTTGCAACTTGTTGATTATTAAGTCGTGGGGGGGGGGCGGGGGGGGGGGGGGGGGGGGGGGGGGGGGGGGCGGGGGGGGGGGGGGCGGTGGGGGTGG
>JBIPPB010000081.1:0-7929 GCA_044368655.1 Chitinophagales bacterium | reverse complement strand
CGTAGATTCATATACCACAATATCCCCTTTTTTCAATACCTTCCCTACGGTTTCACTTGCTTTATACAACGGTGTCAAATCAGGGTTATTATATTTATCTACAGGAGTAGGTACGGTCACTACAAAAAAATTGGCTTCTTTGAGAGAAGATATATCACTTGAAAATAAAAGACCATTTTCATTCTTGGAAAAATCTTTTACAATTACCTTTTCCAAAGTGGCTTTATCGACTTCAAAGGTTATATCATTTCCTTCTATTAACTCACCAATACGCTTAGTGTTTATATCAAATCCTATCACTGGATACTTTGTAGCAAAAAGTCTCGCCAATGGCAATCCTACATATCCTAATCCTATTACTGCAATTTTCATTTTTTATAGATGTTTCAATAAATAAATGTATTTTCAATACCTTCGGCTCTTGAGTCCCAACGTGGACAACATCAAAAACCTATTTATAGCCTACAAATATAGTAGGATTATACCAAAAGTATGATGATTTTTTTAAGCATTAAACTTAAATATACAATTTGTGCATAATCAAGATTTAAGATCAGACACATTTATGGTTACGGATATTTCAATACCTAATTCTAATAATTTAATTTTGGCCATTTTATTCTTTACTTCTAGGACTTGTCCTTTTTTCCCGCTCAGAATCCCTCTTCGTATTTCTATTTGAGCGCCTATATCTAAAGATTGTACTTCGTATTTTTCTATAGTATGTTCTCCCAAGAAGTCTTTCAATATCTCTATATCCTGATGATAAACTATGGCATTTTTTCCTTTAAATTTGACAATATTCACTATTCCTTCAAAATAAATCATGTGTCCTTCATCTACTATTTGCGCTGGAACGAAGATATAACCTCTAATTAAAGGCTCTGAAACGAGAACATGTCTATCGCTCCATTTTTTACGAATCGTTACAAGGGGAAGATAAAATGGGATTTTATTTTTTTCCAGTTTTTCGGCTACTTTTTTTTCACATCTGGATTTTAGATAAAAAACATACCATTTATCAGAAGAGATATTAAGAATTAAATCATTAGCCATACAATGCAAATATATTAGATTTTTTAAAATAGAACATCCTTTTTTT
Organism: Chitinophagales bacterium; assembly: GCA_044368655.1. Taxonomy (GTDB): domain Bacteria; phylum Bacteroidota; class Bacteroidia; order Chitinophagales; family JADJOU01; genus CHPMRC01. The sequence goes on along the minus strand of JBIPPB010000081.1, from coordinate 6,827 downwards.
CAACTATCACGCAAAAAACAAATAATTCTAATTATTATAGATTGTATAAAATAATTTTAATTTAAATTTGCGAAAAAAAAACATTGGTTAAATTTTATAATTTTCACTCCACTAGACTTTTAATTCTGTTTTTTGAATTAGTTTTGTCTGCTTTTACATTTACGATAAGTTATTTTGTTATTTACAACTCAATAAGCTCTTTTCACTTAAATGCATTATTATTTTTAGGTATCAGTTTGCTATTAAAAAGCATCTTTTTTTTAATATTTAGCACCCATATGACTGTTTTAAGATACACGTCATATAAAGATGTATATAGGATTTTTATAGCGATATTAGCTTCTAGTTTCCTTCTTTATTTTTCAAATAATCTTTTAAAATCTATATACATTAATTTTGGAATTAAAAACTTTGTCATTGTATTGGATTTCCTACTAATACTTATATTAATCATTGGATATAGAGTTTTTATAAGATATGCAATAAAACAAAGTGTCGAAAACTCTAAAAATCTCATAACAAAAAAAATTGTAATAATTGGGACAGAATATCAATCTATTTTAATTAAACATTTTTTAGACTATGAATCTGAAGTATATAAATATGACGTATTTGCCTATTTTACTAATGATCAAAAATTAATAGGTAAAAAAATTGAAAACAAACCTATTTTTCACATAAATGAATTAAAGTCATATCTTGCTATCCAAAAAATTGATACATTAATCGTTTCTAAATACAAAGAATTTCAATATTTCATAGAAGACATTTCTGATTATTGCCAAAAAATGGAAATTGACATAGTAAATAGCGAAAATTTAAAAAAATGGATTTCAAATAAAAAAAGTATTACATATACTCCAAGTTTTCAAATTGAAGATTTATTACAAAGAACTCCAATCGAATTAGACATTAAAAATATTAGCGCTCAACTAACTAATAAAAAAATACTTGTTACTGGAGCAGCTGGAAGCATAGGTAGTGAATTGTGCCGTCAAATATTAAAATTCAACCCACTTGAATTAATACTAATAGATCAAGCAGAATCTGCAATTTATGATTTAGAGAATGAAATTAGATTAAGACATTCAAACAATATTTATTCTTATATAGCTGACATTACAAATAGATCTAGAATTTTTCAAATTTTTGAAAAACATACTCCTCAAATCATTTTTCATGCAGCCGCATACAAGCATGTTCCTTTGATGGAACAACATCCTTTTGAGGCAATTAATACCAATATTATTGGGACAAAAAATGTATCTGATATCGCTTCTGAATTTAACTGTGAAAAATTTGTTTTTATTTCTACCGACAAAGCAGTAAATCCTACAAATGTAATGGGAGCCACTAAAAGAGCCGCTGAAATTTATATCCAATCCTTAAATAATATTGATGGGAATATCACAAAATTTATTACGACTAGATTTGGCAATGTTTTAGGCAGTAATGGTTCAGTTATTCCATTATTTAAAAAACAAATAGAAAATGGAGGCCCAATATATGTTACGCATCCTGAAATCACTCGCTTTTTCATGACAATTCCTGAAGCTTGCCAACTCGTTTTGGAAGCAGGTGCTCTTGGAAATGGAAGTGAAATTTATATTTTTGATATGGGGGTGCCGGTTAAAATCGTTGACCTTGCAAAAAATTTAATTAAACTTTACGGATTAAAAGAAGACATTGATATTAAAATAAAATATAGCGGGTTAAGACCAGGAGAAAAGCTATATGAAGAACTACTAGCTGATAAAGAAAATACTTTACCAACTCATAATAATAAAATTATGATTGCTAGAGTTAATGAATATTCTTTTTCGATTGTTTCTGATTTTATTTGTAATATTATAGAAAATATAGAGAATAATGGATCAATTTATGAATTAGTTCAAGAGCTTAAAAAATTAATACCTGAATATATTAGTAATAATTCTGAATTTGAAAAATTAGATTTAAAAGATGATTAAAACAAAAACGATTTTATCTCTAAGTAGAGTTCTTTCACACTTAGTTTTAACTAACTTAGCTTTTGGATTAACTAATATAGTTATTTTTAATCATTTTTGGGTGGATGGATGGGCTTACCCAAGTTTATTTATTATTGTAAATCTATCTGTAATTTTAGCCTTCTTTTTCTATAATTTCAAATTAATAAATCCAAGTTTTAAGATTATAAACATCTTTTCTCTATGTTTAAAAAACAATATTTTAAGTTCTTTAGTTATCACTTCATATTGGTTAATCATTGATTCTAATAAATACTATACAATCCATTTAGTTTTATTTTTATTTTTAAACTTTATTTTTATTTTTATTGGGAATTTAATATTAAATTTTATTCTTAAAAAGATCTACACCTCTATATTTTATGAACGAAACGTTGCAATAATCTATCAAGATGAATATCCACTACACTTCAAAAATATTCTTACAAAAAATAATTGGTCAAATTATAAATTAGTTGCCGAGATAAATATAACTGAAATTGAGGATTTTTCATTATATATAGAATCGTTAAATATTAAAGAAGTATTTATATTTTCAAACTCAAAAATTAATACAGATAAAATAAAATCTAAACACTTAAAGTATAATTTAAAGTATAGAGTTTTTAAAGAAACCAAGAAAATGGATAAATCAATTAAATTAGTTTTGGATAGCTTTTATTTCGAATAGTAATAATAATAAATTATTTTCAACAAATTATTTATTATTCAATGCCCTTTTCCTACTCAAATCAAGATTGAGGATAAAGACAAAGGTTTAAAATCTTAACTTCATTTAAGGTAAAAATAATTACCGTAATGTTCATTACAATAATTATCTTACATAAAATCAATATAAATTCAATCAAAATTTCTTATATTTGCCCATTGAAAAAATGTGTACTATTTATATATATAAATAATGTTTGAGAATTTACAAGAAAAGTTAGAATCCGCGTTTAAAACCCTCAAAGGTCAGGGAAAAATTACAGATATCAATGTGGCCGCAACGGTTAAAGAAATCCGAAGAGCCTTAGTGGATGCTGACGTAAGCTATAAAGTAGCAAAAGAATTAACCGATACCGTTCGACAGAAAGCGATGGGTCAAGGAATACTAACTGCAGTGTCGCCTGGACAAATGTTGGTAAAAATTATGAATGATGAACTGACCCAGCTCATGGGCAGTTCACAACAAGATATTAAAATTGAAGGCAAGCCAGCCGTAATTTTAGTTGCAGGTTTGCAGGGTTCGGGAAAAACGACTTTCACACACAAACTGGCTTATTTTCTTAAGAATAAAAAGAAACTCAATCCTTTAATGGTCGCTTGTGACGTCTATCGTCCGGCTGCCATGGAGCAGTTAAATGCTTTGGGAACCAAAATTGGTATTCCTGTTTTTATGGATATCGAGAATAAAAATCCATTGGATATTGCTCAGAAAGCCATTGATTTTGCCAAACAAAATAATCATAATGTCATCATCGTAGATACGGCCGGTCGCTTGGCCGTGGATGAAGCCATGATGCAAGAAATTGCAGGACTTAAAAAAGGGTTAAATCCTTCGGAAACGCTTTTTGTCGTGGATAGTATGACGGGTCAAGATGCGGTAAATACAGCTAAAGCCTTTCATGATACGCTGCAATTTGACGGTGTTGTACTTACCAAATTAGATGGTGATACTCGAGGTGGAGCTGCGTTGACAATTCGATATGTAGTAGAAAAACCGATTAAGTTTATTTCTCAAGGCGAAAAAGAAGATAGTTTAGATATTTTCCACCCTGATCGTATGGCTAATCGTATTTTGGGCATGGGTGATATTGTAAGTTTGGTAGAAAAAGCGCAAGAACAATTTGATGCCAAAAAAGCAGCCGAATTATCTAAAAAAATTGCTAAAAATAAATTTGACTTCAATGATTTTATGGATCAATTGCAGCAAATTAAAAAAATGGGAAATATCAAAGATATTCTCAAAATGATTCCGGGCATGAATCAAGCAATGAAAGATGTGGACATTGATGAAAATGCGTTTAAAGGTATCGAAGTGATGATACAGAGTATGTCGCCGAAAGAGCGCGCCAATCCTGAAATCTTAGATATGAAACGTAAAATGCGTATTGCTAAAGGAAGTGGAAAAACGATGGAAGATTTAAATCGTTTTTTAAAGCAATTTGAGCAAATGCGAAAAATGATGAAACAAATGCAAAATTTTAAACCAGGACGTAAATAATTATATAAAAAAGTTATAAAAATAATCATATGGCAGAAATATTAAGTTTACCAAGAATGAGCGACACCATGGAAGAAGGTGTTATTGCAAATATGTTAATCAAAGTTGGCGATGTAGTAAAAGCCGGTTCGGTAATTGCGGAAGTAGAAACCGATAAAGCGACTATGGATTTAGAAATTTTTCAAGAAGGCACCGTCCTTTATGTAGCTGCTAAATCAGGTGATAGTATTCCTGTAAATGGATTATTGGCAATTTTAGGTAAGCCGGGTGAATCTTTTGAAGAGCTTCTTAGTGGTGGCGCACCAGCACCTGCGGTTGAAGAGAAACCAAAAGCGAAAGAAGAGACTAAAGTTGAAGTTGCCGTTTCTGCTCCTGCTACAACCAATACAAATAATACGAATTCGGACCGAGTAAAAATTTCTCCTTTAGCAAAAAAAATGGCAGAAGATAACGGCATTTCTTTAAATGGGATTTCAGGTTCGGGCGACGAAGGGCGTATTACCAAAAAAGATATTGAAGAAGCATTAAAATCAGGAAATTCTAGTCAAAAAGGAATTTCAATGCCTACGATGTCACTTCCTGTTGGTCAAGAATCTTTTGAAGAAGTTCCAGTAAGTCAAATGCGTAAAGTAATCGCAAAAAGACTAGCTGAAAGCATGTATACCGCGCCGCATTTCTATCTTACGATTGAAGTAAATATGGATGAAGCTAAAAAAGCACGAGAGCAAATGAATGCGTTTGCACCTGTTAAAATATCATTTAATGATATGGTAATCAAAGCATGTGCGTTGGCGTTAAAAAAACATCCAGCCGTAAATTCGTCTTGGTTAGGTGATAAAATACGAATCAATCACCATGTTAATATCGGAATGGCAGTTGCAGTTCCAGATGGTTTGGTAGTTCCAGTTATTCGTAGTGCAGATATGTTAAGTCTTTCTCAATTAGCCATGACAAGTAAATCATTTGCAGAGAAAGCGAAAAATAAACAAGTTACTCCAGATGATATGAAAGGAAATACATTTTCTATTTCGAATTTGGGTATGATGGGTATTGAAGAATTTACCGCAATTATTAATCCTCCTGATGCTTGTATAATGGCCGTTGGTGCTATGAAAGATATTGTAGCGATTAAAGATGGAGAAATTGTTCAAAGTTCGGTGATGAAATTGACGTTAAGTTGCGATCATAGAGTTGTAGATGGAGCAGTTGGTGCTGGATTTTTAAAAGATGTTAAAACATTTATTGAAAATCCTGTAACGATGCTTGTATAAGCTTTTATGGATTTAAAAATGCAAGTTTTTAACGAAATTCCTGAAGTTTCTGACTCCATTATTACTATAGGTTCTTTTGATGGCTTACATCTTGGTCATCAAAATTTACTTCAGTTTATGAAAAGTGAAGCCTTAAAAAGAGGCCTCATAGATTATGTAATTACGTTTGATCCGCATCCTCGAACGGTTTTAAAAAATTACAATTCGTTTCATCTTATCAACGATCCTAAAGAAAAAATTAAGCTCTTTGAAGAAAAAGGAATCGAACGCATTGTCAACATTCCCTTCAATTTAGATTTTTCAATTAAAAGTGCCGAAGATTTCGCTATGGAGCTTATCCAAAAAATGAAACCAAAGGCTATAGTAATAGGCTACGACCATAAATTTGGGCACGATCGAAAAGGTTCAAAAGAAACGTTTATTGAAATTTCTAAAAAATTAAATTTAGATATTGAAATTTTACAATTTGAAGAATTTAAAACCGAGTTAGAAAAAATTAACTCTACGGAAATTCGGAAACATATAGAGTTAGGAGAAATTAAACAAGCTAATGTTTTATTAGGATACGATTTCTTTTATATTGGAGCGGTTATAAAAGGAAAACAAATTGGACGTACCATTCAATTTCCAACTGCTAATATTCTAATCCAACATAAATTTAAGATAATTACAAAATTTGGAGTTTATAAAAGTAATGTGATTGTTAATGGAAAAAAATATGAATCCATAACCAACATTGGCATCAAACCCACTTTTGAGGATACTTTAACAAATATAGAAACCTATATTTTTGATTTTGATCAAGATATCTATGGTCAAGAAATACGAGTAGCTCTCATAGATTTCATTAGACCTGAACAAAAATTTGAAAATCTTGATGCACTTCAACATCAAATTGCTGAAGACATTAAATATTGCAAATTATTTGATTTAAATCGATCGATTTAAATCAAATTTCTCTAAAATTTCTGCAACTCGTTTTACGAACATACCTCCTACGTATCCATCAATGATTCTATGGTCGTAGCTATGAGAAAGATACATCATACTACGAATGGCAATTGTATCTTGGCCATTTACTGTTAAAACAACAGGTTTTTTAACAATAGCTCCGACGCCCAAAATAGCAACTTGCGGTTGGTTGATAATTGGTGTACCAAATAAATTTCCAAAAGAACCTAAATTGGTCATGGTGTATGTTCCACCTTGAATTTCATCCGGTTTTAATTGATTTTTCTTAGCGCGATTTCCTAAATCATTTACCTTTTTAGCCAGTCCCATGATATTCAACATATCGGCATTTTTAATCACCGGTACAATTAAATTTCCATCAGGCAAAGC
>JBIPPB010000080.1:0-7957 GCA_044368655.1 Chitinophagales bacterium | reverse complement strand
GCCTGTAACATTGGGAGGCGGAATGACTATCGTATACGAAGGTTTTTCGTTCACCTCCGAGTGAAACGTCTTATTCGTTTCCCAATACTTGAGCCATTTTGCTTCCGCTTCTTTTGCGTTAAAATTCTTATCCATTTTTGTTGCTGTATTTTTTGCAAGTTACAAATATAATAAAAATTCGTTATTATTCTTGCTAAAATGTTATGGGGTGCCTACCTTGGACGATGCCCAAGGGTTTTGTTAATGCGCTTTTAGCGCTTTATTTTAGGAATTCGTTTGAAAAGCAATTATGAAGTCTTTAATCATTTTTAAATGTAATATAAAGCACCATAGGTGCGCTAATAGCTAACATCGTCCATAGGGCGATGAAAAAAAGGTCCCAAATCATTAACCTCGTCTGAAAGGCGATGAATAGAAGGTCCGCTAATCATTAACCTCTTCCAAAGGGCGATGAAAAGAGAACGAAAGAAAAACCAAAGGTGCAAAATCAATCCCAAAGGTATCTTTCATCATATTCTGCGTTATACTTTTTCAGAAAAGCTACATACTCTTCTTGAAAAGTCTTTTTTTTATGATGTTCGGCTTGATTTTCTATATATCTAACCACTATATCTATTTCAGCTGGATTTACGGAAAAGCTTCCATAACCTCTTTGCCAATAAAAGTTTTTATATTGATCACCTTTTGTTTTAATCCATTTAGAAGAATGCGATTTTACTTCTTCTAAAAGTTTCATCAAAGCAATTTTACGAGATAAAACGCAAAGAATATGAATGTGGTCTCTATAACCACCAACTTTTATAGGATTGCATTCCAAGTTTTTACATATTCCTCCAATGTATTTAAATAATTCTTCTTCTATAGCTTCGTCGATTAGAGGTTCTCTATATTTTGTGCTAAACGTAATATGCAAGTAGTTGTAGGCTATGGATTGCGGCATAATCTTGATTTAGTTAACTTTTCAATTACAAATTTAAACAAAATTCTATTTTTTTTTAAATTTAATTTTATAGAACATTCATTTTATTATTACCTTGGACGTTGCCCAAGTCTATTGATTATGCGCTTTTAGCGCTTTTAGGTTCACTAATTATTCCTTTATAATTTTATAGCGTTTAATGATTTTTTTAATGTAAAAAAAATCAAGCACCAAAGGTGCAAACTCATTAACATCGTCTGAAAGGCGATGAAAAAAAGGTGCGCTAATCATTAACCTCTTCCAAAGGGCGATGAAAAGAGAGCGATGAAAAAATCGAGAGTGAGAAAGAAGCACCAAAGGTGCGATTATCATTTAACCTCTTCTAAAAGGCGATGAAAAAACACCAACGGTGCTAAAACATTAATGTCATCTAGAAAGTGATAAAAAAAGATGAAATATCTTCAAAATACTTATGAAATATATCTTTAGAGGTTACTCAATGTAATTGAAATTGAGTTTTTAAAGACTTTATTAAAACTAAATTATTAATTTAAAAATATTAACCTTTTTAATCTCTCAAACGTAAACTTTATGTAAATAAAATTACAGAAATGTTATAAGTTTTGAAAAATGGCTTTTTTTCGTTCGGCTATTAAATAGTTGGCTATATTTGTTATAACTTTAACTTATTTAAAAAAAATATGGTTGGAAAATCATTTGACATCGGTTTATTTAAAAATAAAAAAATAATATTTACGGTTTTAAATTGGGGAATAGGTCATGCCACGCGATCGATTCCGCTTATTCGCCAATTGCAAAAAAATGGTAATGAGGTTTTAGTTATTTCAGATGGTGAAGCTCTAAATGTTTTAAAAATTGCTTTTCCTGATCAAGTAATTAAAGCCATTCCTTCTTATAATATTTCGTATCCTCAAAAAGGGTCGTTTACTATAGGAATGCTTCGCCAGAGCTTTCAAATTATTAAAGCAATTAAATCAGAGAAAGAGGAAATCGCTTTAATTGCAAAATCATTTCGCCCGGATATTTTAATTTCGGATAATCGTTATGGTTGTTATCTAGAAGATGTCCCAAGTTATATAATTACCCATCAGTTGCAATTGATGTATAAAAATCCACTAAAGAAATGGCTGAGTTATTTGATTATCAACTATCTTGTAAGGCCATTTGATGCGATTTGGATTCCCGATCATGCTTCAATAAATTTGAGTGGTGCGATGACACATTCAAAAATGGTGATTCCTAAATATTTTATTGGACTTCATACCACTTTAAAAATTGAAGATATTCCATTAAAGAATTCGGTAATGATTATGCTCTCGGGACCTGAACCAAGACGCTCACAACTTGAAAATACATTTTTAGCATTGATACCTAAAGTTTCAAATATACAATTTCTTTTGGTTGCAGGAAATTTTAGAAATCCATATCACACCTATCAAAAAGCAAATCTAGAATATCATAGTTTTATGGATCGTAATCAAATTGCTGAAGCGTTAAGTATGGCGCATACGGTTTTTTGTAGAAGTGGATATACCTCATTAATTGATTTATTTTGTAATGGTTTTCAGAATATTTATTGTATTCCAACCAAAGGGCAAATCGAACAAGAGTATCTTGCTGAATATTTATCACATCGAAATATTATCAAAGGATATTGCGACGAAGATCAAATTTCAGAATGGTTTGAAGCGATTTTAACTCAATAAGTAATTGATTTCAAAAAAAAAACATAACTTTGTCGTTTATTCAAAAGCACAAAAGCAGAAACAATGATTCAATCCATGACGGGCTTTGCCAATGCCGTTTTTAATTTTAGAGATATCACGTATCAAATTGAGTTAAAATCTTTAAACAGTAAATCGAATGATATAAATTACCGTTCATGCTCATTGTTTAGAGGGCTTGAAATTCAAGTAAAAACCATTTTAACTCAAAAATTACAACGCGGTAAAATTGATTTAGTCATTTATCCGAATAAATCTAAAGACGAATCTTTGATTGTTAATGAATCTGTTTTTATTGAAAAATATAAATATTTTGATGCGTTGGCTTCGCAGTTAGATGCTCCAAAGACAAACTTATTTACATATTTAATTGATCATTCAAAAGATTTTATTTCGGTAGAAGAATTGACAGAAAATGAAATAGAAATAGTATTACTTGAAGTTTCAAAAGTTTGTGATGCTTTAATAGCATATCGAATCGAAGAAGGGAAAACCATTCAAAATGATATTGTAAAATGGATTTCAGAAATTGAAGCCTCTAAAAATAAAATTGCAACCATCGAGCCTCAACGAATTCAAGATAAACGCGAAAAAATTAAACATTATTTTGATGAATTATCACATAAAATCACTTTAGATTCGGGTCGTTTTGAACAAGAAATGATTTTTTATATCGAAAAACTAGATATTAGCGAAGAGTTAAGTCGTTTAGAGCATCATATTGTTTTATTTTATCAATTAATAAAAATCGAAGAACCAAGTGGTAAAAAAATAACTTTTTTAACCCAAGAAATCGGAAGAGAAATAAATACGATTGGTTCCAAATCCAACGACCATGTCATGCAACATTTGGTTGTAGACATGAAAGATTACTTAGAAAAAATAAAAGAACAGATGGGTAACGTGCTATAAAGTGCCCCCTTGTTCTGAATCAGAAAGATGTAAAAAGTCTTTTGGGGTGATTCCAAATTCTTTTTTGAAACTCGAAGTAAAATACGTACTGCTTGCAAATCCTACCTTGAACGCAATTTCCGACATTGAAGCGACTTTATTTTTAATCATTTCTTTTGCTTTTTCCAATCTAATTTTTTGGATATAAACATTCGGAGTCATATTATTAATACTTTTAAATCGACGTATTAAAGTAAAACGACTCATATTTAAATGATTTGCCAAATCATTTACCGAAAGGTCTTCATTCTCAATATTTTCTAAAATAAATTCACTGGCTTTTTGAAGGATTAAAATTTCATGAGAAACCATATTCTCATCCGAAAAGGCTGCAATGGTTTTACTAAACTTGTCAATTATAGTCTTTCTTTGAAGAATGAGATTTGAAACGGTTTTTTTAATTTCTTCTAAACTAAATGGTTTGGTTAAATAGGCATCCGCGCCACTTTCCAGTCCTTCTAATTTGTCGTAAAGTTGTGATTTTGCGGAAAGTAAAATGATAGGAATATGGCTAAATTTAGAATCTTTCTTAAGTGTATTACAAAGTTCTATTCCACTCATTAAAGGCATCATGACGTCTGAAATGATTAAATCAGGCATCGATTTATTGATGGATTTTAAAGCATCTTTACCATTCATTGCGGTAGAAACTTTATAATCTTCTTTGAAAATGCTTTGAAGTAGCTTCAATACTTCATAGTTGTCTTCTACAAGTAATACATTTGATTTTTTAGTTTCCGTCTCTACAGTTGATTTGGTATCTTCTTCATTAGCTTTTAGCTTTTGAATGCGTTCTAACGGTAATCGAACGGTAAATGTGGCTCCTTGTTCAATTTCACTTTCCACCTCAATCGTGCCATGCATCAATTCTACCAATTCTTTTACAAAACTTAAACCAAGCCCCGTGCCTGTAATGTTTTTTTCAGAAGGAATTCGGTAAAATTTATTAAATATATCTTCTTGATACATTTCGGGTATTCCGATGCCATTATCCGCAATTTTTATTTGAAGAATTTGTTCAGAATAACTTACTTCCATATAAATTCTGCCCAAATTTGGGGTGTATTTCAGGGCATTTGAAAGTAAATTTATAATTATTTTCTCTACCTTATCCTCATCATACAAGAGATGAATTTCTTTTTTTGGAAGCTTGTGAATAAAATGGATTTTTTTTGTTTGAATTTCGTTTTCAAAAGAGTTCACCGTATTTTTAAGCATACTTAATATACCGCCAATCTTTTTATTTATTGGCATTTTGCCTTCTTGTAATTTATTAATTTCCAACATTTGGATAAGCAATTTCTCCATTTTGTCCATCTGATTTTCGATCATCTGGGTGTGTTCATGAATATTTTTTGCTTCGCTTGGATTGGATTTAATGAGCTCAATAGGCGTTTTTATTAAGGTTAATGGCGTTCTAAACTCATGGGTAATGTATGAAAATAAATTATTTTTATATTCAGAAAGTTCTCGTTCTTTATGATATTCCAATTCTTTTTTATCTAATTCAAAATTGGTTTGAACTTCATTTACTTTTGCCTGAAGATTAAGATTGAAATAGTTTTCATTTAACGCAACGAGCTCTCGCATGGTAATATAAGCATCTTCATTTCGATTTACAAATTCATAGGCTTTATACAGAATGCTATAGATTTTTTTGAGCTCAATATTTAAGTTGATTTGTTGTGCCAAAAAACGAGCATCTTCAAGATATTTAATGGCTTTTTCATATTTTTTTATTAAAAAATACGTGTTACCGAGTTGATAATAGGCTTGAAGCAATCCACGTTTGTGTTGATAAGATTCACAAATCTCGATGGATTGCTCGATATGCGCAATCGCCTCATCATACTTTTCTATTTTTGTTAAAATGCTTCCATAGGCCGTGTATGCATTTGCTTTTCCTCTAATATTGTTGGTCATCGACCAATATTCAATAGCTCTTTTTGCATATTTTAAAGCCAAAATCAAACGATCTTCTTCCGAGTAAATTTCTGCAATTCCTTGAAGAATAGCCGCGCATCGATCATAATTTTTTTCAGCCTTTACAATTTCAAAGTCTTGTTTGTATAGTTCAAGCGCTTTATCAAAAAAGTTTAAAGTGAAATAAATTCCAGCCAAATTATGTTTTGATAAATAATACATGTCGGTTTTGCCCAAATGTTTTACCAATTCATACGATTTATGATAGTTTTTTAAAGCCAAGCTATATTCACCTTGTTCTAAATGAATGTTTGCTTTAGAGTTTAATGCCGCCGATAAATTATAAGAGTTGCCGGTAAATTCAAATGTTTCATAGGATTTATTTATAAAATCCAAAGCCATTTCGTATTCACCTTTAATACGATGAAGAATACTCAATTTTTTATACAATTGGCCCAATTCTTCTAGTTTTTCAGATTCTAAAATGATGGGTAAAAACTGATAACATAGCTTTAATAATGCTTCAATGTCATTTTTACGGTTAAAATGATTATGGAGGTTACTAAAAATTTTAATTAAAAGTTCATAGTCTTTTTTTGCTAAAATATGTTTAACGGCTCCTTCCAATAATTGAATCTCGGAATTAGATAAAATACTAACATCGCTCCTATTAATTATTTTTTGAAGTTGATTGTTGTTTTTCTCAGGTGCCATATTAAACAAATTTAGGTTTCAAAAAATGAATTCGACACAAATTTAATAATTTTAAAAATTTCATTCGCACATTTTTTAAATTTGCAACAAATGTTTAAAAAATGTTGCAATATTTTATATTTTATAGACTCGCTATTAAGATTTTGTAAAATTTTGTTTTTTTTATCGAAATTATTATTTTTCAATTAGTTTTGTGGCGCAAATAAATGCAATGATCGATAATTTATGGCGCGAAAAGTAATATTTAATTTGGATGATTTAAATACGTTTAAAACCAATGAAGATGTTTTAAATGCTTTAGAAGATCGATTTTTGAATACGCAAGATCCTCCGGTCAAAAGTATTTTAGATAAATATTATTACGAAAAAGAATTAATAAAACTACAAGCGGAGTTGGTTAATTTGCAACAGTATATTGCAGATAATAAAAAGAAAGTTGCCATAATTTTTGAAGGAAGAGATGCTGCAGGTAAAGGAGGCACCATAAAACGTTTTAAAGAACATCTTAATCCAAGAAGTATGCGAACGGTAGCACTCAATAAACCAACGGATATTGAGCGCGGCCAATGGTATTTCAGAAGATATATTAAAGAATTGCCGAATATTGGTGAAATCTGTTTTTTTGACCGAAGTTGGTATAATCGAGCTGTTGTAGAGCCAATTATGGGATTTTGTTCTCAAGAACAGTATGAACGATTCTTGCTTCAAGTTCCCGAATTTGAGCACATGCTTTATGAAGACGGTGTTAAAATTATTAAATTTTGGTTTTCCGTATCTAAAGATGAGCAACTCCGAAGATTTGAAGCGCGTCAAAAAAATCCATTAAAAAACTGGAAATTTAGCGATGTAGATGCTAAAGGACAAGAAATGTGGGATCAGTATACCTACTACAAGGAACAAATGTTTTCAAAAACGCATACCTCTTTTTCTCCTTGGGTTATTGTAAAATCGGATAATAAAAAATTAGCGCGACTCGAAAGTATTCGATATGTTTTGTCTCAATTTGATTATCCTCATGCGGATAGTTTAAATACCAATATTCTGCCTGATCCTAATATCGTTTCGCGATACCACCGCCAAACGATGCAAATTGATTTTTAATATTAAAGTTATGATTGAGCCAAATTTTTCGGACATTGAAGTCATGTTATTAAATCAACCAAAAGGTTTATTGAGTTTACTTTTTAATAAAGAAGTTAACCTTCGAAGAAGTTTAAGATATGTAAGGTATGAAAAACAATTAGAGCGTTACCAAGCCGAATTGATTAAACTCCAAAATTGGGTTTATGAACATAATGAGAAAGTAATTGTCATTTTTGAAGGTCGAGATAGCGCTGGAAAAGGTGGTGCGATTCGAAGAATTACCGAGTTTTTAAATCCTCGTAAATATCGTATTGTCGCTTTACCTAAGCCAGATGAAAATGAAGCGCAGCAATGGTATTTTCAAAGATATGTTAATACATTACCTAAGTCGGGAGAGATTGTTTTTTACGATCGAAGTTGGTATAATCGAGCGATTGTAGAACCCGTAAACGGATTTTGTTCTCAAGAAGAATATCAAGTTTTTATGAATCATGTTAATGATTTTGAAAAAATGTTAGTCGAGTCGGGTTTTCGAATTATCAAGTTTTATTTTTCAATTTCAAAAGAAGAACAACAAGCGCGGTTTAAAGATATTATATTGTCTCCTGAAAAGAAATGGAAG
>JBIPPB010000079.1:0-7962 GCA_044368655.1 Chitinophagales bacterium | reverse complement strand
TTTTATAGCAATGTATTTGATGGCAAAACGATTTATTGAGCATTGGTATTTTTGGATTATTGGTAATTTGATACTCGTTCCAATGATGTTTTACAGAGATTTAATACCAACGGCTATGCAATATATAGTATTTTTAATTTTGGCTATGCATGGGTTGTATTTATGGAAAATACAGATAAAATCAGAGTTAAAATAAATGGAGCTTGAAACGTTTGATTTTATAGAATTTGAAGAAATTGATTCAACGAATTTGTATTTTAAAAATAATCAAAATACGCCTTATAATATCGTAATCGCTCAATTTCAATCAAATGGAAGGGGGCAAGCGGACAATAAATGGTATAGTTCGAAGTCTAAAAATGCACTTTTCTCGATGCGATTTCAACAAAAAATACCAGTTAGTCATTATTTCGAAATTAATAAAGCGGTTTCTGTAGGCGTTTATAACGCCCTTTCAAAATTATTAAAAGCTCAAAATATAGATACCAAGCCGCTTAAAATAAAATGGCCTAATGATATTTATTATCACAATAAAAAATTAGGGGGTATTTTGATAGAAAATGCGTTAATCAGCGAATTTATTGAAAAAGAAATCGTTGGAATTGGTTTAAATGTTCTTGAAACAGATTTTCCGAACGCGCTCCCAAATCCGACCTCTTTAAAGCTAATTTTCCCTGATATCGATTGGAATATTTTAGAAATTATAAAAATGATTTTTGAGCATATCAAACGTGAAATGCAAACGTTAAAACCTCCATTTTATAGTATTCAAAAAGAACTTTATACCCATATTTTATATCAATATGGTGTCATACAACGATTTCAATATAAGGATCAAATAGCTAATGGAATCATTCAAGATGTGTTACAAAATGGACAACTAATCGTACAATTTGAAGATGGCGAAACTAAAGCGTTTAATCAAAAAGAGATTGTGTTTTTGTAGTATTTTTTTTAATTACCCATTTTCTTTATTCTCATTGAGCTGCATAAAGTATGGTCGGGCAAGTTCTTTGAGTGTTTCGGCGTTTGAGAGGCCCTCTTTAGAGTCGATATAATTTTCAAATAATGTGGCTATATTATTAAAATCTTGCGATTCCATTTTTGCAAAAAAGCTTTCTTTTTGATAAAAACTTCGTTGCACTTCAATTTCAAAAGCTTCTTCAAAAAACTTTTTAATTGCTAAGTTAGAAAAATCATGCGATTGAAATGGATTTAAATCTTTTAGTTTTATCGATAAAATAGCGTCTAGAACAGGTTGATTTTGTTTAAATTCGGATAGTAAATCCCAAATTTGATCGGTCTCTTTTTCAAAACAATTTTTAACTTCAAAAATGAACCATTTCCGAGTAGGAATTTCAATAAATTTTGGAATAAAATCATTGGTGTCAAGTAAACAAAAACCTTTTTTATGAGCTATTTCAGATTCGCTTAATCGTTCAATACTTCCCGAATACCAAGCATTTTTGACCAACTCGATGCGTTGGAAATTATGCCAATGACCGAGTGCTACATAATCAAATTGATTGAGTTGATCAAAAGCCGAAGATGGAAACATCGAATCGCCATATAAATCTTCCATATACGCCTTGCCAATAGATGTATGCAGCATTAAAATATTTTTTTTATTTGGGTCGGCATTTATTTTTTCAATTTCGCTTTGAAAAAGCAATGGGTCATTTATGTGTGGTAAACCATGTATTTTGAGTGCTCCAAAATCAATGACTTCATATTTTTGTTGATAAATGGGATATACATGGGGTAAATTCTCAAAAATTTTAAGAATTGGTGTTGTGAGATTTGTTTTCGGAGTGGAATGGTTTCCTGCAATAATTACAAATGGAATACCATTGTTGGATAATTTTAAAACTTGCTCAAGAGCAAAAGAAAGTGCTCGGTTACTTGGCGAAGGTCTATGAAAAAAATCTCCAGAATGAATAACTAAATCGGGTTTTATTTCAAGAATTTGATTTATAACAAACTCAAATGCATTGTAAAAATCTTGTTCACGTATATTTTTACCGTCTGAATTTGTTTTATCGTATAAAGAATATCCTAAATGCGTGTCTGAAAAATGAATGATTTTCATCGGTTTTTTTAATAGTTTAGTTTAATTTCCTTTAATTCAATTTGTTTTCCGAAGAAAATTTGCGTAGAGTCATTAAAATTTTGAGTTAATTCCGATACGAAAAATTCATGAGTAGGATTGTTGACTTTATTTTGTTTTAGTTGTTCTTTTTCGAGAATCAAAGCCAATTTATCCGCTACAACTCGTGCTGAGTTTAAAATAGTAATTGGAGGATTGTAGAAATTCGATATTTCTTTTTCAATAAGTGGGTAATGGGTACATGCCAAAACCAAGGCATCAATTTGGTTTAAAATAGGGTCTTCAAGATAATTTTGAATAATGGCATGACTGATTTGATTGTTTAAGAAATGTTCTTCAATCATTGAGGCTAATAGAGGCGTGGCCAAGGCCGCAAAATGTTGTTCTTTTTTTCTTCGTGTAATTTTTTCTTGATAAACTCCAGAAGATATGGTTCCTCTTGTGGCGATGATGCCAATTTTACTAAAATTGGAGTTAACAAGAAGCTCTACCATCGGATCAATAACATTAATGATTGGTATTTTCTGATTAAAGGCTTCTTTTAATTCTTGATATGCTGCAGCGGAAGCGGTATTGCAAGCAATAACAATCGCTTTGCATTTTTTATCATGATATAAAAAGTCAGAAATTTCAATCGCATATTTCCGAATACTTTCCTGAGATTTCTCTCCATATGGAAAATGGGCGGTATCTCCAAAATAGACCAATTTTTCATTGGGTAATAAATGAGAAATGGCATTGGCAACCGTAAGGCCGCCAATGCCACTATCAAAAATTCCTATAGGCATATCAATGTTGGGATGCATAGGAAAAATACTTATTTTTTCTTAGTTGCAGGTGCTACTGGAGCCGAAGTTGCAGCAGATGTTGCTACTTTAGATTTTACAAAATCTGTAATATCATCTCCTTTAGGATATACGATTAAGCTTCCGTTAGAAACATCAAATACGTGTGAATATGCTCTTTCATTAGCAATTTCTTCAATTGTTTTTTTCGCTTTTTCAATGATTGGAGCCGATAAATCTTGTTCCATTTTTTGAACTTCTTTTTGAGCAGCTTGCTCAAAACTTTCAATTCGTTTTTGTAAATCTTGCAATTCTTTCATTTTAGCTTCTTGAATTGCATTCATTGCTTTTGTATCCATTCCTTTAAGCGCATCTGCTTTCGTTTGGAAATCTTTATACATCACTTCAAGTTGTTTACTTAATTCTTTTTGTTTTTCTTCTAATTTGCCTTGAAGTGTTTTAGTTTCAGGCATTGAGAATACAACTTCATTAGAATTAACCGTTGCAATTTTTTGAGAGAATACCGTTGCAAAACTTAAGATTGCAATCAATAAGAAAAGATTTTTTTTCATTGTTTTAAATTTTAATTTGATTTATATTTATTGAATTTATTTGCGGTGCAATAATAAAACTTTTTTTTTAATATCCCATAGCTTTTATAACCTGGTCGCTAATATTTAACTTTGAACTTACATATACCATGGCATTTCCATTACTTTTGTCCAAAACCATATCAAAAGATTTTGATTCGGCAATTTTCTTAACTTCATCAAACATTTGATTGATGATAGGCTGGATCATTTCTTGACGTTTATTAAAAATATCACCACTTGGCCCAAAACGTTGTTTTTGCAATTCGCCTATTTCGCGTTCTCTTTTTTCGATGTCATCAATTTTTTGCTTTTTGATTGCATCGGTATACAAGGCTTGTTCTGCTTGAAATTTTTTGTACAATTCATCCAAGTCTTTCATCTTTTTTTCAATTTCTTTTTGCCATTCTTGGCTTTGTTTTTCCAAGCGTTCTTTCGCTTGCTTATAAGGCGTAACGCGTTCTAAGATATACTCACTTTCGATATAAGCAATTCGTTGTGCTTGCATCATTTGGAGGCTTCCCATTAAGGTTAATAAAATGATTAATTTTTTCATAAAATATTTTTTAATGTTTAAATTTAACTATTTGATGGTTTAATTTTATTAATGTTTAATCTCAATTTTACAAAAACTGTTAAAATTTAAAAGTGCCTCCCAACTTAATAGGTGCTAAATCATAACCAATTTCGGTAAAAAGCCCAAATTTTTCGGTAATAATCATTCTTGCGCCAGCTACAACTCCAATTCCCATTCCAGAAGAAAATGTATTTGAAGATGAAGTGCTGTTAGAAAAATACCCTAGAATAAAACTACCATAAGCATGAAATGTTTTATTAGATAAAAATTCAGGGTAATATGAAAGCCTTCCGCCTAAAAATAAAGATTTAAATGAAAATTCAAATTGATTTTCTAAAATTGAAGCTGTTTGGTACTCCAATTGACCTCCCAAGCTTATATGTCCTGGTCCTGCTTTTAAAAAAAGACGTTCGAAAGAGCTTGTAAAAGTAGGGGATACCGAAGCGTTTTTATAAATATAATTATTTGTTGTTCCAAGTCCGGCTCCAATATTAAAAAACATCGTTCCGGCTTCAATATTTTCTTTTTGAGCGGATATTGAAAGAAAACTTATAAAAAGAAGTGATAAAAAAGATATTTGTTTTTTCATAAGTTTAAGGTTTTAAAATGATTTTATTATTTTGATGATGTATTTCTACATGTGCATTTTCCGACGCTTCGGTATATCCAATAATTTGCGCTTCAATATTAAAACCTTTAGAAATTTGGATAATTTCATTCGCAATGGCTTCACTTTCCATATACATTTCCAAACGAACACCCATGTTAAAAACGCGGAACATTTCTTCCCAAGATGTATTACTTTCCTTTTGAATTAACTCAAATATTGGTGGAATTTCCAACCAGTTATTTTTTACGATTTTAACTTGTTCGGCAAAATGCAATACTTTGCCCGCGCCACCTCCTGTGCAATGCACAATCGAAGCAATTTGACCTTTATAATCTTCAAGTACTTTTTTCAAAATAGGCGCATAACTCATCGTCGGAGACAAAATCATTTTCCCAAGTGTGTGTTGATCAAAAACAATATCGGTTAATCGATGATTTCCATTGTATTGTACTTTTGAATCAATTTCTTTTTCAATGGTTTCAGGAAATGCACTATAATAGTAATGACTCAACAAATCATGTCTAGCCGAAGTAAGGCCATTGCTTCCTATTCCACTATTATATTCATTTTCATAAATACAATTGCCACCGCTCGAAAAACCAACAATAACCATACCTGGTTTTATATTATTAGTGAAAATTAAGTCTTTTTTCGGCATACGGCTTGCCATGCTTGCATCCACACTAATTGTTCTAACCAAATCGCCAACATCGGCGGTTTCGCCTCCTGTGTAAAAAATATTGACGCCCCATTCCGATAATTTCTCAATATATTCTTGCGTTCCTTCAATAATTTCTTTAATGACAGAACCGTCAATTCGAAGCTTATTTCGATTGATTAAACTCGTAAATAAAAAATTAGATGTTGCGCCCACGCACATCATATCATCCAAGTTCATCACAAGTGCATCTTGACCAATGCCTCTAAAAATTGAAGCGTCGCCGGTTTCTTTCCAATACAAATAGGCTAAAATAGACTTGGTTCCACTTCCATCGCTACTCATAAGATTCACATAATCATCGCTTCCTGCTAACCAATCCGGATAAACTTTACAAAACATTTTAGGATAAAGCCCATGGCTCATTCGTTCAATAGCTTTATGAACATCTTCTTTTTTGGCCGAAACGCCTCTTAATAAATATTTATCTTCCATGAATTATAAATGTGATGATACGATTTGTTTCACTTCTTCGGTATCAATTTTAGATTCTATATTTTCAATTTTACTCAAAGCTTCCAACATTTTGGTTTGTTTTTGTCCAACTTGATAAGCAAAAGCATAAGGTTCATTAGAAAAAGAAACATATTGATACATCGAAGTATAATTATAACTTGGATGCTCCATAATTAAATGCTCAATATGTTTTTTTCTTAAGAAATTTTTATCACCAACCAAATCGCGCATTTCAATAAAGTTATCTAAAGCCATTTGCGCAATTGCATCGGCATTTTCTTTTCGAGACAACTCAAAATGATTAAGCAAAGTTTCTATGTTATCTCCAAATTTACCATACAATTCATCAAAAATTCGCACATCCTCAAAGCCACAATTCATTCCTTGTCCGAAAAAAGGTACAATGGCATGCGAAGCATCTCCCATGATGCCAAAATTATTTTTATGCCAAGGGTAACAACGAACTGTTACTAAAGCAGATGTCGGATTTTTGAAAAAGTCTTCGATTAATGTCGGCATCAATTGGATGGCATCTGGAAAATGATATTCAAAATAATCTTTAACTTTTTGCTCATCGGTTAAATCATCAAAGGCATTTTCGCCTTCAAAAGGAACAAATAATGTACAGGTAAAACTGCCATCCAAATTAGGCAATGCAATCATCATAAATTCGCCTCTTGGCCAAATATGTAAGGCTTCTTTTTCGATTAAATAGCTTCCATTAGGTCCCGCAGGAATTGTTAATTCTTTATAACCATAATTAATATAATATTGATCGTAATTAAAACGTGGCAGTTTTTGCATCGATTCACGAACTCTTGAAAATGCACCATCCGTTCCAATTACTATATCATCCGAAATTTTAAAATTAGACTTTGTTTCGGTATTTAAAATCTCAGCTTCATTTTTTTCAAAATTAATAGACTGACAAAATGAATTAAAATTAAAATGAACATCTTCAAACTGATCCGCTAATTCAATTAATTTTTTATTTAAATCGCCTCTTGAAACAGAATATATCGCCTCATTTTTCTTTCCATAAGGTTGGTAATCTGTAGAACCATCTTTCTGATGAATGACACGTCCATACATTGGAATTGCAATCTTTTTAATATCATTATCAATTCCTATTTTTTCTAATGCGGTCCATCCTCGTGTACTTAAAGCTAAATTGATACTTCGTCCACCCACATATCCTTGTTTTCGCATGTCACCACGACTTTCATAAACATTTACTTTTAATCCTCTTCGTTGCATATAGCAGGCCATCAATGAACCCACCAATCCGGCGCCCATTATAGAAATACTTTTTTTAGATTCCATTATTTATAGCTTTTTTTATGCCACAAATCTAATCAATTTAAGATAAATGAAATTGGAATATTTACGATTAAAAGGGTTTCAATTTAAATTTCGAGGCATCTTCATTCAAATCAAAAGAACTATTCACTAAAACCATATGTTGTATTTTTCATATATTTAAAAAATGAAAAACGTAAAACTTGGACTTCGTGAAAATTGGAAGGCATTTCTTATTTTAGTTGTTGTGAATGCTTTTGTTGGCGGAATTGTAGGTATAGAACGGTCGATTTTTCCAAAATTTGCAGAAACTGAGTTTGGAATGACTTCAAAATCAGCGATACTTTCCTTTATTATCGCATTTGGAATTTCGAAAGCAATTGCAAATTACGTTACCGGATTTTTGGCAAAGATGTATGGTCGCAAAAATATATTGGTATTGGGCTGGATGATTGCTTTACCGATTCCCTTTATTTTAATTTATGCCAATTCTTGGAATTGGGTTGTTTTTGCAAATATTTTATTGGGCATCAGTCAAGGATTTACTTGGAGCAGCACAGTAGTAATGAAAATGGATCTTGTTGGGCCCAAAAATAGAGGTTTAGCAATGGGAATTAATGAGTTTGCTGGATATGTATCGGTTGGACTTTTTGCATTTCTTTCAAGTTATATTGCGCAGCAATATGGAATCACTCCATATCCTTTTTATCTCGGTATTTTGCTTTCCGTTTTAGGTATTTTGTTTAGTATATTTTTGGTAAAAGATACTTCAATTTTTGTTGAAAAAGAACAAATGATAAATTCAAATCAAAAATTAGAT
>JBIPPB010000078.1:0-8108 GCA_044368655.1 Chitinophagales bacterium | reverse complement strand
CACCTCTTCCCATTCCGAACAGAGTAGTTAAGCTCCGTCAAGCCGATGGTACTGCAGTAAAATGTGGGAGAGTAGGTCGCCGCCACAATATTTAAAAAGCCTAGAGATTATCTCTAGGCTTTTTTAGTTTGTAGAAGTCACTAAAAATGTACTATTTTTTTATAATTATTTCTATCTTTGCTTAATAAAATAAACCAAATAGGTATGAAAACAGAATTTTTAAGCGTGACGCTTCGGTTTGTGAGGACACGAACCAAGGCAAAGGATTATTTAAAACAAAAAAATACAGGTAAATATAAAGATGAGAAACAATTTATACAAGAAGCTATTAATGGTTATATTTGGTAGTGTTTTATTTGTACATTCAAATAAAACCCAAGCTCAAAGTAAACCGATTTATTTTAGCTACTATAAAACACATTGTTATGGAAATTGTGTCTCTATTGCTTTTGAATTAATTAATAATAAGTTATATTATAAAAAGGTCTCAAATTCAACAAAAGATACAAACTTTATTTACTCAATAAAATTAAAGTCAAAACATGAAATTGAAAGACAAATATTGAAAATAATAAAAAAATACAAGAAAAGTTTTAATGAAAGAAATATTATAGATGCTTCTGAAATACTATATATTTTTAAAGTAAATAATAAATCATATTATTATATAGCAAATAAATTTCCTGCTGAATTTATTGAAATTGATAGTTTAATTGAGCAAATATTTTTAGATTCTAATGTAAAAGTAGCTGATAAAAGTATGAATTTAAAAATAATAAAATATTATAATGAAAAATTCAGGAGTTCTAAAATTAGAATAGAAAAGCCTCAATATCAATTAGAAAAGTAATTAGAGATAATGCCATACAATATTCTACAATAGAAAGGAATAAAAGATTGGGAAATTCGAATAATTGAGGAAAACACCCTCCCTCGCCCTCATTACCACCACTCGTCCTCGTCTTAGCGTAAGTGGTGACGAGGATGGTGTACAAGGGGAATGAATAAAAAAGACAAGTTATTAAAAAACGAGTATACTAAAAGCGACATCGAGATAAGTCACTTAAAAGACTACCGTGTCAGCGTTACCATACCCCGTCGTCGCTAGCAATTCCCAACCGCCCTCGCTTTGCATTTTGAGAGTGAGTATTTTATTGACTTCTAGTTTGCTCCATTTTGTTTTAATTATTAATAGTTTCTTCATCGCCCACGCTTGCATACCCAAGCCTGCCCTCGCATCGCTTATAGCCAGCGATAACTGTTTAAACAAGACTTCTAGAAACCTAAAATGACACTTCCAATATTTGTAATATATATTACACATTTTTAAAGATGAATAATAGGAACTTTTTGGAATTTCAATGTGTTTTTAAGTAATATAAAACTTATATATGACTACAATTACTTTAAATATTGAAGACACATCAGTACTCAATGAATTGAAACTATTTCTTAATAAAATGAAAATTAAATTTGAGGAAAACGATGTTTCCTATTCAAGTGATTTTATGAAAAAATTAGAGATTGCTAGAAAAGAAAAATCTCAAGGAAAACTTAAAAAAGTAAATCCAAATAATATTTGGGAATGTATTCAATAGAAATTTCTTCAGCTGCACTAGAAGATCTGAAAAAAATCCAAAAATCAGGAAACAAAAAGGTAATAGATAAAGTTAATCAACTCATTTTGGAAATAGCTTTAAATCCTAGAGAAGGAACAGGAAAGCCTGAAATGTTAAAGAATTTGGTTGGTGAGGTATGGAGTAGAAGAATTAACCAAAAAGATAGATTAGTTTATGAGATTTTTGAAACAAGTGAACAAAGTGTAGTCGTATTGCAAATGCTCGGGCATTATAAAGACAAATAGTATTAACTCGATATTGACTTATAAGATTGATAAATCTGCCCTAATTCGCTTTCCCGCATGCGCCCCTCCTACCCAAGCTTGAATTTTTAAAGCCGCTCTCGCTTCGCTTCTAGCGAGCGAGAAGTTAAGCTCCGTCAAGCCGATGGTACTGCAGTAAAATGTGGGAGAGTAGGTCGCCGCCACAATATTTAAAAAGCCTAGAGAATTTCTCTAGGCTTTTTTAGTTTATAGAAGTCACTAATAAATATTAATCTTTTTATAATTTTTTCTATATTTGCTTAATAAAGGTAAACCAATAGTTATGAAAACAGAATTTTTAAGTGAGACGCTTTTAATGAAGTCACTTGTCGAAGATTTCGTGATAAAAGGAGCGAGACGCGAGCAACGGCAGGTGGACAAGTGGGTAGAAATTAGAATCGTTTAGCGTGTAAATTGATATATCCGATTAGAAGATATGGTAATCTCAAAAGTATCGCAACGGTAGTTGTCGATGATTAAATCACAACCGTCTTTTACAATACTAGCATCACAGTTAAACCAACTCATTGTCTTAAAGTTTTGAATGGTATCATTAGTTAAAGACAAGATTGTAATAATAGAATCACCATTACAATCATATTTTATAAAATCACCTGTATTTTTGATCAAAAATCGCTGATTTAGGAGGCACGTATCTATAGTCCCAATAACTGAATTCATCGACAAATCAAATGCGTTGGAAAGTTTCCATACTCCTTGCAAATTTGTTAGGTTATAGGGACATGTTTTAGGCACATTTGATGTTTGATTTGCTTTACTGCATCCCAAAATGCTAATAATAAAAATTGAGAAGGGGATAATGTATTTTTTCATTTCTTTATTTTTTGATTTTTGAGCAAAGGTATTTTTTTTATTTTTTTCGATAGATAAAAAATACTCGTCCTTGTTTTAATGCTAGCTGTTATTAGAATGTACAAAAAGGTATATCATACCGTTCTCAATATAGTCGATTCGTTTTACTTGATACCTCCCACGCTTCGCTTCTAGCGAGCGATAATATAATTGGCTTCTAGTCATTTAAAATAACTACTTCAGGATTCATATCTTCTTAATATTTAACTCAATTTCACCGAGTACTTTAATTGCTTTATTGTAATTTTCTGTTAATAATTCCGGTTGACCTTGCGTGTATAATCCCATTTCACAATCATCTAACAAGGTTATAAATTCGGAAATTGTCGATTTCGAAATTCCTTTATGTATCAATTGCTCGGTAATATTTTCGCGATTGAGTTCTGCGGTATTAATATTTAGTTTTAATGAAATATATTGCCATATCGAACGGGTCATCTCATTATAATACAAGGTTTTTTGATTGCTGTCCAAATATTTTTTGGCTTCTTTGAGATGGGTTTGAAGTCTTTTTTGAATTTCTTTATCTGTAAGTTGATGATTTGATTTTTTAGAAGTAATAAATATTGAAAATAATAATAAAATAAATGGAAGTCCACTTGCTAATAAAAATGAATTTAAAGATAAAGGCGCTGTATTGGAATCAATTTGGGTAATGATATCCGAAAATGTTTTTTTAGAATTTGAACGACCAGGACTTCGATCTTTAAAAGGAGTCGGTTTGCCCGTAACATTAAAATCGATGGATTCGGAATTTAACGTTATGTATTTTTTAGCCGAAGGGTCAAAATAGGAAAATGCTACAGATGGTGTTTTAAAATTTCCAGGCATGTGCGGAATCACCGTATATTTCCATACTTTAGAACCTTTAAATATCGGGTTGGATTCATAGTTTTCAGAAAGTTCAGGGTCAAAAACTTCAAAATCTTCTGTCCATTCATGATTTGGTTTATCAAAAAGAGGTAAGTTTCCCTTTCCGTTGATTGCTAATGTAAATTCAAGCGCTTCATCGGTTTTTAAGTTCTTTTTATTCGAAAACGTTTCAAATTGGTATTGTCCGACCGCACCCGTAAAAGACTTTGGAGCCCCCTCGGGTAAAGGAAGTACTTCTACTTTTACTGTACCACTTGTAAATTTATGTTCTATTTGTTTATATTCAATAGGATTAAAGCCGCCTCGCATCATTTCTTCCATTTGCATTTGCATAAGTTCAAATAAATCGCGTGGCTGTCTTTGATTTCTTTGTGGCGTATTTACTTGAACAGGAACTAAAGCGGTTGTTTTCATATTGAGCGGAGTGATTTCTAAGATACCAGCTTTGGTCGGAAATAAAATCATCTTTTTGATTTCGACAACTACAAATTCTTTTCCATTAATGATTTCCTTTTTGAGTTCTAATTTTTCAGGCAATTTGATATCTTGACTCCAAAATCCATTGAAGTTCGGCACTTTTTCGGCTTCAAAATTCATACTATTCACCGAAGTGTAAATTTTTACGGAAGCATTGATTTGTTCCCCTACATAAACTTTGGATTTATCTAAAACGATACGTGCAAAAATATCTTTTTTGAGGTCAATATTTCTAGGCGCAGCATTTTGATTCGGTGCTTGTTGATTTCTATTGGAGTTTCTCTGAGGCGGCATCATCGAACCAAACGGATCGTAGGGGTCAAAAAAGGAAGCAAAAGGATCCATTGGGTCAGGTTGTTGAACTTGTTGTCTTGGCTTTGTACCAGCTTTAACAACTTCAATCGGAATAGGTTGGCTTTCAATTATTTGACCATCTTGCATTATAAACTGACATTTTGGGAACGTTTGTTTCCCTACTTTTTGATTAATAAAAGAGTAGGTAATACTTAAAGTGACACTTCGGGAAATTTTTCCATTAATGTTTGACATTTGAGTGCTTTGACTCGTTTGAGGGCCACTTACTTGTTTAAAATTTCCTAAATTTGGAAATTTGATATCTTTTAAGTTCAAATTGCGCACTTCAAATACAACAAACCATTGCTCACCAACTTCAATCGTTTTATCGCTGTATTGCACGGTTAGATTTCCTTCGGCGTATATCTTTTTAAATTGAATAAAAATAAAAATAAAAATAAGAAAAGCTATTTTCTTCATTATATGAGTATTTGTTTATATTTAGCAAAATTGCATCTTTTTTCTTAAAATTGTATTTTTTTTAAGAATTATTAAAATAGTTTTTGTTTATTTGTATTATATAAAAATGTAATCAATTAGAAACTTTTACTAAATCATTAAAATTTAAGGTTTTATGATAAGAAAAAGAAATAGGTATATAATATTTTAAAATGAAAAAAGTTAATTTTGATATTGAAATCCATGAAATGCCTATAGACGCATTTGTTAAAGAATATAAAGAACTCTATGAGGCTTCAAAAAATGCTTGTCAAAATGCGTATGCACCCTATTCCAATTTTAAGGTAGGTTGTGCAATACAATTGGATAATCAACAAATTATCGGTGGAGGAAATCAAGAAAATGCGGCCTTCCCCGCCTGTACTTGTGCTGAAGGAACGGCATTGTCTGTTGCGTCAGCTTTATTTCCAGATTCTAAGATAGAAAAAGTTGCGATTACTATAGAAAATCCAAACGAACCAGTAGCTCCATGTGGAATTTGCCGTCAACGATTTGCCGAATATGAGCTTAGGATGAAAAAAGAATTTGAGTACTTTTTGATTGGCAATGAAAATGTATTTTCTTTTAAAGGAATAAAAAATCTATTACCGCTTAGTTTTACATCGTTTTAGCTACAAATTATAGTATAGGAATTTAACAATTGAGTATGTTATATTTTAGTTATCTTTGTCTTTTTTTATAAAATTATATTGTTTTGAGTTCATTAAGTTCGATTTTAAAGTGTAAGTGCCCTAATTGTAAAAAAGAAGATATGTTTCAATATCCTTTTTATAATTTATTTAAATTTGAAAAAATGAATGAAATATGTCCAAATTGTAATTTAGATTTTAAGCAAGAGCCTGGATTTTATTTAGGTGCTATGTATGTTTCTTATTTCATTTCATCTTTCATCTTATTATTTTCGGCACTTTTTATAATGGTTTTTATGGAAAAGAATTTGACGGAAACTTTAGTATCCATGTTTATTATTGCAATTTTAATATTACCGTATACATTAAGAATCAGCAGAACGCTTTGGCTACTCATTGCACAAAAAAAATAATTTTTAACAAATCAATAATACCAAAATATGTTTAACTTAGTAATTTTTGGATCACCAGGAGCAGGAAAAGGAACGCAATCCGATAAAATCATAGAAAAATATCATTTGCAACATTTATCAACAGGAGATATGTTTAGAGCACATATCGCTCAAAATACAAAATTGGGGCAAGAAGTGGTATCGATCATGAATAGCGGTCAATTGGTTCCAGATGATATTACAATAAAAATGTTGGAAGAAGAAATTTTAAAACATAAAGATGCTAAAGGTTTTATTTTGGATGGTTTTCCAAGAACGATTCCTCAAGCTAAAGCTTTAGATGCTTTCTTTGAGGAAAAAGGCGAAAAAGTCAATTTAGTAATTCAGCTTGATGTGTCGGAAGATGAAGTGAAGCATCGAATTAATGAAAGAGCTAAAACCAGTGGCCGTGCCGATGATGCGCAAGATAAATTAATCAAACGTATTGATGAATATTTTCAGAAAACAATTCATGTTTTACCATATTATAAAGATCATAATAAATTAGAAGTTATAAATGGAATTGGTGAAATCGATGCGATTTTTGAAAATATTTCGAAAGTAATAGACAATCATTTTAAATAATATCGTATTTTTGTTATTAAAATAATTATAGTTTGAATTTAAAAAAGGGTTTTCTTCTTTTTATTTCATTAGTACACATTTTGTACAGCAGTTTAGTTATTACATTAAACTATGAAAATAAAGATTTAGCCTCATTTAGTTTTGAAAAAATTGTTTTAAGCTCTTGTTGTCAAGAATCTTCGAGTGATGAAAGTTGTTGCGATCAATCCCAATGTAACACTTCTTGTGCGGCTCAATGTTGTGCGCCTCAGCAAGTTATACTCAATAGAACCTTTATAACTTTTGAAGAAAGTTATCATTTTAACAAGTATGAAAAAGAGTTAAAACAAGAAAAATATAATTTTTCGAATTTAATTATTCAAAATTATACCTTTACAAAAAAAACTCAGGATTTTTATAATACAAAGTTTCAAAAACCTTTTCTTGAAACCTATGATTTATGTGTATGGAGGTGTTAGCTAAGATTTTTCAGTTTTAGTTCTAATTTTAAACACATAAATTTTTTAAAATGAAATATATTTTAATTTTTATATCATTAAGTTTTTTCAACTTAATGTATACACAAGATACATTAAAAACAAATCAGAAAAGCACCAAAGAAGTTATTATAACGGATAAGAAAAAAGAAGGTGCAAATATTATTGGAAAAGAAGTAATCGATCAGTGTGAACTTGGCAAATTGGCTTGTTGTAATTTGGCTGAAAGTTTTGAAAACTCCAATACCGTAGATGTCGTTTATTCGGATGGCGTTATGGGAGGTAGAGAAATTCAAATGCTTGGTTTAAATGGTATGTATTCGCAACAATTGTGGGAAGGATTGCCTTACCATAGAGGCTTAACTCAAAAGTTGGGCTTGGAGTTAGTTCCCGGAATTTGGATTGAAAACATTGGCGTTAATAAAGGAATCGGATCGGTTGCCAATGGTTTTGAAAATATATCAGGTCAGATAAATATAGATTTTAAACGTCCGAGAACCACGGAAAAATTAATTGTAAATGGTTATATTTCTGAAATTGCAAAGACTGATTTTAATATTATCACAGGTCTTAAATTGAGTGATCGTTTGGCCACAAACTTCTTTGGTCACACCTCATTTTCAAGAATAAAGTTTGATAACAACCACGATAATTTTATTGATATGCCCTTATTTTGGAATTTTAATTTCATGAATAAATGGCATTATATTGGAAAAAATGGTTTTGTATTAAATGCTGCGGTTCAGCTAGCTAAAAATGATGTAAAAGCAGGAGAATTGTCAAACCATCATTTTACCCCAAATCCATATATAATAAATCAAAATACAGAAGAATTGCAATTGATGCTAAAAACAGCTTGGGATATCAATTCTGAAAAATCAAGAAGTTTTGCCCTGACATATCGATTAAATTTAGCGACTCAAGAGGGTAATTATGGTAAAAACATCATTAATAGTAAGCAAGTTTTTGGAAATGTGATGGCAATTTATCAAAGCAATATTATAAATGACCATCATTTATTTAAAATGGGGTATTCCTATCATATGGATTTATTAGATGAAAATATTGG
>JBIPPB010000020.1:0-29665 GCA_044368655.1 Chitinophagales bacterium | reverse complement strand
GGTTTTTGTTCTCAAGAAGAGTACCAAACATTTATGAATCATGTCAATGATTTTGAAAAAATGTTAGTCGAGTCGGGTTTTCGAATTATCAAGTTTTATTTTTCAATTTCAAAAGAAGAACAACAAGCGCGGTTTAAAGATATTATATTGTCTCCTGAAAAGAAATGGAAGTATAGCGAAGTCGATCGTCGTGCGATAGAACTTTGGGATGTTTATACCGAGTATAAACTTAAAATGTTTGAAAAAACAAATACCGAAATATGCCCATGGAATATCATCGAAGGCAATAGAAAAACAGAAGCCCGAATCAAAGCAATAAAACATTTACTATCCACTATACCATATAATTTTCAAAAAATAGAAAATCTTTAAAATATTTTTAAAAGATTTACGTTATTTGCTTGTAGATTTCATTTATTCATATTTAAATATAAGGTATGCATTCAAAAGTTACAAATAATAACGAAATTAAATGTTTATATAAGGATGAATTCCCTGAAATATCCTATGAAAAACAGCAGGATTATACTATTGTAAATTTTTATAAAGAAACGCTAGCTATGATGGACGACTTTGCTCCTAAACCGAATCTAAAGGCTTTGTCAGAAATCCTTAAGCATAGTAAGAATAAAGCAAATTTAGAATTATTTTCATGATTTTAAATACTTAAATTCATACTGCCAATGGAATGTAATTGTATTCTAATTGACTACTTTTTAATACATTTTTTTTTAATCGTTTAAACTAAAACTGCTTTTTGTAAAAACGTAGGCATAAATTTGTAATTATTTTTAAATTTAATATTTATGAACATGGATCAAAGTTTATTTGGAATTATCGATAAAATGGGAGTTATGGGGCAGTTTATAGCCTTTTTAATTTTTATACTTTCTGTTATAGCTGTTTATGTTTTTATCGAAAGGTTACTTTTCTTTAAAATGATTAATAAAGCAAAGTCTGATTTTATGGATAAAATAAAAGAAATGCTTGCTGAAGGTAATCTTCAAGGTGCTAAAGAATATTGTTCGCGCTATAATAGTCCCGTTTCAAGAGTTGTTTTGAAAGGTATTCAGCGAATTGGAGCGCCTCAAAGGGATGTTGAGATGGCAATGGAAAAACAAATTGGTATTGAAATTTATCGATTTGAAAAAGGTGAAGGCTTGTTAAGCTTAATATCCAAAATGGCTCCGATGCTTGGTTTTATTGGAACGATAGCTGGGGTAATTCAAATTTTTTATACTATTAACGCTACAGGCGATTATAATATCGAAAGTATTTCCGGAGGACTTTATGTAAAGATGATTACATCTGCTTTAGGCTTATTTTTAGGAGTTTTAAGTTTCTTTTTTTATTTTATAGTATCAACGAAAATTAAAAATTCCATTTTTAAACTCGATCAAGCTTCTAGTCAATTTATGGATATTCTCTCGATGCCTACTCGATAATTTTTAATTTTTAAAGTTTTAACCATGAGTCGATATCGTTTAAGAAAAAAAGAAGAAGCCGAAGTGGCTACCGAATCATTAAATGACATTATGTTTTTTTTAATGTTATTCTTTTTGATTGTTTCTACATTAGTAAATCCCAATGTAATAAAATTGTCGCTACCCAACTCGAAATCCTCTTCGAGTATGGCAAAACAACCCATTACACTTACCATTACTCAAGATAAGTTGATTTTTTTGAATAGCGAAAAACAAAGTATTGCGGTTGAAAATTTGGAAAATCGATTGCTGCAATTATCCGAACTTAAAGACAATCCAACGATAGTGCTTCGTTTGGATCAATCGCTAACGGTCCAGGATTTAGTTAATGTTCTACAAATAGGGAATAAGTTAAAGATTAAAATGGTTATGGCAACCAAAGAGGCTAAATAATTAATTATGAATTCATTATCGCATCTTTCAAATCCTTCAAAAGAAAATGAAAACCATCGAAAAGTAGCGATGCTTTTTGCATTTTTCTACATGATATTAATTTGTTTTTTGTTGTGGTTTGTCAAGTTTTCAAGTCCACCAAAAGAAGATATGAATGAAGGAGAAGGCTTAATGGTTGATTTTGGATATACCGAAGTTGGTTTAGGCGAAGACGAGCCTGCGCCTCAAGATAAAATGGTCGATATTAATGTACCTTCGCCAGGTAATCCGCCGTTAACTCAAGAAGTTAAAGAAGCGGTTTTGGTTCAAGAGTCGGAAGAAACAATTGCTATTGAAACGCCGAAAGAAAGCAAAGTGAAGGAAGTTAAAAAAGTGGTCGTAGAAAATATGTTAAAAACGGATAAAAAGGCGAAAGAAATTTCTAAAAATCCTTCTACGGCTTCTAGCGAATCAAAGCCAAAAGCAAATCAAAATGCGTTGTTTACGGGTTTTTCGGGTAAAGGGACGGGGTCGGGTAGTCAAGGCGTTAAAGAAGGCGAGGGCAATATGGGCGATCCAAGTGGTTCTAAATCGAATAATTATTCAGGACAATCTACAGGACTAGGAAATTCGGGCACTGGTCGTGGATTAATTGGTTCGGGACTTAAAGGTCGTAAATTGGATAATATTCCTAAAATTTCAGACAATTCCAACAAAGAAGGCGTTATTATCATTACGGTAAAAGTAGATAATTTAGGAAAAGTTTTAAATGCAGAATATAAAGCTCAGGGTTCTACAATCACTGATTTAGATTTAATCGACAAATGTGAGAAAGCGGCAATGAGAGCCAAATTTACGCCGTCAGAAAACTTAGATATCGATCGAGGGACATTGGTTTTCAATTTTATCGTTAGATAGTATTTCTATTGCTTTTTACTAATAATACTAAAAAAACACCGATTTTTTAATTAGAAGTATTTCTTTTTTTATAAATTTGTCGTTCTATTTAAAAATCTAAATATGTCAAAACAAAAATTTATTGAAGATATTCAGGCGGGATATACACACAAAGGAGATTCCATTTTAATGGGAATTGCTAAATATAATGATGAATTAATATCGGAGGCAAAAATATATGCACCTATCAAAATGTTTAATCGTCATGGTTTGATTGCGGGTGCCACAGGAACAGGAAAAACCATTTCCCTTCAATCCATTACAGAGAGTTTATCAAAAGCAGGTGTTCCAAGTTTAATCATGGATATTAAAGGTGATTTAAGTGGATTAGCTATGGCCGGAACCACAAACAGTCGGGTAGAGGAGCGAAATCAATTGATGGGCATCGATAATAATTATGAAGCCAATCCACTTGAAATGCTTTCAATAAGTAAAGAAATGGGCGTGCCGATGCGCGCAACAGTAAGTGAGTTTGGACCTGTTTTATTTGCGAAAGTATTAGGATTAAACGATACACAAGAAGGTGTTTTGTCGATGCTATTTAAATACTGCGATGACAATAATTTGCCTTTATTGGATTTGAAAGATATGAAACAAATTCTTATTGAGGCCAACGATTCGCTTAAAGCGGATTTAACGAGATTATATGGCAGTTTTTCGCCGGCTACACTCGGAACGATTCAACGAAAAGTGATCGAATTGGAGCAACAAGGAGCTGAAAAGTTTTTTGGTGAGCGCTCTTTTGAAGTGGAAGATCTAACGCGTAAAATTGACGGAAGGGGCGTTGTTTCTTGTTTTAGACTTACGGATATTCAAGATAAACCTAAATTATTTTCCACATTTATGTTGTGTCTTTTGGCCGAAATTTACAATACGTTTCCCGAAATTGGTGACCCTGATAAACCGAAGTTGGTTATTTTTATCGATGAAGCCCATTTGATTTTTGAAGAAGCTTCTACCGCATTAAAAAAACAATTGGAAGCGACTATAAAATTAATTCGTTCTAAAGGCGTTGGTATTTTCTTTATTACGCAAAATCCTGCGGATATTCCTGAAGCTATTTTAGGGCAATTGGGTATGAAAGTGCAACATGCGCTTCGTGCTTTTACAGCCAAAGATCAAGCGGCTATTAAATTAGCTGCTCAAAATTTCCCAATTTCTCCATATTATAAAGTAGATCAAACACTAATTTCGATGGGAATTGGAGAAGCCTTAGTAACCGTTCTTAATGAAAAAGGGATTCCTACACCATTGGTTGTTTCATATATGAAGCCTCCTTTGAGCCGAATTGGAATCTTAACGCCTCAAGAATTAACGAATTTAGTAGCGCAGTCCGAAATCAAATCCAAGTACGAAGAACTTATCGATCGCGAAAGCGCCTATGAATTGTTAACTGAAAAAATAGAAGCCTCAAAGGATATCGAAAATACAGAGGAGGTAACCGAAGCTAAAAAACAAGAAGCCTCGGAAGGCGGATTTTTAGATACCGTTTCGGATGTGATTAATAGTCCCGTAGGTAAAATGATTACAAGAGAGGTCACTCGTGGTCTTTTAGGCGTTTTAGGGTTTGGAGGCACTTCACGCAGAACCACTAAAAAAAGAGGCTTGTTATAAACGTTAATTATGTTAGGATTAAAACTTTCAACCGATCCTAGATGGGTGAATTTAGCAGAAAAATCCATTCAAGAAATATTAACCGACCATGCATATTGTGAGCAGAAAGCAGCCAGTAGTGGCATTTCGCTCATTGTATTATTTCCCGAATTAGAAGAATTGGTGCAAGAAGTGGCTCCTGTGGTTGATGAAGAATGGGGGCATTTTAGGATGGTTTTAGATGAAATGCAAAAGCGGAATTTAAAATTAGGACGCCAGCGTAAAGATGAATATGTAGCCAAAATCAATCAACGGATAAAAGGTGATGGCGGCAGAGAAAGTATGCTCCTCAATAAACTATTGGTTTGTGCCTTAATTGAAGCCCGAAGTTGTGAGCGCTTTAAATTATTATCCGTATATTGTAGTGATGTATCGCTTCGAAGTTTTTATAAAAAATTAATGGTTTCCGAAGCCGGACATTATAAGCTGTTTTTAAGTTTAGCCAAAAAATATATCGATCCTAAAAAAGTTGATAAACGATGGGATGAAATATTAAAAATAGAAGCAGAAATCATAAATGAACTGGAACTCCGTGGCGACCGAATGCATTAAAATTTAATAAATATGATCGATTTAAAAACAATCAGCACTTTGCCTCCAGATGATTTGGATAAAGCAGCGATAAAGAAATTAACGGTTGAAATGCAACAAGAAATTTTGCAATTACAAACCTTACTTTTAGCCAATAGTAAAGATTCCGTTTTGGTAATTCTTCAAGGTATGGATGCCAGCGGAAAAGATGGCATTATTCGAGATGTATTTACGGGTTTAAATCCGACCAATTGCAGTATTTATAGTTTTAAGAAACCAACGGACCTTGAATTTAAACACGATTTTTTATGGCGAATTCATCAGCAAGTACCACAAAAAGGTGAAATTAAAGTGTTTAATCGTTCGCATTATGAAGATGTTTTGATACAAAAAGTGCACCAATGGATTACGCCAGAAGTTTGCAAAAAGCGTTATGAAGATATTAATCATTTTGAGGCTTTATTAAAAAATAATCATACGCATATTATCAAATGTTATCTTCATGTAAGTCCTGAAAAGCAATTAGAACGCTTAACCGAACGAAGGGATTTAAAAGAAGAACATTATAAACATAATGATAACGATTGGAAAGAACGAGAATATTGGAATGCCTATCAAGATGCCTATCATCAGGCGTTTCTAAATTGTAATAAAACACCTTGGCATATTATTCCTGCGGATAAAGGATGGTATAAAAGTTATCTGGTTGCAGAGCTTTTATTAAATACGTTAAAGAAGCTCAATATGGATTTTCCAGATATTAAATCTGATAATTAGCATTATTTGCACATATTTATATTAAAATGCAACAAAAAAGGAGTACAGTCTTTTTTGTTGTTCGGGTTAAATATTTGAAAACGCTATGATATCTATTTTATTTATGAGTTTATCAATGGAATGTATATCGAAATCGTAAAGTCAAAAAGAGTTAGGTTAAAAAAATGTGAACTAAGGTTAATGTGCTATTATGAATTCATTTTTTTTTGCTTAAAATATTGTTTTATAATACTTTATAATAATTTGAAGTATATAAAATGAGCGCGCGTAGTTTTGTTTTTTAATTTTATTTTGAAATTGAAATAAAAATAATTTACACGCCATTTAATTTCTTATTATATTTGCAATTCAAAAATCATAAAAAAAATTAAAAATAATCTTATGAAAAAATTTTACATGTTATTTTTTGTAATTCTAAATATAGGAGTTACATTTTCTCAGGCATATAGTCTTTTAGATTCAATGCCTATTATTACAAGTGATCCTGGATTAACAAGGACTGCGATTAGTGGTACTAAAAATTGGGATATTGTTAATCAAAGTGTTATTCTAGGAACTAATGGTACCAATATGTTTCTATTAGCTGATGGAAGAACTGCTGGAATTAATGCATCATTTGAAACTAAAGTTGCTAGAAATTATAGTGGATATGATAATGCCTTTTTAAGATTTCCAGTTGGAATGGGATATTCTACAAGTGATAATTTTAGTTTTAAAGTAGAATATAGCGAAGACCAAACAAATTGGACTCTTTTAAAAGAATATAAATCAAGTGTTAGTCAAGTTGTAGTAGATTTAAAAGACTTAATAGGTAAAACTAAAGTTTATTTTAAATTTACGCTTAATGCGCCTACTCCTGCTACTAATAATTTTATATATATAGATTATATTAGATGGGTAGAGATGTTAAATAATGTGGATGCAAACTTATTAGTAGCTGCACCATCTTTAGAATATCAAAGAATCAAACAAAATATTGATGTTCTCGCATTTTTAAGAAATGATGGAGCTACTTTAATTACTAGTGTAGAAGCATCATATAAACTAGAAGGAGAAGCAACTCCAAGAACTCAAGTGTTTAATAACTTAAATTTAGAAGCATTTGGTACTACAATTTTAACTTTTGACCAAAAGATTACAAGTGCTACGCCAAAAAAATTAGAAGTTTCTGATTTTAAAATCACGAAAGTAAATAATGCTACTAGTGATGCGATATCTTCCAATAATCAATTTTCAACGGCTCAAAATGTAATATTCTTGTCTAAAATACCAACCAAAAAGGTGTTGTTTGAAGAGTTTACTACCGCAGCTTGTGTTCATTGTCCTGATGGTCATGTTGTGGCTGATAAAATGCTTGCTAGTAATCCTAATGTAATCCCAGTTAACATCCACGCGGGTTTTGGTACGGATCAAATGACTACTCCACAAGCGACAGTTTTAGCAGGTCGATTTGCTCAAGGAGCACCTACATCTATGATTGATAGAAATTTCTTTTCTGGAGAAGGTTATGCGGTAGGCAGAGGTTCTTGGGAATCGAGAGCTCTTTCGCGTTCAGGTTTGATTACACCAGTAAGTATTGATGCTAAGTCAGTTTATAATACAACTTCGAAAAAATTAACTTTATCGGTTGATGTTAAGGTATTTACATATCTAAATTCAAAATCGTTAAGAGCTAATGCTTATGTTATTCAAGATGGTATGACAGGTACTGGAACAGGATGGAATCAGACTAATGCATATAATGCCGTAACTGGACATCCTATGGCAGGTAGAGGCAATCCAATCATTGGTTATATTCATGATAAAGTAGAAAGACGATTACTTGGAGGAACTTGGGGTGAAAAATGGAGAATTAAAACAGGTGCAATTACATCGACCGATTTTGAGAAATTTACATTTAATTTTGATGATGTTGTAAATGAAATAGAAAATGCAAGTAAAGCTCATCTTGTTGTTTTTGTAAGTGATAGTGGAACATTGGGTACAAATGATTATTTAGTTCATAATGCTTTAAAAATTGGTTTAAATGAAGAAATTATTTCTAAAGTAGTTGATTTAAGTGCAGGAAGTAGTATTTCTAATGTTACAATTAATGAAAATATCAATCTTTATCCAAATCCATCTAATGGTCAATTTGTAATAGATTTTTCTTCAGTTAAAAATCAAGTTTCTTCTGTAAAAATTTATGATTTAGTGGGTAAAAATGTATATTCTAAAGATGCTAAAATTAATGAAGGTGCTAATAAATTAAGTATCGATGTTTCTAATTTAACATCAGGAGTATATATCTTAAACATCGAAAATCAAAAAGTTAAGTTTACAATTAAATAATTATCAAAATGTTAAAAATTAAATTATCAATATTTTCTCTTTCTTTATTAGCAACGTCTTTGTATTCTCAAACAACGTTTAGCACTTTAACAGCTAAAAGTGAAGCTACCGCTTGTACGGAATCGGATTATAAAGTTGAAGTAGAAATGACGAATACTTCTAACCAAGCTAAAACATATAATTGGGATGGCAAAGTGATTTCTGTTTCAACGAATTGGACTGCAGCAAGCCCTGGCTTTTGTGATAAAAATGGTTGTGAAGCTTTACCAAAAACAGGTACAATCACATTAAATGCTGGAGAAAAATATAAAATTTATACTCAATTTAATATTTCGGGTTTTGTAAACAATAAATTAGTTAATTTAAATGGAGATGGTAAAACTTCTGTAAAGTTTTCTACTAGCGGAGAAACTGATCAAACGGTTACATTTGAATTTAAACAAGCAAAATGCGCTCAGTCTTCATTAGAAGATAAGTTAATGAATGATTTTACTTTGTCATTTTCAAATAACCAATTTCAATTAGATTCTAAATTTAAAAATCATCAATTACAAATTACAGATTTATCTGGAAAGGTCGTTTTTAATCAAACAATAAATAATCAAAATATTGATTTTAAAGCGCCTTCTCATGGAATTTATTTTGCTAACATTTTATTAAATGGTTCAGTGGTGAAAACCTTAAAGTTGGACGCCGCTCAATAATTTTTTATTGATTAAACATAAAAAAGTCCTCAATTTTGAGGACTTTTTTTTTGAATAAAATTGAATATAAGTTTTAAATAATCTATTATGAAAAATAAAAATATTTGGATTACGGGTGCTTCTAGTGGAATTGGAAAGCAACTTGCATTAGATTTGGCTCAAAATAATCGCGTATTGATTTCGTCTCGTAAGATAGAAATGCTTAACCAAGTAAAGCAATCCAATCCAAATCAAATAGACGTTTTACCTTTTGATTTAGCCGATTACCATCAAGCCGAACAGTGGGTAGAAAATGCCATTAAACAATTCAATGAGATTGATATTTTGGTCTTAAATGGAGGTGTTAGTCAGCGTTCTTTAATTATTGATACAAAAATAGAAGTAGATGAACGTTTAATTCAAATCGATTATTTGGCTAACGTGGCATTAGCTAAAGCTATTTTGCCATATTTTATAAAAAAGGGTGGAGGACAAATTGTTGTAGTAACCAGTCTATTAGGTAAATTTGGTACGCCGTATCGTTCTGGATATGCCGGTGCCAAACATGCATTGCATGGGTTTTTTGATGTATTGCGACAAGAACATCAAAAAGATGGTATTGATGTTACTCTAATTTGTCCTGGTTTTGTGAATACCCAAGTGGCTTTTAATGCATTAAATGAACATGGAGACGCTCAAAATGCGCAAGATGAAGCAACTGCTCAAGGCATGGAAGTTGAAGTGTTTTCTAAAAAAATGATTCGGGCCATTTCTCAAAAAAAGAAAGAAGCCTATATTGGCCAAAAAGAAATATTCGCCGTTTATGTTAAGCGTTTTTTCCCAAATATTTTAGATTTTATAATTTTAAGAAGTAAAGTAAGATAAATATGAAAAAGAAAGATATTCGTAATGTAGTTTATTCTACAGATCCTAATTTTAAATTTGAGTATGAAAACCTTGAAGAGGAAACGTTACCATCGGCACAACAAAAACTTAAAGTGATTTTGGATGCAAAACAGCGTGCCGGAAAAAAAGTGACCTTAATTCAAAATTTTATAGGTTCTAAAGACGACTTAGAAGCCTTATCAAAAAAAATTAAAACAAAGCTTGGCGTTGGTGGTGCGGTAAAAGAACAAGAAATTATTCTACAAGGTGATTATGTAGCTAAAGTTAAGCTTTTACTTAACGAAATGGGGTTTTCTATAAAATAAAAAAACACGAACATACGTTCGTGTTTTTAAAAAAGTCATAAAGATTATTTTCTTATGCTTGAGCTTGTTGCTGCTCAAAATACAAATTGAACAAACGTTCAATTTCTGCAAAGATAAAGTCAATAGTTTCTGCAAATCCTTTTTCATCAAATGGGGAACTCAAATTAGCTACATCTAATAATTCTAAGAAGTTCAAGCTACCACCCTTTTGACAAAGTCTATGGTAATCTTGCCATGCTTGATCAAAGTTTTCATTCATTTTTTTATAAAACTGAAAAGCACACAACTGCGCTAACGTATAATCTATATAATAAAAAGGAGATTGATAAATATGCGCTTGCGGCTGCCAACGACCACCATTTTCTAAAAATGGCTCATTATCTACTTTTACCCATGGTGAATATTTTTTACTCACTTCATTCCACATATTTCTTCGGCCTTCTGGGCTCAAACTTGGATTTTCATATACATTTTGTTGGAATTCATCTACAGTCACTCCATAAGGCAAAAAGAATAATGATTTCAACAAATGACCTAATTTGTATTTATCCGTATCTTCTTTAAAGAATTTATCAACCCAATTCCATGCAAAAAACTCCATACTCATTGAATGGATTTCAGCACTTTCCGAGGTTGGGAAGAAGTAATCCGCAACTTCAAAGTGTGTACTGCAATAACATTGGAACGCATGACCAGCTTCGTGTGTTAAAACATCCACATCATGAGATGTTCCATTAAAATTAGAAAATATAAATGGCGATTTAATCTCATCAATATAGGTGCAATATCCACCCGGACTTTTATTCTCACGATTTAAAAGATCCATCACTTCCAAATCAATCATTTGTTTGAAGAATTTACCCGTTTCTGGTGAAAGCTCATTATACATTACCTGAGCATCCGCAATCATTTGTTCTGGTGATGTTTTTGGTGTTGCATTTCCATCCGAGAATAATAAGGTGTCGTAATGATACATCACATCAATTCCTTGTTTTTCACGAATTCGCTCTTTTAAAATAGCGACTTTTGGAGTTACATATTTTTCGATAAAACCTCTATATGTTGAAATGTTGGATGCATTATAACATGTTCTTCCCATGCGGTCATATCCCATTTCAACAAAATCGTTATAACCTAATTTTGTCGCCATCTCTACACGTACTTTAACCAACTCGTCATAAATTCGGTCAAAATCAGGTTGTGCTTTAATTAAAGCTGAGTAATAGGCTTTGCTTGCCGCTTTGCGATATTCACGGTCTGTATGTTCCATAAGCGGACTCATTCCACTTAAATTATACGTTTTTCCATCAAAATCAACTTTGATTTCTGATTTGATTTTTTGATAGTTAGCGCTTAATTCATTTTCTTTTTGTAAAAGAGGAACGATTTCTTCAGAAACAATTTTATTTTGAAGGGTGGTTAAATCAAAAAATTGTTTTCCAAATTCTTTTTCTAACTCGGAGCGAAATTTAGCATCTAAACAAGCAATGCCAAATTCTTTATAAACAGGAGCTAATCTTGGACTTTCTGCATCAAAATAGTCTTTTTCTTTTGCAAAGAATTCATCTTTCGTATTTTGACTAAATTTTACCTCAACAAAAGCATGGCTGCTGTATATTTTTTTACCTTCATTGCTGATTTTTAAAAACAAAGTTCTTTGTTCTTCAGCAGTTTGAGCATTTTTAAATGCTTCGATGTTGGTTTTCAATTGGTTAGCGAAATCTTCTAGATTCGGTCTTTGATATTGAATTTCAGTAAATTTTTTCATTGAAGTTAATTGTTTATTTTAATTAGTTATATGTGTTGATTGTATTTTTGTTTTAATTAATTCGGCTAGAAATTTAATCGCTACATGGTTGTGTCCACCAAGCGGAATAATAAGATCTGCAAACTTTTTAGAAGGTTCTATAAATTGTTCATGCATCGGTTTTACCGTGTTTTCATATCTTTTTAATACTTCTACAACGTCCCGTCCTCTTTCGATCATATCGCGGTGAATCACACGAATCAAACGTTCGTCGGCAGGCGCATCTACAAAGATACACATATCCATTTTTTCACGTAATTTCTTATCCGTCAAAATTAAGATACCCTCAATAAGAATTACTTTTTTTGGTTCAGTATGAATGGTTTCTTGATTTCTCGAACAAGTTAAATAAGAATACGTAGGCTGCTCAATGGATTGACCGTTGATTAAAGCGGATACATGCTCGGTTAAAAGCGAAAATTCAATAGCATCTGGATGATCAAAATTGGTGTTTTTTTTCTCTTCAACAGACAAATGCGAATTGTCTTTGTAATAATTATCTTGAGAAAGTAAAACGACATCTTTCTTAGCAAAAAGTTGCATGACTTTTTTAACTACAGTCGTTTTTCCTGAACCTGTTCCTCCGGCTATTCCTATTACCATCTAAAATGATTGAATTTATTTAACGATTCTTCCGCCTTTCAACTCTTTTTTTAATGTTTCAAAAGCATCTTTATCTCCCGAAAGATAAACTCCAGCTTGCATTGGCCAAGTAGCAGGCGTGTGAATAACAAATCGTGAACCGGCTTTATCCAAAATTTCTTGAAGCGTATCTACTTTGGTTTCCGCTAATTGCTCCATCGAATTGATACCGTTTTCATTTAACCATTTTGAAATCGCAGGGCCAATTCCTTCTATTAAAGTTAAATCTTCGGTTTTTATTGCTTTGGTTGTTCTTTTTGAAGTTTTAGGTTTAACTTCTGTAGAAGAAACTTCAGCTTTTGGAGTCACTTTAATTTCTTTTTCAGATTGAATATTACTCTTTGTTTTCTTTGCAGTTGCTTTTTTATTGTCATTAGAAATAGCTAATGTTTCAGAAACCTCATTTTGAATAACTAATTTTTCTTTTTTATTAATCGCATTTGTAGTTTCTGTTTCTTGTATACTTTTTGCAAACGAAATTTCAGTTTCATTGTTATCAAAAATATATTCTTTTTTTGGTCGTCTAATAAAATAACCAATAGCAAAACCAAGAAGTGCCGCAACAAATAACATAATTAAGATTTCAATCGTAGCATCTACGCCTTTAAAATCTTTGGTAATATCACCTTGAAAAATTTGAATATTAAATAAAAACATAATTTTATATTTTAGTTTATTGAATAACTTTTAATTCGACCCTTCGATTAATCGCTTTATTAATTTCGCTGTCATTAGAAACCTTAGGCTTTTTTGAACCATAGCTTTTTATTTCAATTTGTTGTTCTTGAATTCCTTTTTGAATTAATATTTTTTTAATTACAAGGCAACGGGAAGCAGAAAGTGCGTTATTTTTATTTTCATCGCCTGAATTATCGGTATGACCTTCAACAAGTATTTTTGAAGTTTTGGATAAAGCTACTTTTTCAATAATAGTATTTAAGATACTTAAATCAGCCTGTTCATTTACTTGTGAATTTCCAGAAGGAAAACGTATCTCTAAAATGTCACCATTAGATACTAAAGATGTTTCTTTAATCTGAGAATAATCTACTAGTTTTTTCGCTTGAATTTGATAAGCAATTAAAAAAGTATCCGATTTTCCATTAAACAAGCTACTTATAGTCTGAATTTTATTTGAGTCAATACAACTTTTTAGCATTTCTTTTAATTGATTCGCTCTAGCAAGACCTAAGAGATTTGCATTAGAATCGGAATCCAATTCATTTTGATAATAAAAACCTTCAATAAGCACAAAAGAATCCTTAGAAAAAGAATCACATACTAATTTTTTAAATGAGTCGATGTTTTCAGAATATACGTTTGAATCATTAAATTTGAAATAAATTAAGGGCGTAACTGGTTTTGCCGGTAATTCAATAGTTGGCTGTCCAAAAATTCCAAAAAAGTCATTGATGCAGTATCCTTTAATACGACAAGTGTACCAATTGCAGCTACCAATACACCAGAAAAA
This sequence comes from Chitinophagales bacterium, assembly GCA_044368655.1. Classification (GTDB taxonomy): domain Bacteria; phylum Bacteroidota; class Bacteroidia; order Chitinophagales; family JADJOU01; genus CHPMRC01. Next base: position 15,746 of record JBIPPB010000020.1, on the reverse strand, counting down.
AAGAATGATACTAAAAAGAATACTTTTGCTTCTAAAATTCATTATTACGTATTAAAAATGAAACACTAGCGCAAAATTAATGTTTTTTTTTTGATTTTGATTTTATTTTTAAGCGATCAATTTTATTGAATAATTTAGGTTTAACAATTATTAAATTAAGTGTTAATCTAAATAGTATTATTTTTGTATTTAAAATTATTGTATTATGAGTTTTCAAATTTTATTCTTTATTGTCATGGGGGCATCTTTTTTGATCCAAATGCTCCTCAAACGTCGAATGGAAAAATATTCAAATGTAGTTAACCCTCTTGGATTAACGGGTAAAGAAATTGCGGAAGCAATGTTACGCGAGAATGGTATTTATGATGTAAAAGTAATCAGTACGCCTGGTCAATTAACGGATCACTATAATCCTTCAGACAAAACAGTTAATTTATCAGAAATGGTTTATGATAGTAATTCCATAACGGCCGCAGCGGTTTCTGCTCATGAATGTGGACACGCTGTTCAGCATGCTACATCGTATTCCATGTTAGGATTAAGAAGTCGTTTGGTTCCTATTGTAAATTTATCAAGTAAAGTCATGCCAATTTTAATTTTAGCAGGATTCTTTTTGTTGAAAATGTCACCTTTGCCACTATTTATAGGAATTATTCTTTATGGAGCAACTACATTTTTTGCATTTGTTACTTTACCAGTAGAATTTGATGCATCAAAAAGAGCGTTAAATTGGTTAGAAGCTAAAGGATTAAATGGCGAATCTTATGCCATGTCAAAAGATGGTTTAAAATGGGCTGCAATGACTTACGTTCTAAATGCGGTAGCTTCTTTAATTAACTTATTGTACTACATTAGTATATTAAATAAAAGAAATTAATTTAAACCAGGTTTAAATATGAATTTAACTTAAAAGGAAGCATCTATTGCTTCCTTTTTTTATATATATTGCCAAATAAGGGCATTCTCTTCCATGATATCTTCAAGCCACTGCGTATGCTCAAAATAAAAGATTAAACTTCTAGAAGGTTCATCTTCAAAAATGGGATCACTTGAAATGGATTCGGCCGCATCATACAAGGTTAAAATAACGTTGGACTTCGTATCAACCGATTCGTTTTTTAAAAAATAATTCGTGTTTTCGATAATAATATTCACTTGAAGCATATCGATCCAAGATAAGTCGGATAGACTATCGTAAAGTGCATCTAAGTTGTTTCCAAAATTTGAATCAAATTGGAGTTTCGTTGAAAGTATTTTGTAAAAATCATTCAACGAAAGAATTTCTTTTCCATTTAAATAAATGTTTTGTGAACCGGATTCAGAAATTGCATGAATATCACTTGGATGAAAAACACAAAAATATGAAGTTGTCATAAAATTGAATATTTAAAAAATTGGTTATTTAATTTTTATAAATGATTGATAATGATCTTTAGTATAATATGCATTGCCCAAATTTGAAGTTACAAGGCGTTCGGCACCTCGATTTTTGCCTCTTTCTTTTAGATGCACATCCCATTCTTGATAAAAAAATAATTTTCCGTTTTCGTCCTTTTTGGGTAATAACCCTTCACGATTTTTAAATGTTCTGCCACCCACAAATCCTTCGGGAGCTTTTTGGTTGAGTTCGATATAATCCAAAACCTCAATTACGTATGACGGAATTGCTATCTCATCGTTTGTATACGTATATTGATTTTCAGAAATTAAAGAATTGTTATTTGGTTCCTGGCTGTGTTTATCATTTGTCGTTTGCTTATATTTATCTTCAATTTTTATTTCTTTGGTATGAAATAAAAAACTGAACAACCATCCTATTAGGAATATAAAAAAAGCAAACAATGACTTTTTTAATATTGGATTAATGGGTTTCATTAGGTTTATTTTGATTTGTAATAATTTTATAGCTCACTTTATTAATAATATTCAAAAACTTCTTGGTAAACTTTGGATTGATGTCAAAAGTAAGTATTTCCTCTTCGTTTTGGATTGTCTTACCTTTTAACTGACCTTTTACCCAGCTATGGATATAAAAATTTTTAATTTTTACACCTTCTACAAGTCCATTATGGTTCGAAAATATATAATAACCATCATTTATTGGACAACAAAATAAATTAAATACTTTTTGCATTTGAAGATTATAGTGATTCTTTTTTTGTTCAAAATCAACTTCACTTTCGTTTAAATTAGTTTTGTAGTGGTAGACAAAATGCAAATCGGCACTTTGTATGAGCCTTTTTTTAAGTTTATCTGCCATTTTTTTAGACGTACAAAAAACATAAGGGAAATGAAATGATTCTATTTCCATTTTAGATATTATTTTAAAATGATAAAATGCTTTTTCTGTAGGCTCTATAGTTAAAACGGCTTGATAGTTAATATCTTTAAATCTTTTAGTATATTTAGGGGATGCTTTTTGAATTAAATCAAGTGCAAAGAGTTCGGCTTTTATTTCATGATCAAAACTCAAAATCTCCATTTTTTTAATTTCTTCAATTATATGAGGATAAATTAGATTTTGGTCAAGTAATTTATATAATATTTTTTTGATATTTGAAGCATATTCTATCATCAAAACGGTATCTAAATGGTCTTTAAATATTAGAACACCACTTTTTGTGTTTAAAATATCTTCATTTTTGTATTCCCAATGCTCTGGGATACTTATATCATAATTTTGTTTTTTAACTTCATCCATTAAAAAATTAGGCTGCGTTTGAGCACATAAATGGTGAAACAAATGTGCCGTTGCTAGTGCATCTTGATAAGCTCTATGTGCATTTTCTAAGGTAATACCAAAGTATTCACATACGTTTTTTAGGCTATAAGAACTTAAGTTAGGAAAAATAGATTTTGTTAATTTTACCGTACAAATTTTTGAAACTTGAAATGGAATACCGATTTCAAGAAATTCCTTACGAACCATCTGAAAATCAAAATCTGCATTGTGGGCCACAAAAATACAATCTTTCAGAAGATTATATATTTTATCTGCACAATCTTTAAAAACAGGTTGATTGTAAACCATTTCATTGGTTATATTCGTCAACTTTATAACAAATGGATCTATTGGTTTTTCGGGATTTAATAAACAAGAAAACTCTACAATAATATTAGAACCATCGGTTATGATGATACCTATATCTGTGATTTTGGATTGACTGGGTTTGCCTCCAGTGGTTTCCACATCTACAATTGCAAATAATGTTTTATCGATAGAAGTTGCCAATCGCTTAAAGTAAACTTTTTTTAATGTAACCAGCTATATGGATAATCTGTAAACTCCACATCAATTGCATATTTTGTGAGTTTTAAAGGTCTAAATGTATCAATCATTACTGCTAATTCTTTCGTTTCAGTTTGACCAATACTTCGCTCAATTGCTCCAGGATGTGGCCCATGAGGAATTCCAATTGGATGCAATGTAAACATGCCCTTTTCAACATGATTCCGACTCATAAAATCGCCATCTACATAGTAAAGTACCTCGTCGCTATCTACATTGCTGTGATTATAAGGAGCAGGAATTGACTTTGGATGATAATCATACATTCGTGGAACGAAGCTGCATATCACAAAATCTTTTCCATCAAATGTTTGATGAATTGGAGGTGGCATATGAACGCGACCAGTTATTGGTTCAAAATTGTGTATAGAAAAAATGTAAGGGTAATGATAACCATCCCAACCTATTGCATCAAAAGGGTGAGTCGCATATATCGTAGGATACATGATTTGGTTTTTCTTGATGTAAACTAAGAAATCGCCATGTTCGTCATGCGTTTGAAGATTGCTCGGAGTTATGATATCTCGCTCGCAAAATGGAGCATGCTCTAAAAGTTGACCATAATGATTTAAATATCTTTTTGGATAAGTATATGGACCAAAAGATTCAACAATCAATAATCGATTATCTGCAGTATCAAATTCCAATTGGTAAATAGTGCCTCTTGGAATCATAATATAATCGCCATATTTAAAATTCAATTCGCCAAATACGCTCTTCATTTTCCCCGTTCCCTCATGAATAAAAATCAATTCATCAGCACTTGAGTTTTTGTAAAAATAACTAGTCATCGACTCTTTAGGAGCGGATACCGTTATTTCACAATCATTATTGACCATCATTGGCTTTCTACTTTTAAGATAGTCGCCTTCGGCACTAATTTTATTACCCATAAAACATCTTGGCTTACAATGCTCCTCTTCTACCACTGGAGGTTTTACAGAAAACCCTTCTTTGTATTCTCTAACAACCGTTGGAGGATGACAATGATAAACGGTTGAATATACATTTGAAAACCCCTCGGTACTTACCAATTCTTCTTGATACAATCCACCATCAGGTTTACGAAATTGGGTATGTCTTTTTTGTGGAATATCTCCTAGTTTAAAATAATGAGGCATATAAATTAATTGTATTGTTTTTGATAATAATCTTTGTAAGAACCACTAGTTACATTATTAAGCCAATCTTCATTAGATAAAAACCAATCTACGGTTTTTTCTAAACCTTCTTCAAAAGTTACAGAAGGACGCCATCCCAATTCTTTTTCAATTTTTGAGGCATCAATTGCATATCTTAAATCATGACCTGGACGATCTTTTACAAAAGTAATGAGTTTTTCCGAACTTCCTTCTGGTCGACCTAGTTTGTCATCCATTATTTCACATAATAATTTAACGAGATCTATATTTTGCCATTCATTAAAGCCACCAATATTATAGGTTTCTCCAATTTTTCCTTTATGGAAAATTACATCAATTGCTCGAGCATGATCTTCAACAAAAAGCCAGTCTCTCGTATATTTTCCATCACCATAAATTGGAAGTGGGAGATTATTTTTTATATTATGGATACAAAGAGGGATTAATTTTTCGGGAAAATGGTGTGAACCATAATTATTAGAACAATTTGATATTAATACTTGTAGTCCAAAGGTATCGTAATATGCTCTAACAAAATGATCGCTACTTGCTTTTGAAGCTGAATATGGACTATGAGGATCATAACTCGTTTCTTCAGTGAAAAAACCTTCGGAACCCAATGCTCCATATACTTCATCTGTAGAGACATGGTAAAATTTGTGATTATTTAAATCTCCAGACCAGTTATTTTTGGCAACATTTAATAAGTTTACCGTTCCAACTACATTCGTCATTACAAATTCAATAGGATTCGAAATACTTCGGTCCACATGGCTTTCAGCAGCTAAGTGAATAACATGCGTGATATGATATTTTTTAAAAATTTGATCTATTTCTTCCGCATTTTGAATATCAGCTTTCAAAAAATGATAGTTTTGCTCATTTTCAATATCTTTTAAATTCTCTAGATTTCCTGCATAAGTTAATTTATCTAAATTGTAGATATTGTAATTTGGATAGTTTTTAACCATTCTTCGTACTACATGCGAACCTATAAAACCAGCTCCACCTGTAATTAATATATTTGACATTTTTACTGTTTTAATTTGAGGCAAATATAAATTAAAGTTAATTAAACTCTAAAAAAATATTTAAGCAATTCTATAAAATGTTTTTCTTTTAAATTTTTATCAAAAAAAAAGCCTGTCCGAAGACAGGCTTAATAATTTTAAAGATCAATGTGAGATTAGTCGAAAGAATAAATTTCGATTTCTGCTCTATTGTCTTGAGTACTATTGTATTTAGAACGAGCGTCTCCGAATGCAGCTGTTTTAACACCTGAAACGTTTACACCTTTCATTTTTAAAGTACCTGCAACTTTGTCTGCTCTTTGTTGGCTACAAGCTTTGCTTCCACCTTTTGCAGCATGACCGTTTACAGTTGCTTTGTAGTTAGGATTATTTTTCAATAATGTAGCTACTTGTTGTAAAGTTTCAACTTGTCCAGCTGAATAAGTATTACAATTTGTAAAGAATACTTCATAAGTACCAATTAATCTTCCTTGTTTTTGACCATTAGAAGAAGAACTTGGTGTTGTTGGAGTTGTTGGAGTTGTTGGAGTTGTTTCAGCTGGTTTAGCAGCTTCAGGGCAACCTTGATTTGAAGCAGGACCTTTGTCAAATGGACACTTATCTTTGCTATCTCCAATACCATCACCATCAGAATCAGGACAACCGAAGAATTCTGGACGACCAGCAACATAAGGACACTCATCTACATTATCAGGAACACCGTCTCCATCAGAATCTTGTACTTTAGCAGCTTCTGTTTTAGATGCTTTTTTAGGCGCATCTGTGTTGCAATTTCCTAAAGCATATACACCTCTTAAATTTGCTTGATTGTATGAGAAACTGTTGTCTAAATTCCATTTTCTACCACCTTCCAATTGAATTGAAAAACGATCAGAAGTTCTGAAGTTAAAACCTAGACCTGAAGAAATATTCATATTAACATCATCAGTACCATAATAATTAACACCATTGTTACCTGCATTCCAGTTTCCGATTGAAGTAATCCAGTTGATACCAGGACCTGCATAAATGTATGGAGAGAAAATTGCATTTTCAGGTAAAATTGTACCTGCACCTTTTAATACTCCTTCTAATGTTAAATCAAACATTTGAGCAGCGTTATAAGAAACCGCGTGTACATTATCATTTACATTAGGATAGTTATCTCCACCTACTTGTTTAGGATACCAAACATTACCGAAAGCTCCGTTAATTCTTGCATCAAAAGCACTGTTTAATCTTTTTTGAAGATTGATACTAGCTAAAGTTGTAAATTGATCTAATAAAAAGTTTTGACCAGTCATTGGACCTTCAAAACTTACGAAAGAAGTACCTGCACCAACGCTCCAATCTCTTGAACACCAGTTTTGATTTGGCATTTCATAAGCTGTAGCTGTACTTGTAGCAGCAGTTGCAGCAGGAACACCACTTCCAAAATTGTGACCTAAACGAACGTTAGTTAATGTATAGTCATAAGACTCTCCTAAAGCAAAGTTATACGAAGTCTCTAAACCTAAATTCCAACGATCTGTGATATTAAACATAAATCCTAAACCTGCAGGAATATATGGATTAACATTATCTAAGCCAGCAGATTGTTGACGTCCAATAGAATTAAACAAAGTAGCACCTAAACCTGAAAATAAATAAGGAGCAACTTTAGCATTTTCATTTAAAATGTAGCCATTAGCTAATTTGTAAACTAAATTTAAGCTACCACCCCACATTTCAGCCAAGTCATAAATTCCATTTTGTTCTACTAAGAACATGTTGTTTGGAACTTTTGTACCTCCATTTGCCTCTGCACCACTATAAGTAGGGTAAAATACAGAACCTTGAGAGAAGTTAAAACGACCATCAAAAGATTTACCTAAGTATCTTTGGATGTTTGCGTTGAATGTACCTTTGTATCGTTCAAACATCAAGTATTGTCCATGGATTGGATTAATGAAGTCTGTAAAACCTACACCAGCAGATACATTCCAACGATTACTAGCATTCTGTGCAAAACCTGCAACAGTCAATGCCGTCATTGTAAGAATTAATAGTGTTTTTTTCATAAAAAATAAATTTAAATTTTTGAATTTTCGGTGCAAAGATATACTCTTTTTTTTAATTCCTTTTTTTTTTTAATCTTTTGTTTTATTATTAAAATCTATTTACGTCTCTTTTACTTTTTTTAACGATATTTTTTTTGATACATTCTTCCAAATTTATGTCTAGTTGATTTGAAAGACATGTTAAAACCCATAGTATATCACCAATTTCTTCTTCAATATTTTCCAAATCGCCACTTTTTGCTTTTTGCATTCCAAATTTTCGAGCAATGACACTTGAAAATTCACCAACCTCTTCGGATAAGATTATCGTATTGGTTAAAATATCAAAGTAGCCTGTATTTGTATTTTTAATCCATTGATCAACTTCATTTTGCAATTCTTTTAAATTCATTTTAAGGACATTTATATTTATTTTATAATTTTGTTTTGAAATTTGAACGTCAAATTTATTACAAAGGATATAAAGTTATGAAATTAATTGTAGATAGTGGAAGTTCTAAAGCTTCATGGGCTTTGATAAAAAATAAACAATTTGAAATTTATGAAACGGATGGTTTAAATCCTCATTTTATCGACGAGCGTTTTTTTGATTCACAAATTGAAATTTTAAAATCGAAATTTGATTTAAATTTAATTTCAAATATAGAATTTTATGGCGCTGGATGTGGTCAAGAATTTTTTTCAAATAAAATAGTTGCATTTTTACAAAAAGCATTTGTAAATGCCAAGTTCGTCAATGTAGAAAATGATGTAATGGGCGCATCTATTTCATTATTTAGTGGTCAAAAAGGGATAGCATGTATATTAGGAACAGGATCCAATTCTTGTATTTTTGATACAAATACTATAGTTGAAAATCTCCCTGCTCCAGGTTATATTCTTGGAGATGAAGGTGCAGGTACTTTTCTAGGTAAAAGATTATTGAGAGATTTTTTATATAATAGACTGCCAAATGAAATGATGGATTTTTTAAAAAAGGATTTAAAATTAAATGAAGAGGATATTTATAAAAATATTTATTCCAACATTAGGCCAAATAGATATTTAGCTTCTTTTGCGCCTATATTTGATAAATTTAAATATACTGCGTATGCTTATGAAGCTTTAGTTGAAGGTTTTGAAGATTTTATAAAATTCCATATATTACCTTATGAGCATTATAAGAATTATCCTATCGGGGCGGTAGGTTCAATAGGATTTGTATTTCAAGACGCATTAAAAATAGCATTGAAAAAATATGATTTAGAATTAAGCGTTGTATATAAACAACCTATAGATGGTTTAGTAAATAAAGAATTATCTATCCATTAACACTAAAGTATTTGTGAGATTTTTTATATCTTTTTTATTTTTATTCGCTTCGCTTCAGTTAGTTGCTCAATTAAATTGGATTATTACTCCTTCAGATTCCTTATTATTGGAGAAAAATAAAATCAATCTGAGCCAAATTCGAAAATTAGAATCTATAGATACGAATTTTAATTTAATTTTTTTTCTAAAGGAAAAAGGATTTTTAGAAGCGTCATTAGATACTATTCAAAATCAAAAAACTTTATACTTAGGTAGAATTTGTAAAGAGTTTATATTACTTGATTTTTCTAAAAAAGATTCAATTCGATTTAAAGATTTTTCAAGTATGGAAAATTTCGCTCAAAATGAAATAGAAAAATTAAAGGAATTGGGGTTTATGCAAGCAAAGTTTAAATTTCATGAATTTGTTTTTTCTGAAAATCAAATTTTATGTAAGATTAATATTGATTCGGGACAAAAAAAATACATTAACTCTTTAAAAATAAAACGATCTGATAATAAAGTGACTCCAAACTTTATAAATAAATTGATATATGACGTATCAAAATCCTACTTTAATGCCAAAAATATGGATGCGTTAGAAACTCAATTTCGCAATATCCCATTTATAGAATTAGCTGCACCTTTTCAATTTGAAATTCAAGATTCTTTAATTGATATCATTGCTGAAATAAAATCAAGAAAAATTAATAAATTTAATGCCTTTATAGGCGTTTTACCCAATGCGTATAATCAAGGTGATTTGCAAATTACAGCGGATGTGTTATTGTCAGTTCAAAATCTTTTAAATAAAGGAATTTCTCTAGATCTAAATTGGCAAAAACCACAAGAGGGTAATCAGTTTTTTAATCTTTCTACTCAAATTCCATTTCTATTAAAAACGCCATTTGGTTTTAAAGCCGATTTAAATATTGAAAAATTTGATACCTCTTTTTTTAGGTTAAATTACAGTTTGGGACTAAATTATAGAAAAAGCATCTATCTTTCTTACGGAATCTATTATCAGTATCAGATTAGTAATACGATTCAACTAAATAAAACATATTTAAACAAAGATAAACTTCCCGAAATAATCGATTACAGTTATAATAAAGTAGGAATTGTGTTTAATTACAGGAAATTAGATGCTTTTTTAATGCCAAAAAAAGGATTTTTATTTGATTTTCAAGGAGATTTTGGAACTAAAAATATTATAGTAAATCCAAACATATCGGAATCATTGATGTCGAATGGCGAGAAATATAAAAAATTGTATGATTCTATCGGACTTTCAAATAACATTGTATATTTGCAAAGTAAAATTGAAATATATCAACCGTTATCGATAAATATCATATTTAAATCTTCCATGAATACAAAGGTTCTTTTTTCCAAAAATATTACGAAAAATGAGTTGTTTACTTTTGGAGGCAATTCTTTGCCAAGAGGATTTGACGATCATTTTTTTGCTTCTTCATTTTTTTCCACGTTTTCAAATGAAATTCAATTTTTTATTTCAAAAGATTTATGCGTAAAGTTTTTTTATGACCATACGATTACCGATAAATTAAACAGTTTAAATAGAAGAGAAATAGAACAGCCTATTGGACTAGGAACAGGTTTAAATATTCTCAATAAAAATAGCTTTATTAACTTTAATATTGCCGCAGGAAGGTCTAGCACAATTCCTTTTTCATTTCAAAACACTAAAGTACACTTTGGATATGTTTCGTTATTTTAAATATTTACTCACTTTAGTTTTTCTTGTTTCAACTTTTGTAGATTCTAATGCAAAAGATTTATTAAAAGCTCGTATTTTAAAGTATAATAATATACAAATGGATGCGGTAAGTCCAAAAAACATAGATTCTGCAAAAATAATATTACCCATTCAATTTTTTAATCAAACATATGAAAGTAATTATTTCAATCATTTAATTCAGAAAAAGAAAAATTCAGGTAATTATATTATTTTTTCTTTATTACTTCTAACCTTGATATTATCATCTTTAGTTCGTTTTTCTTTTGTTAATAATTTCTCATTACAATACAAAAATTTCTTTTCACTTAAAAATAAAATACTTGAAGATTTTGAGTTTTTAAAAATACTAGCATTTCATATATTTTATTTTATTTCAATAACCTATTTAATATTTATTTTTTTGAGTAAAAATAAAATTGTAGAATATAATGTTACATGTTACATTTATATATTTGGTTATGTCGCATTTTTTCTATCATTAAGAAGATTAATCAATTTTATAATTTTTTATATTTTTGATTTAAAATCGCTTAAGAAAATTATACTCTATATTTCAAATGATATGATTGTACTGAGTGTCATGTTTTTAATACCTCTATTCATTTTTGAATCAATTTCTGGACAAGCTTTGAAAAGCTCCTTATTGTATATAAGTATTGTTTTGTTTTTTTTATTTATAGCCTTTCGTTATTTTAAAATTCTTTACAATAATTTCAATCTAATTCTGTCAAATTTCTTCACAATTTTAATTTATTTCCTTGCAATTGAAGTTTTACCTTTAATTTTGCTCGCCCAATATTTTAAACTAAATAATTATTTATAATGGTTAAAGATACCAACAAAAGTGTTAAAAAAACGGCTAAAGCCACTGTAAATAAAGAAAAACCAGTAAGTAAAGTTGTTAGAAATCAATCAGAGAAAACGACGGAAAAAGCTATTAAAACGGTGTCAAAAACCTCTAAAGTTGAAATTTCTACTGACAAAAATACAATTGAAAAAGCTAAAAAAGTTAAAATTGAAACTGCGGCTAAAACTAATAAAAAAAGTTCTTTACCAAGACATATAAAGAATATTCTTATATCTCAACCTGAGCCCACAGGAGAAAAATCTCCTTACACCGAGCTATCTAAAAAGTATAAATTAAAATTTACTTATATTCCTTTTTTAAAAGTTGAAAGTTTAACGCTACGTGAATTTAGAAAAAATAAAATAAACATCGCAGATTATACGGCGATTATTTTCAATAGTAAAAATGCAATTGATTATTTCTTTAAAATTTGTGAAGAAATGCGTCATAAAATGCCTCAAGAAGCTAAATATATTTGTAGTTCAGAGGCAATAGCATATTACCTTCAAAAATATATACAATATCGAAAAAGAAAGGTAATTTATTCGAATGGTACCCCTCAAGACATGCAAAATATTTTAAAAAAATATCAAGCTACAGATAACTTTTTATTGCCATGTTCGGCACTCGGAATTGGTTTCTTACCCGCTTTTCTAAAACAAAATAAATTCAATTTTACTCAAGCTATTATGTATAGAATGGTACCAAATGATGATTTAAAAAGTAAAACGTTAAATTATGATTTGATTACATTCTTTAATCCCGAAGGCGTGAAAGCATTTATGACTATTTATCCAGAATTTATAGATCAAAGAATTGCAATTGGTGCTTTTGGTGAAGCTACTCAACTAGAACTTAAAAAAAATGGTATTACGGTACATGCAAAAGCGCCTATTGATGAGATTAAGTCAATGGTAATGGCTATTGAAAAATTATTTAAAGATAATCCAGACCTAGCGGAAGAACTTTAAATAAAAAAAAAGTAAAAAAAATACAATAAATCTTATAATAAAATCGTTATTTATAAAAAAAATATTTGCGATTAAAAAAAAGCAATTATTTTTACACGTTCTTTTTTTCAAAAAACAATATAAAAATTGTATAAAATGAAACATCAAAATGTAGTTATGACACTAATATCTTTCCTTGTTTTAGGATTGATATCTTCATGTGGAAGTAAAGGTGGAGGCGCTTCAGCTTCGTCTGGTAAAGGTCAATTAGTAGGTGCTGGCAATAGACCTGCGTGGAGAGAAACGGTTCCTTATGGAATGATTACGGTTCCTAATGGTACGGTAACACTTGGTTTATCGGATCAAGATGTTACTTTTGAGTTAACAGCGAGACCTAAGCAAGTTTCTATTCATGGATTTTTCATGGATGCCACCGAAATCACTAACAATGAATATAGACAATTTGTAGGTTATGTTAAAGATTCTATAGCTCACACTATATTAGAGCATTTTAATCAAAATGGTGCCGAAGAAGAATCATTGACCGGCAATATGCCAATTGATTGGAAACAAAAAATTGATTACAGAAATCAAGAGGTTTTAAATCAGTTAAGCGCAATGTATTATCCTGCTGATCAGTGGATCAATGGAAAAAGAGAGATGGACCCATCTAAATTAGTGTATAAATATGACTATGTTAAGATGAAAAATGCAGCGTTTGGTAAATTTAATAGAAATAAAGATCGTAAACAATATGTAAAATCTGAAGCTATTGAAATTTATCCAGATACTATGGTATGGATTAGAGATTTTACATATTCATACAATGAGCCAATGACGCGTCAGTATTTTTCTCATCCCGCTTTTGATAACTATCCAGTTGTTGGAGTGCGTTGGGAACAAGCAAATGCATTTTGTCATTGGAGAACAGAAATGTTAGAATCGTATTTAAAAACGAAGAAAAAAACAATGATCGATCCATTTAGATTACCAAGTGAGCACGAATGGGAATTTGCTGCAAGAGGAGGCAAGAAAAATGCGCCTTATCCTTGGGGCGGACCTTATACTAGAAATCACAAAGGTTGTTTATTAGCAAACTTTAAACCAGTAAGAGGAAATTATCAAGATGATGGTGCGTTTTATACAGTAAGAGCGGATGCATATTTCCCTAATGATTACGGGTTATACAACATGTCAGGTAATGTTGCGGAGTGGACTTCAAGTCAATTTTATGAAAATTCATACACTTTCGTACATGATATGAATCCTGATATGAAGTATGATCATTCAAAATTAGATAATGAAACGATGAAGCGAAAAGTAATTAGAGGTGGTTCATGGAAAGATGTTGCATTTTTAATTCAATGCGGTACTCGTTCTTATGAGTATGCAGATTCATCAAAATCTTATGTAGGATTCAGATGTGTAACGTCAACATTAAAATAAAACTTAAAAATTAAATTATAAAAAATTAAATTAAAAAAACATGGCAAAAAAAGTTGGAGGTTTTAAAAAAGTAATAGCAATGGCTTATGGTATTGGAGCTGCTATTGTAATCTTGGGAGCTTTATTCAAAATTATGCACTGGCCTTATGCTGCAGAAATGCTTATTGCAGGAATGGGAACAGAGGTATTAATTTTCTTGGTTTCAGCTTTTGATCCTGTTTATGAAGAATATCAGTGGGAGCGCGTTTATCCTGAATTATTTGATGAGAGTGAAATCGCAATTTCTAAAACGGGTGGTTCAGCATCAGGTGGAGGAATGATTGGTGGCGGAAGTTCAGTTGGAATGATTGGTGGAAATGCCAATGGAGGCTCTGAAGCAGGCTTAGTTGCAGCTTTGGATTCTGCTTTGAGCAAAGCAAATTTAGATTCGGGTGTCATTGAACGATTAGGTGAAAATTTAGGAAAATTAAGTTCAAATATTGAAAGTATGAATTCCGTTGCGGATGTTGCTAACAGCACGCATAGCTATTCGGAAGCCGCTAAAAATGCAGCGGATTCTTTAAATACACTAAAAACTACTTTCCAAGAAAGTGCAGAGGCAGCTAAAAGTCTTGCGTTAGCAACTAATGGAACTCAAGAATATCAAGAACAAATATCTTTGATAACTAAGAATCTTCAACAATTAAATTCAATTTATCAAATTGAACTTCAAGATGCAAATAATCATCTTAAAAATTTAAATAAATTTGTTGGAAACTTGTCTGAAGCTATGTCTAGTCTTGAATCTACTAAAAATGATGCTCAAATGTTAAAAGATAACATGGGCAATCTTTCAAATAGTTTGAATTCATTGAACTCTATTTATGGTGGTATTTTAAGTGCAATGCGTACTGCTTAATACCAGTAACTAGAAAAAGAGATATTTTATACTTGTAAATTTAAAAATTAAATTAGAAAATGGCATCTGGCAAATTATCACCAAGGCAGAAAATGATCAATATGATGTATCTCGTATTGACGGCTTTACTTGCAATGAACGTATCTTCTGAAATTTTAAATGCTTTTAAAACTATAAATGCGAGTATTTCTAAAACAAATTCTGTTTTGGATGGAAAAAATGAGACTACATATGATGCATTAAAAGCAGCTTTAGAAGATCCTCAACAAAAACAAAAAGCAGAAATATGGTTGCCTAAAGCTTTAAAATGTAAAGAACTATCAACAGATATGGTTACTTACATTGAAAAAATGAAGCAAGATCTTAAAAAAGAATCAGACCTCAAGATTGAAAAAGGCGAGGAATCTTTCAAAGAAGACGACTTAGACGCCTCAACGCGTTATATGATTGAAAAGAAAAAAGGTACCGATCTTTACAACAAGTTTAAGAAATACAAACAAGATATTTTAAATGTATTTAGAAATTCTACTGAATTTGATGCAGATCTTAAAGAACGAGTAATGAAGGATATGGAAAGTATCGAAAGAAGCTTACCAATTCATTTAGACGTTCCTCCTTCTAAACCTGGAAAAACATCATATACAAAAGACGGTCCAGGATGGAGTCAAGCTACTTTTTACATGACTCCAACACTTGCTTCAGTTACTATTTTAACTAAAATGCAAAATGATGTTAAAAATTCTGAGGCTCAAATGAGTGATTATTGTATTTCTCAATTGGGTAAAGTGAAATTAATATATGATAAATTTGCTGCGATTGCAGCGGCTAATACTACATATTGTATGCCAGGTGATGAAATCGAAATTTCAGCTGGTGTAGGTGCTTTTAACGATCAAGCAAAACCTATTATTAATATTGCAGGTCAGAATGTAGCATTAAATGCAGATGGAATGGCTGTATGGAAATCAACGGCTTCGGGTGCTGCTGGTGCAAAAGAAGTTCCAGTTCGTATTCAATATACGACTCCTGATGGTAAAGTAGAATCTAAAATG
>JBIPPB010000077.1:0-8606 GCA_044368655.1 Chitinophagales bacterium | reverse complement strand
AATGTGATTAAAATAATAAGTTTTGCTATATGATTTTGAATACATTCGTATTGAAAGTAACCAATTGGATTTTCTTTGAAACTAATTTGTGACGCGCATTCATCGATGAAGCCTTTAAAAAGAGAAGGAAAATAGCTTTCAACTATAGCAACCATACCAATAGCATAAAGCATTAAAAACATGCTTTTGCGTTCTTTTTGAAACGCATAACCAAGAAGTCTTTTTAAAAATGGAAAAACACTTTTGTTTTTAAATTCGTTATGTTCTTGCATTTATTAATCGATTTTTAATGAATTTTGTAACTGAATAAGATACGGACTTGTATTCCATAAGGAATCTGGATTCCCAATATTTTCAATACTTCCATCGTTATTTAATACAATGATTAAATCGCATTGTTTCATCGTTTCTATTCGATGGGTTACTAAAATACTAGTTTTCCCCTTCACGTATTCAAATACATCTTTTAATACATTTTTTTCTGTTTTTTTATCTAAAGCCGATGTGAAATCGTCTAAAATTAATATATCAAAATCTTTGGAAAGCGCACGAGCAAGCGAAATTCTTTGTTTTTGTCCTCCAGATAAACTAACGCCTTTTTCACCAACGGCTGTATCAAAACCATTGTTAAAAATTTCGTTGAAATTTGGGAAACCCGAAATTTTAATAATATGATTTATTGCTTCGTCTTCTAAAACTGGATTATTGTATTTAATATTTTCACCAATTCCCATCGAAAAAAGATACGGTTGTTGCGTGACGTAAGCAATTCGGCTTCGCAAATATTGTGGATTTATTTCAGAAATTAAATGATTGTTAATAATAATACTTCCTTTTGATGGTTCATAAAAACGCATTAATAGTTTAATAATAGTTGTTTTACCACTCGAAAATTGACCAACTAAAGCAACTTTACGACCTTTAGGTATTTCCAAATGAATATTCTTAAGAGTAAATTCTTCATTTTTTGGATATCTAAAATTAATATTTTTAAAAACAATATCACCATTTAAATCAATATTTTTAATTCCAACTTCTTTTTCCTGAGGCAGTTCGATGATTTCGAAAATTCGATCAAGTGCTACAAATGCCATGCCCATTTGACTACTAACCCGACCGATCATTTTTAAGGGCCAAGAAATCATACCTGCATATGAAAATGCAGCCGCCAATTGTGCAATAGTCATTTTCCCTTTATAAACAAAAAAGCCTCCTGCAATGATAATAATACCCGTTTGACATAAAGTAACGAAATCCATACTTGGCCAAAAAAAAGTATGTAGTTTATTATGTTTTAATCCAATTTCAAGTTTATTAAAGTTTTGATCATCAAATTTTTCTTTTTCGGATTTTTGTTTATTATATGCTTGTATACTTTTTATACCATTAAAGTTTTCTTGAACGATTTGAGTCAGTTTATCTGCTTCTTCCTCGTGTTTTTCCCAAATTTTAGTTTCATATCTAAAGAATACGATAGAAACTATTAGAATAATAGGAGATAGGCTTAAGCAAATTAAAGCAAAGGGAGTATATATATTAAATAACATATAACTGGCAATGGAAGCTGTAAATATTAATCGAATAAACTCGACGGATTGCCCACTTAAGAAATTTTTAACGGTTTCCAAGTCGCCACTTAAACGTTGAATGATTTCGCCTTTATTTAGATTGTCAAATGTTGGAATTGGTAGTTTTTGAATATGTAAAAATAAACGTGTTCTTAAGCTATAGATAGCGCTTTCACTTGCGTTAATACTTATTGCTTTGCTTGTAAGTCCCATAATACTTCGCATAAGCGCCATAACTAAAAATAACAATCCGAGTTGAAGCATAACTTTTGATAATGCAATAGAATCATTGTTGGGAAGCAAATTGGCTATAAAAAGTATAATTTTATCATTTTGATCAATTTTCTTAAATTGTAAAAATTCAATTGCTGTTTGAAGTATTTTAGGTTCAACGGTTCGGATGATTACATTTATTAATAACAATAATATAGCAATCAGAAATTGAAAAATCCAAGGTTTAATAAGAAGATATGCTCTTTTCATAAATCGTTATAAACAAAAAGAGCCGCTGTAATGATTATATAACAGCGGCTCAGTTTTTAATAAATTTAAAATCTAGTGACCTGGACAGGATTCGAACCTGTGACCTACTGCTTAGAAGGCAGTTGCTCTATCCAGCTGAGCTACCAAGTCTTTATATTAAAAACGGGTGCAAATTTAATGATTTTTATTTAAACACGAGCCTTTTTTTAATTATTTAGTGTATGTTTTCTGTATCTTTTTGATTTTCAGCGAGATGTTTTTAATCAAATAAAAATGCTAAATCCGATTCGCTTAGATTTTTCACAAAACCTTCATCTTCGGTAATCAAATCTTCGGAGAGTTTCATTTTATTTTGCTGAAGTTGAATAATTCGTTCTTCTATTGTATTTCGGCAAATCATTCGATACGCAAATACATTTTTATCTTGACCAATCCGATAAACACGATCTATAGCTTGCTGCTCCACCTGACGATTCCACCATGGATCTAACAAAAAGACATAATTTGCTTGAGTTAGTGTAATCCCTGCATTTCCAGCTTTGAGGCTTAACAGAAAGATTCTAACTTTATTTTCTGGATCTTGAAATTGATTGATTTGTTCCTGTCTTTTGGTATTTGGTGTAGAACCATCTATACAGTAATATGCAATTTGATTTTTAGATAACTCCGTTTTAATAATATCCAACGCATTTAAAAATTGAGAAAATACAATGATCTTTTCATTTTTTAGATTTCCATTGATTTCATCCAATAATCGTTCGATTTTGATTGAATCTTCGGTTGCATTTTCATAATCTTGTAATAATTTGGGAGCACTGCATACTTGTCTTAATCTCGTGATAGCAGCTAATATTCCAAGTTTTGCTTTACCAATTCCTTGTTCTTGAATATCCAAAAAGATACTTTTCTTAACGTTATTTTTAATTTCACTATACAATTTCATTTGTTGCTCGCCCATATCGCACCAAATAATCGATTCCGTTTTTGGTGGTAAATCTTTAGCTACTTGCTCTTTAGTTCTTCTTAAAATAAATGGCGCTGTGGTTCTTTTGAGTGCTTCAATTTTTTCAACATCACGGTCTTTGTCAATCGGATAGGCATATTCTTTGTTAAAAAACTCTCGACTTCCAAAAAGTTGAGGAAGAATAAAGGAAAGTTGAGGATATAAATCAAGCGTTTCATTCATAATTGGTGTTCCACTTAAAATAACCCGCATATCGGCTTTTAAAGTTAAAACGGCCTTGGAAACTTGAGCTTGATGATTTTTTATATTATGGCTTTCATCTAAAACGATGGTATTCCATTGGATTTCATTTAAAATATCAATATCTACTCGAGCTGTTCCATAGCTTGTAATTAAAACATCTGGATTTTTCTTACCAATTTCTTCCAAATTACGGTTGGAACTATGATATACTTCGGTTTTTAAATTTGGTGCAAATTTTTCAATTTCTACCTTCCAATTATATATCAAAGAGGCTGGCCCAATAATTAAATGTTTTCGATCTGGATTTTCATTAATTTTTGTTTGCAATAAACAAATGGTTTGAAGCGTTTTCCCTAAGCCCATGTCATCGGCTAAACATGCGCCAGCTCCAATTTTACTTAAAAGATACATCCATTCAAATCCTTTTTGTTGATATGGACGCAACGAAGCTTTAATCGAATGATCAATCGGAAAAAGAACGGCATCATCATGTTGCCACTTTTCCCATAATTCCCACCAATTGGTCTCGATTTTTAAGGAATCAATGTCTAAATTGTCAAAAGCACTCTTCTGGAAAAGCATAATCCAACGCGGTACTTCTAAAATATTATCTTGAATTTTACTATGTTTGACCAATAGTGCATATTTCTCAATCCATTGATCTTCAAGAACTCCAATGGTATTGTCGGACAATAAGATATTTCTTTGACGTGCTTTAAGATTCTTTTGTAGTTCTATATTATTAATTAACTCTTCTCCAAAATACGTATCGCATTTTATTAAAAGCGTATTGCCTTCATTTTTTATAATTTCTAATTGAGTGGATACCGCATGACTTGAATAACGGAAATTACTCAACATATCC
This sequence comes from Chitinophagales bacterium, assembly GCA_044368655.1. GTDB lineage: Bacteria > Bacteroidota > Bacteroidia > Chitinophagales > JADJOU01 > CHPMRC01. The sequence goes on along the minus strand of JBIPPB010000077.1, from coordinate 4,483 downwards.
ATTCCTAATATTTCTATTTGCTGTTCGAGTAATTGATGGTAAAATTTTAGAAACCAGTTTTTCTTTTTAGCATTTTCAATAGAAAGAAAAAAGTATCCATTGATTTGTTTTCCAAATTCTGGATTTGAGCTTTTTAGTAATTCAATAAATGTTTTTTCTTCCGATTCCTTTCGGTAAATAATATACTTTGTTCCTTGTCGAATTGTATGTGTTTCATTTTCAAACCGTCCTTCTACGATGATTCCTTCGTAAGACCAGCGCGGATACATCATCAAAAAACCAGCAGATTCTTTGAGTAATAATTGATTTTGAGGTAGGGTGTCTATGGTTTCCTTCGGAAATAAATCGTTGCGATTTACAACAAATTGTTTTTCAATTTCGGATAAAATTTCATTAGATAACGCAATCGGATCGTATTGATATTGTTGCCAATTTTTCTTTTCCATCCACTGAAAAAGCTGAAAAGTTCTTTTTGGCAAAATAAAGGTAAAGTTTTTTGAAAAAATTAAAAATTCATAGTGGACAAAATTATCAATTTCGGTACCGTCAAAACTAAATTTTGGAACAATTTCTAATCCGCCTTGTTCATTTTTAATAATTTCAAAAGATATGTCAAGCGATTCTTTAGTAATTGTTGATGGATAATGCTTAATACCACTTTCAAAAGTATGCTTAATATATAATTTAAAATCGCCTTCTTGAGCTGCATTTAAAAAAGCTTCATGGGTATATTCCATGATTTTATTAAATGTATATTGGTTTAGCGGTATTTCGATGCCTAATAAACTATGTTTTTCACGAATAGACCTTGTCCATTTATAAAAAACTTTATTTTGAAATAAATCGGCGATCACATCCCAAGATTTATTTTTATATCTATTTAGAAAAGCCGCATTTTCAATATTTTCTGTATTGTAAGTTACTTGATCTTTAATTTTTTGAATCAATAAAATCTCAAAGGGATTTTGAGATTTATCTAATAATATCGTTGAAAAAGAGAGCTTTAATTCCATGTTTATTTAAACAACAAAATTACAAAATTTGTATAAAATTTTATTCTTTTTTTTAATTACTTTTTAGTAAAATGAGCCCAAAAGAATCCATCACCAGAATATTTATAAGGTTCTAATTTTTGGAATGACTGGCATTTAAACCCTTGTTTTTCAATAAATTCAATTTGCTTTTCATTTTCATCGGCGAATAAACTACACGTTGAATAATGAATCGAAGTATTTTCTTTTGTTGTAAGCATAAATGACTCAATAATGGATTGCTGGGTCATAACTTTTTGCTGTATAAAGGCTTCATTAATTCGATATTTTAAATCGGCTTGACGTCTAAACGTTCCACTTCCGCTGCAAGGAACGTCAAGATAAAGTGCATCGGCCCATGCTTTATGATTTGAAATTTCTTCCGCTGTGGCTTCAAATGTTTTAACCTTTTTACCAAACATTCTTTGCACCCGTTGCTCCAAATGTTGTAATTTTTTTGGTTCAATATCCATTGCATGAAGCGTAATTGATTTGGTTAAATCCAATAAATGCGTCGTTTTTCCTCCATTACCCGCGCATGATTCTAAAATTTTAGTATTATCTTGAGGATTTGATAAAATAGATAGACATTGCGAACCAATATCTTGAATTTCAAATTGAGGACCATTTATCGCAAAAATTTCATGATTTTTCGGAATCGGTTGCTTTAATTCAATAGCAGAGAGTTTTATATTGTGGTTGTCATAATCAAGTTCCGAAATTTGCTGGTATTCAAACTGATATTCATCAAGGATTTGAGTGAAATAATCCATTTTGGCTTGCGATTCATTAACTCTAAGGAAAATAGGTGCTTTTTGTTGCATCGCTTTCCAGTTGGCTTCCCATTCATTAACTTTTTGATTTTCAAAAATTTTAAGTAAATCAATAGGCAAAGAATATAGAATTTCAAAAGGAATGGTATCTTTTAGAGCATTTTCAATTTTTTTAAAGTCAAAAAAATCATTTTCATTCAATTGTTCTAAATACGTTTCAATAATTTGTTCTTTTGAACCGCTCAAATGCAATAATAACTCATAATGCCTTATTATATCATAGCTACATTGCGCAATAGCTCTTCGGTCACGCGCACCCCATTGTTTATTTTTTTTAAAAAGACCTTGAATTTCGTGGTCTAAAACCATTTTTTTTTCGATTGTATTCGAAATAATCGTTATTATTGCTGTTTTAAGATTTGGATATAATTTCATATTTTATGATTCATGATTTTACTTTTGAAGACAACCCTCAAATTTATTTGGCAAAGAAACTCATTTTTGAATCAAATGAGTCACTTTTTTTAACAGGAAATGCTGGAACGGGAAAAACAACCTTTTTATTGGATCTCATTTCGCATTGTCCAAAATTAAAAGTGGTATTGGCTCCAACCGGAGTTGCGGCAATTAATGTAAAGGGAACGACCATTCATTCATTCTTTAATTTACCATTTGCTCCTTTTAATCCTACGATGCAACATTCTAATAATCAAGAAGAAATTGGACAAAATCAGCTTTTGAGTCGCTTAAGATACAATACCGAAAAAAGAGCACTATTACGATCTTTAGAATTGTTAATCATCGATGAAATTTCTATGGTACGTGCGGATGTTATTGATGCTATAGATTATATATTACGTCATTATCGAAATCAACGTCATCTTCCATTTGGTGGTTGTCAGGTTTTATTTGTTGGTGACTTATTTCAATTACCACCTATTGCTGAAAATCAAACTTGGAGTATTTTAAGTCGTTTTTATCGATCGGTATATTTTTATGATAGTCAAGTAATTTCACAATACCCATTACAAAAAATTCAACTTGAAAAAATATATCGTCAGAAAGATATTACGTTTATCCAACTTTTAAATGCCATTCGAAACAATGAATTAGAAGCCGATCAGATTGAAACACTAAATCAGCAATCTAAACCAATAGACGACGATAAGTTGCCCATTACGCTCTGCACGCATCGAAATGCGGCCGATATGATTAATGATCAAGAATTGTCCAAAATTAATCAACCGCGTTTTGTGTATTCGGCACATATTCAAGGTGATTTTAGAGAAAGTGCCTATCCAATGGATTCGCAGTTGGTTTTAAAAGAAGGAAGCCAAGTGATGTTTATTAAAAATGATATGAATACGCCAAGGCGCTATTTTAATGGTAAAATTGGCGTTGTCGATCGACTCACCGAAGATGAAATTTTTGTACGATTAACCAATGATGTTTCCCAAACGGAAGAAGTCATTAAAGTTTCTAGAGATATTTGGACCCAGTACGAGTATAAATTTGATATTGCGCACAATAAAGTGATTGAAACCGAAGTGGGCACGTTTGAACATTTTCCAATAAAATTGGCGTGGGCAATAACGATTCATAAAAGCCAAGGTTTGACTTTTGATTATGTAAAACTAGATGTGCGAGACAGTTTTGTTAGCGGACAAACATACGTAGCGCTATCAAGATGCCGAACATTAGAAGGTATTCAAATGTTGACGCCGTATCCAAAAATGCCTTTACGTTATCCCGAACATTTAGTTTCGTATGCAGCGGATATTGCATCGATTCGATATTTAAAAAACTTTGTAGAACAGCAGCGTCCCGAATATCTAAAAATTCAGATTTTAAGAATGTTTGATATCGAAAAAATATTTGATACGTTTCAAGATATGGAAGAGCTCTTTTACGAATATCAAGATAAATTAAAAAACGCCGAAGGTTATATTTTAGAAATTCAAAAATTAAAAAATAAATATACCGAAATCGATCAAACGAACGGTACTTTTATAAATCAAATTCAGCATCAATTTGAAAATGAAGATTTAAATGGATTTGAAAATTGGTTAAAACAACGAATTCCTAAAGCTTTTGATTTTTATGCAACGTTTATTGTTTCAAATTTTTTGGATAAACTTCATGAATTTCAAAGTCAAATAGCATTATTCTATGGCGTTAGCGCACTTCGCAAAGAGCTCGATTTATTAGTTAAAAATATCGAATCGATTGTTTTTATGTTCGAAAAAATCCAAAACCTTTCTTTATTATTAGAATTTGATGCCAGTAAATACATTAAACAAAAAAAACAAGCTACAAAGAATAATCCAAAATCAAAGATATCCACAACTCAAATCACCCTAGAATTAATCCAAGAAGGTAAACGAATAGGAGAGATAGCGGTTCTTCGAAATTTGACAGAGGCGACAATATTTACCCATTTTGCAAAACTTTTTGAGCAGCAATTAATTACAATAGATCAAATGCTGGATCAAGAAGTACAAAAGCAATTGGAGCAGATTTGCGAAAAGCTTCCTGAAAATGCGGATTATACATACATTCAAAAACAAAATTACCCTTTTGATTATAAATATATCTCATTTTGGAGAAGTTATAGATCAAAAAAAGAAGTAGTAAAAAGCTAGGAAAATATATTTTGATTAAAAAAATGATATTATTAAA
>JBIPPB010000076.1:0-8642 GCA_044368655.1 Chitinophagales bacterium | reverse complement strand
CCATCCAATATGGATGTAAAAGACTTCAATATAAAAACACCATCTTTAATCAAGATACGGTAGTATTCGATTCTATATACAACCAAAAAGGATGTTTAGTATCTGTTATGCAAATACCCATCACTATATTAAACACGACATTTGAAGATTCACTGATTGAAGCGTGCGGCAGCTATCTTCATAATGGCATATGGCTCAACGAAAGTTACAAACGAATTCGTTCTTCAAAAGTACCATTTTACAGAAAACCAACTTGTGACAGTATATGGCGTAATATCGGCCTTGAAATTCTTCAAAAACCGAATGCAAGCATTGAAACGAATATCAAAGAGCGTCCCGTTCCATATGGTAGTGAGGTTATATTGGAAGGAAAAGATGGCGATTACTATCAATGGAATTTTGAAAATAGTACTTCAAAGTCCATCGTTTACAAGGCATTTCAAGATTTCAGGTTTACTTTAATCGTCAGCAACCAAAACAATTGTAAAGATACCGCAAACTTTTTATTAAAAGTAGGAGAAATCCCTAATGGCAGCGTCGTTTTCCCTAATGCGTTTTCTCCAAATGGCGATCAGGTCAATGATTATTTCAAACCAAATTCCTATCAATATGGGACTTTAGTTTCAATGTCTATTTTCAATCGATGGGGCGAGAAAATTTTTGAACAATATCAAGAAGAGGCCTATTGGGATGGCTCCTATAAAAATGAAATACAACCGAGTGGAGTTTATATTTATATAGCTACTTTTAAATCTCCCAAAGGCGAGTTAAAAACGATAAAAGGAGACTTTTTGCTTGTACGGTAACTTATTTTTAAGGTTTTAAGGTTTTAAGGATTAGGAGTTAGGAATTAGGTTTTAGTGATCAGTAAATTGAAACATTCCACGGCTTCGTCATCCCCGAATTTTTACAATCAAAATTTTAAAGTAAAAAACAAATGATATTCAAAAATATCGGGGATCTCTTAATGTATTTTAGATTTGAGACTTGAGATTTCTCTACTAAGACAACGGATAAATTTTTCAAAGATTACCAGCTGGTCAAGAAAAATTTTCCGAGGTGACGAAGAGGGTCTTTCGTCTTCCCCGAAAATTTTCAGCAATAAAATCCTTCTTAGTTATTGTAATTTAATTTGAAAAATTAGACATGAGATTTGAGATTATAGATGTTAGAAGTTATTAGGCATTAGGTTTTAGTAATTTGTCTCGCCTCTAATCCCTAATCCCTTTTCTTTAAAGATCATGGATATATTTTTCAAAGTTGACGAACTATTCAGGAAAAATTTCCTATTAGTAAACTAAATTTTAATTAAAAATTTATCGGGAATCTCTTTGTTTCGCTTCAGAGATTCCGCATATTTTTTTTATAAGCGGACTAGAAAGTCAAAAAAAATTGCGGAATGACGAAGTGGTTTTGTATTCCCACTTTCGTTCCCGTCCCCGAATCACAAGCTCTCCGTACTCATTCCCGAATCGCAAGCTCTCGGGACTTGAAGCTTTCCCGAATTTTTGCAACTGAAGAATTAAAATAACAAAGCAACATACAATCAAAAATATCGGGAATCTCTTTGTTTCGATTCAGAGATTCCGCATATTTTTTTTATAAGCCGACTAGAAAGTCAAAAAAAATTGCGGAATGACGAGGTGGTTTTGTATTCCCACTTTCGTTCCCGTCCCCAGATGAAGCGCCTGTAATGAGAGTCAGAAATTGAAAACGCAGCTTTCATGTTCGTAATGAAACTCCTTTCCATAACCAATTCCTTCTAATCACTATTCACTAAAACATAAAGCCTAATCCCAAATCCCTTTTCTTTAGAGACCACGGATAAATTTTTCAAAGTGGACTAACTATTCAAAAAAAATCCTAGGTAACGAGGCGTCTTAAAATATTCAATACCTTAAAAAAAATGACCGTTAATGACTTATTTAGGTTTATATTTGCTTTTATAAATTATTAAAATATGAATTTAAATCAATTAAAAGGCTATCTACCCTATATATTAATTCTTATCCTGTTTTCGTGTTTTGTTTTCTTCCCAGAAATACAAGGCAAAAAATTGGGTAGTCACGATTCGGTGAGCTGGTATGGCGCTGGAAAAGAGCTTTTGATTTACAAAGAAAAAGGTGAAGATATCAAATGGACCAATCGCGTTTTTTCAGGGATGCCTTTGTATACCATTGGAGGCTATTTTAATGGGAATTTTGCGATGTATGTATATTATAAATTAGCCGAATGGTTTTCGCCAAATATCGTTTTACTTTTATTTCTTTCTTGTTCTGTATTTTTTTCTCTTATTCTATTAAAAATTGATAAACAAATTGCTCTTTTTTCCGCATTTCTGTTAGCCGTAAATACTTGGATCATAGACTCCTTAATTGCTTCTCATGGAACTAAAATTCTTGCTGTGGCATTTCTTTTTCCTATTATTAGTGGTCTTATTGCCTTTTATAAGAAAAACAATTCATATGGACTAGCCGGAATAGGATTAGGACTTTTATTTCAAATAGGGATCAATCACCTTCAAATCACGTATTATGGAGCGCTTGCTTGTGGAATTTTTGGGATTTATTTATTCATTGACGCGTTTAAACAAAATCAAATCCTTTCATTTCTAAAAAAATCAATACTCGTTCTTATCGTAGTTGGTCTTGCGGTTTTAGCAAATTATTCCAATCTTTGGGTACTCAAAGATTACAGTAAAGATACTATGCGGGGTGGCAAAACCGAATTGATCAAACCCGAAGCCAATTCTACCGGTAAAGAAGGCGGCTTAGATATCAATTATGCATTCAGTTGGAGTTATACACCTACCGAATTATTTAATTTTATTGTTCCAGATGCCAAAGGTGGCGCGAGTGGCTATAAAGTGAATCCTTCTAAATCAAAATTGGCTCAAGCGATAGGACAAGATAAAGTACCGATGTATTGGGGCGAACAGCCTTTTACAGGAGCACCCAATTATATTGGAGTGGTACTTGTGTTTTTGGCCATTTTTTCATTTTTTTATTGGAAAAATAGTCTTCGGTGGCCCTTTTTATTTCTTATTATTTTATTTTCAGCAATGGGGCTCGGACGTTTTTTCTTAGAATTCAACCAAATTTTATTCGAAAATCTTCCGTTCTATAACAAATTTAGAACCCCGACGATGGCCTTTTCTATTGTGAGTATGTGCGTTATCTTTATGGGTGGTATTGGACTAAATCATTTAATAAAAACCAAAGAAGACTCCCAAGAAGCGATGAAGGCATTAAAACATGCTTTATATAGCATCTCAGGTCTTATGATTATAGGTTTTCTAACGATACAAAGTGAAGGCTTTACTTCATCTAATGACCTTGAAGTTTTTGGACAAAATCCACAAGCGCTTCAATTAATCCTTGAAGATCGAAGCAGCTTTTTCAAAGCTGATTTTATTCGAAGTCTATTTTTAATAGCTATCGCTGCGGGTTTAATTTGGTCATTTATTACCAAAAAACTATCGCAATCTAATTTTATAATTATTCTAGGTATTTTGATGGTAGGCGAACTGTTTTTAGTTAGCAATCGATTTTATGATCGGGACGCCTTTATCAAAGCTGAAAAAATAGAAGACTTAGTTCCAAACGAGCCTTATAATCAATATATGATGGGCGATACGACGCATTTTAGAATGGTCAATACCACCACCAATGTATTTAATGACAATACCGATGGCTATCGTTACAGCAATGTCGGTGGTTATTCCCCAGCAAAATTATATCGATATCAAGATTTGATAGATGTGCATTTGAGCAAAATGAACATGAATGTTCTCAATATGTTAAATACGAAGTATTTTGTAGTGGATCAAAATGGGCAAAAAGTTGTACAACAAAACCCAGAAGCAGCGGGCAATGTATGGTTTCCAAAATCCATTCAATTTGCTAAAAATGCCAATGAAGAAATGGATTCTATTGGAACTTCCAATCCTAAAGAAAAGGTATGGGTCGACCAACGATATCAAAATGAATCTAAATTTGATGCCAATACCGATCCTAACGCAACCATCTATTTATCTAAATACCATCCCGAAAAAATGGACTACCAATCGCAAAGTACTTCGGGAGGTTTTGCTACATTCAGCGAAATTTGGTATCGAGGAAATGAGGACTGGAAAATCTATATCGATGGCGAAGAAAGTAAAATGATACGCACCAACTATCTTTTGAGAGGAGCTTATATTCCAGCAGGAAATCATAAAATTGAAATGCGTTATGAACAGTCTAAACTGGATTTATTAATCAAAGTTGGACAAGGCGCTACCTTATTGTTACTATTATTTGTATTTGCTTTGCCAATAATTCAGAAAAGACGAACTAAAAAGCATAATGCAAGCTAAAAACATTTTAATCATTACTTACTATTGGCCACCAAGTGGAGGTCCTGCAGTACAAAGATGGTTGGATTTTGCCAATCGCTTGGCAAAGGACAATTACAACGTTTTTGTTTTGACCGTTTCGGAGCAAACCGCTACTTATACCTCTTATGACCCCACTTTATTGAATCAAATAGATCCTCGTATTCAGATTCATTACGCGGATGCTATCGATTATTTTGCATTCTACAAAAAATTTATTGGCAAAGGCACCGTTCCAGGTAATGCTTTGGCCGATGATCCCAATCCAAATTTCATAAAGAAAATTTCGCGTTTTATACGAGGCAACTTTTTTATCCCTGATCCTCGAATTGGATGGAAAAAACAAGCCGTTAAAGTCGCTCAAAAAATCATCAATAATGAAGGTATCGACGTATTTATTACAGCTGGCCCTCCACAGTCTACACATTTAATTGGACTTGGGCTTAAAGCAAAAAAAACGAATATTAAATGGATCGCGGACTTTCATGATTATTGGACCAATGTGTTTTATTTGAAAAAATTTTACCGAACCGCTTTCGCTCAAAAAATCGATTTATATTTAGAAAAAAAAGTAATCGAAAATGCCGATCAAATATTAGTTCATACCGATTATAATAAAAACTATTTAAAAAACAGAACAAAAAAACACTTAAATATTGAAGTTGTTCGCATCGGATTTGACGAACAGAAATTTAACAATGCGACGAAACAAAGGAATGAAATTTTTACGATAACCTACGCGGGCACGCTTCCCGATTATTACCATCCAGAATCTTTTTTTGAAGCCTTGGTACAATTAAAAACAGAGCACCCTTTATTAAAATTAAAAACACAATTTATAGGAATTATTAGCGATACGATTCAAAATATGGTTTCTCAATACCAATTGGAAGACTGGATTGTTTTTGAAGGCTATAAACCGCATTTGGAATCGATAGAAGCTATAATGCAATCCGATTTGTTATTACTTATCAATCCAAGATTAGAACAAGATGAAGCTATCGTTCCGGGTAAAATCTTTGAATATATAGCAACAGGAAATCCAATTTTATCCATATCCAGCAAGGGAAGTGAAAATGAAATGATTTTGAAAGAGACCCATACAGGTGCAAATTATGATTGGAACGATATTCAAGGTATAAAAAACTATATTTATAATTGCATAATGCATCCGACAAAAAATACGACTGAGAAAAACAATAGTTATTCAAGAGCCGAACAATATCAAAAACTGATTCAAATTCTTTAATTAAAAAAACATTATCTAATGCAAATTATTCATTTTTTATTAAACATTATTGATTTACTCATTGTCCCATTTGTATTTCTATCTACATTTTTATTAAAGTTAATTCGAAAATTTAATGTGAAACGCAATTTCCCGATAGCTCATAAAATATTCTTAAAGCTAGGTATTTTCCCGATAAGAGATCATTATTACGACCCCTTATTTAATCCAAAACATTTATACAAACCTCTTGAATCAGAGCGTACTTTGAGTGCCATTGATTTTAATATTGAAGGGCAGCTAGACTTGCTTCGTCATTTTCAATATTCGGAGGAAATTCTTGAATTAACCGACAAAAAGGATTTCTTTGACTTTAATAATAATAGTTTTAATAATTTAGATGCGGACATGTGGTATAATTATATTCGACATTTCAAACCTAAACGAATTATCGAAATTGGATCAGGAAATTCCACGAAATTGGCTACTTTGGCTATTGCTAAAAATAAAGACGTGGATGCGAATTATCATTGTGAACATATATGTATTGAACCTTTTGAAATGCCATGGCTCGAAAGCTTAAACATTAAAGTATATCGTGAAAAAGTAGAAACTTTTCCATTGGATTTCTTTAGTCAGTTAGAGGCCAATGACATTTTATTTATTGACTCTTCCCATGTATTGAGACCGCAAGGAGATGTTTTATTTGAATTTTTGGAAATCCTACCCGTTCTTAAGCCAGGCGTAATTGTTCATATTCATGACATTTTTACCCCACAGGATTATCCGCATCAATGGGTTGTAGATGATAATAGACTTTGGAATGAACAATATTTATTGGAAGCTTTTTTAAGTTATAATAATCAATGGAAAATCACCTCTGCGTTAAATCTCCTTCGTTTACATCATATTGAACAACTTAAGAAGTGTAGTCCAAATGCGATGGGAGGAAAATTTAGTGGTTCATTTTATATACAAAGCGTATAGAGATATATATAAAAATGTGAGTTAATTTAATTTTCTATAGATTAAATCTTTGAAAATTAATATAATTTTATATAATTGAATTAAAAAAATATTGTTTGTTTTTAATCCAAACAATTCCATTTCTCTTTCTAATATCACTTTACTTAACTTTAATAATTTTTCTTTATTTGTTGATACACTTCCTATATGAATAATTTGAGGTTCTGCTAAAAAATATATTGAAAATCCAAACTGTTGAATCAAAAAACACCATAAGGTATCTTCTCCATACATAAAAAAACGATCATCTAGTTTTTTTGCTTTAAATTTATTAATTACTTCTCTTTTAGTAAGAAAAAAAGCACCGGAAACCCAATCACACTCCGCATTATAATCTCCTTTAAAATATTGATTTAAAAAGTATTTTGAATAAAATTTATAAGGGAGCAATTTAATGAAAGGTCTAAAAAAATCTAAAAACTCTCTAGTAATATTTTTAAATCTACGCGCATTTTTTTGATAAGACAAATCGGGGTTTAATAACTTAGGATTTAGAACACCAATTTTTGGATTATGCTCCATAAATTCAATACAAGGTGTGATGCAATCTTCAATAAATATGGTATCGGAGTTCAGTAAAAGAATATACTCCCCAATAGCATGATCTAACCCTAAATTATTGCCTCCTGCAAATCCTAGGTTTTTAGCACTTTGGATAAGTTTAGCAGTTGGAAATTTTTCTAAAAACAAATTGGGATCACATTCAGAAGAGGCATTATCTACTAATAGAACTTCAAAACTACATTTTGGATTAAATTTATATAAAGATTTGAGACAATCACATGTTGTTTCAAAAGTATTGTAATTGATAATTATAATGGAAAGCGAAATATTCATATATTTTTTTAACCGTTATAACTTCTTTTTCTGATTAGTTCGACAAAATAGTCTCTAATTTCTCGAAAAAACTTATTTTTTCTTAATAACTGGACTAAATTTTTTCTAAAAAGAAAAACTCTATTAGGTTTAAAATTCCTTGATTCTTTAATTAACTCAATTGGATCTTTTGCTTTAATAAAATCCAATCTTTTCCATGCAGAAGCTGGATGCGCATTACAAAAATCTTTTACTTTTCTATAATTATTTTCATTAACTCCTAACCAAAATTCATAATAATTAGATGCATTAATTACATCATTTTTATGACTCCAATTTTCTAATTTAAATTTCATTTCCTCTTTTGGTCTTGCCCAAGATTGATGAACTATTACAAAATCAGAATAATAGGTAAAATGATTTAAATCTCTAGCCATAGTATATTCAGGATTATTTGTTGCTATTTTAACAGGAAAATTTGATTCCGAAATAAAATAAAATCCTGATTCATCTTGCTTAAAAACATTTATCCAATTTGCGGCAATACATATTGGAGTCTTTTTAGGATCTATTAAATAATTATTATATTTATTTAATAATGTTACAAAAGCGTGGAAATTTAAAAAATATTCATCCACATCTATCATCAAAGTCCAACCACCCTTTCCTAAAAAATTAGCAGATAATAGCCGTTGTCTTGTATCGTTTTGCATAGGTGTATTTGATGAGACATAGAAATCATCCTCATAAAACCGAATTTTATTATTTACATCATATGTTTTTATCCAATCTATAATTGACTCATCAAATTTAAAAGGATTACCAGACCAACTGATTCTGTTTTTATCTATAGAAAATAGAATTTGATCTGCATATTCATAAACACAAGGCAACGAAAATTTAACATATTCATAATCATATGCTAATAAAAAAACAACTTTAATCATTTCGACATATTTATAATCTCATTATCTTCATATCCGATCAATCTATTTTTAGAATTATATACAGATACTAAGTAATTATTTGAATCTATATTTGAAAAAAGATTATCAACTTTTAATAGTCCTAATTTAGTAAGACAATAAAAAGAGTATCCGTTTTCAATAAAAAAATCCTGTATTTTTTGAGTAATATTTTGATCAATTCCTTCAATAATGCCTAATTTTGCATTTAAACTTTCTAACAAATGAATTT
>JBIPPB010000001.1:0-275857 GCA_044368655.1 Chitinophagales bacterium | reverse complement strand
CCATCTTGTGCTACTGCCGATACATTTAAGCTAAAGCTTGAGCCTTCGCATATCGTATCACCAATTGGTTGACCATTAACTGCAATTGCAGGACATGTTGTTTTGAACACATTTACGTTAGATGATGCTACAAATCCACTACATGGTGCTTTGTTATACGCTCTTGCTACATACGTTCCATGGTGGGTTGCACTATCAAATCCTGTAATCGTATATGTGGCTCCTGAACCTACTCGTACGCCGTCTTTAAACCAAACTACCGAATCCGGACTGTTTGTTGTCGTTGCGGTTAACGTTTGATTTGCGCCAGTTTGTACTAATGCACTCGTTGGAGATACACTTACTGTCGCTTCTTGATTAACAGTAATGGATGCTGTCGTTGTAGATACATTATTACATCCTGCTAACGCATTAGCAGTTAACGTTACCGTTCTTCCGTTATCTGATGCGGCTAAAGTTCTTGTAAACGTGCTTCCGTTTGTGTTCGCACTGTTATACGTCCATGTGTATGAAGCCACATTATTTCCATTCGCCGTTAAGCTTAAGCTATTGCCAACACAATATGGTGCATTCAAGCCACTGATTGTAACATTGCTCGGTGCATTATTTACTTGTACATTCGCTGTGTTTGAAGTCACACTTGGACATGCGCCACTTGCACTCGATACTTGTACATTGTATGTAAAGGCACCTGCTGTCGTTGTTTTAGCATAGCTGTTTTGACTTGTTCCTACATTTGTAGTGCCTTCTTTCCAGCTGTATGTAAATGGACCCGTTCCGCTTACCGCTACACTTAAGTTCATATTCTGACCCACACAGAAGTTTTGAGTCGCTGTGCTTAAGTTCGTTGTAAATGCGATTGGTGCATCTACACCTACCTTAACCGTGTCTGAGTTTTTACCCGCTGCACAACCTGTAAGTGGATTCAATTTCACAAAATAACTTCCGGCATTTGATGTCGTTAGGTTATTTAATGTTAAGCTTGATGATGAACCAATACTTGTCGCTGTACCTACTTTAAACCATTCGTATGTATTTACCGCGCCCGCCGTTACACTTAAGGTATAATTGCTGTTTGCGCATAAGGTATCTCCTACTGGTTGTAAGGTAATAACAGGACATGACGATTTAAATACTTGAGCACCATTCGTTGTTACAACTTGTGTATTTGGTGCAATTCCATATACTTTAGCGGTATATGTTCCTGCATGTTGCGCACTATCAAAGTTCGTTACGGTATACGTACTTGTGTTACCGCTAAGTGTTCCAGCGCCTACTCGTACACCATCTTTATACCATACGATACTATCAAAGTTAGTCGCTGTAGTACTTACTGAGAAGCTTGTATTCGTTACTACAAATTGGGTTGCTGGAGTCGTTTGGGTCGTAATTACTACCGTATCACGGATTACTAATGGTACACTTAAACTGTCAATTTGATTACAAGCGCCTGCTCCAAATACTCTTGCCGTGTATGTTCCTGCAGCAGATACCGTTCTTGTTGACGTACTTCCTGCTACTGTACCTAAGCCCAATCTTGTAGCGCCTTGGAACCATACCACACTATCTGCGTTTGTAAAGTTCGCTGATACCGTTGTTGTTGTTCCTTGTACAATTGGATTTGATACAAATACCGGTTTCGTAATCGTTGAAAGTGGGGTCACATTTACTACCGCATTGTTTGAAGTAGCACTTGGACATACTGATGTCGAACTTACTACAACTTTATACGTGCCTGCATCTGATGTAGCTGCTGTCGTTACTTGGTAGTTGTTTGAGTTTGTTCCTACATTCGTAGATCCATTCATCCATTGGAAGCTTCTTGTTCCACTTCCTGTAGCCGTTACACTTAAATTCAAAGCACTTCCCGCGCAAATTGTAGAACTTGCTGTCGGTTGTACGGTGATTCTTGTGCTATCATCCACACCTATATTGATTGTATCAGATGTTACTGTCGTTGTACATCCTGTCAATGGTGTCAACTTCACAAAGTATCTTCCACCTGATGTCAAGGTATTTAAGTTTAAGGTAGTCGATGATGTCGACGCTATTGGTGTCGCATTACCCACTTTATACCATTCGTATGTATTTACAGCACCTGCCGTTACACTCAACGCATACGTACTTCCGATACATAATGTATCTCCAATTGGTTGCGTGGAAATTACTGGACAAGTTGATTTGATGATATTAGCTGTAGTTGAAGTGATGAAGTTTGTACATGGAGATTGACTATATACATTAGCAGTATATGTTCCTGCATGTGTTGCACTATCAAAGTTGGTTATGGACAACGTAGCACCATTACTGATTCTCGTTGCGCCTTTGAACCATACTATCGAGTCAAAATTACTTGCCGTTACGGAAATACTTGCTGTTCCTCCTGTCAATACAAATGTATTAGCTACTGGTTGTGTCGTAATTGTTGCTTGTGGTTTCACAGCACCTAATACTACATTTGAAGTTGCATTCGTACATCCTGTAGCACTATATGCTACTGCAGAATAGTTTGCACTGTCAACACTTGTTGCAGAAGCTACATTATATGTAGTTCCTGTACCTACTCTTGTAGCACCTCTGAACCATACAATTGAATCCGCATTGCTCGCCGCTATCGTAAAGCTCATCGGTGAACTTTGACATACTGTTGTTGCCGTTGGTTGTGTTGTGATAGATGCTAGTGGGGTAACTGTTGTCGTTACACTTGCACTTGTTGTATCACCACATGGGCTGTTTCCGATTACTTTAACACTATAGATACCTGCTGTTGCTGGTAAATTGAATGACGTTGTGTTTTGGATACTATCCGTTCCAGTTGCACCACCAAACCAAACTACGCGGCTGTTATTGCTCGCAGTTACTGCAAAACTCATCGTACTACCTGCGCAAACTGTAGCTGCTGGTAAGGTTGTTGATGCGATTGCAGGTTTTGCGTTGATCGTTAAGGTTGCACTTGTACTGTCTACGATTAAACATCCGTTTGCACTAAATGCTCTTGCGGTATACGTACCTGCTGTGGAAGCAGTAAATGTTGATGTACTTCCTGCTACCGTACCTAAGCCCAATCTAGTGGTACCTTGGAACCATACCACACTATCCGCATTTGTAAAGTTTGCTGATACCGTTGTCGTGCTTCCTGCACAGATTGGATTTGAAGTTAATACCGGTTTCGTAATCGTTGCGAGTGGCGTAACGGTTGTCGTTACACTTGCACTTGTCGTATCACCACATGGGCTATTTCCGATTACTTTAACACTATATACACCTGCAGTTGCTGGTAATGTGAATGACGTTGTGTTTTGGATACTATCCGTTCCGCTAGCGCCTCCAAACCATACCACGCGGCTGTTATTGCTTGCTGTCACCGCAAAGCTCATCGTACTTCCTGCACATGCTGTTGCAGATGGTAAGGTTGTTGATGCGATTGCAGGTTTTGCATTAATCGTTAAGGTTACACTTGTACTGTCTACATTAGCACATCCGTTCGCACTAAATGCTCTTGCCGTATACGTACCTGCTGTAGATACCGTTCTTGTAGATGTACTTCCTGCTACCGTACCTAAGCCCAATCTAGTGGTACCTTGGAACCATACCACACTATCCGCATTCGTAAAGTTTGCTGATACCGTTGTTGTGCTTCCTGCACATATTGGAGTTAAAGTTAATACCGGTTTCGTAATCGTTGCGAGTGGCGTAACGGTTGTCGTTACACTTGCACTTGTCGTATCACCACATGGGCTGTTTCCGATTACTTTAACACTATATATTCCTGCCGTTGCTGGTAATGTGAATGACGTTGCATTTTGGATACTATCCGTACCTGTTGCGCCGCCAAACCATACTACGCGGCTGTTATTGCTCGCTGTTACCGCAAAACTCATCGTACTACCCGCACATACTGTTGCAGATGGTAAGGTTGTTGATGCGATTGCAGGTTTTGCGTTGATCGTTAAGGTTGCTATTGCAGATGTATCCGCCACACATGATCCTACATTTTGTGCAATTAAACGATAATTACCTGCATCTGTTGCCGTTGCATTGCTTATCGCTAATACACTTTGTGTACTTCCTGTATTCGTGATGGTAATATTTCCACCTGCTGTGATGGTTGTACCATTTTTAGTCCATGCAAATCCTGAAGCATTTTGTGTTGTTGCAGTTAAGGTTGCTGTTGTACCTTGACATACTGTTGTATTTGCAGGATCGGTTGATACAAATGCTGCTGGCACTACCGTTACTTTAACCGTATCCGATACTGCTGTTCCACAAGTACCTCCTAAGGTATATTGTACAAAATACAATCCAGAATCAACTAATGTAGAAGATGCAATAGTAGTATCTTGGTCATTTAAGACACCATAGTTACTTGTCGTTCCTGATACAATCTTTCTCCATTGCATGGTTGCTTGGCCAGTAGCCGCACTCGTCAATGTAAATGGTTGACCTTGGCATATCGTTAACGTTCCTGTAGCATTAGGCTGCGTTGTTATTGATAAGCCCGGGAATACCGTTACACGCATCGTATCCGAAAGCTTAGCGCTACATGGTGTTCCTGTGGTAGCTTCAAGAGTGTATAAACCTCCATCAGCAACAACCGTTGTTGGTATAGATAAAGAAGATGTTGTATTTGTAATATTCACATTATTCTTCTTCCATTGATATGTTATTGGGCTTGTTGATGATGCAACAGGAACAAGACTTAAAGCTTGACCCGCACATAATTCAGTTAATACTGGTGCTTGAGTAGTAAATGAAACCGTATCGGTAACATTGATAACGATACTATCTACTCGAGTACAACCATTTGGATGTGTTGCTGTAGCAAAATATTTAGTTGTATCATTTGGTCTTGCCCATACCGTGTCTCTATCTGTTCCTGTGTATGCAGTAGATGCAGACACATTAGAGAATAGACCTGTAGTAGTACTCCAAATCATTGAAGACGTTCCACTTGATGCTACCAATTGCTGAACCGTACCATTACAAAGTGATAATGGACCTGCTGGTGCAATGGTAAATGCTGCTGGAATCGCTTTAACGATGAAATCTAAAGTATCTTGATTCACACAACCTAAACCACTTGTTTGTGTTCCTGTTAAGATAAATTTATAGGTACCTGGTGTTGTTTGATTAACAACCCACGCATTAGTAGCTCCTGCAATTCCTGCAGCTGGTGACCACGTATACGTGTTAAAATCAGCAACATTTGAAGTTACTTTTACCGTATCAGATACTAAACCAGAACACATTGAGTCTATTGATTTATTTAAAGTTAATGCTGGTGCATTCACTGAATTAACAATAACGGCTGTTCTAGGAGTTGCACAAACTTCTTTAATTCTCCAATTGTAGAACAAGTTATACTCAACTGCTGATGCCGCTCCCGTTGCTGAACTCACACCAGAATCAATAGATCCTGAAGTACCTAAATTCATAGGATATGGAGAAGGTGACATACCTGTTTCTCTATGGTATGAACTAGATGCTGCCGTACGTAAGATACGATACGTTCCCGGTGTGATCGTCCAACCTAATTCAACACCAGAAAGAACTTTAGCACCACCTATAGTAGCTACAGTAGCTGTTTTGATAGGTGTTGAAGCACCATCAACGAATAAACCAATTGTCATCGAAGTTGATGTCGCTGTACCCGAAAATACATCTACAGAATCTAAAACCATCTGTTTTGTTACTCTGAATTTCAAACCAATATTATTTGAAACTGCAGCAAAACTAGCTAATGGTGCCGTTGGTCTACCTCCAAATTTTAATGCACCATCTGCAGAAGCTTCTACAAAGAACGTATCTGCACCTGTTAACAATGGTGTTGTAAACGGTGAACCTGTAAATGCGATCGTATCATTAGATGCATTTGAATTATACCATTTAATATCACTTCCTGCATTTGCTGTAGCTAATAAAGTCGCTGTTTGTGAACCACAAATAGTATCTGGCGTTGTAGTCAATAATTGAGGTGACGTTAAATTTATTGTTTGAGTCAATGAATCTTTAGCACCTAAATTATCGGTAATTACAATTTTTACGTCCTTAGGACCTGAAGCACCTGTTAATAAGAAACGTACCACAGAATCATTTATTGCACCTATAAACGTAGCACTTGAAGAAGACCAAGCATACGTATATGGGCCACAACCGTTAATAGCGGTACCTTTTAATGTAACCGTATCACAAGTAGTAGCATCCACAGGACCTACGATTGGATTCATAGTTAATGCTGGCACATTATCTGTTACCGTATTGATAGCCGTATCCGAACAAGCTCCTGAACGTGTTACTAAAATATAGTCTACTGAAGTATCCGCTAATGGAATGATTAATTTAGATGAATCACTTAATAATGTAGTACCTGTTTTATTTGATCTCCACTGATAGGTCAGATTAGGAATACCTACTTGTACTCGATAATCCTCAGTTTCCCCCCAACTTCCTGATTGACAAGGCAATACTTGAGCTAGACCTAATTCTCTAACAGAAATACGCATTCTTGTGTTACCAAAAGTTGCTGTTGAAGGAACTGTAATAGGTACACTAAATGTAGTACCTGCTGGATTAGCACCAGTACTTACTGGCATTATAACAAATTCTTCTCCTATATCCGTAAAGTCTCCATCGATATTCCAATCAATCCAAGCTTTAGCAGCAGAAGGAAAAATGGTTCCATCACACCAAGTAATAGTTACTTTTAAAGAATCCGTAGTATTTGGAACTAATAAAGGAACCGGTACTGTAGAAGCCGTCCAATCTGATAATAAGTCAGCTGTACCAATAGCACTACCTTGACTACCCGTTAAAGAAGCACAACCAGAGGTGTTATTTATAGATAAATATTGCACTCTTGTAATATCTTCATCTGTTAAATTACCTGCAGCTGAAGGACAATACGCAGCTGGAGTACCTCCACCACCTTGAGCATAATTATTCGTAATCGTTGTTCCCACACAAGCAGGATTTGGATTACTAGTAAATGCTGTTGGCGCTACTGCAAAATAATTAATATCTACTTTTAATTTTACATTTTTGGTTACAATACAACCACCACCACTTGCTGTTACTTTATACGTATATAAACCTGGAGCCGTTGGTGTAATGGTATGCGTTGGGCCAGAAAGTGCTGGATTGGCACCTGAATTGATACTATCACTAAACCAAGTAAACGTTGTTAATGAGGTACCTGGACCTTGGGTCACGTTTAAAAGAACCGATGCACCATCACAAATTGCAGTACTATCCGCAATTCCATTTAATCTTGGAGCAATCGTGTCTGGAGGTGTCGTTGTCGTATAAATCATACGCGTTCTTGGACCTTCACAACCAGTAGCTGGATTCGTAACCGAAATAAAGAACGTATCATTACCTAAAACGGTACTATTATTCCAAAAACGAGTCAACCCTGTTTGTAACTTCGTCGTTGACGATGCTGTTTTATACCAATTGAACTCCGCACCTGCAACTGCAGGAACTGTCGCATCTGTTACTACCGCAGCGGTATCAATACCAACACCACACTTCGTTTTAGCAATCGCTGTAGGTGCCAATGGCAATGGGAAACCGATCACGTTATTAATAGCGGTATCGGTACAAGCACCGGCACGGCCAACTAACATATAATCAACCGACGTATCGGCTAAAGCAATAATTAATTTAGACGAATCACTTAAAACAGTAGCACCTGTTTTGTTTGAAGTCCACTGATAGGTTATACCTGGAATACCTATCTGCACGCTATAATCTTCCGTCTCACCCCATGATGCCCCTCCACAAGGTGTAGGAACACCTTCTTGAGTTATAATACGCATTCTAGTTTGACCCGTAGCAGCGGTTGTAGGAACGGTTATATTAACGTTAAACGCTATAACTTGAGGATGGGCTGCATTACTTACACCAACTAAAAACTCTTCACCTACATCGGTAAATAATCCATTTTGATTCCAATCGATCCAAGCCTTCGTTTGAGCACCTGATCTATCCGCGCCACCATAATCAATTGTAACAGATAATGGAACAGTAGAACCAAATGGTAAAATTGGAATAAACTGTGGATTTGGATTTATTGTAAAATTAGAATAATTACTACTTGAACTCGCTCCACCCGCTGATAATTGAGAACCAACTAATGCTGCTGGAGTGGTATTATTTCCTGCCCAAGGGGTTGTATTATTAAGCGAACCAAAGGTTACATTAACAATATCTTCTTCTGTAAAAAATGTTTGATTCACCGTACAATATGGTACAGGTGTTGTTGACGAAGCTCCTCCATAACTATTTGTAATAATAGTTCCCACACAAGCAGGATTTGGAACACTCGTAAATGCTAAAGGCGAAGCCGCAAAGAAATCTTTAGAAACTAAAACCTTAATGGATTTTGAAGCATTACAAGCACCCCCTGAAGCATTCACGGTATATCTATAGATGCCCGGCGCTGCTGGGGTAATGGTTTGTGAAGCACCAACTAAAGCAGGATTTGCTCCAGAATTAACACTATCACTAAACCAGTTAAATGTCGTATAGGTTGTACCTGGACCTTGTGTAACCGTAAAGGCTAAAGATTGACCTTCACAAATGGCAAAACTGTCTGTAGCAATACCATTAACTCGAGGTAAAATCGTATCTGTAGCAGGGGTTGTATTATAAGTAACTAATGTACGTGGACCTTCACAGCCTCCTAAAGGATTCGTAACCGATACATAGAATGTATCCAATCCTAATGGTGTTGTATTATTCCAATAGCGTAATGTATCTGTTTGTAATGCTGCTCCACCTGATGGCACTTTAAACCATTTGTAGATCGCATCTGCAAACGAAGGTGTACTTACGTTCGTTACGGCATTGGATGTATTTACACCAACACCACATTTATTAACAGTAACCGCTGTAGGAGCCGCAGGAATAGCTACTCCTAAAAACTCTACTTCTCTGAATGTAGGACAAGACAACGAATTTGTACCAACGGTAATATTATTTGCAGCGGTTAGAACAACAGTATCTAAACCACCTGCAGTTACTATAAATGAATCTATATTCGTATTTAAATTGGCAGGAGCACCCCAATTCCATGTATAACCTGGTGTACTGGAACGATCCATAAAGAATCCAAACGTTGGTCTTTGAGTACTCGTAGTATTTTGAGAAGTAGTACCACAAACAGTAGCATTATCTACTCTGTTACCAACAACCGAATTAAACGTTGTAGGTGCAATAGAAACTGTAGAATTTGCGCCAGCACCTCCACCTCCAACAAAATGACAAATATCTATTATAATATTAGACGTACCATTCCAATTAAAAGGATTTGTAAAATTAAGTGTATTAACACCTAAAGTTGGAGTTACTGGTGTTGGACCAAATGTAGTAGAAAAAGTAGCAGGATCATCAACTGTTGTGAGAGCAGTTAAACTAGTATGTTTCATTCTTACAGTATAATCGGTATGAGGAACTGTTGCACCAAGTGTTGTAATATTAAAGTTGAGACGAGAGATATTACCTGGTTGCGCACCTGCCGCTATTAATTCTGAAGCTAAAATCAAATATTGAGAATGCTGACTACCCCAATTAGAAGTAAATGGAGAAATCACATCTGCAGCAGATGTACCCGTTTGAGCAGGGCGCGGAACATCAATATCAGCTGTAGCTCTCAATTGAACTTTTGTGCCAACGCAAACGGTATCACTTGAAATTCCAAAATCGGTTACATTAACCGTATCTATTACATAAATTTTTAAGAACTGAATATCACTACAACCCGTAGGGCCAGATGCATCCAATCTAAAATTATAAATTCCAGTTGCTAAAGGGGTTACAGATAAGTTACCCGTTGTATTCACAACTGGTGCGGACATTCCCGAATTAACATAATCGGATGCTGATAAAGTAAACGAGTTAAAAGAACCTGTCGTTGGTGTCTGTGTTGTTGTTAAATTTAAAATAGACCCATTACATACCGCAAAAGAGTCTTTTTTGGTGTTACCAAAGAATTTTAAGGTGTCCGGTGGTGTCGAAGAGGTATAAACGACCATAGTTTTAGGTCCTTCACAGCTTGCCAATGGATTGGTAACCGATACAAAAAATGTATCTACTCCAATAGCTGTAGTAAGTTTCCAAAATCTTGCAGTATCTACCTGTAAAGGCGTAACATCTGTCGCTTTTTTATACCATTTGTAGATTGCATCAGCAACTGCAGGTACCGTAGCATCGGTAACGGCTGGCGTCGTAACGACACCCACACCACACTTGATGATATTGGTAGCCGTAGGCGCTACAGGTACCGGAATACCTACGATGTCAATGGTACTATCCGTAACCTTACAACCTCTAGCATCCGTAATATCTACTTTATATTTCATGGTAGGCACACTACCTGGGAATGCTGGATTGGCTGGGAAAGGATTTGTTGTACTCTGTGAAACATTATTATACGTCCAATTGTATGTAAGGCCTGTCGAAACGCCTCTTTGTCCTGTAAACATGACATTTGGCTTCACCGAAGTAGCAAAACCCGTTAATATTCCACAGCCCAATGTTCCTGTTGTACCCATAGCAGTAACTGGTGTAGTTGGAACAGTTATTGCCATAACAGACTGGGTAGAACCCGTCACAGAGGTATTACAGAATTCTAATACAATAGCCGAATCGCCATTCCAAATAAATGGTGTAGTAAATATAATTTTATTGGAACCATATCCCGTAGCATTAACTCCTGTAAATGCCGCAGGGCCAAACGCTTGCGTAGCTGCTGCTGTAATTCCCGTATAATCCAAAGGTAATGAAGTAATATTTCTATTTTCCATTTTCACTGAAAAATTGGTAAGCGCCATAGGAGTAACGGCGGCAACTGTATAATTTAAATCTATCTCCGTAATAGGACCCGCTACATACCCCGCTGCTCTCATTTCGGCAGCTGTATATAAATAATGCATTCGTTGTCCTGATGTTGTAGAACTTATTCTAAAAGGAGTAACCGTAGTAGTAGTAAAACCATCCACTCCAATTCGAACTGCACCTGGGAATGAATACACCACGCTCATCGTGTCCGCTTCGTTATGACAAATGGTATCTTCCGTTACTCTTACTGCAGTCATTGGAGGATTGATAAATGTAAAACGATTTGTTGCGGGTACGGTAGCTGGATACATTGTCGATAACACATTCACCGATGTATTAGGACATGGTGCCGAAGCAAAAGATACCGTTCTCGTCGAAACATTCGAAAGCACATCGCGTGCGATTAAGAAATATTCTACTTGATCGGCTAGATTGAACGGTGCAAAGGTTGCTGAGTCAATTGCAAAGGTATATGTAGAACCTGAAATCGAAATCGGCTCTATGAATTTCCAACCTGTTGTGTCATTCGCACCAACCGTTAGATTTCTTAAATACAAACGAGGTTTATTCCCTGCGGAAGTATCTACACCAGAATTATCCGTAATCGTAATATTAAAATTATATCGTGAACGACAAATCAAATCAGGCAATGTAAATGCCGATATACTAGGACCTGCCTGATCGATAGGTGCTGTAGACGTAAACTCTACCGCTCCAATATCTGGGAAGGTACCTCTTGTTGCATTGGTAAAATCGGTAGTAACTGCTGGAATAACCACCGCATTATTATCCGCTAAGTTAGGCGTAGTAGTAGGTGTAACGACACCATTGGTAACGGTAACCGGAATATTTGCTATAACCGAACCTAAATCTCTTCCCGCCATAAACGTTTTATAAACGCCACAATTGATATTAAATGCCGCGTCATTTCTCAAACTGAATGTATCGGTAAGCGCTGTATTAGCAACCCCTTCTGCATATAAAAATGAATTAGCAATATTAGGTGTAAAGTAAACATTATTAACTGCTGTTAAGTTTGTAGGTGCAACCCCTGCAGTTGCATTAGTAGCCAAACTTAAAGCTGCATATCTTCCTGTACCTGCAGGACCTGGATTGGAAGCTGCGTTATCTAAATGGATAATATTATTTCTCAAATCTAAATTGCCCGAAGTCGTATATTGAACTCCGGTTACACCATACGCACCTCCACCATCGGTAGTCAATCCTGTAAGGTAGAACGTATTATTCCACAAAGAAGCATTCGTCGTATTGGTCATTTGATAACCAAAGTTATTAGAAGAACGCAGACCAAAAACTACATTGGATATGATATTGTTCACAAATGTATCCGAACCTGAACTAGAAGTATTGGTAATACCATGCGTATTCGCTGTAGTTCCCAATGAATTATTCGTAATATTTGTAAACAAGTTGTTTCTCACAGATCTATTTACCGTACTAGATGTAACCGCAAGACCTCTTACTGTAGAGCTTCCTGTAGTAGTAGCACCAGCGAAGATATTGGTAAATTGATTATTATGCACCGAGTATAATAAACCTGTAGATACCGAAAGAGACATACCTGTAATAGTAGCCGTAGCTGTAGTAGATGCTGGTATATACATAATAGAGTCTACAATATTATTTCTTACCATACCTGTAGATACATTGGTAATAGAACCCGACGTCATAGAAATACCCGTAATTGAAGGGAATCCTGAAGTAGTTCCTGCTACCCCTGTAGCAAATAATCTATCGATCGTATTATTCTCACAGAAAAATCTACGTCCCCCAGAAACCGAAATACCGGTACCGGATAAGGTCATCGCTGGATTAATACGCTCCATGAAAATATTGATATAGTTATTATTGGTAAATTTATCTGCTAATGTAGTTGAAGTTCCATCCGTAGCAACAATTCCACTTGTTCCTTTACGAGCAAATACGTTAATCGTATTATTATTTACTCTAAAAAAACTATCAAAGGTGCTTGAGCCTGAAGCATTAATACCAGTAAAAGTACCAAAAGTTTGAGTAGGATGAACCGTATGATTACCCGTAATCGTATTTCTACTAAAATCTAATCCTTTAGAATAGTTTACAAAACTTTTTTGTATTCCTACAACGGTCCCATTAGTAAACAACGAGTCATTTCCGGTTGTCAAGATATTGTCGGTAGCAATAGCATATCCATTTCCTGTATTAAAACTAATAAAATTAAGAGCCGCTGAAAATGGATTGATCGTACTGTTGTGAAACTGACGAATCGTAATCGTATTGCCACGTGCTGCAGTTGTATCAAAAACCGTAGTAGTAGGAGATGATCCAAATCCTCCTAAAGCAATACCTGTTTGCTGAACAGTCATCGTACCATTTCCATTCATCGTACGCGTCAGGGTTATAGTATTACTATCCGCAATACATGTTTTTTGTCCCGATACGCCAAAGTCCATACCAAACATACCATGAGACTGTGCCGTACTGGTCAAACCATTGGATGTATAGGTTAGGTTGATATTGTTGAATTTTGCAATATTCGAAATAACAGGTGCCGTAGGTGTTACATTTGCTTCAATACCTACTGTTCCTCCTGTACTGTTATTTACGGAAGCAAAGGTAATGGTATTGCCTCTATAGAAATTGGGTGTTCCCGTAAATCCGGTAGGCAATGTCGAATGAGACGACGAAATCCCTCTAAAGTTATAAAAAGTATTTGTACCAGCGGTATTAGTAAAAACAGGCGTCGCTGCCGTAATTGTATTACTATCTACGGTATATCCTGTTACTCCATTTCTAAATTCGATACCCACCATTCTAGGTGTATTATTTGATAGATTGTATGCAGAAAACTGAACACCAGTTGTTGCTGATGTTGGACCAACTGTAGCGTGCTCATGACACGCTAAGGTAATGGTATTTGAGCTTACTCTATTTCCAGTTTCTAAAATCGCAGCCGTATTGGGTGTAGATAAAAACATAACCCCAACGGAGGCACTGTCTATAATATTTTGTCTTACGGTATTAAAAGAGTTGGTTCCCGAAGAAGCCGTAGCCAATTGAGCGGTTGTAGCTGCTGTAGGCGAATGCGTACATCCAAAATAAACCCCTCTTGCGTTTACATAAGCGGCTCCCATTTGAATGGTATTATTAATCACCGTGTTGTTCGAACAACCATCTGTAGCCGAAGCGGCTAAGAATGCGATACCCCATTCGGTGCGATCGTTGGTCGCAGGTACTTTTACCGTTCCTGCCGAAGCATTAATGGTAAATCCTGAAATCGTTACGAAATCCGAACCAATAAACTTGATGGCGGCATCCAAAATGCTGTTAGCGGTTTGAACAGGCGTGGAAATGGTATTTCCATTACCTACAAAGGACAACGAAGCGGTAGATGTACCGGTTACATTGACCACATACCCTCCCACTGGAGCGGTTTGGGCATTTCCTGCCGCTACGGTTACTACCGTATTTTGAGTAAGTGTAGCACCTGTAATCGCGTTTAGGGCTGTAATCGCAGCGCCTAAATCGGCATACGTACCTGCAGCGTCACCGGTAACGGTAACTTGCGCATTGGAAACCACACCAACCAACATCATCAAGGAAATACTTAATGATTTGATGAATGCGTTTCTCGATTTTGTTTTACGAGTTTGTGAACTCATACACGTGTCTTGTAAACGTTTTTCCATATTTATTAATTTTAGTTAATATTTATTTTTTGCATTTAAGTTACCTTTTCCTCTCTCCATCCGAACGATTATACTATATTATATATGTACAAATACCGTTTTCTACAAAAAGTACAACGTACACTTAATTGCGGAGGTAAAATTAAATATTTTTTTTTATGTGCTCTATTTTTTTTTATTAATTTTTATATAAAAATGATAAAAATGTTTCAAAATATAAGATTTTGCTAGTATTCATAGAAATGTTAAAAAATGAGCCTTGTGAATATTTTAACATATTTTGGGTTTTATTTTTAAGTTTTGAAGATTGGGGACAATAGATGTGAGATAATAGATGTGAGATAATAGATAATAGATATTAGATTGGAGATAATAGATATTAGATTGGAGATATTAGATATTAGATTGGAGATATTAGTTATTAGTGATTAGAAGAAAGGGGGTTAGGGATTAGGTTTTAGGGGTTAGGTTTTAAATTGCATACTGCTTTAGAAAGGTAATTAGTGATTTGTGATTTGTGATTAGAAGAAAAGGGGTTTGTGGGTTATTACTCGTTACTCGTTAGTAATCACTCGTTACTCATTACTGAACTCGCAATCTTATTTCTTATCGATTAAATTTAAAAAAAGTTCTTTAATGATTTAAAAATCATTACATTTGCTATTCTATTATATGTAAAAAAATGAAAAAGTACACCCTAATATTTTGTTTAATTTTTAGTTATGGGCTTTATGCACAAAATTTTCAATTATTGTCTCCAAAATATACCAATATAACGTTTAAAAACCTTATTGAGGAGTCGGAAAACTATAATATTTTAAAATATGAGTATATGTTTAATGGTGGAGGGGTTGCTATGGGCGATATTAATAATGACGGGCTCTTGGACATATTTTTTTCTGGCAATATGACTTCGAACCAACTTTATTTAAATAAAGGCAATTTAGTTTTTGAAGACATTAGTAAAAATGCCAATATTGATTTGGGTGGAGGCATCAACACGGGAGTCAGTATGGTGGATATTAATAATGATGGCTGGTTGGATATTTATGTTTGCAAATCGGCCTCTGCAGACCCTACATTGAGAACACACAATTTATATATCAATAATAAGGACTTAACCTTTACGGATCAGGCGGCAGCATTTGGACTTGCCGATCAATCTTTTAGCACACAAGCCTATTTTAGAGATATGGATTTGGATGGGGATGTCGATATGATATTGGTCAATCATCCTAAAAAATTGGGAGAAGCAAAAAAAATTGTTTTGACCTATGACAAAAATAGACAACTTAAAGTTCTTGAAGATACGACTTATACCTATCAAAGTCTGCGATATTATGAGCAAATCAATGGCCGTTTTTTTGACAAAACCCAATCGGCAGGAATACTAACGCATACCTTTGGGCTTAGTGCGGTGATTCAAGACTTTAATAAAGATGGTTTTCCAGATATTCTTCTGTGTAATGATTATATAAAACCGGATATTTTATTTATAAATCAAAAAAACAAAACCTTTAAACAAGCAACCGATTCTTATTTCAGACATATGAGCTATAATTCAATGGGAAGTGATTATGAAGACCTGAATAATGATTTATATCCTGACTTATTGGTATTAGACATGCTTCCCGAAGATAATTTTAGACGAAAGCAATTTAGCATGCAAACAAGCTATGACGAACATGACAAACGATTGAAATACGGGCTCAAAGCACAGTTTGTAAAAAATGTACTCCAAAAAAATAATAAAGGCAAAGGGTTTTCGGATCTTTCTTATTCCGCTCAAATGGCATTTAGCGATTGGAGTTGGGCACCACTGATTGCCGATTTTGACAATGATGGATTAAAAGACATATACATCACAAATGGTTATTTTAGAGATCTCACCGATTTGGATGTAATCAATTACAAAAGAGATTCGTTAGTAAAATTGAAAAAAAATGCGACGTTGATGGAGCAAATTAGTTATTTTCCTAATACGTTGATACTGAATCAATATTATCATAATAAAGGTAATTTTGAATTTGAACTTAAACCTAATGCCATGCAACCTCCCATTGCCTCCGCCAGCAATGGCGCCGCATACGGAGACTTAGACAACGATGGCGATTTAGATATTGTGGTTAATAATATCAATCAATTGGCTTTTGTACTAAAAAACACTTCTTCGGAAACGATACAAAACAACTTTATTCGTTTTAATTTAAACTCCGAATTTGGAGATAATGGATTTGGCACGAAAATCATCATTGAAACCGAAGACCAACAAAAACAATCTATTGATTATTATCCTATCAAAGGTTATATCTCGTCACATGAACATTCCATACATTTTGGGATTGGAAAAAATAAGACTGTAAATGCAATTGTTATTTGGCCCAATGGTAAAACCGAAAAGATAGATGGATTGGCAGCAAATAACACATACAAAATTGTTCAGAAAAACGCAAAAAATGAACCTTACAATTGGAATGTCCGCTCCCAAAGTTATTTAAATGATATTACTGAAAATACGAAAGTATCGCATTTTAGTAAAGAAAATGTCTATATCGATTACAAACAAGAACCCCTCATTCCCATGAAATACTCGCATCAAGGCCCGAGTTTGGCGGTTGGAGATATTGACGGAGACGGGAAAGAAGATTTTGTGGTGGGTGGCGCACAAGGCGAAAGCACTGCTTTTTACTTTCAACAATCAAATGGCACCTTTATAGAAAAAACGCCCGATGTATTTAAAGAAGAAATAGCATTTGAAGATTTGGCTTTATGCCTTATCGATATTGACCAAGACCAAGATTTAGACCTTATAATCGGAACTGGAGGCAACGAAAGCCCCAATCAAATTCAAAAATATCCCGTAAGATTATATATCAACAAGGGAAATCATAATTGGAGCCGCGCTATTGATTTTCCTAATATCTACACCAGCACAAAGAGTATTGCGGCAGAAGATATCGACAAAGATGGTCGAGTTGATCTATTTATTGGAGGACAAATTGTACCCGGCCATTTTGGTTTAAATCCAAAAAGTTATTTGATTTACAATAAAGAAAATGGCTTTGTAATCGATAGCAGTAATAAAAAATTGTTTGAACACGGAATGATTCAAAAAGCCATTTGGAATGACTTGGATGGCGATGGATGGCATGATCTTATAGTAACAGGCCATTGGATGGAAACGCAATATTATAAAAATAATCAAGGCACATTAGCTACAACGCCAATTAAAATAAGTGCATCGGGCTGGTGGAATCATCTTGAAATTTTTGAAATAAACAAAAATGAAAAATGGATGGTTCTTGGTAATCTGGGAACAAATTCTAGATATGTTTGTAGTCCAGAGCGGCCTTTGAGACTTGTCGTAAATGATTATGATAAAAATGGAAGTACGGATGCCGTTTTACATCATTATCAAGGCGATACAAGCTATCCTTTTCCGTTACGCGACGTTTTGTTAAATCAAATGGTATTTTTAAAAAAACGATTTAATCGGTATCATAAATATGCCAAAGCGACCTCCAATGATATTTTTACAAATGAAGAATTAATCGGAAGCATCACGCATAAAATCGAAACCTTGTTTTCACAAATTATAAAATGGAAAGATGGCAAAATCGTTTCCATTCAAAATCTTCCAAATGATGCCCAATTTTTTCCAATTCATGGATCTTCATTTACAGATATAGACCAAGATGGCGACCAAGACCTACTTCTTAATGGAAACAACTATGAGATGGACATAGAAACAGGACAAATGGATGCAGGAATAGGGTTGATTTTAATTAATGATCAAGGCAAATGGACGCCTCATTATGATGAAGGATTTCATACTCCAGGCGATGTTAAAAGTATGGTTCCTATCACTTTTAACGGGAAAAAATCTTTTATCATTGGGAAAAATAAAGGAAATTTGCAAATTATATCTACAAAATAATGATTCGTATTTTAAAATTTAAGTTAATGAAAGCGGTCTTCAAAATGCTATTTTTTTTATTCTTTTTTAATTATGGTCTGATTCAAGCCCAATCACCAAGAATCACAAAATGCAATATAGATGCGATAAACATCATTATGGAAGACATTTTTTCGCCCCCTGTAGCCAGTCGAATACACGTCTATGGCAATATCGCCGCCTACGAAGTTTTGTGCAAAGCACCCAAAAGTCCTTTGAAAAGTTTATATGGTCAAATTGCTCATATTCCTTCTATTTCCGAACCTAAAGAAGCTATACATTATGAAGCGGCCGCTAATTTTGCGTTTATTAAAATTACAAAAAAACTCGTTTTTTCGGAACACCTAGCCGATTCTATGCTAGTAAATGAACGACACTATTGGATTGATATATTAAAGAATGACACCCTTATCAAGGCTTCTGAACGGTATGCCGAACAAGTAAAAAATGAACTCATGCCTTGGATTCAAAAAGATGGTTATATTTATACGCGTACCCTCGAACGTTATAAATTAAGCGATTCGCTCGGCGCATGGCAGCCCACACCACCCGAATATCACAATGGACTAGAACCCAATTGGATGTATATCAGAAAATTAACTTACGATAGTTTAGAATTTGAGCCTTATACACCTAATTATCCTTACAGCGAAAAAAAGACCTCGCCTTTTTACAAAGAAGCAATGAAAGTATATCAATGCTTTGCCAAAGATAGTCAAAAAAGAGCCGAAACGGCTTGGTATTGGGACTGTAACCCCGCAACTACAATAAGTTCGGGGCATTTGAGCTATGTCGTAAAAAAACCAACACCAGGAGGCCATTGGCTCAAAATTACATCACAGACGATTAATAATTTAAAGATGAATTATATTGATGCCACAGAATTATACACCATAGTCAGCATTGCAATGTTTGAAGGATTTATACAATGCTGGTCGAGTAAATATAAAAGCAATTCGATAAGACCCGAAACGTATATTCAGCGCGTTATTGATAAAAACTGGAATCCCTTAATAGAAACCCCACCTTTTCCTGAATACACCAGCGGACACAGCGTGGTTTCGGCGGCGATTTCTTCTATATTGACCCACTATATCAAACAGCCGTATTCGTTTTATGACTCTTCTCAAATGTTTTTGGATATGAAACCTCGATTTTTCAAATCCTTTTTGGATGCCTCTCAAGAAGCTTCTATGAGTCGATTTTATGGCGGCATTCACTTTATGCCCGCACTTGACGTCGGACGAAAGATGGGCTTTCAAATTTCAAAACATATTTTGAATCGAATAAAGACAAGAAGGAGAATAGGGAATTAGATTGGAGATTTTAGATTATAGATTATAGATTTGAGTGAATTGTGATTAGATGAAAAGGAGTTAGGGATTAGGATTTAGGGATTACTCTTTGTATAGCCTCCTGCTTTAGCTGGGGGGAGAAAGAGTTTAGATATTAGATTTGAGATAATAGATTGAAGTAAATTGTGATTTGTGATTAGATGAAAGGAGTTAGAAATTAGCCTTTAAATCGCCTTGCAAAAAAATATTTTCAATAATATAATTTTACTTTAATTAAAATTGGTTCATCTTTGTAATAAATAATATAAAGTTATGAATTACAAGAACATATTATGTCCAGTAGATTTTACTGAAGACATGGAAAGTATCATTGAAATAGCAATTTCTCAATGTATTCCAAACGGAAAAATTACGTTTTTCAACTATCTAGAAACTATAGATTATGAAAAAGAGAGTATCAATTTTGAAAAAGATACCGAATTTATAACTAGTAGAAAAGAAGAAATGGAGGCTTTAGTTTTACAATACAAAAGTAAAAACCCAAATATTACTTTTAAATATGAAATGACTTTAGATAATAATATTTCTGAAGGAATTAAACATGTATCCGTTTTACATAATATTGATTTAATTGTGATGGCAACGCACGGTAGAAGTGGAATTAAAAAATTATTCATGGGAAGTGTCGCCGAAGAGGTTATAGAAGCCGTAAATTGTCCTGTTTTAATTAAGAAGATCTAATTTTTTAAAGGGATTAGATTGGAGATGATAGATAATAGATTGTAGATGATAGATATTAGATTGGAGTGATTAGTAATTAGTGATTTGTGATTAGAAGAAAAGGGGTTAGGTTTTAGGGATTAGGTTTTAGGTTTTAAATTGACTCCTGCTTTAGCTGGAGAAAGAAAGAAGATTAGATGGGAGATTTTAGATGTTAGACAATAGACATTAGATTGGAGTGATTAGTAACTAGTGACGAGTGATTAGATTTTTTTTCAAATTACAAATCACTAATTACTTTTATCTCACATCTAACGTCTCATATCTCCAATCTAACATCTCACATCTCCAATCTATTCCCCTATCACCTCCAAATATTTCTCCGCGTTGGCTTGGAGGGAGTAGTTTTTGACGATGTGTGCGCGGGCGGCGGTGCCCATTTGCTGGCGAAGTGCTGGGTTTTCGATGAGTTGTGAAAGGGCGGCGAGCCATTCGTCTTGATAGCCATTAACCAAAAAGCCATTTTCTTTATCTATAACCACACGTTCGATGGCTTGACCAATTTTTTGAGCGACGGTTGGAATACCCATGCCCATATATTGTATCGCTTTAAGACCGCTTTTTCCGTGTACCCATTCTTCATCAGGAAGTGGATATAACCCAATATCAAATTTTTGAATGGTTTCTATTTCTATTGCCGCACGCCAAGGTATGCAAGTTACATCCACGCCTTCAATTTTAAAGGAATCGGTGCCCATAACAAGAAGTTTGAAGGTATATTTTTTGGATAATGCTTGCAACATCGGAGCAATGAGCTTTAAATACCTAGCGGTGCTGTGGCTTCCGCTCCAACCTAAAATTATAGTGTGGTCATTTTTGTAGGTATTAACGACTTGATACGCATCCGTATCAATAGTTGAAGAAATGTCGGTCGTATTGGGATTTAGTTTTCGTACAAAGTTATCTAAATACGGAGTACACGTAATGACATGCGCTGCATGTTTCATTAAAAAAATTGGTTTTTGGCGACCTTTTAACTTTGAAATCCATGAATTTGCTTCACTAGAATTGCCCAAAAATACTAAATCATCAATGTCAAAAACAATTTTCTTTGAAAATATACGATATAAAAATTCAAAAAAAGGAGGACCGAAAGGAGTAACCCATAAAAAAATATAAACGACATCATATTTCCAAAGCTTGAATAACAAGAAAAATCGATGTATATATCCAATTATTGTCCAAAATATTTTTTCAAAAATATATCCTTTTTTAGGATTGATATCCCAAAAACGTTTGGACTGAAACGGAAAAATTTCGACTTCAAAGCCATTTGAACGCCAGTTATTAAAATATTGTTCATATTTTAATCGCTGTCCTGGTGCGACGCCTTCAGGATGCGGACAAATGATAGCTATTTTTTTATTTTTCTCCAACGGCATGCCAGTACGGTTCATTATCTGAAATAATAATATTTTTTAAACCACAATTTTCCATCATTTTTGTAATTTCAGCTCTCGAAAATCGCTGTTCTAAAGGCGTTCCAAAACGATCTAAGGCATCATTTCGGACAATAAAAAAAGAATGTGATTTGTAATAAGACAATGGAATTTGATTTGAAAGCTTTGGAAAACCTAATTTTTCAATTATTTTGGATAAATAAATTAAAGGTAAATAAACAACTATTGCAATGAGATCACAAACCAATCGTTTTAATGATGCAGGTAATTTTGAAATAACCAAACGCAACATATAAGATACAAAAAATATACTTTTGAATAAAACACCTCGTTGTTCAAAATTATAATACAAATAAACCAAAAATTTACCCTCGGGTTTTAGTTTTTCTACACAACGCTGCATCGCCAGCTGTGTATCAGGAATATGATGCAAAACGCCCAATGAAAAAACGAAATCAAAACTACTATTTTCAAATGGAATATTATCAACCCCCGCTTTTGAAATTCTTGTATTTGGAGTGTTTTGTAGCAATTTTGCACTAGCAAAAACAGCTTTGCTTGGGTCAATGGCATCTACAAATCCTGCAAATTGTGAAACATATTTTGTCCAACGGCCACTACCACATCCCACATCCAACGCATGCTTACCTTTGAGCCATTCTTTATCGATAATGTCAAAATATTGGTCACCCGCGGTTTGAATTTCCGCATCGGTAAAAGTATTAAAGTGCTCCCATTCCTCTCCAAAAGCGTTTACCGTTTCTTCATCAATATTGGTTTGCGTATCTTCAAAAATATAAACTTCCTTTTGATTTGAAACGATACATTCTTTAGGTTTTTTATTAAATGATATCATTTTGAAAATTAAAATATTGCAAATATATGAAATGAAAGAGATTTTAAAATATATTACTTTTATATTCTTGAAAATTTTTCTTTAATTTTTAAAAAAGGCATTTCAAAAAAACGGTAACTTAACTTTGAAATAATAACACTTAATATAAAAGCACAAAGCGTTTGTAAAATTAAAACACTAAATAAGGAATCTTTAATTTGAAGTTTTTTGAATAATTGCAATGTAATTAAAATGCCTAAAAAATGAAGACAGTATAATCCATAGGTGATTTTACCAAGTTTTGTAATTTGTTTAAAATTTGAAAATTTAAAAAACGAATGTTTAGAATAACATTGCTCAAGAATTATAAATAAAAATATAAATGCAATACCTATCCGTTCAAAAATATTAAACATAAAATTGAAATTCTTGATTTCCATCCTGAAGAAATAAACAAAGAAAAAAGTTATGTAAACCAAAATAATCGCCTTGTTATTAATATTAATAATAAATTGCTTAAAGCGCTCCAAATGAATGATTAAAAATGCCCCTAACCCGCCAACTGCCATATCTCCAATACAAGATAAACTGTGATATTCATGAAAAAGATATTCAGGATTTAAAAATCTAAAAATTAATGAAACCACAATAATCGAAATAAATAAATAATATGACTTTTTAGCTGGAATAAATGATAAAAGAATAGGCCAAAAGAAATAAAATTGTTCTTCTATGGCTACACTCCATAATACGCCTAGTATGGAAGCATCGGGAAGTCCTTGGGTTATAAAGTCGAAATTATTGAGAAATGTCATGTAATAAAATAAATTTGCGGTCTCGTTTGGAACGGCACCCGACATTTTTTTTATCATTGGAAACATGAAAAATCCAAAAAATACACAAAAGTAAAATAAAGGCCAAATACGAAAAATTCGACGGAGCCAAAATTTTGGAATATCAATTTTATTATGTTTTTGATGCTCTTTAAAAAGTAAAAATGTAATTAAAAATCCACTTAATACAAAAAAACAATTAACCCCTAAATTGCCATTTTTTGACAATACTTGTTTAAAAAAAATAAATAACTCTGTATTGAGAATAGAAGAGTCCAATGTGAAAAAACTGTGATGAAGAAAAACCAAAAAAAAGCAAACAAAACGTAAGCCATCTAAATTTGGAAAGTAAAACTTATTGGATTCCATTTTTTAATACTTTTTGATATACCTCTAAATAATGTTCCACCCCTTGTTGTAATTCAAAATAGTCTATCGCGCCAGCGCGAAGCGTTTCGGGATTAAAATATTGAGGTTGAAACGTATCCGCTATGCTTTGGTACGAATTGTTATCAAAGGACTGAATAAGTGCGCCGGATTGGTAATTTAATACAATCTGATCTGTATCGCCGACGCCTGCATTACAAACAATCGGAATACCCAGCGACATAATTTCGCCTTGTTTGGTAGGGCTACTACTCATTTTGGAATAGGTAGGGCGGATAAAAAATAACGAGGCTTGCGAAGCAACCACCGACAGCGGCACTTCGGCGCGGGTAGCACCTCGGATAATCACCGAATCCGAAATTTGACGCACTTCGGCAGCTTTTCCTATCCGATCGTGTTCGTCGTGGGTGATAAAAAGTATTTTGGAATTGGGGTGCTTGGCTTGCCAAACCTTAAAAAAATCCAACATTTCATCCAGCATATACCACGTACCTATCGAACCGAGGTAACTCCACAAAAAGGTATCGGGCGCGATGCCCAATTGACTTCGAAAAGCTTGAATATCGGCTTCATGATATTTAGAACGATCAAAATGCTGGGTATCTACACAGCAAGGAATCACTTGTATTTTATCTTCAGAAATCGGCAATTGCCACGACATCATTTCTTCCTTTCCACGATGTGTGAGGCTAATAATATGCGCCGACTCTGCAATAAAGGCTTTTTCTTTTTGTTTAAAGAAATTATAAATACGGTCGTATAAAAAATGCCCTTTGGGCCACGCGCCGGCATCTCGTTTTTCATCCGCCCAAAAACCGCGCATGTCAAAGATAAACGGAACGCCTACCTTTTTTTGCATCCATAATCCAACTAAAGCGGAAATATATCCACGGCAATGCAATGCTTTAAAGCCTTTTTTTTGATGTAACGCTTGCGCGGTTTGATACATTTGATAGATATCCCAAATTGTAGAAAAGACCGGCGGTGATTTATGATACACCATAGGTTTCCAGTCAATATGATATTTTTCACATATTGCTTGTATGGTATGCTGATGCGCTTGAAAACGTTCGGGTTTTTCGCAGCTAATAAGTGTAAAACGATAACCTTTTTGGCTCAATCCACACAAATATGGAAGCACCTGACTCTGCCCCAAAGGGTCGGTCATGCCATCGTAGGAAAGGTAGAGTATGTTTTGGGTCATTCATTTTAATTTAGATACTAAAATATCCGCCGGTCTTTTTACTACCTTTGAAAATGATTAAATTACGAGTTTTCAAATCTTGCAACAAGCGTTCCAAAGATCGTTGAGAAAAATTACCCATTTTTATTATTTCATTGGTCTTTATTCCAGGATATTTACTTATTATTGATAATACGATTTTTTGCTCCTCATTTATTCCGCCATTTATTCCGCCATTTATTCCGCCATTTATTCCGCCAAGATTTTTATCGTATATAGTAACTAAAAATCCATTACTTTGATTTTTAAAAACAGGTAAAGGCAAATTTGAATCCATAAAATATTTGATAATTCGCTTTATACCCGAACCATATTTTTCAATCATTCCGATTTGCCTAAACACATCTGTTATTAATTTATTACGCGGCGTGGAACGGTAATTGTTTTCAATCAAATCCTTCTCTGAAATCGTATCAGGAAGTCTTCCTGGATTGAAAAATTCAATTCTATCATCAAATATTTTCACTATTGCGTCCGCAGAATCGCGATAATCTCTATGAACAACCATGTTCATTACAATTTCTCTGATGGCCTCCATAGGATATTGCCACATTTGAAGATGCTGAGGGTTTCCCGTAATAATGATTGCTTTATTGATATGTTTTTCAATAAATTGCATAATCTGCGAAACTTGCGAAATCAAATCGGATTGTATACGAAGATTATCTTTGATGTCTATTTCATTTTGAAACCTCCCCAATTCGACTGTGGATAACACGGTATCCTGTTTTGCAAAAAGCAAAAATGCTGCGTTGGATAGCTTTTCTTCTCTAATTAAGTCTTTTTTGAACAAGAAATTAATTGGATCTTCACTAAACGCAAAACCATTTTTAGACATCATATCTATTGCTTCTTGCACTTTTTCTAAGGAAATATCTTCAAACTTAAAGTGATTGTTTGTATGATAATCCCAGCTTGAATTTACAGCTTGAAGATGTGTATTCACCACTTCATTGATAGACATCAATTGATTGGCATTCGCTACTCTTTTAAAATACCTACCTCGATACGAAACAGGTTTAATTGGATATTCTTGTATTGTAAAAAGTACCATTTTTTTATTATCCTGAACAATTATTTCCGAATCGGGAATAATTGAAGGAGATGTT
Source organism: Chitinophagales bacterium (assembly GCA_044368655.1). Taxonomy (GTDB): domain Bacteria; phylum Bacteroidota; class Bacteroidia; order Chitinophagales; family JADJOU01; genus CHPMRC01. The sequence goes on along the minus strand of JBIPPB010000001.1, from coordinate 249,492 downwards.
TTGGTTTTTATCTCATTAATCCATCCTTGTATTGTTTCTTCTTTGACATCTAGCCCCAAAAAAATCCCACGGTCTGATATTCCGATATAGAGTCGCCCGCCTTTTGCATTGGCAAAAGCTACTAAGGATTCTATCGCTTCGCTATTAAAGCTTGATTTGAACTCAACGGTTTGGCTTTCACCAGCTAAAATATCGTCATTCCATTTCATAATATATAAATTTAACAATTCCTTTGCCCCAAAGGGTCGGTCATGCCGTCGTAGGAAAGGTAGAGGATGTTTTGGGTCATTTTTTGGACTTCTTATGTCTGTAAAAAATGTACAGGAAGAGACCCAGCCAAATCCATAGCGTATAGCTTAAAAATAAGGTAACGCGGTGAAAGGTCAACATATTTGTAGCAGGAAACACATTGGGAGGATGATTGTTGTTATAGTTCGAAATCAATCCATCTTTGATATCTGAAGAATGCGATAAATACGCAGCCTGACGCAGTTCATGATTGACTGCCAACGAATCGATAGAAGGCCTATTATTTTCTTCCAGAACCTTGAGGTTTGGTTCTTTGTCCAGGTCATAAAAATGCCAATTCTTACCAATTTTAATTTCATAAGTAAAATGCCCCATTTTTCTCTCTTTATTATGAAATCCCACTTTCCGGTAGGTATATCCTCTACTGCGCAGCGCCATCATACCCACAATAGCTTGCTGGCTGCACAAGGCTTCGGGATAATTAAGGATATCATTGGGTTCTACAATACCCAGTGCATGCTCATGCACAGGACTTAATAGATACAACACCCAATTGTCTTTAAATCCATACTGGCTCCAGCCATGATAAAAACGCATACGCAAGGTCCTCGCCATCAAATTGGCGTATTTGAGCGAATCTTCCGAGTCTATTCTATCGCTGCCATATTGTGTATTGACATATTCCAAAACCTTGGATAAGGTATTGAGCTTATACAACTTGGCATCAAACTCTTCCTCCAAATTTTCGATATGCAAAAATGAGGGTTTTACCAAAAAATTATGATAATAATTAAGTCCTGCAAAAGCGAATAACAACAAAAAGATAAAAAAAAGAACGTTTTGCTTCATGCAGAGGATCAATGTTTATAAGAAGTAAAATACGTTTCTTACAATATTTTTAATAGGGTTAAAAGGATTGCAAAAATAATGTTTTTTAACGGAGTTATACAACTTATTGTATTTATAAGGTCATAAATTTACAATTAGTGGGTTTTTCGTGCTATTTCAAAATAATAAATGTTTTATCGTAGCAAAAAAAGTTCGTTCCAAAAGTATTAATTTAGATGCTTTAATAGCTTTTTTTACATAATATTTTGCTTCTTTTTTATGACCATTTGCTGCCAAATCCACAGCCAAAATCAAGTAATTTTTCATAACAAAATAGGAATAATTATTACCCAAAAAGTTGCAAATACTATCATTGGAAGTGGTATATTGTATGAATTTTTCAAACCTTGAAATCAATTTTTGTGGGTCGGACATCAATACGCTTCGTTCTTCATGATGAATCATTTTTAAGCTTTTGGTGTTGGTGGCATAAAAAGGAAATTTGGAAGCCAATCGCATCCACAATTCATAATCTTCACTTGCTGAAAGTCCTCTATCTTCATTAAAGGGATTTTCCAGAGCGATGTCTCTCCTCACAAATACAGGATTGCAAGCAAAAAAATTGCCTTTGTGAATTTCGCTATTCATGATTTCTTTTGAATATACAAAATTTTGTATCAATTTTCCAGAAGGGTTTTCTATACTATATCCTACTGCAAAAACTTCGGGATTGTTGTATTTTTCTATCATAGCTATAGCGGTAGCCACATGATTTTCTAGTGCCAAATCATCCGAATCAAACCAATTGACATACAAGCCTCGTGCTTTTTGAGTACCAAAGTTTCGAGCTGCTGCGCGCTCGGCATTTTCTTTTTTGAAATACGATACGTTATCCGAAAGATAGGGTTTTATAATATCTTCCGTATTATCGGTACTGCCATCGTCTACTACTATAATTTCATATCTACTGTCCGATTGATTCAATAAACTCAAAAGGGTTTTATCGATTAAATGACCTCGATTGTATGTAGGAACGATTATAGAGATAATAGGCTCAAAATTCATAACGACAAATATAACAATTCTAGCTTAGCTATATAATTTTCTAATTCAAAATGCTGAAAAAAGGGGCTATGTGTTTTATCTTTATTGGGGGTGGTCAATAGCTGTGTCATAGCTCTATAAATAGCCTCCGAATCCCGAAAAGGCACAATAGTAGCCAACGGTTCGTCCATAGCAAACTCTCTCGCCACACCCGAAAGCGTAAAAATAGAAGGAACCCCTGCTGCCAAAGCTTCTACATAAGTTTGTCCAAAAGCCTCGCAATAAGGATCTACAGGGGGATGGACATAAATATCAAAAAGCGAATACAAATCGTATACATTGGATTCAAAGCCAACATATTCAAAGCTTCCATTAGGTAGCTCCTGTAACATGGGCAATAAGGCATGAGCATATTCTGCATTTTCGCTTGCATTAAATAAGCATAATTTGGCATTGGGATAATCTTCCAATAATCTTTTGAAAGCGGGAATAATATATTGAATGCCTTTTAACTCCAGCCAACGCGCCACGACACCTACTAAAGGATATTTGCCATCGGGATTGTATGTGTTTTTGATACGTGCTACTTCATTTACATCATGATTTTTCATGCGTTCTAGGTCAAATCCATGATGAATTATATGAATTTTTTTTGAAGCCGCACCTTGTCCAAATAACAATTCTTCAATATTTTTTGAAATGGCTACAATATCCGTTGCCAATCGATTCTGAACTTGATCAATAAAGGCTTCTTTATAGTTCCAATATAACAGTTTCCCAGAATGTCTAGTAAAAATACGCTTTTTAACCCCTGCAAATAAGCCCGCCCATAAGCCTATCCAATTGGCTAATCCCAAATGACAATGAATGATATCTGTGTTCCAATCTTTTAATATCTTGATACAAGATAAGATTGTAGGAAATGCTTTTAGAGGGCTTGAAGCATTCAAATAAGCTATTTTGAAATTATGTTTTTTTAAAAAAAAGTCAAAATCATTCCCCTCAGAGTTGATCAATATCCATGAAATCTCCAAACCACGCGCACGCATTAGCAAGGCCGTGTGTTCAAAGAACACGGCTTTATTAATGTCGGAAAGGATATAGGTGATGTTCATTTTTTTTCTTTTTTCTTAGCATCAGAATATCCAGCACAAAGGTACGCCCCTGTCATTTTATCCATCATAAAAAAATATAAATTTGTGCCGATTTGATTTTTGGGAAGCCACTGCAAAAACCATAGAATTATGGGTCGTATTTTGTACATTGTCAAAAATAAACGAGCTTTTAAAAATGAATCTTGCCTAGCCAATGCGCCATATCCTTTTTGTACAGCTACATACTGGGTATAACCGCCACGGTACTTGCGCTCCAGCCACATTTTTGGGCTTAATTTATCCAATTCATTGTGAATAATATGCTGTGAAGTATCTATCACAAAAATGGTTTTTATTTTTTTCAATCGCTGGGCAAAATCATAATCTTCGTATCCCGCAAAAGGAAAATCCTCATTGTAGCCTCCTACTGCCTCAAACAATGCGGCTGAAATGCCTAAATACTGACTGGTAATGCCTTCCGAAGCATAAAACCTTTGTTTATCCCAATCTTTTGGATTATTGCACCAGCCACGGAGATGATAAAATCCTATTTTGATAAGAAATTGACCAAAAAGAGAAGAGTTTAGAGTATCTAAAACCTCCTGGGAGTATGTCCAATTGGCATTGTAAGTATGCAGTGGATGAGATTCTAGATAGAGGATAGTATCATCTAGTACCTTGCCGTTCAATATCATATCATCATCAATAAAAAGCAAATACTGCCCAAGTGCTATAGATGCCCCAAAATTTCGGGCCGATGCCACACCTTGTTTGGGATTGTTTATAATTTTTGTTTCGATTGTGCTATTCCACACCGAGGTATCGAGTATAAAATCCTGTTCTTTGGAATCATTGACAATAATGAGCTCTGTCCTTGCTCTTTGGCTGGCGAGTATAGACTCTATACACGCCATAGCTAAGGCATTTCTATTAAAAGTAGGAACTATAATGGAGAGTTGCATTTGAATCTAATTGGCGACGAATAAAACATTACTGTAAACAATCCCTTCTTTATAAAAATTAATATTGGTTTCATATAATCCTATCATCTGATAATTATGCTCAAATAAAAAATTAATAATGTCCACTAATTTTGAATTATGAGTATTTTTTGGGCTAAGTGAAACTTCGCACAAAATAGATTTTATACTTTTATTCTTGATCATATTTTCAGCACCTTTTAATACATTTAGTTCATATCCTTCCGTGTCGATTTTCAATACATCTATTTGATCAATGTTTTTTTCTCTACAATAATAGTCTATTGTTTGTACATCTATTGTTTCACCTTCATTTTGTTCAGATTCTTGATTTAATGAATTTAATTGTGAATCATTATTTAATAAAATATTTTTTGTAGTAGTGATGTTGCCAAATGCTATAGGTTCACAAATAATATCAAATGGCTTTGTGTTCTCAACCAGCTTTTTATATGTTTCTTTAAATGGTTCAAAAGAGTATATTATAGCATCTTTAAATATAGTTCTGTATGAAATGGCCGTTTGACCATAGTTTGCACCTACATCAAACATTATCCTTGGATTAATGTTTAATTTTAATATTAAATCTCTTTCCAAATCAGTTCCTATTTCCAAATCGGAGTATTTATAGAAATAGTATCCTGTGATTTTAATTAATTTTCTTCTTAAATAATTTTTAATATTCATTTTAATACATTTTTAAATAATGCTATATCTATTTCCAAATCATTATGTCCCGAGGAATTTTTATACATAGGATTTTCGTGTCCTTTACATCTCAAAAAAGTATAGTTAATATCCAAAATTTTAGCCATTTTCAAAAAACAATTTTGATGAAAATTTTCATAAATTATATCTATTACATCGGCCTTAGAAAAACAGATATGTGTAAATCCAGCACCATGAATGCCTATTATTTTTTTTGCATGATAAAAAAAGTTGATTTGATCTACCAATGAATAATCTTCCAAATCAATAATCGTATAGCCCTGCTCCATTAGTAATGGCTCTATGGCATTGTAGTTTGTTATTTTCCTAAAACTTGCCTTTTGACGGTTGATAAAAATCTTTTTGGGATAAGTATCGGCATGGGCTATCAAGTTTTTGGCGTTCATTTTTTTGAGTACCCAATCTCTAAACTGAGGTAATACTTCATGATGATGATTGAGATCGCGAGCAGGAAAGGATGTTGAATAACATATTTCTGATTTAATAACCTCATTATTACTTACAAGATAGATTTTTTCAATGTTTAACAAATTAAACCACTCTTGATGAAATCTCTTAAAAATAGATTTAGGAAACAAGACTATAGATTTATTTATTTTGTCTCTCATTAAATACAGTTTTAGTAAAGATTCTAAAGTAAAATGATAGAAACTATCTGACCATCCATTTGAAATAACTATTACTGGACTTTTTATCTCTATCTTTTTCTTTACAAAATAAGTAGAAATTTTATTTAGAATATTAATTTTATTTCTATGTCTTTCGTATAATAATTGATCTTGATTTTTAAACTTCTTATAAACTACACCAAAAGAAGAAACAAGTACATTCTCAAATTTATAAAAATACACTTTTTCAAAAGTTGGAGGGTGTTCATCGTAAATATCATCAATATTTACTTTAATAGTGGCTTTATAAAGTAATTTCTTTATCATCTCTTATAAATAATGCTAAGGCAATTAAATAATTATTCTTAAACATAAAGGTTTTTAAATTTATTATTCAAAATTACTAAAATAACAATAAAACACCCTATAAAATATAATAACTGACTTAACATTAATCCAAATATTCCAAAAAAATGTGTTGAAAGAAATTGAAACGGCGTTAATATAAAGAAAGCTGATATTCCAAGAAAAAACATTAACCTTTTCATTTTAAAATAATTTAAAAATCCATAGAACAAAACCATAATTGACCACGTTCCATAATTTAAAGCAACCATATAATAATACTCCCATGAGCCTGCATAGCGTTCATTGATATAATACTTCATCATCAGGTACACCACCACGATAGAGCCAAGTGCAATTATGATTAATGCCCCGATGAGCAGGAATATTTTTTTGAGGATAAAAGCATAGGGTTTTTGCTCAGAGAGCTCTTTGAACAGGGTGGGGAAATAAGCCGCAGTCACCGCCGAAGAAAAAGTGAGTATGATAAATCCAAACTGCGTAGCCAAGCTATAATTTCCTAATTCTTGTGGGGTACAAAAATATTTAATAATATACTTATCAATAATATTAAACGAGACAACAAAATAAAATCCCACAATACTAGACATCCAAAAAAGGGATTCCCTACGAACAAAAGCCACATCGAACTGCCAAGATAGTTCGTATTTTTTGAATAGATACACCATCCCGCCCACAAAGGCGAGTGCCGTAGCCAAGATGAGGCTATAGAGCCTGCCCTGCCATCCCCAAAGCAGTAGGATGATAAATCCCAGGGAAGTGCCCAGCTCGAGTGCCGTCCTCAAGATGGTGGCGAGGGTTACTTTTTTGACCTGATTCTCATTGCGGAGCAGGATAAAAGCGAGGTCTATCACCAGATTGAAAAAACACAGCAGCGGTATGGCTAGCAACAAAAGGAGCGGTACATGAAAATAGGATTCAAGCGGGTGTTGAAAACCGATAATCAGTAAAAAAAACACCCCCACTATGCCCAAAGACAAGAGCAATGAAGTAGCGATGTGCCTAGAAAGGGCTTCTCTACTGGTTTTGAAATAATCCACCGCTACGGTATTGGTGATGCCTACAGCTACAAAAGGCGTCACGAAATTGATGGAGTTGAGATAGATATTGAGTGTCCCAAATTCATCGGGGCTGATATAATGGGTAAATAAAGGCGTGATGAGAAAAGAAATGCCTCTCAGAAAAAAGTTTAGAAAGGTATAGATACCTATCGTCCGCGCCAAAGGACTATTTAGCCCTTTTTGTAAGGTATGTTTGGCACGATGTAGGACTTTTTTCAATTACTATAATTTTTATTTTTGACAAAAATAAGAAAATTTTATAAACTGAAAAAAGAATTTGACATTTCGGGAAATTAAGAGAAGTGGATTTTTATTTTTAGAGTGATTGATATAAAGAGACAATAGATTATAGATATTAGATATTAGAATTTTTAGAGTGATTGATAAAAAGAGACAATAGATATTAGATTATAGATATTAGACTTTTAAGAGTGATTAGATGTTTTTTTCAAATTACAAATCACTAATTACTCAAATCTATTATCTAACGTCTCATATCTCAAGTCTAACGTCTCAAATCTATTATCTAATCACTCAAATCTAACGTCTAACGTCTCATATCTAACTACAAACTTACATCAAAAAATGGGCTGCGTGCATCGCTTTTATATTGGCTCCCAATTCCTTTACCTGATAATCATTGCTTAATACAAAAGACGCAATTATTGGTTTGTCCAAAATTTCTTCTAATTGGCGTAAATGTCTAGCGTCCGTTTGAGAGATGTGTGAAGCTTGTTTGATTTCTATTGCAATATAGCCTTTTTCTAATTCGATTAATAAATCGACTTCTCTGCCGTCATTGGTGCGCAAATGATAGAAGTGGCAATCGATTTCTAAGGATTTAGCTTGCTTAAAAATCTCTGAGACAACCGCCGTTTCAAATTCATTACCATTCAAAATTCCACTGGTATTCTGAGTAAGGGTTCGTTGTATGCCTATATCTAAAAAATGCAATTTTGGCATTTTGGACAATCGTTTGAGCTTGTTTTTATGCCACGGCGACAGCATAATTATTTGATAACTTATCGATAAGTAATATAAGAATTTTTGGGCAGTAGCCGACTGTATTCCCGCTTCGCGAGCCAACGAAGAATAGTTGACGAGTTGTCCTGTTTGTGAGGCACACACCCTTTGCATAGCTACAAATGGCTCTAATTTTCTAAAGTCTGCCAAATCTCTTACATCGCGCTCTAAATAGGTTTTTACATAATCTCTTAACCATACGATTTTTTCTCGCTCCTTGAGTCGATGGGCTATTAATGACGGATAACCCCCAAACTTTAAATAATATTGAAAAGCTTCTTGTTTGGATTCAAAGCCCCTTTCCAATCGAAAAGATGGCATGCTTTCGGTTGAAGTGTCGAGTAGTATTTGCTGAAAAAAAGAATTTGCAGGAGTTTCTAATCCATTTTGAGTCAATTGCTCGGGTAAGGTTAATGGAAACATCTCAAAAATAGTGCAACGACCCGCTAAGGTTTCTTTAACTTTTTGGAGAAGGAGTATTTGGCTTGAGCCAGATAAAATATAGCGTTCTTGTCCATCTTTATCATACACGGCTTTAATCATATCAAATAATTCGGGCATTTTCTGAACTTCATCGAGGATGGCTTTTGGAAAGTTTTTTGCCCATTGATCAGCGGTTAAATTTGCCAAATCACGCCTTAGGCTGGGATCATCTAATGACAAATACGTGTAGTCTGGGAAAATATTTTTAAGTAAGGTGGTTTTTCCTACTTGTCTTGCTCCAGTCAAAACTATAATTCTACCGAGAATTGACTCACTCGCAGCGATTAAGCTATCTTTAAGACGTCTTGATTTGTTCATAAATCCCTATTTTGACGACAAAGATACTCAATTTATTTTTTATTAATGCAAATTTTACGCCATAATTTTAAATTATATTTCAAATTTTACGCCATAATTTTAGAAATTTTTAGTAATTAGTAACGAGTAATTAGTGATTAGATGTTTTAGAGTAATTAGTGACGAGTAACCAGTGATTAGAATTTCTTTTCAAATTACACCAAACTTACTTACTAAAACCTAATCCCTTTTTTCAAATCACAAATTACTAATTAGTAATTACTATTTTTTCAAATTACTAATCACAAATTACTTCAATCTATTATCTAACGTCTAATATCTAACCCCTAACCCCTTTATGTTTTATCTAATTTCCTAAGCAAATACTCAATGTCAATATCAATTTTAGAAAAAGCAAACCATTTTTTACCTAAATCTTTTAAAGAAGCACCAATCAAATACACTTCTTTGTTGTCAATGATTAAAAATCGATCATGCGATTTATTAAAAAAAAATATATCAATTTTGGTGTATTGGGCATTGTGTTTTTTAATATCAAGCGATAAACGGCTATTATTTTCTTGAGTATATATTTTAGCTTCTGTATTTGTATCTCTTTTTGATAAAATGTCAAGGACTCGTTCATCGATATAGTTATCAATAAGTATAATAGATTTTTTGGCTTTTCTAACTAAAGAAGTAACAAAAAGGTAGGCGTCAAAAACTTGTCCGTCATAAAAAATCCCTTGTTTTGGCGGCAACGAATGCTCAATGAGGTCTTTGATTTGAATTTCATTTTGCAAGACTCTCTCTTCAAGCTTATCTATTCTATGTTGGAACAAATACCCCTTGAGCAAATATTCTTTTAAAACTTTGGTTGCCCAAATTCTAAATTGTGTCCCTCTATTGGATTTGACTCTGTAACCCACCGAGATGATGACATCAAGATTGTAGTAGTTTACCTTACGTTTTATTTTTCTACTACCTTCAATTTGAGCTGTCAAGTATTCCTTGACAGTTGACATTTGGTCTAACTCATTCTCTTTGAATACATTATTGATATGCAAACTTATGTTTTGTTTTGAGCTGTCAAATAATTCTGCCATTTGAGTTTGAGACAGCCATACCGTTTCATCTTCTAATATTACCTGTAGATTGTGATTATTATTGATAATGTAATTAACAACGTCTTTGCTCATTAAAATTTTTGTATTTATTATGTTTTTATTAAATATTAGATTGTTTTAATTGCAAATATATTGATTTTTTAGAAGAGATAAAAGATTTTTTAGAGTGATTTGTAACGAGTAATTAGTGATTAGATGTTTTCAAGTGATTAGTTTACAGAAACGAACGTCCCAACTACGTCACCTCGGAAAATTTTTCCTGAATAGCGAGTCCGCTATGAAAAATTTATCCGTGGTCTCATTAAATAGAAAAAAGAGATCCCCGATATTTTTGATTATTCGTTGTTGTTTTATTCTGAAACTTAAGTTGCAAAAATTCGAGGAAGACGGGGAGGGATAGTTATGTTGCTGAAAAAATTCGAGGAAGACACCTGTTAATGCCTAAATAAGGTTGACCGTTTTTTATTTCAAATCACTAAAACCTAGTCCCTAATCCCTTTTTCAAATTATTAATTACTAATCACAAATTACTTCAATCTATTATCTAACGTCTAATATCTAACCCCTAACCCCTTTATGTTTTATCTAACGTCTAACATCTTATATCTAAAAATTCCTTGCCATAATGACACAAAAAAATGACAGAAACGAAACGAATTGTGTCAAAAATTCCGAAAATGATTTTTGGCACAAAAGATGTTATATATTAAAACTAAATCAAATTTATTAAACATTTAAAATTATAAAATTTATGAACGTTAGACCATTAGCAGATCGCGTGCTTATTGAAGCAGCACCCGCAGAAGAAAAAACAGCTTCAGGAATCATTATCCCAGACGGCGCAAAAGAAAAACCACAACGTGGTACGGTTGTAGCAGTAGGTCCGGGCAAAAAAGATGAACCGATGACCGTTAAAACTGGAGATACTGTACTTTATGGAAAATTTAGCGGCACCGAAATTCAAGTAGAAGGCAAAGACTACTTAATGATGCGAGAAAGCGATATCTTTGCAATTGTTTAATTTTTTATTCATTAATCATTTAACTAAATTAAAATCATATTATTATGTCAAAAATTATCAATTATAATACCGACGCAAGAGATAAATTAAAAAAAGGTGTGGACCAATTGGCGGATGCTGTAAAAGTAACATTAGGTCCTAAGGGAAGAAATGTAGTTATAGAGAAAAAATATGGTGCACCACATATTACAAAAGATGGGGTAACGGTAGCAAAAGAAATTGAATTGGAAGATCCTGTAGAGAACATGGGCGCACAAATGGTCAAAGAAGTTGCTTCAAAAACCAATGATCAAGCAGGAGATGGAACCACAACAGCTACGGTTTTAGCTCAAGCTATTGTAGGTCCAGGTTTAAGAGCTTTAGTAAGCGGTGCAAACCCTATGGATATCAAAAGAGGTATTGATGCAGCTGTACTTAAAGTTGTAGCTCATATTAAAGAAACGAGCCAAATGGTAGGTGATGATTTTGAGAAAATCAAACAAATCGCTACGATTTCTGCAAATAATGATTCCGAAATTGGAGCGTTAATTGCTAGAGCGATGGAAAAAGTTAAAAAAGAAGGTGTTATTACCGTAGAAGAAGCTAAAGGTACTGAAACGGAAGTTAAAATTGTAGAAGGAATGCAATTTGACCGCGGATATATTTCTCCATATTTCGTTACGAATAGCGAAAAAATGGAAGCGGATTTGGATAATCCTTTCATTTTGATTACAGATAAAAAAATTAGCACAATGAAAGACTTGTTGCCAATTTTAGAAAAAACGGTTCAAACAGGTCGTCCATTATTAATCATCGCTGAAGATTTAGAAGGCGAAGCGTTGACTACTTTAGTATTAAACAGATTGCGTGGTACGTTGAAAGTAGCGGCAGTAAAAGCACCAGGATTTGGTGATCGTAGAAAAGCGATGTTAGAAGATATCGCTATTTTAACTGGAGGTACTTTAATCAACGAAGAGCGAGGATTTACTTTAGAAACTGCAGATTTATCAATGTTGGGTAGTGCTGAAAAAGTAACTATCGACAAAGACAATACCACGATTGTAAATGGTTCGGGCAAAACCGAAGATATTCATGCTCGAGTAGGTCAAATCAAAACTCAAATCGAATCAACAACGAGCGATTATGATCGTGAAAAGCTTCAAGAGCGTTTGGCTAAATTGAGCGGTGGCGTTGCGGTATTATACGTAGGTGCGGCTACTGAAGTAGAAATGAAAGAGAAAAAAGATCGTGTAGACGATGCATTAGCCGCTACAAAAGCAGCTGTAGAAGAAGGTGTCATTCCTGGTGGAGGTGTTGGATATATCCGCGCATTGGCTAGCTTAGACAACTTAAAAGGTAAAAATGATGACGAACAAACAGGTATCGAAATCATTAAAAAAGCTATTCAAGCACCATTACGTCAGATTTGCGAAAATGCAGGCGTAGAAGGAAGCGTAGTTGTAAATAAAATTATCGAAGGAAGCGGCGATTTTGGATATAACGCTCGTGAAGATCGATATGAAAACATGTTGGCCGCTGGTGTTATCGACCCAGCTAAAGTAGCGCGAGTAGCATTAGAAAATGCAGCTTCAATTGCAGCCATGTTATTAACTACCGAAGCGGTTATTACCGAAAAACCAAAAGAAGAACCTGCAATGCCTGCAATGCCAGGCGGCGGTATGGGTGGCATGATGTAAAAAAATACATCCCCCCTATAATAAAATTAAAAAGCAGTTAGATTTTTCTAGCTGCTTTTTTTATATAAATCATTGGAGCCAATTGAAGAAAAAGTAATTTGTGATTTGTGATTTGTGATTTGAAGAAAGGGTTTAGGGATTAGCCATTAAATTGCCTACTGATTTAGCTGGAGGAAAAAGAGATTAAGATATTAGATTTGAGATATTAGAAGTAAGAATTAAGATGCTTTTCTGTGTTCCCGAATCCATTCCTCTCGGGACTTTCAGCATTTGCAAAAATTTTCTCAACCTTTTTTTTAATAAACATGCAAAATTTAATGAAAATTTATCTGGAATCTCTTATGGTTTTAGTTATTAGACATTAGATTTTAGACAATAGATACAAGATTCAATTCGGGAACGAAGCACACCAGTCTCCTATCTCAAATCTCAAATCTATTGTCTCACTTTATATTTCTAATCACAAATTACTAGTCACTAATCACTTTAAAAAATTGAATCCCTCATCTCCATTCTTCAAATTTTTATTATATTTGCAAATCTAAACTTGATCGAATTTTAATTATTTATGTCAAACGAAAATAGAGTATATAAAGCATTTACAGGAAGTACGTTAAACTGTAAAGGATGGGTACAAGAAGCCGCATTACGAATGTTAATGAACAATCTAGACCCCGAAGTAGCCGAAGAACCCGAAAACTTAATTGTTTATGGTGGTAGAGGAAAAGCGGCTCGAAATTGGGAAGCTTTTGACAAAATTGTTGCTTCACTTAAAAGTCTTGAAGACAATGAAACGCTATTGGTTCAATCTGGAAAACCTGTTGGTATTTTACGTTCTCACGCCGATGCACCGCGAGTGATTATTGCCAATTCCAATTTAGTAGGAAACTGGGCCAACTGGGACCATTTTAATGAGTTGGAAAAAAAAGGATTGATGATGTATGGACAAATGACCGCTGGAAGCTGGATTTATATCGGGAGTCAAGGCATTGTTCAAGGCACTTACGAAACGTATTTGAGTTTATCAAAAATTCATTTTGGAGGTAGTTTAAAAGGCACATTAAACGTAACGGCAGGTTTAGGTGGCATGGGTGGCGCGCAGCCATTGGCTATTACAATGAATGATGGCGTGGCATTAGTAGCTGAATCCGAAGAATGGCGTATCAATAAACGATTAGAAACTCGATATTTAGATGTAAAAGCGTCGAGCATTGAAGAAGGAGTAAAGATGGCTCTAGAAGCCAAACAAAAAGGAGAAGCGCTATCGATTGGAATTTGCTGCAACGCAGTACATTTATTAGAATATTTAATAAAAAATAGCATCAAAGTAGATACCCTAACCGATCAAACGTCGGCCCATGATGAGTTGACTGGATATTATCCAGATACGATTTCGGTAAAAGAAGCTAAAAGAATGCGAGAAGAAGAGCCAGAAAGTTTACGTTCATTGGCATTAGATTCGATGGCTAGACATGTCAAATTAATGCTGGACCTTCAAAAAAGTGGTACAATAACGTTTGATTATGGCAATAATTTAAGAGGACAAGCCAAAGACAAACGCGATGTTAAAAATGCATTTACATTCCCAGGTTTTGTTCCAGCATATATTCGTCCATTATTCTGCGAAGGAAGCGGACCGTTTCGTTTTGTCGCATTAAGTGGCGACCCTGAAGATATTGCGGTTTGCGATGCGAAATTAAAAGAATTATTTCCACAAAATGAAGGATTGATTCGTTGGTTAGACAAAGCTAATGAAAAAATTGCATTTCAAGGACTTCCGGCTCGAATTTGTTGGTTAAAAATGGGCGAGCGCGAAAAAGCAGCCTTAGCCTTTAATGATTTAGTAAAAGAAGGTAAAGTAAAAGCACCGATTGTCATCGGTCGAGACCATTTAGATACTGGATCGGTAGCAAGCCCGAATCGAGAAACTGAAGCCATGAAAGACGGAAGTGATGCGGTAGGCGATTGGCCTATATTAAATGCATTAATCAATACTGCTGGTGGCGCCAGTTGGGTGAGTTTTCACCATGGTGGCGGCGTAGGAATGGGATATTCGCTTCATGCAGGCATGGTTATTGTCGCAGATGGTAGCGAAGCCGCCGCGGAAAGATTAAGACGCGTATTGCACAATGATCCAGCTATGGGTGTTATTCGTCATGCAGATGCGGGCTACGACATCGCTATAGAAACAGCAAAAAATCACGGACTACTCCTTTAATTTCAAGATATGCGCCAATTTTCAGAATCCTTTTATATCGGTGAATCGCTCATTTATGGTCACATCGGAGAGCTATTGATTATTATCAGTCTTGTAGCAGCATTATTTAGTTTTGGAATTGGAATTACGTATTTCTCTCAAAAACAAAAAAATGAAGTTTTAAAAAATACAGCGATTACTTTTTTTAAAATTCATGCTTATAGTATTTTTTTAGTTTTTGGGCTTTTGATATTTTTGTTTTATACCCAAAAATATGAATATCATTATGTTTGGAGACACAGTAGTAATGATTTACCTTGGTATTTTATTCTTTCGGCACTATGGGAAGGACAAGAAGGCAGTTTTTTATTGTGGATGTTTTGGCATAGTGTTTTAGGTCTTTGGTTATTACGAACTAAAAATGAACTTCAAATAGGCGTTTTATCCGTTTTAGCATTAATTCAAGCGATGTTGGCCACAATGATCGTTGGCTGGCAAATTGGAGACTTAACTATTGGAAGCAATCCTTTTATTTTACTAAGAAATGAACTGAATATTCCATTATTAGCTAAATCAAACTATTTAGAATTATTAAAAGACGGGAACGGACTTAATATTTTATTACAAAATTATTGGATGGTTATACATCCACCTGTTTTATTTTTAGGATTTGCAAGCGTTTCCATTCCATTTGGATATGCGTTTTCATCATTATTAAGTCGCCGATTTGACCAATGGACGCTATCTGTAATGCCTTGGGCACTATTTTCGATTGGAGCCTTAGGTGCGGGAATATTAATGGGAGGCAAATGGGCATATGAAGCCTTGAGTTTTGGAGGATTTTGGGCTTGGGATCCTGTTGAAAATGCCAGTTTGGTGCCTTGGTTAATTTTGGTGGCAGGAGTACATACCAATATGATTTTTAATGCTACAAAACATAGCCTTAAAGCAACCTATTTATTTTATATTCTAGCTTTTGCATTTATTTTATATTCTACTTTTTTAACTCGAAGCGGCATTTTAGGCGATAGCAGCGTACATTCCTTTACCGATTTGGGAATGACGGGTCAATTACTTGTATTTATAGCTTTATTTCTTATTCCTTCCTTTTTTATTCTTGCTTTTTATTGGAGTCGATTGCCCGACAACAAAGAAGAAGAAAAAACAAATAGTAGGGAATTTTGGATTTTTATAGGAACCTTATTTATTGCGGTTTCGGCTATTCAAATTACATTTAGTACCTCGATTCCAGTTTGGAATAAAGTTTTTGGTACGCAAATGGCCCCACCAATTAATGCTAATGAACATTATAATAGTATTCAAATTTGGTTTAGTATTATTGTATTATTTTTAATGGGATTTACGCCGTTTTTGAAGTATCGCAGTCAAAAAATTGCTGCAATTATCAAAACACAAGGGATTTTATGGATCCTTTCTATTTTATTAGCTACTGTTTGCATATACTTTTCTGAGATTCCATTTTTCCAGCAATATAAAGTGGGTTTAAAAGATCAAAATTTCCGCGTTTGGTTATTGTCAGGATATTATTTATTAGCCATTTCAAGCTTTTATGGATTACTTGCTTCTATGTGGCATTTATATCAATCCAAATACTATCAAAAATGGAAATTGTGGGGAGGTAGTATTGCTCATTTTGGGTTTATGTTACTTATATTGGGTGCTTTGATTTCGCAGTATCAGAAAAAAGCCATTTCATTTAATACAAGAGGTATTGATTTTGGTAAAGAATTTGATGACGAAGAGCAAACCAGCAATGTTTTATTAATCAAAGGTCAGCAAGAAAAATTAACCGATTATAGTCTAAAATATACCGAGCAAAAGCCTACGAAAAAAGGCGCTATTTTTTCTGTTTTGTTTAAAGATATAAAAAGCCAGGATTCGTTTTGGGTATATCCGGAAGCGATGTATATTAAGGAAGGTGAAAATATGCGACTGAATGCCGAACCAAGTATCAAGAAATTTTGGAATAAAGATATTTTTACGCATGTAAGCTCGGTGCCAAGTCAAGAAAAAAATGATGCAACAAAGAACGAACGTCCGGTAAAGTTGAATGATACGATATTTACTACTCGAGAAATGCTTGTTTTTAAAGAAGTCATTGTTGCTTCAAAAAATAATGACATTTTGGATGTTAAAGCACGTTTGATGCGCAAAAAAGAAAATACAGAAGATGAAATCATTCCTGTAGGATTTGAGCTGAATACCAAATCGGGACAAATCAAAAATCCAGAAATCGCTTCAAAAGATGGCGAACTTAAAATTTCTATTGCACGTATTGAGCCTTCAAAACAAGAATTTGTTTTTAAAATTGATGAAAAAAATCCTTTAAATGAATGGATTATCATGAAAGCTATTGAATTTCCGGGTATTAATATTTTGTGGTTGGGATGTGTTTTGCTCGTTTTTGGTAGCTTAATGAGCGCCTACTTTAAAAGAAAAAATGTAAACTCTTAATTTTTTTCGTATTTTTGCAATACAACCAAAAATTAATCAACGCTTCTCTTATTTGAATAAACTTCGATTCGATGAAAAATAAATCCATATTAGTAACAGCGCCGTCTGGAGCAGGTAAAACCACTTTAGTAAAAAAATTATTAGAAGAATTTCCTGATTTTCAATTTTCGATATCTGCTACCACAAGGGATGCAAGAAGTAATGAAATAGACGGTAAAGATTATTTTTTTATTACGAATGAAGATTTTGAACATAAAATTGCTCAAGACGCTTTTTTGGAATGGGAAGAAGTGTATAACGGCACCAAATACGGAACACTAAAAAGTGAAGTAGAAAAAATTTGGGACAACAAACATATCGTGATATTTGATATCGATATTATGGGAGCTCTAAAACTTAAAAAGTTAATGTGCCAAGATATTCTTTCTGTTTTTATTGCGCCTCCAAAATTTGAAGTTTTGGAAGAACGCCTCCGTTCAAGAAAAACAGAAACCGAAGAAAAAATTCAAACCCGAATTAACAAAGCTAAAGATGAAATGAAATTTCATAACTTTTTTGACCACAAAGTTGTCAATGATGACATCGACGAAGCTTATGCTAAACTTAAAAGTTTAGTCGTTGATTATTTGGGGTAAGAAATTAACCTTTATATTTTTTTACCTAAATTATATTTGCGGAGATTAAAATACATATTCGCCGCAAAAATGCGGAGAATAATTAATTTATTTCCTCTTTCCAAAGATTCAAGTAGTTTTTTATTTCATCCATAGATAAAGGAAGAATCTTGGCGCGTCCAATTTGCTCTAAAAGTATAAAATCTATTAAATCTCCATTTCGTTTTTTATCTTGGCTCATCTTTTTAAGAATCGAATCTACATTAAATGGAATCGAGGTTGGTAATCCGTAGTTTTTTAATAGATTTTCAATTCGGTCATACATTTCAAGATTAATAAATCCTTTTTGCAAAGAGATAAATGCAGCAAAATGCATTCCGATGGATACTGCATTTCCGTGAGGAATCGATTCGGATGCTTCAATGGCGTGGCCAAGCGTATGTCCAAAATTTAATATTTTCCGCATGTTTTTTTCGGTAGGATCCGAGGCTACAATTTCATTTTTTATTTCTACACATTTTTTAAGTACAAATAAAAAATCTTGAGAATCTACATTAAAAACGGAATATTTATTTTTTTCGAGAAACTCAAAAAATTCAATATCGTAAATACAGCCATATTTGATAACTTCGGCAAATCCATCTATAAAAATTTCCTGAGGAAGTGCACTAAAAATTTCACGATTAAAAATAATAAAATTGGGCTGTGAAATCGAACCAATGATGTTTTTATATCCCAAAAAGTTAACTCCATTTTTGCCTCCAATGGCAGCATCTACCGCACTAAGAATAGTTGTAGGAATTAGCCCAAATGGAACTCCTCTCTTGAAAGTAGTAGCCACAAATCCAACAATATCGCTAACAACACCCCCGCCAATACCAATAATCAAGGCGTTTTTATCAATTTCATGATCGATTAAAAACTTGTAGTAATCTACAATTTTATAATAATCTTTTTGAGCTTCACCACTTTGGATTACTTTAAAATTTTTATTATCTCCTATTTCATTTTTATATTTCAAATAGACTTCATAATCTATAAAAACGACCCACTTAGAAAAGTTTTTGGATAACGATTCGAGATATTCAAACAAATTGTTCGAAAAAATATATTCTGTTTGGTGGGTAATCGAAATCGTATTTTTAAAATCCAAAACGGCAAATTTATGTTGCAAATATAAAAAAAATGCACTAAATAAGCATAATTAAGGTACTTTTGCGTTATTAGTAAAAAATAATTTTTAAACCTTATGAAATCATTTTACATTTTAATTTTGACATCGCTACTTCTAACAAGCTGTGGTAAAATTAATTTATTGACATTGGATCAAGAGATTCAATTAGGGAAACAATCTAGAGACCAAGTTTTTGCTCAATATGGCAATAAAGTATTAGATCCCAATAGTTCGGATCCAAAAATAAAAGCAGCATATCAGTATATTTATAATGTTCGAAACGCCGTTTTAAATTCGGGTAATGTTGAATATAAAGACCGATTTGCTTGGGAAGTTTATATTATCAATGACCCTACTTTAAATGCATTTTGTACGCCGGGTGGCTATATCTTTTTTTATACCGGTTTAATCAAATATTTAGAAGATGGCTCTTCTTTTGCGGGTGTTATGGGCCATGAAATTGCCCACGCTGATTTAAGACACAGCGGTAAACAAATTACGAATAAAATGGGGATTGACATTTTATTATCCATTATTGCAGGCGCAAGCAGCAACCAAGTGGCTGAACTTACTTCATTATTTACCAATTTAGGCGCATTACAATACAGTCAATCTTTTGAAAAAGAAAGTGATGCCGCTTCTGTAAAATATTTATGTCCAACGGCATACCGCACCGATGGGGCATATCGTTTTTTTGAGAAACTCATCGCGGATGGAAATTCGAGTTCGGGCCCTACATTTTTAAGTACGCATCCCGATCCAGGAGATCGCGTAAATAATATCAAATCTGATGCTGCAAAAATAAGCGGCAATTGTACTACCAATAAATTACCTTATAATAACGATCCGGAATACACGCAATTTAAAAAGAACTTAGGTTTATAAAATATTTCATTTTTTGATTCGAATTTTTTATTTCTTATTATTAATACGCTTCGGTACACTTTGTGCTCAAGAAATGAATTATTCAATGCCACATCTCGTTCCATTAGTTTCAAATCCGGCCTATACGGGAAATTTTAATGGCACATACCGAATTAGTGCTTTTGCGCGAAATCAAAATATCAATATTAATAATACGTCAATGCCAGGCACTTATAATTCTTATGGAATGATTGCAGATGCGCAGATTCTTAAAGAAAAAACCGGCGACAATACGTTTGGAATTGGTATTTTATTTAATAACGATCATGCCGGGATGGGTTCTTTAACGACAACCGACTTAAAATTAAGCGCCAGTTATCGATTGTCTTTAAATCGGTTTCAAACTTCATTTTTAACGGCAGGAATTATGGGCGGCCTTTCTTCAAAACGCATATTCAACAAAGATCTTGTTTTTGAAAACCAAGTGGATGGATTTGAGTTTAATCCAAACATTCCAAATTTTGAAGATTTTTTAGATGGCGCAACTCGAACTCAATTTAATTACAGTATCGGCGTTTTATACCAACAAAAAACATCAGATCAGTTTGGGTTTCAGTTTGGCGTATCGATTTATAACTTAGCAGGGCCTTCAGATTTTTTCTTGCAAGAAAGTAAAAGTTTCACGTACAATCGATATTCCTTTATGGGCGGACTTGAAATCAACTCCGACGAAAGTTTATATATATTGCCTTCTTTTTATTATTTTCAACAAGGCGACGCTCGGCAGCTTAATTTAGGTATTAACATACGTAAAATGATTCAAGAAGATTTCGGAATTACAGGGGGCATTCGATATCGACTCAACGATGCGATCATTCCTCAAGTGGGCATGATTTACCAAAATTTTCAAGTTTATTTATCTTATGACCATACGGTTTCGAGTCTAGCTCAAGCTAATTTATCCAATGGTGCTTTTGAACTCAACTTTAGCTATATTTTTGGAAATCAAGAAGATTTTAGCTATAATGGGAAACAATTTTGCCCTACATTTTAAAATTTTATCTAAATTTGTATTTTTTTATTTACTAATCCAAAATTAAAAATTATGCCAAATATAAAATCCATATTTTTTCTAATTAGTATTTTTGTTATGGCATCTTGTTCGAAAGATGAATTTAAAAATGAAGGATATCCATTTCCAATTGTCGTAACGGCTCCTGCTGAAAATAGCTCGACGTTGCTAACTTCACAGCCTTTGGTATATAATGCCACATTTACAATTGACACAATAATTGATTCGGCAGTGGTTTCGTATTATTTAGATACTACCAAAGCCATTAGTCCAGATAAATCAAAATTAAAGCTCTATAAATCGTATGTATTTATGGATAAAAAAAGCATTCAAAGTATATCTGGTGTTATGATTTATCCTAATGGAGAAGTTCCGAAAGTAGGAAATAAATTATATTTACATTTTGAATTGTTTTATCGCAAACGAACACACGAAAAATGGATTAATGTTTTATATCTTTAAGTTATGAATATATCGGATTGGAGAGTAGATTATGATAAATATAAATTGGATGCTTCCAGTTTACATAATGACCCCATTTTGCAGTTTAAAGATTGGTTTGCTCAAGCTAAATTAGATGGTCATGAAGAACCGAATGCTATGGTTTTAGCTACATGTGGAAACGATATGATTCCGGATTGCCGCATGGTACTTTTAAAAGAAATCGACGATAATCAATTTGTTTTCTATACCAACTATAACAGCCATAAAGGCAAAGCGATAGCAGAAAATCCAAAGGCATCTTTACTTTTTTATTGGGAAAAAAGCCAAAAACAAGTTCGAATCTCTGGTATTTTAGAAAAAGGAAGTGCCGAAAAAGCTAAGGCTTATTTTGCATCACGACCATTAAATAGTCAAATTTCGGCTATTGCCTCTCCACAAAGTGAAGAAATAGAGCTTGAAGCCTTATTTAAGAACGTAGAAAACATCCTTGATTCCAATCAAATCGAATGTCCTCCGCATTGGGGTTCGTATTATTTAAAACCTTTTAAATTTGAGTTTTGGCAAGGACAGCCCGGAAGACTTCACGACCGAATTACATATCAAAATGAGCAAGAAAATTGGATTATTAAACGAATTGCTCCATAATTTTTTATATAAAAATTCAATTAAAGACTACAAATGAAAATACTAATACTTCTTATTTCCTTTTTCTTTTTATCCAATACACTTTTTGCACAAGATCAAGAACTTGAAACTGAAATTATTGACCATTCAAATATTGAACCACTTATTTTAGGACATAAAAAAGTAGTAAAAAAATCTCCATTTTCAGATGGATATCGCATACAGATATACAATGGCAATGAAAAAGAAGAAGCGATGAAAATCAAAACGCAGTTTTATTCAAAGTTTCCGAATATTCGATGTTATACATTATATCAGCAGCCGTATTATAAAGTTCGTGTTGGCGATTATCCAAATCCTGAAGCGGCCAAAAACGACCTAAAAATGCTTAGTTATCATTATCCAAGTTCCTTTTTGGTTCCCGAAAAAATACGAAGAAGTGGCAAAGAGGAAGAGGAAGAGAAAAATACGAAGGGAGTGAATAAATAGTAGTATAAAATCTTAATTTAAGTTTTTTTATATCTAAATCCACACATTTATATTTAGTAATCATTTATATTTGTAATTCAATAATCTAAAATAATTTTATATGAAAAAATCAATTCTTTTTTTAAGTACCATTGTACTATTTTCAGCGTTTTGGAGCTGTGAACAAAAGCCAAAAGAGCCAACGGCTGAAGAAATTGAAGCCAAAGTAACCGAAAGATATGGCGAGGCATTAAAAACGCAAATGCAAATCCGAGAAATGGAATGCGCTGCAACAATTGATGCTAAAGTATCCGAAAAATTAGCCGCTGAAATGGCAACGAGTAAATAACCTAATAAATAGAAAAATCATATGAAAAAGACAAATATAATTTTTGGTACTTTAATTTGTACAAGTTTATTCATCGCCAGCTGTCAACAAGAAAAAGCCGTTGATCCTGAAGTGATGGACGCCAAAGTAAAAGAAGCTTATGAAGCTAAAATAACAGAAATTGATGCGGAAGCTACAGCGGCTTGCGAAGCCAAAGTCAATGAAAAAGTACAATCTTTAAAAGATAGTTTGAGTCATGTAAGCGCAGCACAACAAGCGGCACTGATGGCAAAAATGCAAAGAGACCTTGAAGTTGCTAAGAAAAAAGCACAAGAAGTGGCTAAGAAGAAACCTAGCGCTAAACCTGCCGAAACGAAAAAGCCAAACGTAATAGATGAAGCAACTCGATTAAAAAATGAACAATCTTCAAAAATTAGAGGGGAAGCTCAAACAAAGGAAGTTACTAAAGAACAAACCGAAATTCAATCTTCAAAAATTAGAGGGGAAGCTGAAAAACAAATAGAACCAACTAAAGAACAAACTCAATCACAATCTTCAAAAATAAGAGGAAATAAATAAAAAAAAAGACCGCAAAATTGCGGTCTTTTTTAATTATGAAGGGATTCTATAGTTGTGTCCAAGTTCCATCAATATTGTCTTTAAATATTGTAGATGTTGATCTGTCCTCAGCTGTGTATTTAATTTTAAGAATTAATTTACCGCTATTACTTTTAGTCCAAGTTCCAGAAGCACTAGTCACCCAATTCCCATTATTATCAGGCTGAACATCTGTAATGTTTATTGACCCATCGTTTTTTAATACAACTTTTACATTATTAACAAATTCACCATAAAATGGTTTTACTAAAATTTCTCCTGCAGAAGTTCCTTTACTAGCATTTACTACATAAGTATTGTCTCCGCTATTTGAACCTTTTTCGTTGACACTATATGTTCCTATTGCAATATTAGATAATTCCGTTTCACACTTAGTTCCTGTATAACCATCGTTACAATTACACCCACAAGTGCCATTTTTATCGGCAAGTGTACCTTTACCTGAGCATAATTCGATTGCTGATTTATCCTTACATGGATCCGAAGTACAAGAGCTAATTAAGGTAATCATGGAAGCGATTCCAAGCATCATAAATATTTTTTTCATAATGATTCAATTTAAATTAAAAAATAAGATGCAAAGATAAAGATAAATTAGAAGTAATCTCATTTTTTAATATTTTTAACGTATAAAACAGGAAGTATCATTTTACAACGAATAGGTTCAATTGTAGAATATTATATTTTTTTAAGTACAAATACAAAAAAATTTGTATTATCTTTGCAAATTAATAACGATACAAAGACAAATATTTTTTAACAATTAACAACTTATATTTAAATCGAATGGAGAAACGTCGTTTGTTATTTGTAACCTCTGAGTTGCAGCCCTTCAATTCCCTGACTGAAATTGCTCAAAATATATCCTCACTACCTAATGAATTGGCCTCACAAGGCTTGGATGTTCGTATTCTTATGCCAAGATTTGGCACGATAAACGAAAGAAGACACCGTCTTCATGAAGTTGTAAGATTGAGTGGTATCAATGTCATGTTTAATGATGAAGATTTTGCATTAACTGTAAAAGTGGCTTCACTTCCCGAATCTAAACATCGTCTTCAAGTTTATTTTCTTCATAATGATGATTTTTACAAAAGAAAATTTGATTATTTAGATGAAAATGAACGATTTTTTGATGACAATTCGGAGAGAATGATATTTTTTAATCGTGGCGTAATGGAAACGATGCGAAAATTTGGTTGGGCTCCAGACTATATCATTTGTAATGGATGGATGACCAGTTTAATTCCTTTATATGCTCGAACGTTGTATGCAAACGACCCTATGTTTGCTGATGCTAAGATATTTTTCAATATTTTTGAAAAGTCGTTTGAATGCAATATGGAGGATAAATTTTTAGAAAAAGCTTTATTAGACAAAAGTATCGACCCTAAAAAAGCTAAAGAATTTTCTTCATCCAATTTTTGTGGAATGTGCAAAGGCGCTATTGAATATTCGGATCGAATATTAATCGGTAGTGAAAATCCACCTGCTAATTTAATTGAATTTGCTACGAAAGCTAAAAAAGATATTTTTGACATTGCTAATAAAGGCGATAAAGCATCGGATTTATTTAAGTTTATTTTTGATTCTAAACCATTAACTCAAGGTGCTTAATAAAATATTTCCTCTCGTTTTCCTATCGATTGTACTTTTACAATCTTGTTCGAAATCTTCGGATTTTACGTCAAGCGATTCTTTTCCGTTTGATTGGATGATTAATGATACTTTTGAAATTTTGGGTAGTACCAAAAGGAGCACCGAGCATTCGCTTCGAAATTTGCGTATTTGTGCTCTTGGTATTGCGGATGATGCTAATTTTGGCTTAACCAAAGCAGGCTTTTATGCGGATTATGAAACGACGTTAACCAGTACCAGTTTTTCATTTGCCGCTATTGATTCTATTCGCCTTATTATTCCTATTTCATCAAAATTAGGCCCTATGGACCAATCTCTTGATTTAGCAGTATATGAACTTACCGAACGAATTGTTGCGACTAAAGCAGATTCATTCATTGAATATGCTTATAACAATACCCCGATTGGTCAAAAATCAAATATTATTGTTAACTCGAAAGACAGCATATTAGATGGCTCATTTAAGATCGGCCCTTCCGTCACAATTCCTTTGAATATCTCATTTGCTAATAAGTTAATTGCAAAAGGAAGCTATGCAAGTCAAGAAGAGCTTAAAACAGTTTTTAATGGCTTATTTGTAGTTCCTACTTCTTCAACGCCAACAAATGGTATGGCAATAATTCAATTGTCGTCGAGTAATAAAATAAAAATTTACGGAAAAAACAATGCAGGTCAATCCATAATTTCTGAATTTATTACAGGAGGCACCAACAGCACAACCGTTAATTACTCCAAAAACAGTTACAACGGAACTGCTGAAACGATGATAAATCAGCCCTCTTCATCACAAAATAATTTTTATTTGATGGGAACACGAGGTTATTATGGTGAATTAAATATACCCAACATTAATGCATTTATTAAAAACAATAATATTTTTAAGGCTGAGCTGGAATTGACGGTTTCGGATACTGGATTCTTCACACCTAAAATTGGATTGGTTTATTATGATTCGATAAAGAAAACCGAACAGTCTTTAGATGACTATTATATCAATCCTTCAAAATTTATGCCGGGTGTTCAAAATATAAATGGAACTCGAAAGTTTGTTTTTAATATTTCTTATTTTATAAATAAAATGGCATCTCAAAATAGTGCTTTTACATTAAGAATATATAGCAATGAAATTGAAGATAATAGTTTCTTAAAATTTAATTTTTCAAAGTTATATCCAAATCGAATTGTTATTGCTGGAAATAATCAGGCAAACAAACCAAAATTAAAACTATATTACGTTAAAAAATAAATCCGAAAGAATTTAATATGTGTGGAATTGTAGCTTACATTGGACCAAAGGAGGCGTATCCAATCTTAGTAAAAGGACTTAAACGATTAGAATATCGTGGTTATGATAGTGCAGGGATTGCATTAATTCAAAATAATGAAATTCGACTTGTTAAACAAAAAGGAAAAGTTTCGGACCTAGAACTGTTGGCTAGTGAAACTTCAGTAATTGGAAGTATCGGAATTGGACATACGCGATGGGCAACTCATGGAGAACCCAATCAAGTTAACGCACATCCTCATCTGAATTCAGACGCATCCATTGCGGTTATTCATAATGGAATTATTGAAAACTATGCTGCTTTAAAAGAAGAATTGCAAAAAAGAGGTTATATTTTTAAATCGGATACCGATACGGAAGTTTTAGTTCATTTGATTGATGAAATATTAAAAATTGAAAAATGTTCTTTGAAAGATGCCGTTCGATTGGCTTTAAATGAAGTCAGTGGTGCATATGCTATTGCTGTAATTTCATTAAAAGAACCGAATACCATGATTGGCGCCCGAAAAGGAAGTCCATTAATTTTGGGAATCGGCGAAAATGAATTTTTTATTGCCTCCGATGCCACTCCAGTAGTGGAATACACCAAAAAAGTGATTTATCTTAAAGATGAAGAAATGGTGGAATTAAACCGTGATGGATCGTTTGAAATTCTAACCATTCATAACGAAGCGATTTCTCCAAAAATACAAGAGCTGGAGCTAAAATTAGAAATGATTGAAAAAGGAGGCTACGAGCACTTTATGCTTAAAGAAATTTTTGAGCAGCCAAAGTCTATTTTTGATAGTATTCGTGGTCGAATTGATTCAAATGAAGGAACGATAAAACTAGGTGGTCTTGAAGAATATAAAACAAGAATTTTAAATGCCAAACGCATTATTATTGTATCATGTGGTACAAGCTGGCATGCGGGATTATTGGCAGAATATTTGTTTGAAGATTTAGCAAGAGTAAATGTAGAAGTTGAATATGCTTCGGAGTTTAGATATCGAAATCCGGTTATTGATAGCGATGATATTGTTATCGCAATTTCTCAATCTGGAGAAACTGCGGATACGTTAGCGGCTATTGAAATGGCAAAACAAAAAGGTTGTTTGATTTTAGGTGTTTGTAATGTGGTAGGATCTTCGATCCCTCGAGCGTCACATGCTGGCTGTTATACACATGCTGGCCCTGAAATTGGAGTAGCGAGTACAAAAGCATTTACGGCGCAAGTTTCGGTACTTACTTTAATGGCATTATGGATTGCCGAACGAAAAGGTACGATGACCCCATCTGAAATTAAGCAGATATTAATCGAACTAGAAAATATTCCGTCTAAAATTGAAAAAACATTAGAAAATTCGGTAGATCAAATCAAAGATATTGCTAAGAAATTCTATGAATCTCGCAATTTTCTTTATTTAGGAAGAGGCTATAACTTTCCTGCGGCACTTGAAGGCGCTCTTAAACTTAAAGAGATTTCGTATATTCATGCCGAAGGATATCCTGCAGCAGAAATGAAACATGGACCAATTGCGCTTATCGATGAGGAAATGCCTGTTGTTGTTTTAGCAAACAATGATAGTATTCATGAAAAGATTATAAATAATATTCAAGAAGTAGTAGCTCGTAAAGGTCAAGTGATTGCGATTACGACTGCAAATGATGTTGAAATAAATAAATTAGCTAAACATATTATTGAAGTTCCTGAAACGGTTGAATGTTTAAGTCCAATCTTGGCCTCTGTGCCGCTTCAGTTGTTATCTTATTATATTGCTTTAATGCGAGGCTGTAATGTAGATCAACCTCGAAATTTAGCAAAAAGTGTAACGGTAGAATAATATCTATTCGCTTAATTCAAGCCATCTTAGCGTATACATATCTATTTTCTCACAAATCGAGGTTAAAGATTCTGAAATTTTTTGAATTTCATCAAAAGACAAATTTTCTAAAAGTTTATCAGATAATGCCTGCTTTTGAGCCTCTAAATCAGGCAATTCTTTTTCAATTTTCTTTAATTCATGCGCTTCATTAAAGCTTAGCTTTTTCTTTGTTGTTGTAGCTATATTTTGAACCTCTGTTGACTTAACTGGAGCCTCTTCTTTTTGATTTACTTCTGATTTAATAGGTTGATTTGGTTTTGAACCTCCACTTTTTTGTTCTAAACGATATTCCGTATAGGTGCCATTAAAGTCTCTAATTTTTCCATTTCCTTCAAAAATAAATAGATGTTCGACGCAATTATCCATAAAATATCGATCGTGCGTAATTAATAAGACGCAACCTTCGAATTCTTCAATAAATTCTTGTAAAACATTTAATGTAATAATATCCAAGTCATTGGTAGGCTCATCTAAAATTAAGAAATTTGGATTTTTCATGAGCACTAAGATTAAAGCCAAACGTCTCTTTTCGCCACCACTAAGCTTTTTTACCAACGTATAATGGCTATGTGAAGGAAACATAAATCGTTCGAGCATTTGACTCGCCGAATACGTTTTCCCACCTTTAAGTGGAATAAATTCGGCAACATCTTTCACGACTTCAATCAATCTTTTTTCAGGTGGATATTCATTTATTTCTTGTCGATAATAGCCTACTTTTACTGTGTCTCCTAAAACGATTTCACCTTTATCTAAAGGTTCTTCACCAAGAATTAGCTTAATAAATGTTGTTTTACCGACACCATTTTTACCTACAATACCTACTTTTTCAAATTTTCTGAATTTATATTCAAAGGTATCTAAAACACATTTTTCGCCGTAGTTCTTTTTAGCATTTCTAAATTCTAGAATCTTACTTCCGAGTCTATTTTCAACCGTTTCTAATTTTACTTGCTCGTTATCAAATTTCTTTTTGGCATCTTTTTCAACGTCATCAAATCGGTCGATTCTAGATTTTGATTTAGTTGTTCGGGCTTTCGGTTGACGGCGCATCCATTCTAATTCTCTGCGATAAAGGTTTTTAGCTTTTTCGTTATGTGCTTTTTCAACGTCTATTTGAGCATTTTTTTTATCTAGATAATACGCATAGTTTCCTTGATATTTTTGCGTTTTACCATTTTCTAATTCTACAATTTGATTACAAACCGTATCTAAAAAATAACGGTCGTGGGTAATGATAAACAGCGTTAATTCGGCTCTTTTTAGATAATTCTCAAGCCATTCAATCATATCTGGGTCCAAATGGTTGGTTGGCTCATCCATTAAAATAAGTTCGGGCTCTTCAATCAAAAGCTGGGTCAATGCTACGCGTTTTTTTTGCCCACCCGATAGCGTTTTGATTTTTTGGTCTAAATCATACAATTCTAATTTTCCTAAAATCTGACTTATTTTACTTTCTATATCCCAAGCCTGCAAACGCTCCATTTCTTGAATAAGATAATCTAAATCATAATTTTCGGGATTTAGACTCGCCAATCGATATTGTTCAATAATATTAAATAAGTGCGTTTGAGACCCAAAAATGATTTCTTTAATAGATTTTTCGGCGTCAAATTGAGGTTCTTGAGGCAAATAGCCTACCTTTATATCTTGATGAATAAAAAATTTAGCATCGGCATTTGGCAATTCTTGCCCAAAAAGCATTTTAAATAATGTGGTTTTTCCGGTTCCGTTTTTAGCTACTAATGCAATTTTATCCCCTTTATTTATATATAATTCAACATTTTCAAATAAAATTTTATCTCCATAATGAAGGGTCAAGTTTTCAATACTAATATAATTCATGAATCTCTTTTAATAGAATCCACAAAAGTAAAACAATGGATTTTAAACAGAACGATTACTTTAAATTTTATAGTATAAATAACTCAAAATATGTACTTTTGAAATTTTAAGAGAAAATATAAGTAAATGGATACATTAAATCTTAAAGATCAATGGGTCGTTGTAACTGGAGCTTCGTCTGGATTGGGTCGAGAAATGGCTATTCAACTTGCAACTCAATATCAAGCGAATATTATTATTATCGCTCGACGAACGCAACAACTCGAAACGCTAAAAGAGGAAATAAACAAATTATGTCATTCGGAAGTTATTATATTTACTTTAGATGTTTCGGATACAAATGCAGTCAAAACATTTTCTGAACATATTTTGACAAAATATGACATTCGTGCATTGGTTTTAAATGCAGGAGTAACATACTTTGGTGCGCATAAAGCATTGGATTTGCCCACAAAAAATCAAATACTTAACGTTAATATTCATGGAAGTTTAGAAATGCTCACTATTTTCCATAACCATTTTGTATCCAAAAATAGTCCATCAGGCATTTTGGTAATTAGTAGTATGGGCGCATATCATCCTGTTCCTTATCAAGCCTTATATTCAGGTACCAAAGCGTTTCTTTTTAATTTTGCCTATGCCTTAGGATTTGAAAATGAAAACCCAAATTATCAAATTTCGATATTTACACCTGGTGGCATTCAAACTGAAATGACTTCGGATAAAAAATTTAATAAACTAAAATCTTGGATGATGCCGGTGGATGTTGCCGCTAAAGAAGCGATCAAAACACTTATTACCAGAAAAAGAGTTTACATTCCTGGATTTTTTAATCGAATAGGAAATTATTTTATGCATTTAATTCCTAAAAGTTGGATTGGAAGCCAAATGGCTAAAATGTATAAAAAATCGCTCGGTACAAATGCTTAAAAGTTTGAATTTTTAGATTTTTCTTCGTTTAATACATTTCTTTTTTTACCGATAATGTAAAGAATTTGAATTATAAAAAAAGAAAACGTCCAAAAAGCAAATGCATAGTAAAATATAAATGGAACTTTTGATTGAAAAAAATAAATATAAAAGGCTATAATTGAAAAAATAAGCTGTAACATTCCTAATAAAAAAACCGCTTGATAATCTTTAAAACCTAAATATACCAAATGATGTGAAAGGTGATCTTTACCCCCTACAAAAGG
Source organism: Chitinophagales bacterium (assembly GCA_044368655.1). Lineage (GTDB taxonomy): Bacteria > Bacteroidota > Bacteroidia > Chitinophagales > JADJOU01 > CHPMRC01. The sequence goes on along the minus strand of JBIPPB010000001.1, from coordinate 218,199 downwards.
AGATTGTTTTTTCATAAGCCTATGAAAAAAAACGGTTGCTGTATCAAAAATTGGAATGGTAAAAATAAAAAAAGGAAGAAATAATTGTTGAATTTGAAAATAGCCTCCACCTTCTGACTTATAGTTCCAAGTAAAAAGAATTGAAAAACAAGATAACAAAATTCCTAAAAATTGACTTCCACTATCACCCATATATATTTTACTTGGGCTCCAATTAAACAGCAAAAAGCCGACTAAAGATGCAATTGTTGCAAATCCAATTAAGGAATAAATTTGCTCAAAACCACAAAAAATATTAAAGGATAATATCGATGATAAAATAAAAATGGAAATTAAACTGGTTAATCCATCCATATTGTCGAGCATATTTATAGAATTCATTAAAAATACCGTCCAAAAAATCGTAAATATATAATTCCAAATTAAATTATCCGAAATTGGAATTAATATACCAAATGCTGCAATAATAATTCCACATGAAACTTGACCGAATAACTTTAATAGTGGATTGGTATTTTTTGCATCGTCTATTAATCCAATTAAAAAACCTAAAATCACCCCAATTATAGTACCTAATATTTGCATTTTTTCTTTGAAAGATGGATTTTGAGTTATAAAAAAAGAGGCTAACAATGCAAAAATTAAAAATATAATTATAAATGAAATGCCTCCTAATGAGGGTTTTCTTGCTTGCCATCGCACTTCATTTTCAATATTTCGAACACCAAGATTAAATGAGAAATGAATTAAAATCCAATTAATTGCCGCGGAGAGTATAAATCCAAAAATAAGAAAAAAAATATTTAGAATCATGCTTTATTGAAAAAATATATTTAAAGTGTCCAATCAAACCATTTTTTCCAAAAATATACCTTTTGATTATTTTTGGACTCAATATAATAACCTTCGGTAGTGTCATCTTTTCGACTTCCATAGCCATAACCATAGCCATAACTATAACCATAGCCATAACCATATGAAGAATTAACATAACTTGAAGCCCCTGATCCAAAATGATTGACTATAGTATATAATGTATTATTTTTCAATTGATCATTTATAATCTTAATATTGCTAATAAAATCTATTTTACTATAATTAGCTCTTATTATGTAAATAGGAATATCTACTTTATTTATAATTTCTATTGATTCGTTGACAAGACCAACTGGAGGCGTATCAATAAATACATAATCATAGTCATCTTTGAGCTGATTTAATATTTCATCAAATCGATGACTTAAAATTAATTCCGATGGATTTGGAGGAATTGGCCCCGAAGTAATAAAATCGATATTTTCGAGTCCATCTACTTTTTGTACGTATTGTTTATAATCTTCATGACTACATAAAATCGTACTCATTCCAATATGATTTTTAAGTTTAAAAGATTTGGCAATACGAGGTTTTCTTAAGTCTAAATCTACAATAACAACTCGCTTTCCAAGCTGCGCATATACAGATGCCAAATTTGTTAATACAAAGGTTTTACCTTCTCCTGAAATGGTACTTGTAGTTGCAAATGTTTTAAAATTAGATGCGTGTGCATATTTTAAACTTGCTCTAATTTTTTTGAATGCTTCTGCTATTCTTGATTTAGCATGATTATTAACTACAATTTTCGTTAAAGGAGATTTTTTATTTTTTATCGAATGGTCTTCCGCTTCTGGTTCAAAAGGTATTACTCCCAAAATTGGGGAATTAATGCGTTTTTTGATGACATCTAAAGAAATTACTTTATCAAAAAGGGTGTATCGCATAAAGACCAATCCAAGCGATAGCGAAATAAAAGATATAAAACCTAAAAGATATAATAGTTTTGATTTTGGAGCAACGAGATCTGGAGCAATCTTTGGCGGTTGTAACATCACATAGTCTGATAATATTCCAGACTTCATGACCATAAATTGATTTCGTTTATCTAAAAGGTCAAATATAAATTTTTCTTTTAAAGAGGACTCTTTCTCAAATTGAGCATATTGAGAAGATAAATCTGAAACATCATTTACTTTAGATTTAATTTGACCCACTTGCATTCTAAATCTTTGAAGCTTGAGTTCGTTATCTTTAATATTTTGATATAAAAACTGTTTCACTTCTCTAGTTGTATGTTCTATCTGATTGTTAAGTGCTTTTATAGAGGGATGATCCGACTTATAATCTAATAAAAGCATGTTTCGCTGTAATACTTTTTGAGAAAGATTACTGATATTACTCCCCTTTTCAATCTTAGAAAGTTGAACAATACTAATATTTTGAGAGGTATTTTCTTTTAAATTTCGTAATTCATCAAGCTGATATTCTATTTCTTGCCTTTGAATTTCTAATGCTTGTATTTGAGATAAATATGCGCTTAGCTCATCGGAAGGACTATATATATTATTTTGTTGTTTTAAATTATTAAGTTTATTTTCCGATTGCCAAAAATTTAGTTTAAAGGTATCTAATTGAATGTCAATAAATGAAATCGATTTTTGTAGCTTTTCTTGATTTTCTTCTCGATCAAAAATTAAAAACTGACTCACTAATGTATTTAAAATATGGGTTGCTTTTCCAGAGTGGTTTGTCTTTACAGTTAAATCAATGATTCCTTGATTTTCGTCTTTTGCAATTTCAATGTTATCCTGAAGCCACTTTTTTATATTTTCACTATTATTAAAAATCAGCTCATACGTTCCAACCTCGAATTTATTTGCTTTGTTATCTAATTTTAATTCTAAATCTTTCGTCTTAAAAAGTGTTCCAAAACGAATGTTCCTTTTTACAACATTCTTAGAATTAATTTTATATTTTAGATCATACGTTTTTCCATTGACTTCAATTTCTATTGGATTGTTGTATAGTGCACTATTTACTATTTTTGAATTCCTATCAATTTCAAAATCATCAAGAGGATAAATCTCAAATCTCTTAAACGGTAAAAATCCGACTCGATATAAGGAATAATTAAGTCCAAAACTATCTATACATTTATCTAATAAAAAATCCGACTTAATTAATTGAATATCTCTATTTAACTTAGTGGCATCTTTAGACTCTTGTTTTAAATCTATGTTAGATAATAAATCTGTAGCTTCAGACTTCTTTTTATAAATCAATACCGAATTTACTTTATATATTGGTGTGGTATATCGTACAATTAAAATTGGTATTAAAATTGAAATAAATATAATTAATGTAATAAAAAACAAACTCTTACGAGTTATATAAATAAATAGTTTAGCATTAAACTCATCTATAAAACTATTAAAACGATCTTTTTCTATTTGTTCTGAAGGAGTCAAAATTTTATTTATTTATAATAGAAATTAAGAAAATACTAGAAATTGTAGTGGATACTATTGACAAAGGAAGACTAATTATAGTTGATGCTTCGCTCAACGCATGATATACCGGCCTTCTTCTCTCTTCTAGATATATAATATCATTAGATTGAACCATTAACTCCGCATTAGAAATTCCTTTCATTGTACTTAAATCAAGATTAAATATCTCGGGATTTCTAAGATTTCCTCTTATGATTTTAATATTATGTGCTTTGTAATTTCGGTCAAACCCTCCCGATTTTGCCAATACTTCAAATATATTTGTTGGCGTACGATTAAGATTAATAATCTGACCTAAAGACCCTTTAAATACAAAGGCTCTGCGATTTTCTACGCGGATAAATAAGTATGGATTTTGATAATATTTTTCATACTCTTTTGTCAAAATATCTTTTAAATCATTTTCGCTCATCCCTTCTACCTTTCTTTTACCGATCATTGGCAATTCGGCATAACCATCATTCTCAACCATAAATGTTAGGTTATTGAACTGCATATTGGCCCCTCCGCCAGCTGAAGTATTTAAATCTGGTGTCCTAGGCTCAATTAACTGAGCACCCTTGCCTGTAAATATTTTTATAAAAAGTTCATCGCCTATTTTAATTTTATAATCTTCTTCCAAACGACTCAATGAAGTAGCTAATTGTGTAGAATCTATATTTTTAAACATTACATTGGGATATACCGCACGACAAGATTGATTTAGCAATAAAATCATTGATGCCAAGAATACTATAATGAAATATAATTGATTTTTTAAGCTTTTCACGGGTTTTAATAAGTGTAATTTGCAAAAATATTTAATTTTAATTAAACATTACTAATTAAGTTCGTTTCAAAAAAATTATATTGTTATCAAAATGTAAACTTCATAAAAATCGTTAATTTTAAAAAGTGGAATAAACCAATTTGCGTATATTCGCATCTTATTAATAAAAATTGTTATGACGATGATTAAAAAAGGTTTTATTTTAGGCTTATTTTTTGTTGCTTTATCTGTTAATGCTCAATTAACAAAAGGATTTCAACATATTTATGAATTAAAATGGAAAAGTGCTCAAGCAGCTTTTGCTTCAGCAACTGAAGAAGAGGCTTTATTTTATAACGGACTTTGTATGATTAAAATAGATCAAGAAGATCAAGCAAAGACCTTATTTGAAAGTGCTAAAGACAAGCCATATGGAATGATTGGATTGGGAATGTTGGCTTTAAATTCTAAAAGCGATGCAAAAGCGGAAGAATATTTTCAAAATGCCGCTAAGATTTCTAAAAATAAAGACCCTAAAGTGTTTATAGCCATAGGACAAGCTTATGCCAATTCTCAAGCGACAAACAAAGAAAAAGGTATGGAGTGGAGTAAAAAAGGCGTTGATTTAAGTCCACGCAATTTTGATTTTCGTATTTTATATGGCGACGCTTGTGTAATGGCTCAAGATGGCGGTCAAGCAATTACTCAATATGAATATGCGGCAGATTTTGACAAAAATAGCGCTTTGCCCGAAGCAAAAATTGCACGTGTTTATTTAAATTCTAAAAATTATTCTTTGGCTAAAGAGTATTTTGACAAAGCATTAGCTAAAGATCCTAACAATTTATTTGCGCTCAGTTATTTTGGCTACTTACAATATTTGTATAAAAATTATAATGAAGCCAAAACAACATATCAAACTATTTTGGAAAAAGGCGATCGTTTACCCGAAGATTTAGCCATGATGGCAAATATTCATTTTTATCTTAAAGAATACACTTCTTTAATTCCAGTCGTAGAAGAGGCTACTAAAAAAAGTGATAAGAACAACTATCTTAACCGTTTAATAGGATATTCGTATTTTGAAACTGGAAAATATACCGAAGCGCTTAATTATCTAAATAATTTTATGGCCACACAGCCAAAAGATAAAATTATTGGTGATGATTATGAATATTTATCAAAAGCAACTTTAGCTTCGGGCGGAGATACTTCAAAAGCCATTTCTTTCTTAGAGCAAGCCGTTGAAGCAAAACCTGATGATGCCGATTTAATCCGAAAAGTAGCCGATATTTTAAGATCAATGAAACAGTTTGACAAAGCGATTTCTTACTATAATGCTCGTGTTGAAATGCCAAATCCATCTTTGGATGATTATTTCCAATTAGCGGGCGCTTATTATGCTAAAAAAGATTACGCAAATGCCGAAATTTGGTATGGAAAAGTTATTGAACTCTCTCCAAATAGCCCTGGAACGTATTACCAAAGAGCCAATGTAAAACTTTATGCGGATCCTGAGCAAAAAACCGCTTCGGCTCGTGATGATTTCAAAAAATTTGTGGAGTTAACTGTAAATTCGAAAGATAAATTTAAAACTCCAATTGTAAAATCTAATATTTATTTAGCTAAAGATGCGCTCAAAAATTTAAATGACAACACATTAGCAAAACAATATATAGATAGTGTGTTGGAATTAGACCCAACAAATGCCGAAGCCACTGACCTTCAAAAATTCTTAAAATAATTCATAAAGCGACTGAAATTTCAGTCGCTTTTTTTTTGATTAAACGGCTAATTGAATTGCTGTAAAAAATCAAACTAAAAAGTAAATCCACTATTTTCTGAAAATATTAATAGATTTGTAACGGTTTCAGATTAGACTCAATGGCAACTTTCGAAGAAATTTTAAAAGATTTTAAAAGCAACACCTATCAAAATTGCTATATATTTTATGGCGAGGAGCCTTATTTCATCGACACCTTAATTGACTTGGCTATTGATAAATGTATTCCGAATGAGGAGAAATCATTCTGTCAAAAAGTGCTTTATGGCCCAGATACCACGTTTAACGACATCCGAAATACTTGCTTAACCACTCCAATGAGTTTTTCTTCAAATCCAAAACAATTGGTTGTTGTAAAAAACGTAAAAGATGCCAAAGGCGATCTTGAAACATTAATTCATTATCTAAAGCATCCTAGCCCATCTACAATTTTAATATTAAGCTATAGAGGTCATAAAGAAATTGATAAAAAATTTCCTAAAAGCATCGTTTATTTTAAGTCGGATAAAATAAAAGAACGCGATATGGAAGTCTGGGTAAAAAAACAGCTAAGTACTTTAAAGCTGTCTGCCTCTCCAAAAGTTATCCAACTTATTATTGATCAATTGGGTAATAATATTGAAAGTATTATTAACGAATTAGGAAAACTCCGATTAACCTTAGCTCAAGATAAATCAGAGCTTACCGAAGAAATGATTTTGAGTAGTTTGAGTATTCAAAAAGAATTTACGATTTATGATTTTACCGATAAATTGGTCGAACGAAATCATAAAGCCGTTTTTACAATAATCGAGTTTTATTTTAAAAATCCAAAAAACATGAATTTGTTTGCGGCGCTGAGTAGCATTTTTAATACCTATCTTTTTCTATATCGTATTAAAATTGCCATGCGCGAGCAATCGTTTGAAAATGCACTTTCATTGGCCGGAATTACCGCGAATGACCATTGGAAATATAAAAAGTATAAAATGCCATTGGCGGGATATACCATTCCACAATTGGAACGGATTTTAGATACGTTTACCGAGTTTAATTTAAGAACCATTGGTGTAGAGTTTGCAGGATCTAATATTGAGCATTATGAGGCATTTAAAGAATTTTCACTAAAAATTATGTCCCGATAATTATGGAGCCAAATACCTCTTTTGAAATTTCTTTACCCCATTTTAAAGGACCTTTTGATTTACTTTTGTTTTTTATTCAAAGAGATGAATTAGATATTTACGATATTCCTATTGCACAAATCACAGAGAATTTTTTGGATTATATGCACAAAATGCAAGAGATGAATATGGAATTGGCAAGCGAATTTATATTGGTAGCGGCTACGTTAATGAAAATTAAAGCTCAAATGCTTTTGCCAAGAAAAATACTTGATGATGAAGGCAATGAATTAGACCCGAGACAAGAATTGGTACAAAAAATCTTAGATTATAAACAATTTAAAGAATTGAGTCAAACGCTTATGGAGCTTGAATCCGAGCAAATTCAGCATGTTGCCCGAACCAGTGCCATTGAAGAAATAGAATCGATTGCCAAATTATATCAGACTGATTTTGAAATGGAAAATGTATCGATTTCAAAACTAATGCGAACATTTCAAGTTTTACTTCAACAAAAATATAATGCCGAAAAAGTAGATATTCATCAAATAAAAACGATTTTTTATGACATTTCTATTGAAAAAAGTAATATTCTAAAACGAATACAAAACGCAAAAAAATTAGACTTTGCCACACTTTTTGAAACCATTCAATCAAAAATTCATGCGATTTATTACTTTTTGGCTATTTTAGAATTGGTTCAAGAGCAAAAAATTAATATTGTTTTATCTGACAAAATTAACCAATTCTGGATTTCGCTTAATCAAGAAAATAATACTATGGAATCATAAAATCTAGCCCAATGAAAACAAAAATATATTACTGGATTTGCTTATTTGGCTTGATCATATTTGCAAAAACCGCTTTAGCTCAAAATATTATCATTCGAGGTACCATCAAAGATGATGCGCCGCTCAAAGCTTTGATTTTCGAACCAATTGTAGCGCCGACCATTTTAAGTACCAAAAAAGAGGTTTTTCCGCATCAAGGCGTTTTTGAAATTCGTATTCCCGTTACTCAACCTACCGAAATCAAAATTGCGTATAAAAATGAAACGTTCCACGTTTTTGCGATACCAAATTCCACCATCATCTTAGATATTAATTTCCCTGATATAAAATCTTCATTAATAACACAATCCATAAATAACGAAGATCATGCTTTTATAAATCGAGAACGCGAAATTTTATTTAATGAAGATTCCATTAAAAATTGGGCTAAAACATTAAGTTATTCGGATTTTGTTTCTAAAATTGAATTTGAAAAAGCCATTTTAAAACAAATGTTTGAAGAAAGTTTATATTATCCATATTTATCCGAAACGTTTAAAAACTATTTTAATCAAGAATACCTTTTTTCAAATGCATTGATAAAAATCATTGATTATCCGCTGTATAGCTCTAAACATTCGGATTCCTTTTATTTATCGTACCAAGAAATGATCAACGCATTTCAACAGATGCCTCACAATGCATCAACAATGGTTACGCCTAATTTTGTAAAGCTACACCAAAAAGTCCTTCGATATCAAACGGTCCAAAATACAAGCCAGGACGCCACTTTTCAATTCGAGCATCATTATTTTTATAAAAAAATGTTTGAGCTAGCCAAAAATTATCCCATTGCATTTATTCAAGACGCCTTGCTCGAAGGTACCATTTATGAATATTTAAAATGGTTTCGAAAACCTCAAGATTTGAAAGATGAAATTTATTATTTTACAGAAAAATTACGTAATACCGAACAAAAATCAGCCATAAAAAACAAACTCGTACAAATGGCTCAATATGAAAAAAACGCAATCAACCCACCTATGTTTTGGCAAGATATCAACCAAACACCGATGCATAGCTATTCCTTTCGTGGTAAAATGATGTATGTATATTTTTGGGCTTCGTGGTGCGAAAGCTGTATGGAAGAAATAAAAGCGCTGCAAAAATGGAAATCCGAATTTCCCGAACATCCATTACAACTTTTCTTTATTTCTTTAGACAATCAGTTAACACAATGGAAAAAAACAATGCGCAATTTGCCTCAAGACAATATTGTTCATGGCATTGCATATCCTGGAGGTATCGAAAGCGAAATGGCTCAAAAATATCGAATTCAAAATCTCCCACAAGCATTTTTAATTGATTATAGTGGAAATAATATTCAAAAAGCGCCACTTCCAAGCCAAAAAAATATTTTTAAAGATTTTTTATTTCAATTGGATATTAAATAAACTTTTTAAAATCAAATCAAATATTTTTGTATAAATTATAATAACCATGGCAAATTTTGTAGAAACCGAATGGATACAAGACCTTTATTTTCAATCTAAAATAGACGAACAATCCTTAGCGTTAGATAATACGACTATGGGCAATCAACATCGAGGCGTTGGGCCTAAAAAGCTATTGCTCACGGCACTTACTGGTTGCACCGGAATGGACGTGGCTTCAATTATGCATCGAAAATTTAAAATGCCCCTTGAATCCTTTAAAGTTTCTGCCAAAGCTTCGCTCACCGATATACATCCAAGAATTTACGATACCATTCATTTGGTTTATACCGTAAAGTTAGATCCTGATTTTCAAGAAAAATTCCATGAAGCAATTGAAATGTCCATAACAACCTATTGTGGCGTTCATGCCATGTTGAGCAAATCTTCTAGGATTACGCACGAAGTCATTTTTTTATAAATCCATCTAAATTTAATTCAATGAAAATATTTTGTATCGGCCGAAATTATTCCGAACATATTGCTGAGCTGAAAAATGAAACGCCCGAAGCGCCTGTTTTATTTATGAAACCAAACACAGCGATAAATCCAAATGGAGCGCGATGGTTTTTGCCCGAATTTAGCCAAAACATGCATTATGAGTGCGAATTGGTTTTGAAAATTGGTAAAAATGGAAAACATATTCAACCAAAATTTGCACTTCAATATGTAGACGCAATTACGGTTGGAATTGATTTCACAGCGCGCGACCTTCAAGAAAATTTAAAATCAAAAGGACTGCCATGGGAAATAGCAAAAGCGTTTGATCATTCGGCAATCGTTGGACAATTTATACCCTTAGATTCGCTGGATTTGGATAACCTTTCATTTTCTTTATTAAAAAATGAAACCGAAGTTCAAAATGGAAACACCAAAGAAATGATACATTCTTCAGCACAAATTATTAGCTATATTTCCGAATATTTTACCCTACAAAAAGGTGATTTAATCTTTACCGGAACCCCAAAAGGCGTCGGTAAGGTTTCCATCGGTGAATCCTACAAAGGCTTTATTGAAAATCAACCCCTTTTTGAATTTAAAGTTTGTTGAGATACCTATTTTGAATTTATAATACGAACTCTCATTTCTATTTATGGTTCGTTTTGTTACAAATAATTCAAATTTTATGGTTCGTTTTGTTACAAATTTTTGAATATTTATGGTTCGTTTTGTTACAAAAACTGTATTTTTGTATTCAAAATCAACCTAATGTATATTTTTAGAAGTGCTACAAAAAAATTAGAAGCTTGGAAACAAGATATTCGAAAAAAACCGATGATAATCCGAGGGGCACGGCAAGTTGGTAAAACCAACCTTGTACTCCATTTTTCAAATACCTATGAACAAAAAATACTACTCAATCTAGAGAGGGAAGAAGAGCGCATACTTTTCGATACCATGCCTATAGATAAACTTGTCGCATTCCTGCTACTCAAAAACGGATATACTACCCAAAAACCAACACTCCTTTTTATTGACGAAATTCAAGAATCTGAAAAAGCAATAACGATGTTACGATTTTTTTATGAAGATTTCCCATATTTAGATGTCATTGCAGCAGGTTCATTGCTCGAATTTGTACTCAAAAATATTAAATCCTTTCCCGTTGGGCGCGTACATCAAATGGCGTTGTTTCCAATTAATTTTGAGGAATTTTTAGAGGCCTCACAACCACATCTGATACCCTATTTCCAAGAAGTGCCTGTTTCTGATATTGCACACACTCTTTTGCTAGAACAATTTCACCTATACACAATGATTGGTGGGATGCCCGAAGTAATTGCGCACTATTTAGATACCAAAGACATGCAAAGCCTATCTACCATATACGGAGATCTATGGCAAGGCTACCGTGACGATATTCCAAAATATGCCAAAAATGATACCGAACGTAAAGTGATTCAACATATTTTGAGTTATGCCCATCTGGAAAAAGACCGAATCAAATATCAAAATTTTGGAAAATCTTCATATAAATCCAGAGAGGTATCGGAAGCATTTTCGGCGCTAGATCGATCCAAAATTATTCAAGTGGTGCATCCTACCACACAGCTGGGCTATCCAATAATCCCTGACCTCAAACGAAGTCCTCGATTGCAGTTTTTAGATACAGGGCTTTTACTATATTTACTCAATGTGCAAGCCGAAATGATCCAAATGCACGACCTTAGCGATATGATGCGTGGCAAAATTGCACAGCATATTGTGTCGCAAGAACTTATAGCTACTGAAGGTTCGCTGCACTACAAACCCTATTTTTGGGTACGAGAACGCGATAATTCAAATGCCGAAATCGACAACTTATTTGTAGCAAACCATACCGTATATCCTATAGAAGTAAAGTCTGGAAAAACCGGACGGCTCCGCTCCCTGCTTCAATATATTGACGATACCGCCACTCCTATAGCTATTCGTCTTTCTGCAAGCCCATACTCCAAAGAATCCTCCCAAACACTTACAAAAAAACCATTTATACTTCATAATATTCCATATTATCATTGCACAAAAATTGGAGCATATTTAACCCAAATTACGTATTAGATTATTACGAAGTAATAAAATAAGGCGTTAGTTGGGTTTAACCCCGTAAATGGATTGTTTCAATTAATGTTAAATTAATTGAATTACAAGACATTATACGATTAATCATTTTCTAATGCGTAATTTGGGTTTAACTCAAATTACGCATTAGGTTATTAGAAATTCTTAGATTAAGGCACTAATTGGATTTAATTTACTTCATAAATAATATAAAATTGGTATAATTTAAAAAAGCAAACTCAGAAATTTACCATTTTCGTCATTTTTTGGCGACGCATGGAATGATTTTTTATTATAAAATGCAATTTGTTCTTCTATCGATTTTACCGTCAATTCAAGCATATATGTTCTGAATAAATCAATATTTTGACTCGCTCTTGATTGAACCAATGTATCAAAATACCTTTGTTTGTCTGTTTGATCCATATACACAAGAGGCATTTGATGATAGGCTTGAATATAATTCATTATTAATCTAGAAAATCGTCCATTGCCATCTCCAAAAGGATGAATGGACACCGCCTGAAAATGCGCATCAAAAGATAAATTATAAATCTCAATGGGACTTTTAACCTTATCCATCGATGCATTGATACTATGAATGAATTCTTCCATGAGTAAAGGCACTTTATTGGGGTCGGGAAAAACACTTTGCCCAGCTCGGACTAAAACTTTTCGGTATTCGCCCTTTGATACATCAAAACTTCCGGATATGCTCTCGACGACGCCTCCTGTATTTTTCATTAGTTTTGAAGCGACTTCTTTTATGGATTCGTGGCTTAGCGCACGCTTATTATACGCCATTTCCAAAATGAACTTCAAGGCTTGATAGTGGTCTTCTGCCATAAAAATATCTGCGAGCGGCTTACCATTGGGCGATAATCGATGCTCAAGCAATAGAATGGTTTCATCGAGCGTGAGGGTACTATTTTCGATAGCATTCGAATGATATACCACCGCCATTTCGTTAAAGAATTGATGCTGTAATGCATCTACCCGACACATTGCTGTGCGGTACTGCGTGATTAGCTGATCGATATCCTTCATATTCTTTTAGTTGCTCAATAATTCCAATACACAAAGTTATGTAAAATTATATAAAAAATACAAAACAAAATAGTGACTCTTTTTAAGCGAACGTGAAAACAATCTACTCAAAAGGCTTTAGTAAAAATCGAACGTATCTATAACAAAAGCAAGATGATTGGTTAATAATATTTTATGAGGAGTATGATTTAGCTTGTTTATTCTTCACCTTTACAAGAAGTACATAATTCTCCATATACACCATATTCAAAATTGCCACATTTAGAACAAGTGTTTTCTTCCTCATCTTCAATTTTTTTTTTACAAGAATAACAATAATCCTCATAAGACTCTTTATTGTCGTCTCCGCATCTAAGACAAATTGCAGTTTCTATATGATTATTTACATCTCTTCTTATTTTAAACTCATCAGTAAAACTACATCCTCCAGTTTCACCTAAAACGACTTTATAACGACAGCCTTTGTCAGAAATAAACTCGCATTCCCCATCATTTATATCCTTTGGAGAAAAATGGGTATTATCTAGCCAGCCATTATTTGGCCAATGAATTATTGTCAATAATCCGTTTTCAACTTCTACATTTAAGTCGTATATTTTTCTTGTTCCTGTAGTAGGATTATAATACTCTACTTCACCACAATAAGTTCCATCTCTGTAGCTGTTTTTTTCTAAACTATTGTCTTCATTTTCAATATATTCATTATTTCCTTCTTGTAAATATTGGTCATCAATATTTTTATTACATCCAACTAAAAAAAACATTGAGATGATAAATACATTTATTAACAAAAAACTATTCATAGTATTTCTTTTGAATTTATTTTACTAAAGTTAGAATATTTTTTTCATGCATTTAAAGAATTATAATTGATTATATAAATTTAAAATATTTGTTATAAATAAAACCAAAAATCCAACTAAATTATATAGATTTTTAAAACTCCTCAAACTACAAACTTACAATATCCTATTTTATTACAAATATAGCAATGGTTATTCTATTTTTTATTATTATTTATAGTTTTAACTTAAAATTTCTTCACTTTTGCCTCCTCTTTTATTTCATATCTTAAATATGAATATCTAAATGTATATTCTAATCCTGAAGTGTCAACCGAGGACAACATTTGAAAATTTATGAAATCTCCTCCTTTGGTATAAACTGTATAATAGCTCTTTATCCCATAACACAAGTAAATATTCATCTTTTTAGTTGACCATTCATATCCTATAGGAAGAATCGTTTCATTTTTCCTTGTTTCGTCTTTTAGATATTTAATCCATTCTCCTTCTTTAAAATTAAGTACATTTTTATATTCATTATTATAAATAAATGGGATCTTAAAGCTGTTTAAATTTTTTGCTTTACCATATTTTTTTTCTAATTCCGCTTTAATTTTATCAAGTGATCCAATATTTACAGAATTGTCAAAATAAAGTAGATTTTCTTTTAATTTTGTTGTATTGCCAATAAGTAATTCTATAGAAGTAATATAATTTTTATCTCCAAAAACTTCGTAAACTCCAACAATTTTTCCATAATCAAAGTTAACTGCATTTGAAAGAAAGTACATTTTTTCATACCATATATCCATAGGATAACCAATATCATAAATAAGTTTTTGATCAAAATTTGTTATTAAATAGGTTTTCTTTAGATTAATGCTATCACTTTGTCTATTAATATCTGAAACAGATGTACCTAATTTTAGACCGTCTACAACTTCTAATGAATCATTTAAATTTACACAAGAAGCCAAAACTATTAAAAGAAAAAATATACTGTGGAATTTCATAATTAACGTCTCTTAAATTAAAAGGCTTAAAAAAATTTATAAAATTAACAAGGGTTAAATTTATTCAATAATCGGCTTTAAAAATATTTGTTGAATTTCACCTAATGTTTCGTTTTCTTCAATCCAAAGATTTATACAAATATATTTTCCAATAGTTAATCCTAATGAAACAAACTCTAATTGATTTTCTTTATTTAGAAGTTCAAAATACCCTTTAGTATATTCAATTATATCACCTTTAGATATAACTATTTTTTCGTTAATATATTGATAAAATAAAAACTCATTGCTATCTTTTGAATATAGTTTTAATAAATTGGTCATATATGCTTAATCTTTACATTTTATATCTTTCATATACTCTAAAAATTTTTTTGTGTATTCGTAAATATTAACGAAATTTTCATTACTTGTATATCTTATATCTTCCATAATATTTTGAGCCTCTGTAAATGTTTTTAAATTCTTTAAAAAGGACTCTCGTGTTACATTTAAATCATTGCACTTCAAAATCCTATCAAATAAATATTTTATGTTTTCATGTAGATTATTCATTACTTCAACTCTCTTTTGAGTTTTTTCATATATTCGATTTCTCGAATATATATAATTATTTAATGTTTCATTATAACTTTTTTCAGACTCTTCATAAGATTTCTGACGTCTTCTTTTTTCTTCATTTTCCTCTTCTTCTATTTCTCTTTGTCTTTTTTCATAAATATCTTCATGATATGTTGTTTCATAAGATTTTGTATATGGATTCCATTTTGTTACTAATTTAGATTGTGCACCAACAAATGTATTTAATAAAATAATAAAAAATGATAGTAAAATCTTTTTCATAAAATTTATAGTTTTATTTTGTAATAAGCAACAAAAATAATTCCTTCCCAAAAAACAAAAATTCCTATTTCCAAACAAATTTCGTCCATTTATCGGAATATTATTATCTTTGCGTTAAAGAAAAAAATTATGGATCGAAATACATATGCACTCAACAAAATCAAAGAACTCTACAAAGAAAAGAAACTGAATATCAATGACTTTTCTGAACTTATTGGTAAATCGAGAAGTGCGTGGCTTCGAAGAGAATCGGGGGAAGTACCGCTTACTTTAAACGAAATTGAAGACATTGCACAAAAATTAGGTTCGGATTTTGGAACGATTACCCATTCTGCGGTTATAACTCAAACTAATAATAAAAACATTTTAGCTAATTACAGTCCAAACGCCACCATTACCATTCAGTTATCGCAAGAACAACTCGGCAAGATTATTGAAGTAATTCAGTAAGGTCTATAAAGGCTTCCTTTATAATTATTCAATAGTTATAACAATTGTAATAAATGCCGTTACTAATTATTCGTAGTTCAATTGAGTGCAGCGAAAATTAGACTACTTAATAATTTTTTACGGTATTAGAAATCAAACGCTTAATTATTTTGTAATTACTAGACCGTTAATCAAATTTTCCATTTTCTTTTTATATCGTTCTAATAACTTATCCGAAGTGAACGCTAAAAATTGAATCGTGCCATTTTCATTGGTAAAATAATACCCAAAATATATAAATTTTATGCCTTGAATCGTACAATGCATCTCTACGAAATGAATTATTGAGCCATTAACTTTACGTACTTCTTTATTTACTATTTTGGCGTCCGAAGCAATACTTTGAGCGTTCTGAAACGCAACTTCTAGTAAAGATTCCATGGATGTTTCTATTCTTTCCGAAATTATCATTCCATAAGCATCCTGACCTTTAAGCCTAAAATTATACTCCACAGGACTCATCTCATCTTTACTTTTAGAAAACGTCCATTCTTTATCATTTATCCAAACGCCATATTTTATTCGTTCGCTTTTTAATAAATAATTAGCCAATTTAGGCTTTAAATATAATAACGTATCTTTATTTTCTAATTTTTCTGGCTTTCCTAATAAATAATTCCAAGTTCCATCATCGTTTAGAACAACTTCTTCATTCGTTTCTTTTATAATTGCAATTTTTTGACCATAAATTACAATTTGAAAAAAAAATAATACATAAATAAGTAAGAAATTTTTCATATTTTAGTTTGTTTTCATTTACAAATAGAGTTAAAATGTACGTTTTTTTTAATTTTCATCATAAATCCAATAAATAAGTACATTTCCCACGGCATCTAATGCATTTTTATCTACCGAGCTCATATCATCTTTGTGGGTGTGCCAATAATGCGCAAAAGCGGATGTACCTTCTTTATTTAAGTGAATAATATCAATCATCGGAATTTGACCTATGCTGTTTACATACGAATGATCATCGGTTATGGCGGGCCCTACTTGCGATTTAAAATAAGAACTGTATCCCAAATCCGATGCGATACCCCAAATCCGATGCACTAAATTGGGTGCAAACATCATACTCGTGCCTTCTTTATAAAATGTAGCATTAAAACCGCCCACCATATCTAATAATACGCCATATCGAATCGGGAAATCGTTGGTTTTATTTTTAGACCAATACTGCGAACCCAAGCAATAACTGTCTTGCATTTCGGGAAATCCACTATTTTCGGGTTGTCCATAATCTTCAATATCAAATAAAACGATATCAATACCAATGTCCGGTTTTTTTTGTTTAAACGATTCTAATAAGGCTAAAATAACACCAACTCCACTTCCACCGTCATTCGCTCCCAAGATGGGCTTTTTAGGATCGTTGGGATCTTGATCGGCTACAGGTCTTGTGTCCCAATGGGCGCTGAGCATTATGCGCACGGGATTGGAAGGATTAATTTTAGCAATTATATTTTTTCCTTTGTGCTTTTTTTGGTCATACGTAGTGGTTTCAAATTCTTGAAAATAGGCAGTATCGGTTCCTTCTTTTAAAATAGAAAGAATCCATGCAGCACAATTTTGATGCCCCGAACTACTTGGAACCCTTGGACCAAAAGAAATTTGTTTTTCGATATACTGATAGGCCAAGTCTTTATTAAATTTTGGTAGGTTTTTTAATGTCGCTTCGCTTGTCGTATCGGCAGTTTCTTTATTTTCGAAAAATTGACATGATTGTATAAAAAAAATACTACTAAAAAAAATAATTAAAAGCCTCATTTGATGTGTTTTAGATGATGTTGGATATGGTATTTCATTTTGATATCCTTCACAAAAATAAAAAAAAAAGGATGAAGCGTATATAAAAGATGAATCGGTATATTTTATTTTTTTATTTTTTATAGTTGACATATCATCGAATGCACGAAAATTTGTGAAATACAAGCGTTACTTGTGACGTATTAAAAGACATAAATCCATCCTTAAAAAACTTTTTTCCACCGACTTGACTCTTGTCCTCACGAACCGAAAATATAGGATTTTAGCTGTTTGCGTGCGTTGAAATAGCAAATAGACCGATCTTTTAGCGCATCTACAAAAATTCTAAAATAAATCTGAGAATTATAAAAATAATGATTATTTTTGCATTTATAAACATAACCCAAGGAATACGTCATAGATCTAATATTTTATAAATTAAAAATATGTTGTTAAAAAGTAAAGTTTTAGAAACCATAGAAACCTTTGACGATGAGTTAGAGTTAGATGATTTATTAGAAAAACTAGTACTTATAAATAAAATTTCAGACGCCGATCTTCAAATATTAAATAATCAAGTTCTTTCTGAAGAAGAAGCCGATAAAAAGATGGATGAATGGTTCGATTAAATTGGACTGAAATTGCTTTAAATGATATCAATGAAATTTATGATTTTATAGCAAAAGATAGTAAATTCTATGCTAAAAATGTAGTAGGAGCTATCCGAAAAAAAGTGAAAATTGTTAAGAAATACCCTAAAATAGGTAGAATAATCCCCGAAATTAATATTGAAAATTATAGAGAAATATTCCAATGGAATTATAGAATAATGTACAAAATAGTAGGGGCAGATATTTACATTCTTTCCATTTATCATGGTGCCCGTGATTTTAAAAGAGACAAAATAGAATAACCCTACCTTTTGGGCATGCCCAAAATTCTAAAAAAACATTCTAAATAAAACCCAATTTTTATATTAACTTCGTCCATTGATTTTACTATCAAAGAAATATTTTTGATTACTTTTGTAGCTTGATTAAAAACAGAGTTATGAGTGACGATTTATTTAAAAATATTATTTCACATTCAAAAGAATATGGTTTTATATTTCCGAGTAGCGAAATATATGATGGACTGGGCGCGGTTTATGATTATGGGCAAAATGGCGTTTTGCTTGTCAATAATATCAAAGAATATTGGTGGAAAAGCATGGTGCAGATGCATGAAAACATTGTAGGCATTGATAGTTCCATATTTATGCACCCCAAAGTTTGGAAAGCCAGCGGCCACGTCGATGCGTTTAACGATCCATTAATCGACAATAAAGACAGTAAAAAAAGATACCGCGCGGATGTTTTGATTGAAGAACACGTAGCCAAAATTGAAGATAAAATCAAAAAAGAAATTGAAAAAGCGGCAAAACGATTTGGTGAAACTTTTGATGCGGAAATGTATCGAAGCACCAATCCAAGAGTTTTAGAGTATCAAACCAAAATCGATCAGATAAATGGACGATTTAAAAAAGCATTGGAAGAAAATCAATTAGACGAAATCAAAAAAATCATTGAAGATTGCGAGATTGTTTGCCCAATAAGCGGAAGCCGAAATTGGACCGATGTAAGACAGTTTAACCTTATGTTTTCGACTCAGATGGGTTCGGTAGCCGAAGATTCAGATACCATTTACCTAAGACCTGAAACCGCGCAAGGCATTTTCGTAAATTTCCTAAACGTACTTAATACGAGCCGTCAGCGCATTCCTTTTGGAATAGCACAAATTGGAAAGGCGTTTCGAAATGAAATCGTGGCGCGACAATTTATATTCAGAATGCGGGAGTTTGAACAAATGGAAATGCAATTTTTTGTAAGACCCGGCGAAGAAATGAAATGGTATGAATATTGGAAAGAAACACGAATCCAATGGCATCAAAAACTAGGTATTGATGCCGCAAAATACAAATTTCACGACCACCTCAAAACCGCACATTATGCCAATGCGGCCACTGATATCGAATTTGAATTTCCTTTTGGATTTAAAGAATTAGAAGGTATTCATAGCCGTACGGATTTTGACTTAAAGCAACACCAAGAGTTAAGTGGGAAAAAATTACAATATTTTGATCCTGAATTGAATCAAAGTTATATTCCTTACGTAGTAGAAACTTCCATTGGTGTTTCTAGGACTTTTTTAGCAATTTTAAGCAGTGCTTTTCAAAAAGAAAAATTAGAAAACGGTGAAGAGCGCGTGGTTCTGAAAATTCATCCTACACTTGCGCCGAATAAAGTGGCGATTCTTCCTTTAGTAAAAAAAGACGGACTGCCTGAAAAAGCAAAAACCTTATTTAATGCACTAAAAATGGATTTTTATACTCAATATGACGAAAAAGACAGTATCGGCAAACGATACCGTCGTCAGGATGCTTTAGGAACGCCGTTTTGTATTACGATTGACCATCAATCGCTTGAAGATGATACCTGTACCATTCGTTATCGTGATACGATGCTTCAAGAGCGTATGCCTATCGATCAAGTTCATGCTTTGATATCACAAAAAACGTCTTGGAATCAATTGATATCCTAAATTAAGCCACCATGAATCATTTAGAAATCTATAAAAAACTTGTTACGCCTCGACTGATAGAAGAAAAAATGCTTATTGCCCTTCGACAAGGAAAAATAAGTAAATGGTTTAGCAGTTGGGGTCAAGAAGCCATTTCCGTAGGATGTACATTAGCGTTGGATTCGGAAGAATATATTTTGCCCATGCACCGAAATTTAGGTGTGTTTACAACAAGAAATATTCCTTTTGAAACCTTGTTTTCACAATTTCAAGGAAAAATGGACGGATTTACAAAAGGAAGAGACCGTTCGTTTCATTTTGGGACTCAAGATTATAAGATTGTAGGGATGATTTCGCATTTGGGCAGTCAGCTTGGCGTTGCGGATGGCATTGCATTAGGCAATTTGCTCAAAAAAAATAAACAAGTTTGTTTGGTTTTTAGTGGCGACGGTGGCGCCAGTCAAGGCGATTTTCACGAAGCAATCAATGTGGCCGCCGTATGGAATTTACCTGTCATTTTCGTTATTGAAAACAACCAATGGGGACTAAGCACGCCATCGACCGAACAGTTTAAATGCAAACAATTTATTGACAAATGTATTGGATATGGCATCGAAGGTGTTCAGATTGATGGAAATAATATTATAGAAGTCCTTGAAACGATATCAAAGGTCAAAAAAGAAATTTCGGAACACCCGAAGCCTTATTTGATCGAAGCAATTACGTTTAGAATGCGTGGCCACGAAGAAGCGAGCGGTACCAAATATTATCCCGAAGGACTTCAAGAAGAATGGTCAAAAAAAGATCCTATTTTATGGTATGAAACCTATTTAGAATCCAATCAAATTCTTAAGAAAGAAGATCTTGAAGCTATCAAGAATAAAATTAAAATTGAGATTGATAAAGCATTAGATCAAACGATTGTAAAACCCGAAATTACTCCCAATACCGAAGCGGAGTTAAAAGATGTTTATTCGCCTTTTGAATTAGAAATCGTGGAACCTAAAGCCAGCGAACGTGCACTCCGATTTATAGATAGTATTTCCGAAGCGATGGATATTGCTATGGAACGATACCCCGATTTAGTAATTATGGGGCAAGATATTGCAGAATACGGCGGCGTTTTTAAAGCAACCGATGGTTTTTATGAAAAGTACGGAAAAGCTCGTGTACGAAATACGCCTCTATGTGAAGCGGCGATTGTAGGAACGGCTCAAGGATTGAGTATCAACGGCATGCGCTCCATTATGGAGTTTCAGTTTGCCGATTTTGTAACGGAAGGCTTTAATCAATTAATCAATAATGTAGCGAAATTGCATTGGCGGTGGGGACAGCATGTCAATGCGGTTTTCAGAATGCCAACAGGCGCGGGAGTGGCGGCAGGACCTTTTCATAGCCAAAGTAATGAAGCTTGGTTTTTTCATACACCAGGGCTCAAAATTGCATATCCATCCAATCCTGAAGATGCCAAAGGATTACTTTTAGCTGCCATCGAAGACCCGAATCCGGTTTTATTTTTTGAACATAAAAAATTATATCGAAGTCTTTCGGGAAATGTAGCCGAAGGCTATTACAATATTCCTTTTGGTAAAGCCGCAAAAGTGACCAAAGGGCTTGATCTTACGATTGTAACCTATGGACTTGGCGTGCATTGGGCATTGGATGCCTTAGAAAAACGGCCACATATTTCTGCGGATTTAATTGACTTAAGAACACTTGCTCCGCTAGATTATGAAACCATATTTGAAAGTGTTAAAAATACGGGGAAACTCTTAGTATTGCATGAAGATAGCTTGACCGGTGGCATTGGAGGCGAAATTGTAGCTCGGGTTCAAGAAACGTGTTTTTTTGATTTGGATGCACCTATTATTCGAATTGCGAGTTTGGATACACCCATTCCTTTTGCCGAAGTCCTTGAAAATAATTTTTTAGCAAACGATAGATTATTAGAAGGATTGGATAGATTGTATAAATTCTAAAAACTACCCAAAATATTTAAATAATTAATTGGATATTTCCTTTTATTTTTTAGTATTTTGAGATTGAAAGATGTAAAATATAGTTTATAAAAAATAAAAAAAACGAGAGCCTTAGCCCTCGTTTTAAAATTTTGAAATAAATTGTAAAATTCTTACAACTTATTATAACTACTATTGATAAACTGCGTAAGGGCTTCGCCTTTCAAAAGGTTTTGAGATAATCGCGCCAAATCAAACGCATGTTTAATTAAATCTTTGTCTTTAGATTCCATGATTTTTGTAGCCAAAGGATGATTCTCATTTACGACCAAATTATACATTTCAGGAAATCCGCCCATGGCCATAAATCCGCCACCACCTGTGGCTTGCATATCTTTCATACGGCGCATAAATTCGGGCTGCGTAATCCAAATAGGCTGGGCATCTGAAGCCATTGGTTGTAATTGCACACTAAAGTTTTCTTTTGGAATCACTTCTTCAAAAAGGGCTTTTAAAGCTTCTTTTTCCGAATCGGATAATTTAGAAATTTGAGTATCTTCTTTTTGAATCAATTGGTCTAAAGTGTCGGCATCCACTCTGGTGAATTGAATGTTTTCATTCTCGGATTCTAATTTTTGAATCAAGTGCGCTACAATTGGGCTGTCTAAATGTAAGACCAAATAACCTCTTTCTTTGGCACTCGCGATATAACTGTGCTGCGCGCTCGGATCGGAAGTATAAAGAACAATGGTTTTATTGTTTTTATCGGTTTGAATAGGCTTAATCTGCTCAATAACCTCTTTAAGTAAATAAAATTTACCTTCGGTATCTGGATATAAAGCAAAATCGACCGCTTTTTCATAAAACTTGGCCTCCGAAAGCATTCCATATTCAATCACAATTTTGATATCATTCCATTTTTTCTCAAAATCTTCTCGTTGGTCTTTAATCAAGCTTTGAAGTTTTTCAGCGACTTTTTTGGTAATGTATTCCGAAATCTTCTTCACGTTTCCATCCGCTTGTAAATACGATCTAGACACATTTAATGGAATATCCGGACTGTCAATAACCCCACGAAGCATCGTTAAAAACTCCGGCACAATACCTTCAACATTATCCGTTACATAAACTTGATTTTGGAAAAGTTGGATACGGTCTTTCTGTATTTGTAAATTTGGGCTGAGTTTAGGGAAATAGAGTATGCCGGTAAGGTTGAATGGAAAGTCCACGTTGAGGTGTATGTGAAATAAGGGTTCTTCCCATTGCATTGGATATAGCTGTCTGTAAAATTCTTTATAGTCTTCATCTTTTAAATCATTAGGTTTTTTAGTCCATGCGGGCTGAGTTATATTTATGATATTATCGACTTCGATTTCCTCCGGTTTTGCATCTTTAGGTGCATCTTCAGGTAAAGGAAGGGTTTCTTTTTTAGTTCCAAATTTAATCGGAATCGGCATGAATTTGTTGTATTTATTCAACAATTCCTTAATTTTATGTTCTTCTAAGAACGTTTCGCTATCCTCGGCGATATGCAAGATAATTTCGGTGCCTCGTTCTGTTTTGGTATGGGCATCGAGGGTAAACTCCGGGCTACCATCACAAGTCCAATGTGCAGCCGGCGCATCGGTATAACTTTTGGTTATAATTTCCACTTTATGCGCGACCATAAAGGCGCTGTAAAATCCTAAGCCAAAATGTCCGATAATGCCTGAATCTTTGGCACTGTCTTTATATTTTTCTAAAAACTCGCCCGCACCCGAAAAAGCCACTTGATTGATATATTTTTCAACTTCTTCTTGGCTCATTCCCAATCCTTGATCGATGATATGAAGCGTTTTTTGTTCTTTATTTATTTTTACTTCGATCATCGGCGCTCCGTATTCTACTTGAGCTTGTCCGATTTGGCACAAATGTTTTAATTTTAAGGTTGCATCCGTAGCGTTGCTGATGAGCTCTCTTAAAAAGATTTCGTGATCGGAATACAAAAATTTCTTAATAAGTGGAAAGATGTTTTCTACCTGAACGTTAATTTTACCTTTGTTCATAAATTATATTTTAAGTTAATTAATAAATTGAATCTATAAAAATACATTCAATTTATATACCAAAATCAAAAAATGACAAAAAGGCAGAAAAAAAGGAAGCCAACGTTTACAAGTTTGGCTTCCTTCTTAATGGTTTTGCTAAAAATTACTCCCCAATCTAATTTTTAAGCGGAAATATGGAAAATGTCTAATGTCGTCTACGGGATTAAGATTTTATAAGTATTTTGATCTGCTTGAATAAAATAAACTCCCGAAGGCCAATTTTCAATAGCAATCTCTATTTGTTGCGACGCGCGAATCGCTTCTCTTGAATACATCGTTTGCCCTAAAATAGAAAAAATATTCAATTTTTTAATATTTTGGCTACTTTGTATATTCAAATTAGATGGATTTATTTGAATTTGGAGCTCTTTTTTATTTACATTTTGAACGGCGCTTCCTGCTTTTTTAATTGTTATTACTTTTGGCGAAGGAATGGTAACCGGAAGCGGCGTTAGGCTTTCATTAACCAATAACGCTTTTTCGATTTTGAAATTCGTTTGAATACCATCTGTTAATCCATCTAAAATATCATCGATTACAATATCTACGCGTCCGATATCGCCCCATGATTCGCTATTTACTTGATTTCTTTTGGTTAACGCAATGTCAAATTTTCCATTGGCGGTATCATGAAACCAAAATGGAATGATGGACGCATTGCCATACCAATTATTGGGCACAAATGAAATCTTTTCTTTTTTAAAGACCTTTTTATCATAAACGATTGAAAATGCAATTCCATGGTTGGCTTCCACTTTATCCGCAGCCGTACCCAACTGAATATTGACCCCAAATGTTTGACTTGAACCAACGAGTTTAAGCGTATCGGGACTTAAAATCACAAAGTTTTTGCCTCCCGTAGGGCTGTAAATACTATTTGGCGCATTGACCGTTCTGTTGTAGTTTTTATAAACCGTGGCAATATCTCCCAAACTGTCAATTTTTCCATCGCCATCAGCATCGGCATGTTTTGCGTTGTTTGTACCAATTGAAGTATTCCAATTATAAGCTCTCAAAACGCCCCAAGTATTCGTTTTATAAATTCCTTCACGCTCTTGATTGGTTTTTCCAAATCCAATACCAATATTTAAAACATCTAAATGATTGCAAATATTATCTTTATTTGCATCGCCAGGGCTGACATCAAGCGGCAAATCGGTTTTACGAACCACGACAAAATTGGTGTCTAATGAATTGTCATTTAGATTTTTTGCAACATAAAAAAAAGTATCATTCGCTAATGAAGTGCCTTGAATATCTTGATAAACCGCTTTTCCATTAACAATCGAAATATTTATAGCTTGGCTTGTAACCGATTTAAATACACTTTCGAGACTGTAGTTTTTACCCGCAACCAGATTATCGTTGGATAACACATCAATACTAAGCTGAACTTGAGAACCAATAATAACTCTTGCGCTATCGGCTTGTGTGCCATTTTGACCATACAAAGAAGCCATTCCTCCTAAAATACTTAAAATAAAAATGTAAAAATTTTTCATAAGCAAACCCCCTTTTTTTTGATTAAAAAATATTTCTTTTGGTTATCTGAGTACAAAAATGCTTTAATTTTCCATCATTTTTTTACACAATTTACTACTTTTGTTACAGTAATAACAAAATTAATTCACAAAAAATTCATAATATTGTTTGATTTTATATTATTTTTGTTACAAATTAAATTTGCGTTGAATTTCGTTAAATACAATTTAATAGTCTAATAATTGGTTAAAAGAATAAAAACGATGTCTAAAAGTAAAATCGAAGAATATTATCTGCACCTCTCCAAAAGTGATAAAAAAGATATTGAGGCTTTTTTGAAATTACCTTTTATCAATCAAAGCGACTATTTAAATAAACTCCACGAATTTTTTAGCGAACAAATCCATTTTGAAACCGAATGGGACAAAAACGAATGTTTTCATTATGTGTTTGGGCCCGAAATGCCTTACAGCGATTTATCGCTAAGGGTTTATCAAAGTCGTTTACTCAAAGTTTTGGAAAAATTTATGATGCTTCGTTCGATTGAAGAGCAACCAAAATTGTCTTTTGAAGCCAGCAATTATTTTTATACCAAAAATAAAATGAAGAAAAATCTTCATTTTTTGCTGCATTCCGAAATCAAAAATTCGGAACCCAACGCCGAAGACAATTTTAATTTTGAATATCAAAAAAGTAAAAATAAACTAACCTATTTAATTCAGAATGAATCAAATATCGACAAATTAAGTCAAAGTTATTCCGAATATTTTCAAAAGAAAGAACATAAACTGATTTTTGAGATAATTGAATCGGCGTGTTTGCATCTGAATCTTGAAGCTCGGATGAAACAAATAAAGCCGATTGAATTTATCAACGATTCGATATTGGAAGATATCATTGAAAAACGGCTGCTTTATCCAAAATTTATCAATTGGTATATTTCGCTCTATTTAATTCTTAAAAATAATGACATGGACTCTTTTTTATTCTTAAAAGATGAGGTCATTCTAGATCAAGAAAACATAGAGGATTCTAAGACGATGATTACGTATTTATCTAATTTTTGCATTAAAAAAATCAATGCCGGGAATAATGATTTTCTGGAATATTTATTTGAGCTCTACAAAGCTAGCTTGAGGCATTACCATCACGAAGGCGATTTGCCTTCGGAGCGGTTTAGAAATATCGTATTCTGTGGGCTTCAAATTCAAGAAATGGAATGGGTCGCCAATTTTATTAATGAATATCATAAATTGGTGCCCTATGCCGACCAAGAAAATTCGTATAATTTTAACTTGGCGCGTATGTATTTTGAAAAAAATGAATACCCACAAGCGATGCGTCAGCTTTTGCAGGTAAAATATACCGATGCCTTTTATGCCTTAAATGCTCGGATTCTTATCATTCGCTGCTATTTTATGCTTAAAGATGAAGAAGCGCTAAATTATAATTGCAGCAGTTTGTATATTTATATCAAACGAAATAAATCGTTTTCAAACGAACGCGCCGCTAACCACCTTAATTTTTTAAAATTTATTAAAAAACTTTACGCACTGCACTTTAAAGCCACCGCATCCAAAAAGAAAAACTTAAAAACTCAAATTGATGAAGCCAATATGATTAACAAAAAATGGCTTTTAGAACAATTGGAGAAAATGTGAAGGGAGTGTTTAACTTTTTATTGTTGAACTAACACCTTGATGCTTGTCTTCAATTACAATCTCAATTTTCTTCACCGACCTTCTATTTGTGATGAGATGAAGTGAGGTTGAGGAATTAGTCAAAAGTCGTTACGTAATAGATTGTCAAGCTTGATTAATAACTTTGTTTCAACTTCAAAATGGTCAACCGAAGACCAAAATGGCACGTCAACGATTTTGATTTTTATTTCCTCATTTTGATTTGATTTCTGAATTTTGAAAACATAATCTTCTGCTAATTTTTCAGAAGTGTTTGGATAAATTAGAATTACCTTTTCTGTTCCTCTTCGATATGCATAACTAATCATTTGATACATATCTGTCTGAGAAACGCCTTTTTTGTTGTCGGATGATTTTAAATCCCATCTAGGCTTATATTTTGTGTCGATAATTACTTTCTCTTTAGTCTTTTTATTTGTCAATAAAATGTCGTGTTGTAAGTTAAATGTTTTCGGATTTTGATGAAGATATAGTTCCGATTTTTGGGACTCAATTTCAAAGTCCTTGCTAAAATGGTCTTTTAGAAAACCCGAAATGAAATCTTCAAAAACATATTCCATAGGAAATAGCAAACTCCAATTTTTCATTTCATTTTCAGCATGAGAATAAATCTGATTTTCAAGAATCATTCTACAGCATTGCATCACATCTTCATACTCGTCAAATAAAGTTGGTACTCTTATTTGATTCAGTTGATTTATTGTACAGGTTTGGTCTTCAACTTCGTCAAGTATATGAATGATTTCATGAAGAATTCTTTGTGTTTCAGGTATTGTTGTTTGTGTTAATAACAGACGAACGCAATGTTTAATTATTCTATTGACTTTATTGTCGTAAACGAAAGGCTCATAATCACAATCAATAAATTGATGTCTGCCATATGATAAGCTTGTTGTGTATCTATTAAAATTAATTTTTCCTCTTGGTGTCAATAATGCCTCTTCTACTTCCTCATAAGCAGAATAAGGTTTTGCGCTTACAGTTTCGTTGATTTGTTTTCCGATTAAATAAATAATCAATTCAGGGAATCGGTCGATTTCAAAGTTGTCTAGGAAAGATTGGTTAAAGGGAAATTTTATTTTTTTACAATAGCTAAACCAAAAGAACAAATGCCTATGCATTAAATCCTTATTTGGATATAGCATATTTTGAAAAACCTTTGGGTAAATTTCTAAAGAATCATCATTGCAATTTATGAAGCCAACAAAATTATTTGCTTTAGCCTTTTCGCCATCAAAAGAAATAAAAGGTTGATAATTTGAGTTGTTTACATTTTCTGTTTCTTGATTTTCATCAACCCACAGGTTTTTATAATCCTGCCATAGGAAACGCAAATATCCCTCAAGACCTTTTCTGTCTTTTACGGATATCTGTTCGCCATATTCAAATAGAGTAAACATTAACTTATCGGTTGAATAATCCAATCATATTTCTCAATGTCATATTTGATGCTCCAAGAACTATTTTTAAATATTTCTTCGACAACTTCAGTTTTACCCGAAAAATATTCCATAAGAAGCGGTATAATTTTGTTTTTGATAATTTTGAATGTGTCGAGTCCAGTCATAAAGTAGGCATGCCCAATTAGATAATCAGCCGATTTTTTACGAGAATATATTTCCTTGTTGATGTGTTTTAGAAAAACGCCATCACTCTCTTCCAACTTACTATAATCAGGGAAATATCCAATAAACTCAAAACGTCTTCTAAGTGCAATATCGATAAGAGCAATTGATTTATCAGCGGTATTCATCGTGCCAACAAGATATAGATTTGGCGGTACCCCAAATTCTTTATCTCCGTTTGGTAGTGTAAGTCGTAATTCGTTTTTTGCATCAATTCTTTTGTCTTCTTCCAAAAGAGTGATTAATTCTCCAAATACCTTAGAAATATTTGCTCGATTAATTTCATCAATGATTAATACGAAATTTTTGAGTTTCTCTTTTTGTGCGTTGCCCACTGGCTTTCTTTTTTCTCGGATAAGTTTCGCTAGGGGATTATAGTAAACGGAAAGTCCAGATGTAACCTCTTTAATACCTTCAACTACATCTTGAAGTGTTTGAATACTTAGAGTGTGTTGAGTGCCGCCCGATGGCTTTGTAAAATGAATAGTTGTGTCGCTTACATCAGTGATTTTATATTTAAGACCAGAAACCATTGTGATTTCAACGCTTTCATTTTTTTCATCAATTGGCTTAATGATTTCACTGAAAACTTGGTCAAAGGACTTGGCCAATGCTGTTTGTTCTTTTGAAGCAAAATAATTCTCTCTTGCTTTTTTTGCTATCTCATAAAAAATTCCTCTGTAAGGTTTGAAGCGCAAATGTTCGAATTCAATATCAGGTCGTATTCCAACCATAAAGTCTTCGTAGGAATAGTTTTGATGAAATGTAACGAATTCTATTTGCCCTTCTTTTTTTAATTTGTCGAAGATTACTTTGCTGTCTTCATGATTACTTTTAATTCCAGTTACAATTTCAACTGCTTTGTCAATGCTATTGTAAGTCTTACCTGTTCCTGGAGGTCCAAATAAGATAATATTGTTCGGATGCTTTTGTAATTCCCCTTGCACCTTAATTTTTGCAGCACCTTCGGAAATAAACTCTACTCCAAAATGAGGCTCAAAAATATTTGTGTTTGCCTCTTCTATTTTATCAATTGTAATTTCTGTAAACGTGCTGTTGCCACTTGGATAAATAAACTCTTTGAATGGTTTTAAAGGAGAAGGGTCAGGGTTTTTCGCTGATTTAATGTATTGAACTTCTCTATATATCCATCGATTTTCATCAGTTATATCTTCGGGAACATAGCCCCAAGATCCTGCTTTTACTTTTGCAATCGTAAATAACTCATTTCCGCCAATGGTAATGTAAACATAGTCGCCTTCTGTTAAATCATTTTTAAAGGCTTCGGCTTGACCTTTTCCGGTGTTTTCATGAATAACTATCCATTGATTCTCTTTAAATACATCTCTGATACTTTCATTAGCTTTAGTTTTAAAGGAGCCATGCGATATTTTATAAAGTCTTTTTTGATTAAGAGGAATAGTCAGTAATTTGTCTTTTATCGGCTCATCATCGATTATCAAGTTTTTGTTGTCCGAATACAACTTTATCATCTCTTCAAAATCAAAATTTTCAGGAGATACTTCTATCGGACCTTTTAAATATGATTCGTCTGAATGTCTGTAAACACCATATTTAATTGTTCCGTGATGAAAGTCAGCAAAAATTTGTAACCCTGTCGATTGAGTTGCTTGTTTGTTGTTGAATATTGCAAACCACAGTCTATCGCTTCCTTGTTGTCTTGCTCCTTGAAAGTCAAAGTATATGTGCTTTACTTTCCCATTTAAGTCAAGGCGTTTGATTATTTCAGAAATAAAATCATCAATAAATTTTCTTATTGGATTGTGTCCGTAGAAAGTGATGATTGGAAAGAAAATCGAAAAATAGTTTTTGTAGGCACGATATTGATTCTCTTTTCCTGTCTTATGTTTAACAATGAAGCCTTCAAGTGTCGACAAGTCGAGTTTATTACCTTCTTTGAGAAATTTTAAAACATCTTTTCTTAAGTCAACAATAACCCCTGAACGTGAAGCGTAATAATCGGAAGCCTTTTGTAGTTCATCTTGTGGGACTAAATTTAATTTTGCTACTAAAGCATTATTGTCTGCATAAAGAGTTGCTATTTCTGTAGAAATTTCACAAACCTCTTTAACCCCTCTTTTAATTTCTTGTTCTGTCATAATATAAATTTATTTTTATAGGCCTTGATTTTATAGACTCGCCTTAAACTACTTAATTTAATCACAAATGTAGTAATTTTTATAAAATCAACTCCGTATCGTCGCGCCGATTTCTTTTTCAAGTTTTTGAATTAAAGGAAGCATCAAATGATCGATTTCTTTATCCTCAAAGGTCTTTTCTTTATTTTCTAAAACCAATCGAATCGCATAAGATTTTTGATTCTGCCACGTAGGGTCTTTAAACACATCAAACAAATAAAAGTCAATTAAATGCTCTTTAAGTTGGGTTTTGCATATTTTTTCGATTTGATCTAGCGTTATATTTTCTTGAATCATTAAGGCAAAATCCCGCTTCACTGGAGGGAATTTCGAAATCTCTTTATATGAAATTTTGATTTGTTGTGCAATTTCAAACAACGGCTCGATATCCAATTGCGCAAAATAGATTTTTTGTTTTAATCCATACGCTTTTGCAACTTTAGGCGAAATCATTCCGATGATTCCAACTGTTTTTTTATTACAAATAATTTCTAAAGCATCCTCAAATGAATTATGCGCAATCGCTTTTAATTCTAATTTTTTAGCAAAACGATTTACAATTTGATTTACCGTCCCCATCAAACTATAAAAGCTGGAAGAAACACCTTTTGGATTTTGCCAATATCCTACTTCAAATTGACCGGAATGCAAGATTGCCAAATGCCTTTTTTGTCCATACGCTTCTTTTTTGAAATACGCATTTCCAAATTCAAACAATTTTAAATCTTTTTGATCCCGATTAATATTATAGCTCGCTACTTCCAAAAATCCCGAAATCAAATCTTCGCGCATGGTATCCAGTTCGCTGGTCATCGCATTTAACAATGGCACACGATGTTCGCTTTGATAGATTTTACTTGAAGCGATGGAATTGGTCATGATTTCAAAATGGCCCTGTCCAACTAAATCATTGGCAAGTTGCTCCTCCAATTCAAAAATAGTCTTGTGCGGTTTAAAACTCAATGTGGATCTCAGAAACTTTGGATATGGGATTTGATCAAATCCAACAATTCGCATGATTTCTTCAATAACATCTTCCTCGCGGGTAACATCATATTTAAAATGCGGCACTTCGAGTTGAAGCGCTTCCGACGATTCAGAAAGCACTTGAATTTCTAATGATGTTAGAATTTGATGTACCTGTTTTTTATCTATTTCAAACCCTGCGTATTGATATAATTTATCAAAAGTTAAAGGAACCGAATACGGTTTAAATTCTTGATTGCAAATCGAAACAATTTCCGAGTTTAATGTAGCGCCTGTAATTTCGCCCAACATATTTAGCATTTTTTGATTGGCTAAATCCAATCCATGTGGGTCAATTCCTTTTTCGAACTTTGATGCCGATTCGGAACGGAAACCAATTCTTGTCGTTGTTTGTCGTATTTTAGTTGGATTAAAATACGCCGTTTCTAATAATATCGATTTTGTATTGGCCGAAACACTACTGTTGCTTCCACCAACAATCCCTGCTAAACATAACGTTTTATTTTCATCTGCAATAACCAAATCCCCTGCGGTAAGTTCAAATTCTTGATCGATTAAAGACGCAAATTTTTCTTGTTGCAAAAGTTCTTTAACTTGTAATGTATGATTTTTAATTTGGCTAGCATCAAAACAATGTGTCGGTTGGCCTAAATCATGGAGTATAAAATTACTACAATCCACGACCGCATTAATACTTCGCTCTCCAATAACTTCTAATCGGAATTTTAACCATTTCGGCGATTCCATATTTTGAATATTTTCAAGAAGCGTTGCTTGATACATCGAACAATTTTCAGAAGAAACCGATACGCTAAGTTTCTTTTTTTCGCCCTTTGATATATTTTTGAAAACCTTGCCCATCGGGAAATATTCATGCGGAATATTTCTTGCCGTTAGGGCTACATGTATGTCGCGCGCAACGCCTTTGTGGCTCATCGCATCCATTCGATTTGGAGTTAATCCAATTTCAATTGCAGCATCCGAATCTATATGATAATATTCGCTTGCAGGTATTCCTATTTGTGCATCTTGTGGCAAAACAATAATACCATCATGACTAGCTCCAATACCGATTTCATCTTCGGCGCAAATCATACCATGACTTTCTACGCCTCTTATTTTGGCCGCTTTTATTTCAAAAGGATTTCCATTTTTTGGATGTAAAATACTACCCACCGTGGCCACAACCACTTTTTGACCAACGGCTACATTTGGCGCACCACAAACAATTTGTTGAACACCAAACGCTTCACCCAAATTTACTTTAGTTACATTTAATTTATCTGCATTTTCATGCTTAACAACATCGAGCACTTCTCCGATAAAAATTCCTTCCAAACCGCCCGGAATCGATTGCACTTTTTCAATCATTTCCACTTCTAAGCCAATTTGAGTTAAAATTACACCTATTTCTTCAACGCTTAACGTCGTTGAGATGTAATCACAAAGCCAATTCCAAGAAATCTTCATCTTATTTTATTTTTAAAATGCAAAGAAACAAAAAATTAGCCAAAAATTGGAGATTAGTTATTTATACATTACAGAAAAAATATAATTCGTAAATTTGTAGTCCATTTTAGTTTATGGTACTATTTTGATGGTTTTTTAATCCGAATAAAAGCACATGCAAATTAAAAAAATATATTTATTTGCCATTTTTATCCTTGTTGTAATCAATATTTTTGCTGTATTTTTTATTTTCAAAAAATATCGAAGTTCTACAAAGAAAAGTTCTGAAATCTCAGCGGTAAAAATCAAGTTTGCCGAAATTAAAGAGAAAATCAACAAAATGCCGGATTCCATTCTTATGGATTCTTCGTTTCTATCGATTTGGCAAGATATCGAAAAAACAAATTTCGAAGTAGATTCTCTTTTACAAGGTTTAAATTATGATACGGTTGGAATTTCTATAATTCACCAAAAAATTGACCATGTCGCTACACATGTTCAAAAGATTAAGCCTTAATATTAACGCAACATTGCTATCATTTTGTCCAATGCTTTTCGGCGATGGCTGATTTCATTTTTTTGCACTTTGGTTAATTGGGCATTGGTCAACGTTTGATTATCAGCCATAAAAATAGGATCATAACCAAAACCATTTTCACCTTTGATTTCATGGATTATAGTTCCCTTCATTACGCCTTCGGTAATGATTTCTTGGCTTCCATCATAAAAAACCATTACGGATTTAAATTGTGCTTTACGATTTTCAACGCCTTGCATTAATTCAAGAACTTTATGAATATTGGCTAAATCATTTTTTTCGGGTCCTGCAAATCGTGCGCTAAAGGCGCTTGGCTTTCCATCTAATGCGTCCACTTCCAGCCCACTATCTTCCGAAAAACAAGGTTTGCCGGTTTTCTCAAAAAAATAATGCGCCTTATGAATCGCATTTTCACGAATGGTATCAAAAGGCTCTGGAATTTCTTCCGTCCAATTTATGTCTTTTAAGCCCAATACTTCAAATTTGGTTTTGAGTATGGCGCGCATTTCATCAATTTTATTTTGATTGCCCGAAGCGACTAAGATTTGATGCATCATAAAAATTAGATTTTATCCTTAATATAATTTTCAATAGTTCCTTCGTATTTTACGGTCCAGCCCAAGCCTTCGGTAAGCGAAATTAACGACTGTAATTTTTCTATAAAAACTTGTTTTGCTTGATTTTTTAAGCCACTTTTTTCGATTTCATTTAAAACAAAGGCTTTTGCATTTTTTTGAATTTTATTAAAATCCGAAGGCTTAAATTTATTAAAAACACTGGTTTCGATATCATAATATTCTAAATCAGGCTCAATCATGATTTCTTCCTTAGGTAAGGATTGAATAATTAACTGTTTGTTTTCTTTATCTATCTTGATTTTTAATTTTTTTAAATCGTAACTAATTTGCGCTTTGGCTTTGAGTAAAACAATGGCCTTTTTTTCGGTGGGCACAAGATTAAAAAAGACCTTTTCGGTTTCTTTATACGTGTAAATTTCGCTCCACTGACTTTCAAGCACAACTAATTTACTTACAGAAGTTACTGATTTTAAAATAATCTGCGCATCTTCTTCTACCTTTTTATCATTTTGTGTGCTTTTAAAATAAAGAAAAATAGCGGCAATAATGACTATAAAAAATAGAATAACGTTGATGGTTTTTTTAGAAGAAGTCGTATTGGACATTAGAATAATTTAAATATATTAGACAAAAATACGATTTTTATTGTCATTTTTTTAATGATTTCATCTTTAACGAACTCAATCCATAACTAATCAATATAATACCGAGGCTACTCGACGTCATCAATATTGCTGCAATTATAGGTTTTAATGTGCCCTGAACGGCATAAAATAATCCAATGACATTAAATATTATGGAGAAAATAAAACAAATCCAAATCACCAATTTACCAAATTTTACCAATTCGATAATTTTAGGTAGCATAGTAATATTTTTGGCTTTCAAAATCGCTTTAGCCGCAGGTGTAAATGTATTAAAATCCTCAGCAACGGCAATCCCTACATGACTTTTTGAAAGGGCTAAGGCATCATTCAATCCATCTCCAACCATCATCACTTTTTGACTTTTATTTTGAACATCCAAAATATATGCTAATTTATCTTCGGGTTTTTGATGGAATAACAATTTTGTATTGGGTAAATGCGAACTTAAATACGCTTCTTGATAATTACTATCCCCCGACAAAATGCTTGTTTTATACCTTTTGGAAAATCTATGAATCATTGCTAATGCACCATCACGAAACGCTTTATGAATTAAGAATTTACCTTTAATATCATCATTAATTTTGACATAAAGCACCGAAGCATTTTCAATAACTTCGTTTTCTAAACCCACAAAAGCGGCGCTACCGAGCTTAAATTCGAAATGATTCTTTTTTGCAAGAATTCCTTTTCCTTCCACTTCTTCTATCAAAATATTTGTTTTTTCTATAGGAATTTTTAAAAACTGAAAAACCGCCTGAGCAATGGGATGTTTGGATTGCCATAGAATCGCTGCAATATCATTGATTTCTTCATCTTTTAATAGCGCGCCTTCAAATGAAATTTGATCGTCATGATGATGTGTGATCGTTCCCGTTTTATCAAAAACGAAATGTTTGATCTCTTGGATTTGACTTAAAACGTCTGCATTTTTTAAATACATACCCCATAGATTTAACAATCGCATGATATTTCCATTTGTAAAATTGGTTGCCAAAAGCAGCGCACAAGGACACGCGATAATAAAAACTGTTGTCATAGCGTTCCACATAAGCTGCATTTCATTATTAAAATACCAAAAAACACCTGCCGAAAGCCCCAAAAGAAAAACCAACAAACTAAAATATTGGGATAAAATATCTTCAAATTTTTCTTTAATCACCTCACTTGCATTTCTATTTTTATTCCATAAACTATTCAAATAACTCTGAGAAACGCTATGGCTTGCCATTATTTCAATAGCACCTTGGGTTTGTTTGGCGCCGGCATAAATGACTTCGCCAATTTGCGAAGCGATAATCTGACTTTCTCCGGTTACAAAACTATAATCCAACATCGCATTTCCTTTACTTAATATGCCATCAACTGGTATAATTTCTTGCGCATGAATTTTTAATATATCGTTTTTTTGGATATTTTTAATGTTTTCGGGCGTAAAGCCATTTTCATTTTTCTTAAAAACAGCAATAGGTAAAAACGATGTAAATTCTCGATTAAAAACAATATGTGTTTCGGTTTTTTCTTGCAGCCACCTTCCAATTAATAAAAAAAAGACAACGCCCGACATACTGTCTAAATATCCAATACCTAAGGTATGTTGCATTTCATATAAACTTCTAAAAAACGTAATGAGTAGGGCTGCCGCAACAGGAAAATCGATATTTATTATTCGATGCTTCAAACCTTTATATGCTGAAATAAAAAATTCATTACCGGCATAACCTAAAACCGGAATGGATAAAATCAACGCCAAGATTTGAAATCCTCTTGAAAGTTGACTCGTAACCGCATTCGTTTCCGTTAGATATTCGGGAAAACTCAACATCATGATATTGCTAAAACAAAATCCAGCCACTCCAATTTTATAAAGCCTTTTTCGTGCTACATTTTTTTTAATTTCCGACTCGTTTTTGTCTATTTCTAAAATCGGTTCATATCCAATTTTTGCCAATAAAATGACCAAATCTTTTATTGATATTAGATTGTGGTTAAATACAACAAAAAGCTCTTTAGACTTAAAATTAACCGAGCTTTCAATTACCGCAGGATTTATTTTGTATAATCGCTCTAATACCCAAAGACAACTGCTACAGTGCATTTGTGGAATATAAAACGTTATATGACTTTTTTTAGCGTCTGAAAACTGAATCCATTTGGTTTTAAACTCGGGTAATTCTAAAAAATCATATTTATTACTTCGAATTCCGTCTTTATTTGCAATGCCCGGATTTTGATTTAAATCATAATACGCACACATGTCATTTTGATTTAATATTTGATAAACCGTTTGACAGCCATTACAACAAAAAAAATGATCTCCGAAATGCCATTTTTTGCTCATACAAACATCTCCACAATGGAAACAATGTAATGCATTTTGAGATCGGTTCATTTTTAGAAATTATTAAGAAATGGAAAGAAAAAACTGTTGGGTTTCAAGGTCATTTTTAATCGTTTCAATACTATGCATATCAAACAATTTTTGAAGTTCGGCTTTTATTGGTTTAAATTTAAAATGCAACGGGCATGGTTTATTTTCGGTACATTTTTTTAACCCCAAAATACAATTGGTAAAAAGCTCATTACCATCTATCAATTTAATAATATTGATTAAAGGCATATTTCGTTGTTCTTCCGATAAGAAAAATCCTCCATTAGGGCCTTTTTTTGAAATGACTAATCCCGCTTTCGCTAGCTGTTGCATAATTTTTATTACGAATGGAAGCGGTGCATGAATCATCTCTGTTATTTTCTTTAAATCCACACGTTCCTCTTCTTTATAATGCAAAGCAATACAAATTAAGGTTCGCATTGCATATTCACAAGTTTTAGATAACATATTTTTATTTTGTTAGCGCAAAGATAAGAAGTCTTTAATAAAAGACCTAAAAATCTTTTATTTTTATTTCATAACAAATTGAAATAAAGATAATTATAAAAAATTAATCGAAATTTAAATTTTAGCACTTAATTTTGCACTTAAATTATTTTATCTAAAAAATATTCAGCATGCAACTGTCTAACAAAGTAGATAAAAGAATACTCAAAGAAAAACTGAAAGACGTAGAGGATTCTTTTGTAACCATTTCATTTTATCGATATAAATACATCGAAAATCCACAAGCCTTAAGAGATGAATTTTACCGCGCATGGTTCGCTATGGGCGTTATGGGACGAATATACATAGCCCACGAAGGCATTAATGCACAACTTTGTGTTCCATCAAAAAATATTGATATTTTTAATACCTATCTCGAACAATTTCCCATAACCAAAAAAATCCGAAGAAATATTGCTGTAGAGCAAGGAAAATCGTTTTTTAAATTAAAAATTTTGGTTCGAAATAAAATTGTGGCAGATGGTATTGAAGATCCCGCATTTGACTCTTCCAATTGTGGCGTTCATTTAAATGCCAAAGATTTTAATATGATGATGGAAAATCCAGACACCATCGTTGTTGATTTTAGAAATCATTACGAAAGTGAGGTGGGACACTTTGAAGGTGCTATTTTGCCAGACGTAGATACGTTTAGAGAGCAATTACCAAAAGTTGCCGAACAACTTGCAGATCGAAAAGATAAACCTATTTTGATGTATTGTACAGGAGGCATTCGTTGTGAAAAAGCAAGTGCTTATATGAAATACAAAGGGTTTGAAAATGTTTTTCAATTAGAGGGTGGTATCATCAAATATGCTAAAGATTGTAAAGAGCATGAAATCAAACCTAAGTTCATAGGCAAAAATTTTGTTTTTGACGAAAGATTAGGAGAGCGAATTACCGAAGATATTATCAGTAATTGCCATCAGTGTGGAACACCTGCCGATACACACACCAATTGTATTAATGAAGCATGTCATCTTTTGTTTATTCAATGTGATACTTGTAAAGAAAAATATGAAAACTGCTGTAGTCCATCTTGTCAAGATTTTATCAAGCTACCTATTGAAGAACAGAAGAGACTTCGGAAAGGTAAAGATAAAGGACAAATGATTTTTAAAAAAGGAAGAGCAGGTCATTTAATTTATACTTTAGATTATAAAAGAGTAGAAAACGCATAATTATTCATCAACCGTTTGGAACTAATTAAAAAGTGCTTTTGTTTTTCTTAAAAAGAATTAAATTATGTATCCTGAAGAACTCGTAGCGCCGATGCGCCAAGAATT
Source organism: Chitinophagales bacterium (assembly GCA_044368655.1). GTDB lineage: Bacteria > Bacteroidota > Bacteroidia > Chitinophagales > JADJOU01 > CHPMRC01. The sequence goes on along the minus strand of JBIPPB010000001.1, from coordinate 178,579 downwards.
AGTAGAAATTGGATTTAACGAATTAAAAACACCACAAGAAGTGGATGATGTATTTGAAAATGCAAACGAAGAAGAAACAACGCTTTTAGTGATTAACTCGGTATGTGGTTGTGCTGCTGGAGCAGCTAGACCTGGAATACGATGGGCTGTTCAGAATAGCGATAAAAAACCTTCTAAATTAACAACCGTTTTTGCGGGTGTTGATTCCGATGCTGTAGCGCAAGCTCGAAGCTATACGCTTCCTTATCCTCCTTCTTCGCCAAGTATGGCGCTTTTTAAAGGAAATAAATTGGTTCACTTTATTGAAAGACATCAAATTGAAGGAAATGTAGCCGAAGCTATTGGCCAACATCTTAAAAAAATATTTGAACATTATTGCTAAAAAATGATTTCGTTGGAATCACAAGTTTATAATTTAAAAACTTGATTGATAACGTAAAACTCCAATGGGGTCTTTTTTCAATAGACTCAGGCTTTAGCCTGAGAAGAAGATTTTTTCAAATAATTGATTATGAATAAACCCACATTAGTCATTGGAGCCTCGGAGAATACGGATAGATATTCTAATAAGGCTGTAAATATGCTGCGAAAATACAATTATACGACTTATGCGTATGGTCTTAACACAGGAAAAATAGCCGATGTAGCTATTCAGAATGAATATTTCTATCCCGAAGCATTGGACACCATAAGTCTATACCTCAATCCAACGAATCAAACCGTTCATTTTGATTATATCCTAGCGCTCAAGCCTAAACGTGTCATTTTCAATCCAGGTACTGAAAATCCTGCGTTCTATCCTCTTCTTGAAGAAAAAGGAATAGCCTACGAAGAAGCTTGTACGCTGGTTTTGTTGCAGACGGGGCAGTATTAGAAACAATTATTTGATTATAGCATAGCATTTTCCCGTTTCTGTTAGATGGCCATTGGAATCGAACAATGCGGTATTTCCACTCTTGGAATCGTGCCAAGCATAACGATACACCATTGGTTCGGTATTCATCCAATTACAGACTTTTGAGATAAATTGATTGATTTCGTCTTGTTTGAATTTATAAGGTTCTTTTTTGCTACTGGATGCCGTTTGAGGTGCAAATTCGGTTATCCATACAGGTTTGTTGTATTTTTTTATAATCTTTTGTATATCCTTGATAAACTTATTAGAATTGCACCCTTTGTACCAATGAATACAGATAAAATCAATTTTAGGATTAGATAAGATGAATTTATCCAACCAATTCGAATCTTTCAATAGATTTCCAGCGAGGGCTGGGCTTCCAATTTGATGAGATTTGGCAGCTATTTCATTCCACTTTTCATTTGCTTCAAAACTTGAAATATTTGCTTGTTTGGAATGGTCTGGTTCGTTAAAAGCAAGAAGTATATTATAATATTTCAGCGCTTTTATTTTCTTTAGCGAAAATATCATAGGCACAAATTCAATTTTTGTGTTGATTTTGGATTCCAAATCCCAATTATAAAACCAAGAAACATTGAGGGAATCGAGTTGAGATGCTCCAAAGCCTTTTTTTTCGGAAAGTCCAAAGCCTTTTTTTGGCTCTTGAGCAATAGCAATTTGACAAATTAAAAGCAAAGAAAAACAAAAAATTTTCATATAAGTTTTATAATAATCCGCTAAATGACCGAAATTTTCAAAAATCTAAATAAATAAAACATAGCATTATTTATCCAAAAACATCGAGAACTATACCATCGTAGCTAGCATACACCATAGAAGGAAATGAATCTAAATGCGCAATATTTCCTTGACTATCAATACATATAGCACCCGCAAATCCATCGAAAGGTTTAATTTCCTCAAAGGTTTTTTGAACCGCTGTGGTCAGCGTCATTCCGTCAGTAACTCTAGTAACTATTTTGGCAGCCATAGCACCACTCACTATATCTTCACCTACTCCCGTAAGACTCACACCACAAAAATCATTGGCATAATTGCCTGCAACCGTGGCTGAATCCGATACTCTTCCTACCAATTCAAATCCTTTTCCTCCCGTGGAAGTTCCCGCGGCAATATGTCCTTTATGATCAATGACAACACAACCAACCGTTCCCATTCCCAAGGATTTTAGTTTGGTTTCATATTCCTTTCTCCTGCTTTTTGTTTCAACAGAGCAACTTGGTATTCCCAATTTCCTAGCATACGTTTCAGCACCTTCACCTGCTAGAATTCGATCTTGTTCTTTTTGTAATTCTAACGCTATTTGTATGGGATTTTTTACATTTTCAATGTTTATGACACCACTCATCTTTTTGGATACCCCGTCCATAAGGGATGCGCTCATCCGTATTTTGCCATCGCTTTGAATCATAGAACCTGTACCTGCATTAAACAATTCATCGTTTTCTAACAAAGTAATAGCAAAGACTGCTGTTTCCAATGCCGTATGAGTCTTTAGAAATTCGTAAGAATCCGTTACAATTTTTGAAATAGCACGTTGTTTCAACAGTTTTGTTTCATTGGACTGCGAAGACTCCGAAAAAAAACCACCGTGTATAATTAATTTCATGATTTTATTTTAAATGAAATGAAAAAAGCTAAATACTTCCATTTGTATAATTTATTACAAAAATGATGTATATAAAATTATCTATATTAAGGAACTAATGCAAAGCTAGATGATTTGATTGTCATTTTATAAGTATTCAAATCAAATGTGTCATTTTGACTCATGACATGTGTAACAATATGATTGATAGAAATCGGTTCACCTAGTTCTATCGAAGTTAAATTGGTATCTTTCACATCTCTGCCATCTACCAATATTACCAATCCCGAACCAATAGCTTCCATGTGATGATTTTTGATAAAAAGTCCTGTATCTTCTCCTAGCCCAATGCCCAATACTTTTGGATTGCCTACTACTGCTTGAAAAAGTCTTCCAATCCTTCCTCTTTGTACAAAATGTGTATCGATAATGACATCATCTATCAATCCCAATCCACTTGTAATTTTAACTTCACCTTTGAGCAAAGCTTCATGGCTAGAGCCCTGATAAATCATATTGTTGGATGCTGCGGCAGCTCCTGCCGAAGTTCCTACATATACAAAATCTTCCGTTTTATATTTATTCAATAAAATATCGTGAAATTTTGTTCCTCCCAAAATGGATGTCAATCTCAATTGGTCTCCTCCAGTAAATAAGACAACATTGGCTTCATGTATTCTTTTCAATGTATCTTCGCTATTGGCAATTTCTCTATTTTCGACATGAAGAACATCTACATTTTTTGCTTGCAAATATTCAAATGCGCGTTTGTATTCAGGGCCTACTGTCTTTGGGATTTTGGATGCAGTAGTTATTATCTCTATTCTAGATTCTTGTTTAAAAGGAGATTCGTCTATGATTCGCTTTAAAATTCCTTTTTCAAAGAAATTTAAATTTTTCTCTACATTCGCATCAAAATCGCTTTCTGTAAAGCTACCTTTATCTACTGCACCACCAATTACTACTAATTTTCCTTTAATCATAGATGCAAAGCTAGTAATATTAAAGCATAGTATTGCACTCTATTTTCCACAACATGTGCATTACGTTCAATGATTTAGCATAAAGAAGTCTATTTAAATATTATCTGCAAAAGGACGTTTTATAAAATATCTTTTCAAAAGAGGTATTAAAATTCATATTTTAGAAGAATGCTATCTTTTAATAAAAATGCTATAACATTTACAATCTCTCATGAAATTTAAGAAAAATTTTAATGATATTTACTAATTAATTATTACATTTGAACTTTTGGAAGCTTTTGAACATTAGACTATTCAATTTTTTCTGAAGAAAAAATAGATTAATTACCAATTTGTTAAAAATATTAAACATGAAAATTCTTAAAATTCAAGCATTACGTGGCCCCAATATTTGGAGTATCAATAGAAAAAAACTCATTCAAATGCGATTGGATTTAGAAGAATTGGAAGAATTACCTACAAACAAAATTAAGGGATTTAGAGAAAGGCTCGAAGCGATGATTCCTTCTATGATAGAACATAGATGTTCGGAAGGCGTGCGAGGTGGTTTTTTTCATAGAGTAGACAATGGAACGTGGATGGGACATGTGATAGAACACATAGCGCTGGAAATTCAAACATTGGCTGGAATGGATACGGGATTTGGAAGAACTAGAGAAACCAAGACGCCCGGAGTTTATAATGTAGTATTCAGCTATTTGGAAGAGAATGTAGGATTGTATGCAGCAGAAGCATCGGTAGCATTGGCTCAGGCATTGATAGATGACAAGCCTTATGATTTGGAGGCTGATATTCAAAAAATGAAGGAAATTAGAGAACGTGTAAGGCTAGGCCCTTCTACAGGAAGTATTGTAGACGAAGCAGTAGCTAGAGATATACCATGGATTCGATTAGGTTCTAATTCTTTGGTTCAATTGGGATACGGTATTAATCAAATGCGTTTTCAGGCAACTATAACCTGCAAAACCAGTTCTATAGCGGTAGATTTGGCGTGTGACAAAGAATCTACAAAACGAATGCTAGACTTGGCGTCGATTCCTGTTCCAAAAGGAGATATTTGTATAGATATTGAAGATTTGGAAAATGTAATCAATAAAATAGGGTATCCAATTGTAATAAAACCTTTGGATGGCAATCATGGACGAGGAATTTCCATAAATATAAAAACGTGGGATGAAGCTATAGAAGGGTTAGAAGTAGCCAAAAAAATAAGTAGAAAAGTAATTGTAGAAAAATATGTAACAGGACATGATTTTCGAGTATTGGTCATTGACAACAAACTTGTAGCCGCCGCAAGACGCGAACCTGCAAATGTAGTTGGAAATGGAGTAAACACGATTCAAGAACTAGTAGATGAAACCAACAAAGACCCTCGAAGAGGATATGGACATGAAAATGTATTGACCGAAATAACCATAGACCGAGATTCGGAAGATTTGCTGGAAAAGAAAGGGTATACGCTAAATACGATCCCTAAAAAAAATGAAATCGTATATTTAAAATCAACTGCAAACTTAAGCACAGGGGGAACTTCAACAGATGTGACCGATATGATGCACCCCGAAAATATCTTTTTGTGCGAGCGAATTTCTAGAATAATAGGATTAGATATTTGTGGAATAGATATAATGGCACCTAATCTAACCGAACCTCTCAAAGTAAATGGAGGTTGTATATTAGAAGTGAATGCAGCACCGGGATTTCGTATGCACTTAGCTCCTGCAGAAGGACTTCCTAGAAACGTAGCCTCACCCGTGATAGACATGCTCTACCCACTCGGGAAGCCAAGTAGAATTCCAATAATAGCCATAACGGGAACAAATGGAAAAACGACAACAACTCGATTGATAGCCCATATTATCAAAAACAATGGATTTAAGGTTGGTTTTACTACTTCAGATGGAATTTATATCCAAAATCACATGATGGAAAAAGGTGATACTACGGGCCCATTATCGGCCGAATATATCCTAAAAGACCCCAGTGTAGAAGTAGCGGTATTAGAAACTGCTAGAGGAGGAATCCTCAGGTCTGGACTAGGCTTCAATAGCTGTGATATTGGTATAATAACCAATCTTCAAGGAGACCATTTGGGTATAAGTGATATCGATACGATAGAAGATCTGGCTCGAGTAAAATCGGTAGTAGTCAAAAGTGTAAAAAAGAACGGATGGGCTATTTTGAATGCCGACGATATTAACTGTATGAAAATTGCGAATGATTTGGATTGTAATATTGCCTATTTTTCTATGGACGAAACAAGCTCCAATTCTAAAAAATTAACGAAGCAAAATAAAATATTAGCGGTTTACGAAAATGGATTTATAACCATAAAGAAAGGCGAATGGAAAATCAGAATTGATAAAGCGGCTCATGTACCTTTGACATTTGGAGGCAAAGCCAAATATATGATAGCGAATGTATTGGCGGCTTCTTTAGCAAGTTATCTATATGGATTTAAAACCGATGATATCAGCTTATCTTTAAAAACATTTTTGCCAGGTGCCGCACAAACGCCAGGAAGAATGAACATCTTTGAATTTAAGAAATTTAAAGTGATGATAGACTTTGCTCACAATCCAACGGGATATTTGGGAATAGAAGATTTTCTTTCTTCAATAGATGCCAAAAAGAAAATTGGTATCATAGCTGGTGTGGGTGACCGAAGAGATGAGGACATTAGAGAATGTGCACAAATAGCAGGACGAATGTTTGACCATATCATCATTAGACAAGAAAAACATCTTAGAGGGCGAACTGAGGAAAATATTACAGGATTGATTTTAGATGGACTCAATGCATCGGGCAAAGAAGTTTCTTATGAAATTATACCCAAAGAAGTAAAAGCACTAAAACATGCGATGAATATGGCTGAAGAAGGCTATTTCATTACAGCACTTAGCGATGTAATAACCAACGCAATAGAAGTAGTTCAAGAATATTTGGATAAAGAAAATGAAGAAAATTAAAAGAACATTCCAGAAGAATATAAATCAATATTAAATTAAGCTTATTTTTTATGCATTTACTAAAAAGTTGGGCTGCGTTTACATTATATTCTAATGATTAAAATGTCTTACACCCGTTAAGACCATTTTAATATTATTATTGATACAAAAGTCAATACTGTCTTGATCTTTAATAGAGCCTCCTGGTTGCGCTACGTTTTTTATACCATTTTCGTTAGCAATAGATACACAATCTGCAAACGGAAAAAAGGCATCACTTGCCATCGTAGCTCCTTCTAATGAAAGACCAAACTCTTCCGCTTTTTTTATAGCATGTCGTAATGCATCCACTCGAGATACCATTCCACAACCCATAGCCACTAATTGTTGATTTTTAACTAAAGCAATCGCATTGGATTTTAGATGTTTTACTGCTTTTATCGAAAATTCTAAATCTAAAGTTTCTTCTTCTGTTAAAGGTGTTCCAGAAACTTGATTCCAATCCTTTCTGTTTTCTGTCTTTTGGTCTGCATCTTGAATCAATTGGCCATTTAAAACGGTTCTAACATTTTCCGATTGAGACGCTACTTGTGTTTTTTGAATTAAGATAATTCTATTCTTTTTCTTGCTCAAAATTTCAAATGTACCTTCTTCATATGCAGGCGCAACTAAAATCTCGCAAAATAACGTATCAATCAATGTTGCGGTTTCTATATCTATTGGACGATTACAAATCAAAACACCTCCGAATGCGCTTACCGGATCGGAAGCTAAGGCTTTTTGATATGCTTTTGATAAACTGCTGTCCGAAGCGAGTCCACACGTATTGTTATGTTTTAGTATCGCAAACGTAGGTGCTTCAAATTCTGCAATCACTTTAACCGCTGCGTCCAAGTCAAGAATATTGTTGTAGCTGATTTCTTTTCCATGAAGTTGCTGAAACATTGCATTAAAATCACCTTGAAACGATGCCTTTTGGTGTGGATTTTCGCCATATCTTAAAGACATATTTTCAGAAGCATTAAAATAATCCGAAATTTGTTTGTCATATTCCGAAATTGTTTTAAATGCTTGTGCCGCCATTTTTTTTCTAAAAGAAATGTCGTTTTGATTGTTTTGTAAAACATCTAAAACTTCTGAATAATCCGCTGCATTAGCCACACATAGAACATCTTGATAGTTTTTGGCTGCCGCACGAATCAAACTAACTCCTCCAATATCAATTTTTTCAATTAATTCTTCATGCGATGCATTTTTCTCTAAATACTCTTTAAATGGGTATAACGTACAAATCATTAAATCATATGCTGGAATTTGATGCTGAACCAATTGTTGATGATGTTGTTCATTATTTTGAATCCCTAACAAACCTCCAAAAACTTTAGGATGTAGGGTTTTTACACGGCCATCTAAAATTTCGGGAAATCCTGTTAAATCTTCAACTTTGGTGCACTCTAAACCTAAATCTTTGATGAATTGATATGTGCCTCCCGATGAATACAATTTAGTGCCTTGTGCTGCTAATAGTTTAATAATCGGCTCTAAGCCATCTTTGTAATACACTGAAACAAGTGCATTTTTAATTTGTTTTTGCATGATTGTTTTGAAAATATAGATTAATCGTTGAGTTTTAATACCGCCAAAAACGCTTCTTGCGGAACTTCTACTTTTCCAAATTGACGCATTTTTTTCTTTCCTTTCTTTTGTTTTTCCAATAGTTTTCGTTTTCTAGAAATATCACCACCATAACATTTTGCGGTAACATCTTTTCGCATAGCCGAAATGGTTTCTCTTGAAATAATTTTCATTCCGATAGCTGCTTGAATGGCAATTACGAATTGCTGTTTTGGTATCAAATCTTTTAATTTTTCACATAATCTTCTACCAAAATCATAGGCTTTGTCTCGGTGAATCATTGATGAAAAAGCATCTACATTTTCACCATTTAGTTTAATATCTAATTTTACTAAATCGCCGGGTCTGTACCCTGTAATTTGATAATCAAAAGAAGCATAACCTTTAGAGATGGATTTTAGTTTATCATAAAAATCAAAAACAATTTCGGCCAAAGGCAATTCGAATTGAAGCTCAACACGTTCTGGAGTTAGGTAAATTTGATTTAACAAAATACCTCGTTTTTCCATACACAAATTAATCAAACTACCGATATATTCTGGTTTTGTAATAATTTGAGACTTAATCCATGGTTCTTCAATTCGATCGATTGTTGTTACATCAGGAAGTTCGGAAGGATTGTGTAAGTATATTTGTTTATCTTTTTCTTTACTCAAATAACAATGATAACTCACTTGAGGAACCGTTACAATAATATTTTGATCAAACTCGCGCTCCAGTCGTTCACTAATGATTTCTAAATGAAGCAATCCTAAGAATCCACATCTAAAGCCAAACCCTAAGGCTACCGATGTTTCGGGTTCAAAAACAAGCGATGCATCATTAAGTTGTAATTTGTCCAAGCTGTCTCTTAAATCTTCAAAATCATCCGTATCGATAGGATAAATACCTGCAAATACCATTGGTTTTACATCTTCAAAACCCTTAACGCCTTCGGTAGCAGGATTTGAAGCCAAAGTAACGGTATCTCCAACTTTAATTTCTTTTGCTTGTTTGATTCCGGTAATGATATAACCTACGTCGCCTGCCCGAAGCTCTTCTTTAGGCTCTGGCGTCAATCGTAAAATACCTATTTCATCGGCGGTATAATCTTTTCCCGTATTAATAAAACGGACTTTATCATTCTTTTTGATAATGCCATTAAAAATTCTAAAATAGGCAATTACCCCTCTAAAAGGATTAAAAACAGAATCAAAAATCATCGCCTGAAGCTTTGCGTCTTCTTCTCCTTTTGGTGCAGGCACACGCTCAATAACAGCTTTTAAAATCCCTTCAATACCAATTCCTGATTTGCCACTGGCTTCCAAAATATCTTCACGAGGACATCCAATCAAATCTACAATTTGATCTTTCACTTCTTCAATCATAGCGCCGTCCATATCAATTTTATTGACAACGGGTATAATTTCAAGATCATTTTCTAACGCTAAATATAAATTAGAAATGGTTTGCGCTTGTATGCCTTGAGTGGCGTCAACCAATAAAAGTGCCCCCTCACAAGAAGCAATACTTCGGCTGACTTCATAAGAAAAATCTACATGCCCCGGCGTATCAATTAAATTAATTTTGTAAGCCTGTCCTTCAAAGATATAGTCCATTTGAATGGCATGGCTTTTAATCGTAATTCCGCGTTCTCGCTCCAAGTCCATATCATCCAACAATTGGTCTTGTTTTTGTCGTTCAGTAATGGTGTTTGTATAATCTAATAATCGATCGGCCAAAGTGCTTTTCCCATGGTCAATATGCGCAATAATACAAAAATTTCTAATAGGTAAACTCTTCATAGAGCAAAAATAGTATTTTTTTGATAAGTCTATACTAATTTTAGTATAAAAGAACGCACTAGATATAATTATTATAAAAAGTTTGTTTTCAATATAATTTTTTATATACATTTGTGACTTATTTTAAAACCAAAAATCATTTTATGAAAAAGTCATTTTTAACAATTGTATTATTTATTGGAGTTTTATTTTCCATTTCGTCATGCTATACCTATACAATGAAAGTGGGTAAAGGCTCTCAAACGGGCATTGAATATAGCAAAAAAAATCATTATCTAATCTATGGATTAGCACCAATCAGTACTTCAAATGCTAAAGAAATGGCAGGAGACGCTCAAGATTATGAAGTAACTGTTAAGCATTCATTTATAGATGGATTAATCAACGCGATTACTTTTGGTATTTATACACCTACAACGACTACCGTAAGAAAATAGATTAAAAAAATTAATGAAAAAATATCTTTTTTTAGCCTTTATTGTATTATTTGGAATTTTTTCCGTTTTAAAAATAATCAACAAGACGAGTTTCACAAGTTTTGACAAAGGCTACTTAACAGGTAATATCATTTTAATTTTAATTGGAATTTTTATTTTCTTAAAGATTTACAAAAAAAAATAAACAAAAAAAGAGCTTCTCAATTGAGAAGCTCTTTTTTTTGTACCCGCGACTGGAATCGAACCAGCACTCCGTTACCAGAACCAGATTTTGAGTCTAGCGCGTCTACCAATTCCGCCACACGGGCATTATGCGAATGGGATTGCAAATATAATCATTTTTTTTTATGTTGTGTTTTTTATAATGGTTTTACCACTCGAAGGGCTTTTGGTATAATTTTAATTCTCAAATTTTCTTTTGTGATTTTAGGATCTCCATCTACTTGATATTTCATCTTACCTTTATTATTTATAATTTCAATTTCTTCCATTTCTTGATAAACCATTTCTTTAATCCATTCGGGTTTTTTTATCAATATACAAAAAGAAATATAAGGTAGCCTCCAAAAAGGAAATTTCTTTAGATACACCAAATCTAATTTTTGATCAAAAGCGGACGCCCAAGGAATTAAACCCACATTATATCCAAATAAATTAGAATTAAAAACATTAAATAAGTACGTTTGTACTTTAAAGGTTTCTCCATGTATTTTATACGCTACTTTTTGCGTTTTTAGTTTAAAAAAACGTTTGACAGTAAGCCACGAATAAACTAAAAATCCTCTGTTTTTCTTCGTTTTAAAGTCTTTTGCAATTTTAGCATCAATACCATAACCAAAATTACTAAAAAAATAACTTTCGTTGATTTGAGCCGCATCAATTTCTATAACTTCTAATCGATTTATTGCATCAAAAGCCTGCTCTATATTTCTTGGTTTATATCCAAGATGTGTTGCCAATCCATTTCCACTTCCGATAGGAACAATTCCTAAAATAGTTTTTTGGTTTATTAAATTCTGTCCTATTTCCAATAACGTGCCGTCACCTCCAACCGAAACAATAACATCATAATTTTTTTCAAAAATAGATTGATATTCATTTGAATTGGTTTTTTCATCAATATAGAAAAATGAATATTGAAATTTATCCGTATCCAAATTGAGTTCTACAATTTTTGAAATATTATATTTTGATACCGTTCCGGATAGGTTATTAACTACAAATAAAGCCTGATGCATATACAAAAAATTAAAGTGGAATATTGTCATGTTTTTTCTTTGGCAAGGCTACCACTTTATTCTTAAGCATATCAAATGCTTTTATTAGTTTTTTTCTTGTTTCATGCGGCATAATCACTTCATCTATAAATCCTCTTGCTGCTGCTTTATATGGATTAGCAAATGTTTCGGTATATTCCATTTCTTTCTGCTTCCAAGTAGCATCTTTATCCGTCGAAGCGGCTATTTCATTTTTAAAAATAATTTCCGCAGCTCCTTTAGCGCCCATTACTGCAATTTCAGCAGAAGGCCAAGCAAAATTCATGTCCGCTCCGATATGTTTTGAATTCATGACGTCATAAGCACCTCCATATGCTTTTCGAGTAATCACCGTAATTTTTGGAACCGTCGCTTCGCTAAATGCATATAGAAGTTTGGCACCATTGGTTATTATTCCTTGCCATTCTTGATCTTTACCCGGCAAGAATCCAGGTACATCTACCAAAGTAAGCAAAGGAATATTAAATGCATCACAAAAACGAACAAATCGACCTGCTTTTCTTGAAGAATTGATATCCAAAACCCCCGCTAAGCTACTCGGCTGATTCGCTACAATTCCAATACTTCTTCCCCCTAATTTAGCAAAACCACAAATAATATTTTCTGCCCAATCTTTATGTACTTCCATAAAACTATCGGTATCTATAATTTCCGAAATGACTTCTTTCATGTCATAAGGCTGATTGGCATTTGCTGGAATAATATTATCTAATTTTATTCGAAGTTCATCTTGAGCTTCATAATCATAAACAGGCGCTTCATCTTCACAATTTGAAGGAATATATTGCATCAAGCGACGAATTGACTGAAGGCATTCTACTTCATTAGCTGTTTTAAAATGGGTTACGCCACTTATTGACGCATGTGTTTCGGCACCTCCAAGCGCTTCACTCGTTATATCTTCGTGAGTAACTGTTTTTACTACATTTGGCCCTGTTACAAACATGTAGCTTGTTTTTTCGACCATAAAAATAAAGTCCGTAATTGCTGGTGAATACACCGCTCCACCTGCACAAGGCCCCAATATAGCAGATATTTGAGGAATCACGCCGCTGGCTCTTGTATTTCTATAAAATATATCGGCGTAGCCTCCCAAGCTTTGAACACCTTCTTGAATTCGGGCGCCCCCACTGTCGTTTAATCCAATTACAGGTGCACCATTTTGCATGGCCAAATCCATAATTTTACATATTTTTTCTGCATGCGTTTCGGATAAAGAGCCTCCAAAAACCGTAAAGTCTTGAGAAAACACATAAACCAATCGTCCATCAATCGTTCCATATCCCGTAATGACACCATCGCCAAGTATAATATCTTTTTCCATTCCAAAATCTTTGCAGCGATGCTCCACAAACATTCCAATTTCTTCAAAAGAATTTGCATCTAACAATATTTCAACACGCTCACGAGCCGTTAATTTTCCTTTTGCATGTTGCGAATCAATTCTTTTTTGTCCACCTCCCAATTGTGCAAGTGCTCTTTTTTCTTTTAGAATTTGTTGAGGATTCATATATTTTTTTATTATTGAAATGTTACAAAAGTAATAGATTTCGATTTTATTATTCGAAAAAAATCAGATTTTTGAACAGGTTATTCTTCTTCTTTTTTTGCTTCCGTTTTTATTTCAGTATTATGATATAAAATATGATAAACGGCATAGGTCATTTTATTAATAATTTGATGTAAGTTGACAAAATCAATACTTTTTTCATCGTCTTTAGTAGTCATATAAATAGTGTCGGTATGTGGGTCAAAAGTAGAAATAGTATTAGCCGGTATACCGTATAAATTATAAAATGGAATATGATCTTGCTTTGGTTCTACTTCAAAAATATCATCTTCATGTGACTCCATTTTTTCAACAATAAACTTTTCTCTGAGTGCATAATTAATTTCAAAAGATAAATTTGACAACTCATTATCATTCATATATACTTTGCCTTTTTGGTCTTGAAATGGCCTTCCTAACATTTCAAAATTTATTACCGCTTTGATATTTACATTATTCCTTTTAGCATAATCTGCAAAATATCCCGCACCATAATTTCCTTCGTGTTTGCCTGCAAAAAATACAATTAATACTTTATTGGTAAATTTAAATCGAGCTAAAAATTGTGCCATTTGCATTAAAGCCGCACAGCCCGTAGCGTTATCATTAGCACCATTATATACGTAATCATTGGTGCCTTCAAAATTGTCTGTTATGCCTAAATGGTCATAATTAGCACACAAAACGATATATTCGTTTTTTGGTTTTATATTATCAATAACCCCGACGATATTTTCGGCTAAAAAATTTTGATCAAACTTAAATTTATTGCGATAAATCCCCCCAATTAAAGGCTTTATTTGATGTTTTTTTAAAAAATTTTCTATAAAATTTTTCGTCAACTCTATAGAACCATCTCGCATATTTCTTCCTTGAAAACTCTCATGAGACAACGAAGAAACAATGGCTCTTGTAACTTCTATTTGTTGGGATTTAACAACACTATCAAAGGGTAAAAATGCCCCCATCTCTTGCGCATCTGCTTGGTAAACAAAAAATAAAAAAAACGCTATGACTAACTTATTTAATATTTTTGAATGCATCAATTAATTCATTAGTTAAAAATGGAATTCCTTGTATTTTATTAATCTTTTCTATTGGTTTCCCAATTCGAGAAGCTATAATATTTGCCAACTGACCTGCATTAAGCTCAGCAACGGCTATTTTTTCAAACGAATTTATTATTTGGTCCAAATTAGACGGAAATGGATGAATCCATTCTAAGTGCAAATGTGAAATTGGCGATTCTTTTTCAGACTCATTATAAGTCTTAACTGCACTTTTTACCGAACCGTATGTACTTCCCCATGAAATGATAAGCGTGTTGCTATTTTCAATTTGTGTATCCAATTCCAATTGAGAAATTTCTTTAGCAATATTTTGGACTTTTTGACTTCGAATTTGAGTCATTACTTCGTGGTTCTTTGGATCATAACTAATCCCTCCATTTTCCGAATTTTTTTCTAACCCTCCGATGATAAATTGACGATCGGGTGTTCCAGGCTTAATCCACGGTTTTACCAAATTTTCATTTCGATGAAAAGGATTTGCATCTTCTGAATTTTGAATATTTGTTTTTGTCAAATTCGGAATTTTCCATGATTCGCTTCCATTTGCTATACTAACATCGCTCAATAAAAAAACCGGCGTTTGATATTTTATCATAATTTCAATAGCCTTGAGTGTTGTTTCAAATGCTGTTGATGGGCTTTTTATAGCTACAATTGGCACTGGAGATTCGCCGTGTCTACCATAATAAACGGTTTCTAAATCGGACTGCTCGAGTTTTGTAGGCATTCCAGTACTTGGCCCAGCGCGCATAACATCAATAATCAATAAAGGTAATTCGGCACTTTGAGCCAAACTTATTGCTTCTTGTTTTAAATCAATTCCTGGCCCAGAAGAGGCCGTAACTCCTATTGCTCCTCCATATGCAGCACCAATCGCCATAGATACTGCAGCTATTTCATCTTCGGCTTGCATAATTTCAATGCCTTCATAATTATGTTTTACCAATTCGTGAAGAATATCTGAGGCTGGCGTAATTGGATATCCTCCAAAAAACACCGTTTTATCAAAAATCCATCTCGAAGCAACAATCGCTAATGCAACTGCCGTATTACCTTGTATATTTCGATACAAGCCTTTTTCAAAATCTAACTTTGGAATCTCATTTACAAATGATATTGAAAACTCAATGGTTTCTGCGTAATAAAATCCCATTTTTAATGTCTTTGTCATGGCATCAAAAACCTGTTGTTTTTTGCCAAATTTGGATTGCATTAAGTTTAAAACCGAATCTAATTTATGTTCTACCGCAAAAAGCAAGAGTCCTAACGCAAAAATATTTTTATTTTGATTTTTTTCTTTTGCTGATAACTCCGTTTCATTTAAACAATCTTGTGTAAGCTGACTTAAAGCAACCGATAATTTTGGATTTGGAATGAAGTCTAATTCTGTAGCATCAAATTGTGCCAATTTGCAATTCTTTGAATCAAAACCTTCGGGATCGTAGATGACTAATGCGGATTTTGAAATTTGTGGATAAAATTTCTTAAATGCCGCCGCATTAAAGGCTACAAAAATGTCAGCCGCATCGCCTGGCGTATATACATCAGCGCCACCCCATTGAATTTGAAAACCTGAAACGCCATTAACGGTTCCGGCTGGAGCACGAATTTCTGCTGGAAAATCTGGAAACGTTTTTAAATTATATTTTTGAAGCGCAATGTTGTCCGAAAATAAGGTTCCTAACAACTGTATTCCATCTCCAGAATCACCTGCAAATAAAGCTACAACACTTTTCATTTAAATAATACGGTATGAAAATTTAGTAAATAAAAATGTGCTAAAATGCTTGTAATCAGATAAGGTACAATCCCAGAGGCACCTACATAGTCTTTTGCAATGCGTTGACCAAAAAACAATTGTAGTAAAACGAATGCTTGAAACACAAAAACATAGAAAAGAATATAGCTCAAAGATAAATTAAAAAGTATCATAAAAAATACCGCCAAAGCCGAAAATCCTGCTATAATCTCCTGAATGGTAATCAGCCAAAATGAAGGTACAATAATTGAATTTAGAAAGGTCTCTTTAAATTGACTTTTAAACCAATCCATATTTCCTTGGGTATTTAAAAGCTTATCTATTCCCGATTGAATAAATGTGATTGCAAAAAAAACTAATAATATAAGTATTGGAGCATTTGTAACTGAAATATTAACCATATGAATTTGATTTAATAATTGCAAAGTTACATATTTTTAGATGGAATTGTATTACAGATTTTTATTATATATTGCTAACCCCATTTTTATATAAATAAAAATTAGAAGAGGAAACATAAGAAAACTAAATGGATTTTTTTGCCATGCTCCATAAAAGTCAAAATGAATACATCGTATGATGGCTTTTGTCATACCGCAACCCAAACAATTTTTTCCCGTTGCTAAAGTAAATAAGCATATCGTTTGCCCTTCGTCAAAAAATTCTTTTGGAAGCACGATTAAAACAAATGGAATAGCTAACCATATAAAAAGCAATACATACTTTTTCAACTTATTTTTGACTTTCTAGTAATAAATCTAAGAATTCTCTTACCGCTCCAAAGCCTCCAGATTTATTTGTTTTAATGTCTACACATGCATCGATAGAATGATGCGCATTAGCTGGTGCCGCTGCCACACCACACCAATTCATTACTTCTAAATCTATAATATCATCTCCCATAAACGCGATTTGATTGGGTTCAAGACCCAATTCTTTTGCCCAGGTTTTCGCTACCTCAACTTTTGAGCTTCGTTGTGCATGAACCCATTTAACGCCGAGCATTTTGGCTCTACTTTCTATTAAATCTTTTGCTAAGGTTGCCGCGCTTATAATTCCTATAATAATTCCAGCATCTTGAGCTCTTCGAATGCCTTCCCCATCGTGTGCATGAAATCTTTTGAACTGCGAACCGTCCATATTAACATAAATACCGCCATCCGTCATGGTTCCATCTACATCGAGTAGCACCATTTTAATTTCACTTAGCTTTTCTTTTAATGTCATTAATTTGTGTATTTAATTTTTGTTTTTTTGCCTTTAGCATCATAATAAAACCATTTGCCACTTTTATTACCTTGGTTATATAGTCCTTCTTCTTTTACTTTTCCATTTTGATAAAAAGCTTTATACATTCCATCCAATTTCCCCGATTTGTACATACCATTTTCTTTTAAAGCACCGTCATCATAAAACGTTTCAAAAGCACCTGCCAAAATGCCATTTCGATAGGTAAATCGAGATTGAGGTTTTCCTTCTTGAGTAAATTTTTGTTCTTGTCCTTCTAATTTACCATCAATCAAATAGGATTGAGACTGAATTTGACCATTTTCCCAAAACGACATATATGGCCCCTCGTAATTGTCATTTTTAAAATAGGCATCTAATCTTTTTTTACCATTGTCATGATAATCGATCCACTTGCCGTGTTTTTTGCCATTTTTATAATTACCATCTAAAAGTAAGATTCCGATAGTATCATACATTACTGTATTTCCATGATCTTTTCCTTCTTGATAATTTTTTACCATTTGTAAATTTCCATTTGAAAAATAGTATTTCCATTCTTTGTCTTCCAGGTCATTTGTATAAAATCCGAACTGAATTACATTTCCATTTTGGTCATATTGTTTATACGCACCTTGTTTTTTACCCTCAGTATATTCAATGTATTCAAAAACCTTTCCATTTGGAAAATAAATCCAATGGCTTCCATGTTTTTTGCCATTTTTCCATTGTTCTTCACGTTCTATAGCGCCATTTATTTTATAATACCATTTGTACGTTCCGTTTTTTAAACTATCAGGGACTTCCTTTATAGTTTTCGTCGTTTTTTTTACTGCGCTCTTTTTTTGAGCTTCAATCGTATTATTAAATAATAAAACAAACAGCCAAAAAATTAAATAAATCGATTTCATAAACAATTATTAAAAATATTTATTAAATAAATCTTCCGGAATTTCTTTTTTAGCTGGAGGCGTTGTTTCTTGATTTCGCTCACCATCCTGTTTTTCTATATCTGGTGTAGGCGCTTTTTCCTCTCCATCTTCGCTCTTTTGTTCTTCCGTTTTAACAGGGGGCTCTTCTTTTGGAGACTCTTCTTTTGGCGTATTTTCCGAAGGTATTTCTTCTTTTGGAGCCTCAGTTGCAGGTTCATCTTTTACAATATCTTCAATTTCGGACTCTTGGGCCTTTTTCAAAGATTCTTCCATGCGTTCTCTCAAGCTTTTTTTACTATTAATGCGCTCTTCTTCTCTTTGCTTTTCTTCATCGGCAATTTTCTTTTCCATGGCTTCAATCAAGCTATCTTGAATCGCATTTTCTCTTTTTATTGCTTCTAACTCTGGCGTAGATTCTTCAAATTTTTCAGCCTCTTTCAAATCTTTTTCGGAATAATCTGGTTTTTCAAATCCAAAATATTTTGATTTATCTTCTGTTGCGAATTTACCTCCATTTCGCATTCTTTTATAAAACTGGTCGGCTTCATAATTTCCGGCAGGCATAAATTTATAAAACTCCTTTTCATTTTTTCTTACATATCTTTTTTTAGGATCTACCGCCGAAAGCATATTATTAAAATTCTCGTTAGAACTTACCAATCCTAAAACACCATCGGAGTAAGTGATATAAAACCATTCTTTATTTTTAGCTTTAAAATATAAATTAAAAAAATCTTGATATTCTCCATATCCCATTTCTAAAAACCCTACCACTTCTTTATTAATCATTATTCCACCCATGCTTGATAATCCAAAAGCGCCTCTTGATCGATAACACAAATCCTCTTTATCCCATTCTAAAGCTAAATTGGTTAAATATAAATTATACGGTGAAATCTTTGGCGCCGACATCGGCAAGCCTGATTTTGCTATGTCATCCTCTATTTTTTTAATTTCTTGTGGAAATAAAATTTGTTCTAATTGTTTTTTTGTTTGACTTTTGTCATAAGAAATATCTTTACTTTCTTCAAACTCAACAAAAATTGTATTGGCTAAAACATTTAAAATTCTTGGATCTATTTGAATTTTCATTGCCGCAGTTACGTTAAAATCATATTTTTGTTCAACGATGTTATTATCTATCGTTCCTCCTAAAACAACAGGAATTCCTCCCATTTTTAATTTAGGATCAAACAATCCTTCGGATTTAATAATTCCTGATGAATCTTTATATTCCATTTTATTGCCTTGTTTTTGATTGGCTATTATTTTTGAAGAGTCTCCAAAAACATACATATTCTTCTCCGCATTATGACTTACGACACCTCGACAATCCATCGCAATTTGATCTTGAGGATTATTAAGTTTATTTAAAATAGAAGTATATAATCCTTTTGGAGCGTCTTCCGAACGATCTACAATAAAACCAGTTACTAATGCATCGCCATCTTTAGTTGCTAAATTTTTATTTATAAATTGAAACGATTCTACATTGATCGTATTATCGACCGAAAACCAAGGTGTTTTATAACTAGGCACATCAAATAAGATTCTTTGTTGGCCCGAAAAATGCGGAAACATTTGATTCATAAATACAGTTACTTCTCCATAAAAATCAACATTTCGATATAATTTAAAATCTTGATCTTGTTTTACCATTCCTTTACCTTCTATTGTACTTGCAATAATTGGCATTCTTTTTTTATCTTTCCCTACTTCTTTCTTAGCTACACGAATGGATGTAAGCGAAATCGCATGATCTTTATTATTAACTTTTAAAGTATAGTTACCTATACCAACCATGTCATTTTTACCATGAATGTTTAATTTGCATTTATCAAAAACATGCCAAGCATTACTTGTATCACCTTCAATAATGGCATTTTCTAGCGTTTGCATTTTGGCATCTGGTAAAATGGTTAACTTACCTTCAAAAGGCATTACTCTACTATCTGCAATACGAATTTCCTCTGCTCCTTCCACTTTTATAATGGATGAGGTCATGTTATATTCTGCTTTTTTTGCAAAAAAGAAAAGGCTATCTTGGTCGGGATGAATCGAAGTAAACTTAGAACCAATACTATTTGGAGGAGACGTAAATGTTAAAATCTTCTTATTCATATCCCAAGTAAACTCATTAATTTCGGCTTTATATTTATTTTCAGCAAAAATCGTGGAAATATCTGCAGCGTTCGATTTAAACTCTCCAATTTTACGTTCAAAATCCATTTTGGTGCTTACATTGGGGGTTTTAAATGTTACTTTGTTTCCGATACTTTTAATTTCCATTGAAGACGTATCAGCAGTCATTATTTTAGATTTAAAAACCATTTGGTTTGAAGCAATTTTGGCCTCAGGAAAATCTAGATAACCTTTTCCAAAAAGTCCTAAATTGGTTAATGTTAATACCCCATGCATTTCTGTAGCTTTGTCAAACATACTAAATGGCTTGGCTTTTGGTGCTACTAAAACCATTGTATCTTGATAAGGTTTCCAATCTACTAGTGTATTTTGAGCAGATATTTGTGGAAGCTCGATGGGTATTTTTTGTGTTTTCATTTCCAAATTTTGTGCTTCCAAAAATGCCCGTTCGGGAAAATACAAAATACTGTCTGCAGTTAATTCAAGAGATTGATGTTTTTGAACTCCTTTTCCTATTAATCCTTGATTGCTCAGATGTACCTGACCATTAAAACTCCCTTTATTTTTATATGAAATTAAACCTGTTGGTGGCGTTTGGGTTGTAAATCCAAGTGATAAGTCTTTTTGGATTGATAGTTTTTCAGGAAACACATTAAATATGTCGTGAGAATATAATTTTCCGTCGAACGTTAATAAGTCGGGTTCAAAATATTGTAAAGAATCTTTTTTAAATGGAGAAACTTCAAACTTGAATTTATCTCTTTTATAAATACCCCCAAACACATGAGAATGATCGTAATAAACATACGCATTTGATGTTGTTGTCAAAATTGGATATTTTCGAGCAGATTCTTTTCCCGATCGATTAAATCGACTGTTAATCTGAAGAATTCCTTTAAAACTATCTAATTGAGAAGCCAATGGTTTTTGTGTAATATCCTCTCCGGTAGCTGCATCTTTTTTACCCGGAATATTAATTTTAAGAACATTTATTTGTTTTGATTTTAGTTGAAACGAATCGTAATTAAAATTAAAATTTTGTCCATAAATGTCCATTCGGCCGGCAAAAATCTTACCTGAAAAATCAAAAATTCGATCATTATTAATAATTACGGACGACGTATCGCTTGGATACGCGTAAACTTTTGAAGAATCGTTAAACGGTATTTTAGCTACATTGCTTGCTTTGAGTACATTTGTTTTGGTGTTATACGTTCCTACTTTATCGACGCCATATCCATTAAATCTAATAATATCATAATCCTTTCGTTTTGCATTGGCCATGATGTAAAATTTGGCATAATCTTGATTAACCATAATTTTTCGTTCTACGGACTTATAGGTTACAAATCCTTCTTTTTCAAGCATAAAAATTGCGGGTAAAACGGCTGAAACCGAAAATGCAGGCCCTAATTTTTTAGCAAATTCTTCAACAGATACGCCTTCCGGATATTGTTCGTTTAGCTTAGATAATAAGGATAAAGGATCATTATCAACCGCAGCGGTTCGGGCCAAATTATAGGTATTTTTGTCAAAATTATGATCGGATACAAATTTTGTGGCATTTTTTCCTTTTCCAACTAAATTTTGTAATAAAATATTTGTACTATCAATGTTCCAAGTTAACATTTCGGTTTCAAAGCTCATTTTATGATACGAACTTCTGAATCTTGATCGCCCGCTTCCAAAATATTCTTGATTTACACGAAGTTCTCGTTTGGCTACATCATACTTAAATTGACAGAAAGGATGAAAAATACTATCATTTTTTGCATAAAGCACAATGCGAGATTCTTGCATCGAAATATATTTACCTTTTTCAAAAATAGCGAGACTTCCTTCGGCTGCAAAAATTTGTTTTCCTAACGCATTTTTTATTTCTACTCTTACAATTTCACCATCTTTACTTCCTACATTTACTTTTTTTCCTTTTATGATAAATCCACCACTACAGAATACATTGGAAGCTACGGCATTATTAAAACTATACGATTTTCCATAAGAATAAAATTGCGGATAATTTATTTTTTCGGTATCGGAATGTTTAGTAATTTTATCTAATATCTTTCCATAAATTGCTTGACCAAAAAATTCAGGATACACTAAACGAGCCGAATCCACTTCATATTCACTTTTGGTCATATCAATAATATAATTGCCAATAAATGCCTCTGCAGGAAGCCCCACACGCTGCCAAGTGATTTTTCCTTTATCGCCTTTCCATAATTTATCGTTGACACTATAAATACCATTAGTATTATAAATCGTTAAGGTATCTTTATCAAAAAACCCTTTTAAATTTGTATTGACAATTTTTACATACGTTTTTCCATCAATATAACTAAAATTTAAATCTTTAGAATCAATCATCCAATTTTTGGATTTATCGGCCACCAAACAATTTTTTGAAAATAAATCATTTGAAAAATCAATGAATAAATTAAAATCTTTATTTTGCCCAACTTTTGCATTTTTAAGAACGCCTTTAACATAACTATACCATCGATCCAAAAAAACTTCATCATAACCGGATTGATGGGCCATATTGGCGGCTTCAATAAAATTGCGATAATACGGATAAACCTGCATTTTTCTAAAATGCATGATATTTAGAATATCTACCATTCTTTCTTGCTGCTTATCACTAATTTTTTGCTCTTTATAATCTTGCTCTAATTTTTTATATAATTCCATCAATTCTTCTTTGCCATTTTCTTTAAAAAGGGTTTTTAGTTGACTTAAAAAGTTTTGTGGCTGTGGATCAAAATATTTCTCTTGAGCGTAACCTGTATTTAGACAAACTAGAAAGAAAAATAAGACACTAAAAAGAATTTTGGATTTCATATTCAAAAAAGTTAATTAAGCAAAAGTAATGATTTCATATAAAAATCAAGATACAATTCAAATCTTTTAACGTTTTTAAGGTTTTAATATTTTAATAACCCTTTTTAAAACATTTATAAATTGATCGATTTCTTCTTCGGTGTTATAAATACTTAATGAAGCCCTACACGTTCCTTCGATATTTAGTGCTCGCATGAGTGGCTGGCAACAGTGATGTCCTGTGCGAATAGCGATGCCTTGCGAATCAAGCATTTGACCAACATCATATGGATGGACCTCTTGAATATTAAATGATAAGGCGCCTATACTTTTTTGATAGGGAGAATAAATTTTTATTTCATCCAACTCCATCATTTTAGCATATAAGTACTCATAAATTCGGTGTTCGATTTCAATAATGTTTTCAAATGCAATATTATTAATAAATCCAACCGCTTCTTTCAATGCAATAACATCCGCGATATTTGGTGTTCCTGCTTCAAATTTGTAGGGCAGTTCATTAATCGTAAATCGATCTAAAAAAACTTCTTTTATCATTTCGCCACCAAAATGAAAAGGTCGCATTTTTTCTAAATGTTCTGTCTTTGCCCAAAAAATACCCAATCCTGTGGGTCCAAACATTTTATGCGCGGAGAAACTTGCAAAATCAATTTGTAAACTTTTTACATCAATAGGAAAATGCGCAATAGCTTGAGCCAAATCTAAATGGACCGGAATTTGGAAAGATTTTGCTTTTTTGATTATTGTTTCGATTGGATGAATGGTGCCCAAAGCATTTGAAACCATGGCTAATGAAACCAATTTTACCTTTTCATCAATAATCTGATCTAACGATGAAATATCTAAAAATCCTTTTTCATCAAAAGAGATATAACGAATTTGAATGTTTAATTTTTCTTTTAAATACAACCAAGGAACAATATTTGCATGATGTTCCATAGGTGTTAAAACTATTACGTCTCCTTCCGAAAAATGTTCTAATGCATAACATTGCATTAATAAATTAATACTTTCGGTGGTTCCTCTTGTAAAGTTTATTTCTTTTGACTCCGCATTTATAAAACGAGCAATTTCGTTCCTTGCACTTTCGTAATCTTCTGTAGTTTTATTGGCTAAATAATGTGCGCCACGATGAATATTACTATTTTTATTGATATAATAGTCGGAAAGGGCATCGATTACAGATTGAGGCTTTTGAGTTGTTGCCGCATTATCAAAATAAATCCATTTTTTTCCCTGATACGAATTTTGTAAAATAGGAAACTGCGCTCTTATTTTTTCTTGCATCTGTTTTTTTTACAAATTTACAGATGTCTAGTTATTTGCGCTTGGATTTTTTATGGATGCGGTTTTTAAGTCTTCAAGTTTAAATATTAGTTCATATAAATGATCTAACAAAGTTTGATTATCATAATGAACAAAAGCGTAACTATCTTGAATTGCTACACGCTCCATGTTTTTAACATTTCCAACTTCGGAATACTCTTGATTTACGATTTCGATGGATACGTTAGCAACACCTGATTTCATGATATCTAAATCTTTTGCTGCTTTCAACGATAAATCTACAATTCTTCCTTTTACAAAAGGACCACGATCGTTTACTTTTACAATAACGGACTCTCCATTGGTTTTATTGTTTACTTTTATCAAAGTTCCAAACGGTAAATATTTATGAGCACACGTGTATTCGTATTCTGTAAATATTTCACCCGAAGCGGTTTTTCTTCCTACAAAGTAATCACAATAAAAACTTGCTTTACCTTCTTCAAAAACTTCAATAGACGGAACGACGTCTTTTTTAGCAACTGAAGGAAGCAAAAAACCCAATACAATAAACAAAATAATTCGAATTGTATTGTTGAAAAAAGATTTTATTTTATTAAACGGTTTCATTAAAAATCATTTTAAAAAACGAGTGCAAAATTAACGTGTAATCACTCATGATTTTAACCTAACTACAATTTTTAGTCTATTTGGCTTCTATTTGGTATGAATTAGCATGATATTTCCTCCTTAAATAATTAAAAAATAAGAGATGTTGTCACATATGTTAAAAATTGTAAAAATATGTAATGAAATGTAAAAATTTTTACTTGATTTCTTTTTTTAAAATTTGAAACCTTTCGTTACTTAAAATATAAGCTTACCCACTATTTTTTTTTTATCTTCGCAATCTAAATATAGGTTTTAATCATGCAATTTCAAAATCCATGGTTCTTATTGAGTTTGATTTTCTTGACTATTCCAATTATAGTTCATCTATTTAATTTTAGAAAATATCAAAAGGTTTATTTTACAAACATAAAGCTGATAAAAGAACTATTGCAAGACACACAAAAAGCTTCGGAGCTTAAAAAGAAGTTAATATTAGCAAGTCGGCTTTTGGCGGTTCTGTTTATTATTTTAGCCTTTGTGCAGCCCTACTTTTCGAATCAAAATAATTTGCAATCTGGCAAAAATATCGTTTCCATTTATATTGACAATTCAATGAGCATGGGCGCTTATCAAGAACAAAAAACCGTTTTGGATATTGCCAAAAATTATGGAAAAGATATTGTAAATCAATATGGAAATCGCGCGCAATATCATATTTTGACAAATGACTTTTTAAATTCACGATTAGAGCCAATTTCATTTCAAGATGCGATTAACGAAATCTCTAAAATCACGATTTCTCCAAAAAGTAAAAAATTATCCGAAGTTTTTGAAAAACAAAAAAAGTTATTGCTTAACGAAAACGCCGAACAGTCAAAACTGTTTTGGATTAGTGATTTCCAGAAAAATCAATTACAAAGTTTTCAAACAAAACCTTATTCGGTAGAAGCTATTCAAATCGAAAACTCAAAAATCGAAAATGATTATATCGACAGTATTTGGCTTAACGCAAATATTTATAAAATTGGCGAAGATGCACAAATTGTTGTAAAAACAGTTCGACAAAACAAAGAAAATTCTTCCGCATTAGGCATTGATTTTAAAATAAATAATAAAATAAAATCTTCCAAAGAAATCAACTTTAACGCAAATTTTCATTTAGATACCTTTCGTTTTAAAATTTTGAACAACAGCTGGAACGATATCTCCATTGAAATAAAAGATCCATCCATTATTGAAGACAACACCTATTATCTTTCCTTTTATGTGAGCCCAAAACCAAAGGTTTCAATTATTAAAGGTAATTATATTTCTAAATATTTGGATTATGCGTTTTTAACAGACCAAAACTTTGAAATAGCAAATATTGACTTTAATGGTATTAATGCCAATACAATTCAAAACACAAGTTTATTTGTACTAAATCAAATTAAAGATTATACAAATAATGACATTCAAAAAATTAAAGAAATCTTAAAAGTGGGTAAAAATATTGCCATTTTTCTTCCCCCTGATTTAGAGATTAATTCTTACAATACGTTTTTAAAAAATATTGGCGCGGCGTCCATTATAGAAAAATCAAACTTATCCACGAATATCAAAAATATTAATATTCAAGATCCTTTACTTAAAGACATTTTTACAAAATTAGAAAATAACTTAGATTTACCCAAAGTCGATCTTTATTATACATTACAAAAGAACGCCACACTGAGAAGTGACGTTCTATTAAGCCTCGAAAATGGATATCCATTTTTAGTTAAATACCATCAAACAGGAGCTGGAAACATTTTTGTTTTTACCTCTCCTCCAAATAGCGAATACAATCGTTTTGTTAATTCGTCGCTTTTTGCTCCTATAATGTTTAAAATTGGGAATTTTTCTCAAAATTACTATCAAAACGCTTATTTAATTAATGACAACACCAATATTCAACTTCCGATTACATCTTCTTTTAAAGATCGCATATTTTATTTGAGAGGAAATGAAATGGAATTGATTCCTCCTCAGCGTCAAATAGGAAATATTTTAAATTGTTCGTTGGGAAATGAAATTCAAAAAGATGGTTTTTATATTCTTGAAGATGCTAAAAAAGAAAATCGGTTTCATTTGGCATTAAATTATGACCGAAAAGAAAGCCAATTAATCTATGCGTCGGCTTCAGAACTTAAAAATATGTATCAAGATATACAAGTTAAATCCGAAACAGGCAAATATAAATCCGAGATATTAAACCAATCTAATTTTGAGCCGTCAAAATGGATGGCGATATTCGCATTATTATTTATTTTTATAGAAATATTACTTATCATATTTTTTGATCAAATTATTAAAAAAAGCGGAAAATGAAAACACTTAGAACTTCACATTTATTTAAAAAATATAAAGGTAGGGCTGTCGTAAATGATGTTTCGATAGAAGTGAAACAAGGCGAAATTGTAGGTTTGCTAGGACCAAACGGTGCGGGCAAAACAACTTCTTTTTATATGACGGTTGGATTAATAAAACCTGAAAAAGGAGATGTTTTTTTAAATGATCAAAATATAACCTCGCTTCCGATGTATCAAAGAGCTAAAATGGGCATTGGATATTTGCCTCAAGAAGCCTCTATTTTTAGGCAAATGAGTATCGAAGATAATATTGCCGCCGTTTTAGAAATGACCGATTTAAGCAAATCACAACAAAAAGAAAAATTAGAATCGTTGATAGAAGAATTTCGACTAGGGCATGTTAGAAAAAGTATGGGAAATGTATTGAGTGGTGGAGAACGACGACGAACTGAAATTGCACGCGCATTAGCTACCGACCCAGATTTTATTTTATTAGACGAGCCGTTTGCCGGAATTGATCCAATAGCTGTTGAGGATATTCAAAAAATTGTAATTCAATTAAAAGATCGAAATATTGGTGTTTTGATTACAGACCATAATGTTCAGGAAACTTTGTCTATTATAGAACGGGCCTATTTGCTTTTTGAAGGAAAAGTATTAAAATCAGGAACGGCTGAAGAGTTAAGTCAAGACGAACAAGTACGTAAAGTGTATTTAGGACAAAATTTTGAACTTCGCAAAAAAAATAATATTTGATAAAAAACCTATTTTTTTTAATTTGCGTATTCCTTTTTCTTAATTCTAAAGGTCAAGGCTCGGCTGGTTTTTTTAATGACCAAAATTTCTTTTATGGATATCAAAATGGTCAAATTGCTCAATTGGAATATATTAAAATTGACACCTTTTTTTCAAGCCCCAATTATATCGCATATATCGATAATCGAGGCAATTTTAAACTGTATACTCAAAATAATCTTTACACGATTTTTCCCGTTCCTCCCAATAGTGTAAAAGTTTCTAATTATCTAATGGCCTATATGCAAGGAGGACAATTGGGTGTTTTTAATGGAAAAAGTTCTAAAAAAGTAGAAACATTTACCAACGGGATTTACCATTTAGGAGATAGCGTTATTGGATATGTAGATAATTTTAATTTCTTAAAAGCATATGTTTACGATACTGTTTTTGAGTTAATGCCTTGGAGTGGCGAACCCTTTTCGGTTTCCGATAATATGATGGCTTTTCAATATCAAAACAGCCAGTTTAATGTTTTCTACAATAAACACGTTTACGAACTTGAAAATTACTTGCCAAAAGATTATAAAATAGGCCGAAATATTTTAGCTTATAATAACTATATGGGTTATTTTAAAGTATTTCAATATGGCGAAACGTTTGAATTAGAATCGTATGATATTCACCAATATGAAACAGGAAATGAACTTGTTTCATATAACAATAATATAGGCGAATGGATTGTTTTTGAAAATGGCGAGAAACACACATTAATGACGACAAATCCAAAAAAGAAATGGATCAAGCGCAATATGATTGCTTATGTAGATGGTGCAGATCGTTTTTTTGTTTATAAAAATGGAAAAACCATTTTACTCGAAAATTTTATGCCAAAAAAAGTAGAAATTTGGGATGATATGGTAGTTTACTCCGATTTGTATGGAACGATTTATGGTTATGTAAATGGAAATAAAACAAAACTTTCTTCGAGCATCGCTATTGACTGGCAATTGCAAAACGGATGCATTGTTTATTACGACCAAACACCTGCTTTAAAAACCGTTTGGAATCAATTTAAAGAATTCCAATACAACCCTAATGAAGATCCTATTCGATTTAAAAAGTAATTTCGGGAACTTCGCCATGAATTTCCATGCGTCCTTCGGTGCGCTCTTGAATATATTCCACCGAAACGCCAGGTGCTCTTTCTAATAATACAAATCCTTGAGGAGTTATTTCTAAAACCGCCAAATCCGATACAATTTTTTGTACGCATCGAATTCCAGTTAATGGCAAAGAACACGATTTTAACAACTTAGATTTGCCATCTTTGCTGCAATGTTGCATCGCTACAATAATATTTTTAGCACTCGCTACTAAATCCATAGCGCCACCCATTCCTTTAACCATTTTGCCCGGAATTTTCCAATTGGCAATATCTCCACTTTCTGAAACTTCCATAGCACCCAAAATCGTTAAATCTACTTTTTGTGACCGAATCATACCAAAACTTGTAGCGCTATCAAAAATAGAAGAGCCGGGCAATGTTGTTATGGTTTGTTTTCCCGCGTTGATCAAATCGGCATCCTCTTCGCCTTCAAAAGGAAATGGACCCATTCCTAAAAGACCATTTTCACTCTGAAAAACCACTTCAATATCATTAGGAATATAATTTGCTACCAAAGTAGGAATTCCAATACCTAAATTGACATACATTCCGTCTTTTAATTCTTTTGCAATTCGCTGCGCAATTTGCTCTTTGGTCATCATATCTTTATAATTTAATTCGTTAAAATGATATTCGTAATAAATGCTATAAACAGCAAAATTAAGTAAATATTTTTATACTTTGTGCTTTTTGTAAGAATAATATTTGATGCAAAAAATACCGAACCTAAATAAACTAAAGGCATCGCTGCAGAATAATTTTTCGTACTAAATAATACCGCATATATTATAGCGAAAAGAAAATATAGGTATTGTATAAAAAAAATATTTCGGTTTGTAATCGTTAATGCTTGAGATTTATAGGTAAATAAAATCCAAATCAATATAAAGAAAACGGCAAAACCAATAAATTTTTCAAACACAAACAAGAAACCAGACTGTGTAAATGATTTCATAAATAAACCAAATATGTATAACGAATCTTTCAAATAAAGCCAAGAAAATAAAAAATAAAGAATTAAAACCATCCCCAAAAAGAATGCTAAAATATCTTTCCAACCATTATTTTCAAATCGAAATATTAATATCATTATCGGAATAAAAAAAATGACAAATTGAAAATTAAAAACCAACGCCATTGAAAACATATATCCAATGGCATAAAAATGCTTCATTCTAATTTTTGTATTCAATAAATTAATAAATACAAAATTTGACACTATTAAAAACAATAGAATATAAATACTTTCAAATTCGATTTGAAAACGAAATAAAAACGAAATAAAAATATAAAATAATAACGTTGGTAAAAAGGTAAACGTATTCGATATTTTTAAATATCCTATTTGAATACTCATTAAAAACCCAATCGTTAAAATCACGAATAAAAATAAAATCGCTTTTTTAATATAATACATATTAAATGCATTATCAAAATTTTGCACCAAAGGATTTACAAACTGGCCTTGACCTATCGGCGTATCGCTAGATAAAAATTGCCATGAAATAATAATAAATACAATTATCGAGAGCGATATTGTAACAATGTGATTTTTGTATAAAAGTTTATACATAATAAGAATTACTTATTAAGGTCTTCGAGAACTTGATTTGTAATGTCAAATTTTGGATCTACATAAAAAATGGCGCCTTCTGTTTGATATCCCAAAACATAATTACATCCATATCTTTCTTTATTTTTTTCAATATACTCTTTTAAAACTTTACGAATCTCGGTATTGGCTTTTTGTGTTTTTTCAGCAAGCCCTTTCATTGATTTTTGACTTTCGGCCTCAAGCGCTTGTTTTCTTTTAACTAAAGCTTGCTCTTTTTGCTGACCTTGTTGCTGATTAATTTGACCTGCTTGTGCTTGTTGCATTAATTGCATATACTCTTTTTCCAATTGTTTCATTTGTCCTTCAAGACCTGCTTGCGCTTGTTTTTGTTGCGCCTCTAATTCCTTTTCAATATTCTTAAATTTCGTATATCGCTCAAAAAATGTATCGGTATTAATAAACGCCACGCGACCAAAATCAACATTGGATAACGTTTTTGAAGATGGATTTAACAAAACTTGTGGTCCGCTCGTATTTTTATTTAAAGTTAGATAAAATAAGACGATAACACAAAGTGATAAAATTGCAATAACAATGTTTTGAATATTTTTCATTTTTATACGATTATAATTACGACAAAGGTATGTATTTCATTACAAATAGAATTAAAAAAAAACGTGTATTTTTGTAATTAAAAAAATGCGATTTTTATATATTGTTTTTTCTGTATTATTCATATGGAGTTTCATCGAACGACAAAAGACCGAACCGATTAAAACTAAAGAAGCGTTAGGTAAAAAATTGTTTTTTGAAAAGAAACTTTCCAAAGACAATTCCATCAGTTGCGGTAGCTGTCATCGGCCTGAATTTGCTTTTGCCGATACCGTTGCGTTTAGCAAAGGGGTTTATAACCGAATCGGAAAACGCAATACGCCCTCTTCGATGAATATGGCTTCAAGAGAAATTTTCTTTTTTGATGGCCGTGCGGCAACGCTTGAAGAACAAGCCGTTTTTCCAATTGAAGACCATCTCGAAATGGATATTTTAATTGATAAAGCTGTTCAAAAAATAGCAACCGACAAAAATTATATTACCCTTTTTAATAAAATTTATAAAACTAAACCTACAAAAAACAATATTTTAGATGCTTTAGCGCTTTTTCAAAAATCGTTGGAAACAACCAGTCCTTTTGATGAATATATTGGCGGCGATACGCTTGCTATTAGTGCTTCGGCAATTCGTGGACACAAACTTTTTATCGATCCTAAAAATAAATGTTTTGAGTGCCATTTTACTCCAGATTTTACTGCGGATGAATTCCGAAATGTGGGGCTTTTTGATGGTAAAAAATTAAACGACAGTGGCCGATATGCCATTACAAAAAATCCGAATGACATCGGAAAATTCAAAGTTCCGGGTTTAAGAAATGTTGCCATTACCGCGCCCTACATGCATAATGGCATGTTTAAAACGCTTGAAGAAGTCGTTGCGTATTACAACAATCCTTATTTAACCGTTTCTCATCCGATAAATATCGACACCTTGTTACTTCAACCTTTACATCTTACCGAAGAGAATAAAAAAGACCTGGTTTCGTTCTTAAAAACACTAACCGATCCACAATTCAAAAATAAACTTAAAGATTAACTTGTTCCCGAATCACAAGCTCTCGGGACTTTCGTCATTCCGTAATTTTTTGAACATCTAGGCCTCTTTTAAAAAATTATGCGAAATCTCATAACTCAATAATATAAAGAGATTCCCGATATTTTTGTGTAACCTTTATTGTTTTTTTTGATATCGTCTTGAAAAATTCGGGAAAGACGAGGCGTTTGCTAAATACGTCACCTCGGAAAATTTTTCTAAATTAGCTAGTCCGCTTTGAAAAATTTATCCGTGGTCTCTTTTTGAAGTTGCCATTTCCTTCGTCTCGTGACTTTCGTCATTCCGTAATTTTTTGAACATCTAGGCCTCTTTTAAAAAATTATGCGGAATCTCGTAATACAATAATATAAAGAGATTCCCGATATTTTTGTGTAACCTTTATTGTTTTATTTTGACATCGTCTTGCAAAAATTCGGGAAAGACGAGGCGTTTGTTAAATGCGTCACCTCGGAAAATTTTTCTAGAATAGCTATACCTCTTTTAAAAAAATATGCGGAATCTCATAACATAATAATATAAAGAGATTCCCGATATTTTTGTGTAACCTTTATTGTTTTTTTTGACATCGTCTTGCAAAAATTCGGGAAAGACGAGGCGTTTGTTAAATGCGTCACCTCGGAAAATTTTTCTAGAATAGCTATACCTCTTTTAAAAAAATATGCGGAATCTCGTAATACAATAATATAAAGAGATTCCCGATATTTTTGTGTAATCCCTTCTCTTTAATTTTGTCTTCGTCTTGAAAAATTCGGGAAAGACAAGAGTCGAGAAAGTTTTCAGTTTAGTAACAAAAATAACATAAAAAAAGCGCCTTAAAAAAGGCGCTCTAAAAAAACTATTGTAAAATAATTTTCCGGTTTTCTATGATGCTATTTTGTTTATCTATGATTTGTAGATAATAAACACCTTTTCCTGTCCAACTGGATAAATTGATGAAAGAAGATTGCTGATTTATAGGCGATGAAAATACCGTTTGACCCAACGTATTGGTTATTTTCATGGTATATCCACTCATCTTGCTAAAAACACCATAGTCAATGGTAATATGATCCTTAGCGGGATTAGGATACACTATAATTCTATTGGTATTATTGGGTGCGCTGATACCCGAAAGCGTAGCATTAATTACCAACGTATCTATTACTTTAATGGTGTCGTATTTTGTGATTTTTGTGGTAATCGTATCATATTTAGTGATTTTAATGGTATCATTTATTTTTGTGATACACGTATCTGTAATTTTTACATATGCAATGTTGGAAGTATCTCTACAATTACCAGAAACAGATATTGCACGAATGGGGTCCATATGATTCGACAACTGCACGTTTGAGATACTCATTGTATTAGTAGAAGTACCTGAGTATTTACCTATATTGTTTAACGTTTGAAATCCTTGTCCTAAGTCACTCTGCCAAATATAATTAGGCGAAGTGGCCACTGTATTTGCAGTAAATGTAGCTGTATTACCGATATTAACCGAATTGTTTTGTGGAGAAATAGAAATGTTCTTATTACAAGCATTATATAAATCTGTTATTTCAGTTTGTGTTAACAATCTATTCCAATAGCCTAAATCATCAATTTTTCCTTTAAAAAATTGTGTACTATCATTTGGCATACAGCTATTTTTGTGATTAAAGCCACCAATAAAATACTCAGAATTACAATAGGAATAATAAGATGGGATTGGATTAAAATTCTTAAACGTATCTAAATTACCATTTATGTATATAGAAAAATTACTACCTGAAAACTGTGTAGTAATATGATACCAAGTGTTCAAATTTAATGTAGTTTTTGATCCTAATACACTAAAGTTAGAAGATGAGTTGGCTATCGAGAGATATATTTTTCCATTCTTATTTAAAATTAATTGAGGATATCCCCACCCTTTTCCAAAAATATTACTTTGAGGATCCGAAGATTTAGGAAACGAATCTATTCTTATCCAGGTTGATATAGTTGCTGTAGACCCCGTAAACATATTATTATACATTAATTTAATGGTATTATCACCTATAAAATTATATGATGAATTAATATTATTAAAACGATCCGTCGTCAACGTCGCGCCATTAACCGTTCCATTATTTCCATTTCCGCTTTCATCATTGGCGTTGCCGTTAAATGGCCACCAGCCTACGAGGCCATTGGTAGGCACATAGTTTGGTACTTGTGCTATAAGATTTGCAGTAAATAGTACTGCAAGGATTATAGTTGTTATTTTTTTCATATAAATAATTTTTAATTTTTTTATCTTTTCCTACTCTATTTAGGCTTTTCGGATTACCGCCTTAATATACTATAGTGTGTTTTTTTGCAAAAAGGTTAACAAAAAAAATAAAATAATTGCACTACTTATTGATTATCAATTATTTAAAATTCGTTGATTTTTTGCTAATTTTTAAATTTATCCATATAATTTTAATTTAATTTTCTACACCGCCTCTCTGTAGCATTTATAAAATAAAAAAGCGTGAGACAGTTATCTATCTGTAGTCGAGGTACTAGGATACCACCATACAAAGAAGATAATGCTCACGCCAATCGGTGAGCGATTAAACTTTCTCTTGTATGGTTGAAGATTCCTAGTTTTCGACTACAAGATAGCTAAACGCTAATTATAAAAATGTTTTAAGTCCAATAGACTGTATGATTCATTTATTTATATTTTAAAACACAAAAATAATCTAAAAATTATAACTAAGATATTATTTATCAAGAATTTATACGAGCTACTCCGTTTCTTGCTTTACCAAAGGCGGCGCTTTTTCGAGTTTTAAACCCAAATCCAAAAGATTTTTAAGTTGGTTTTGTCGCATTTCATGTTTGATCATGATTTGGTAGGTTCCGGCTTGCTCAAAACGAAAACGCGAAAATATTAACGTAGAATACATACAAACATCTCCCGAACACAAGCCTTTCCATGTACCATCTTCTTCTGATAAATACATCGAAACGATATCTACTTTTTGAGTTCCATCGGGCATTTTGGTAAAAATCTTAATATAAAAATTTTGAAACTCAAAGGCATCACGGTGTCTTACATTGAGATATAAGTTATATTTTGGCTTGATATCCGTGACATCAAATTGGAATTTTAACGTGTCATGCAAATCCCAGCCGCTCACTTTTAAGGGTTTATATTCTTGATAATCTTTCATTTCTTCGCAAGAGCAAAAAAACAACAACATGGATACTAAAATAAAGTAAAACTTTATCATAAAATCTATACTTGAGGTGGCGTGTTTGAAGGACTATTATTTCGATTTTTATTTTTATTGCGCTTTTTATTTGGTTTAGACTTTTTCTCTAAGGTTTTTAGTTGAATTTGTCCTACCAAATCTTCATCTTTTTCTTCTACAGCTATTTTTTCTTCTTTGATTGCCAATGAAACTAAACTTTCGGGTTTTTGACCTCGTTTGTTCATTTCCGCAATTTTCTTTACATTCTCAATCGTCAATTTATAAAAATCGCTTGAGGGGTCTTCTTTATAGGTAAACGTCATAATCCGCTTAAGAATTTCCGTTTTTCTTAAAAC
Organism: Chitinophagales bacterium; assembly: GCA_044368655.1. Classification (GTDB taxonomy): domain Bacteria; phylum Bacteroidota; class Bacteroidia; order Chitinophagales; family JADJOU01; genus CHPMRC01. Next base: position 142,610 of record JBIPPB010000001.1, on the reverse strand, counting down.
CGCCAAACCTTCTTGTGTTTCGATTTGAGTAATTTGTTGTGGAATTTCTTTAACCGCTTCAATGTACTGCGCCAGTTCATAATTCAAACAACATTTCAAACGACCACACTGTCCAGATAGTTTTTCAATATTTATCGATAAATTTTGATAACGAGCGGCTTGGGTCGTTACCGAAGGAAAGACATTTAAAAATGTACTACAACATAGTTCGCGTCCACAACTACCAATACCACCAATTCGTCCTGCTTCTTGACGCGCACCGATATGTTTCATTTCAATACGAATTTTAAACTCGGCGATATATCGTTTGATTAATTCTCTAAAATCCACACGTTCGTTGGCAATAAAATAAAAGGTTGCTTTTTTGCCATCTGCTTGAAATTCCACTTCACTGATTTTCATTTCCAGCTTGAGTTCTTTAGCAAGTTCGCGCGCCTGAACCATCGTTTTGTGTTCTTTCTGTCGGTATTGTTCTTGGATTTCCAATTCTTTTTCAGTAGCCCTTTTTAAAATTTTTGGCAACTCCTCAATTGGCGTATTGATTTTTTTCTTTTTTAATTGCAATTTTACTAATTCGCCTTTAAGACTAACTTCACCAATATCATAGCCTCCATTTCCTTCCACGCAAATTTTATCGCCCTTTCTTAAATCTAAAAATTTTTCATTTACAAAAAAATCTTTTCGAGAACCATTTTTAAATGAAACTTCCACGACATTATATTCATCGACGCCTGAAGCATACTGAATATCGGCAAACCAATCAAAAGTATTTAATTTATTACAACCACCACTGCTGCATCCGCCGCTACTACATCCACCTGAACTACATCCCATATATTTGAATTTAAATACGTTATAAATATTTATGATGAATCAAAAACTCTTTTCGACTCATTGCTTTACATAATTTTAGCGCCAAAGATATAAAATAAAATTTAGATAGTGCCGGAGTATCTACAATTGAATAAATTTTATCAATTTCTTGTTGTGCAAATTCGATTTGATCCACTTCTACCTGAGCCGAAAAATATTGTAATGCTTTTAAGTAATTTTCTTGCGCCGTTGAGGTTTGCGTATATTTAAAAACCACCAATTCCGAAAAAAAGTGATTTAAATGTTCTAAAAATAAAATTTGATATTCTCTTTTTTGATTCGAAACAAAAAGCGCCGTTTCAATCAATTCATTGATGTTTTTGCTTGGGCGTTTCTCAAAATTTACTGTTCCTCTTAAAAAACTCAAAACCGTATTTTCGATAGAATCTTCCTGTTCCATATCTTCCAAATATCGAAGCGCAGCTATTTGGTCGCCATCGGCAAAAGTTAAAATCGGCCTTAGTTTATTTTCTGATATTTCAGGTTCCATTTCTTGAATAAACTGCGATAGGGTTTCATTTTGATGTTTTTTTAACTTATGAATATTACATCGAGATAAAACGGTTGGTAAAATAAAATCGGTACTTTGTGCGACCAAAATAAACAAACTATCTGGATTAGGTTCTTCAAGGATTTTTAATATTTTATTTATTTCCTTTTCCAGCATTTCGACCATCCAAATTACCTGAACACGAAAACCTCCTTCCAACGAATAGGTATTAAACGTGTTTAATATTTCTTGAATTTCAAGATTTCTAATTTTTAGATTCTTTTCTTTATGTTCCGAAAGCCAATCGTTTGTGTCAAAAATGGCTTTTTTTTCGGAGACCATATTCCGGAAGGACGGAATCAATTCTTCGCTTTTTTGTTTATCTTTAAATGTTGGAAACGTATAATGTACATCGGGATGATTGAGTGTGCCTACTTTTTTACATTGTGGACATTCGCCACAACTGTCATTTTCGTTTTTATTTTCACAAAACAAATATTGAACAAAAGCTAAAGCGACCGCTAAGGTGCCGTAGCCCATTTTTCCAACAAACATATGGGCATGATGCAGCCTTGAACTATTTGCTTGTTTTATAAGCTCTCTTTTTAAAACGTCTTGACCTAAAATTTCATTAAACTGCATGTTGCAAATTTAGTAAATAATATTTTAAATAAAGATTTTCATCTTTTGATTTAAATTTAAGCGTATACGGCTCTTTTTGAAAAAACATTGTTAGTTAACTTATTTGGCTTAGGATTAGAGATCCCCGATAAATTTTCAAAAACTATTTAGATTTCCTAAATTATGCATTAAGATTGAAAATTTTCGAGGATGACGAACTTCAGGAAACAATTAGATTTAAAAGCCTGTTTATCCATGGTCCTTCCAAATTTTACAACCAAAACTTTAAGTTAAAATAATAAAGCCAATTAAAAATTTCGGGATTCTCTTATAATTAATCATTTCCAAAAACGAATAGTTTCATTTTCTTATCTCAAATCTTTGATCTCATAATTAAAAAATAAAAACCAATTGTTATAGATGTAATTAATGTAGTTATATTTGTATAAATATTTAAAAAATGCCACTTTTGCCTTCTGATTTTAAAGCACCTCGTTTTTTTTCAAACGGACACTTTCAAACTATTTTTCCAAATTTATTTCGGAAAATCAAATTTATAAAACCACACAAAGAAGAAATCAATACGCCTGACGAGGATTTTTTGGAACTGGATTGGTATTCGCAAAAAGCCGACACGTTGGCAATAATTCTTCATGGACTTGAAGGTAATGCTTCTCGAACGTATGTTTTGGGTATGGCGCGTCAATTTTATGAAAATGGAATGGATGTGCTGGCTTGGAACTTTAGAAGTTGCGGTGAAAAAATGAACCGGAATCTTCGATTTTATCATTCGGGAGACACCGAAGATATTCATACTATAATCCAACATGTTGAAAAAAACTATAATTACAAAAAAATCGTTTTAATCGGTTTTTCGATGGGGGGTAATGTCATTTTAAAATATTTAGGCGAACAAGCTGAAAATGTTTCAAAAAACATTTGTTGTGCAATTACTTTTTCCGTTCCTGTAGATATAGAAAGTAGCAGCCGAAGAATGATGCGGAAAGAAAATGCGATTTATATGAAACGGTTTATTCGTAAACTAAAACCTAAAATCATAGCGAAATCAAAATTTTATCCTAATCATTTGGATGCAAGCGAATACCATAAAATTAAAAACTTTAAAGACTTTGACGACCGATATACGGCTGTGATTCATGGATTCAAAAACGCGGAAGATTATTGGCGCAATGCAAGTAGTTTATATGTTTTAGACCAAATTTCTATTCCTACTTTATTGGTTAATGCTAAAAATGATAGCTTTTTAGACACGACTTGTTTTCCTTACGAAATTGCTAAAACATCTGAATTTCTTTATTTAGAAACGCCTGAAAGTGGAGGACATGTAGGTTTTGTAAATTTTCGCAAACAATATTGGAGCGAAAAACGCGCGTGGGAATTTTATAAAACTATTGTCCAAAAATAAGCACTCCTAAGCCCGGAAAATGAATGATTTCATTTATAAAATTTTGGAAATACGCAGGAAATAAAACAATAGAACTCACGACTCCAATTATTGCGCCTAAAATATGAACACTATGCGCAATTTTTTCGCCTTGTTTTTGTAATTGCGTAATCGAATACACCATGTACAAAATGGCAAACATTAAAAAAGAAACGGGAACAATAAAAAAGACATAAACCCTTCCCCAAGGTGCAAAAATCAATAAAGAAAATAGTGCGGCGGCTACCGCTCCACTGGCACCACAAGCTCTGTAATAGGGTTGATTTTGATTTTTAAAAAACTCATATAAAGTAGATGCAACAATAGAAAAAATATAAAATGGTAAAAATAAATCTCCATACACTTTTCCAAGACTTAATTGAACAAAATACAAAGTCAACATGTTGAAAATCAAATGTATTTGATTTGAATGTAAAAATCCATGCGTTAGAAACCGATAATATTCTCCATGTCGTTTAATTCGATACGGATTAAAATTGTATTTTTCAAAAAACACAACATCTTTAAATCCTTGATAGGAAACAAAAACTGTCACTAAAATAATTAATAATCCAATATTCATTTTTAAAAATTTTTAATCAAATAAATTTTGTTGCTTAGCAATAGGCGTTTTACCTAAGTGCGTATATGCTCTTTCAGTTGCTTCTCGGCCTCTTGCTGTTCGATTAATAAAACCTTCTTGAATTAAAAAAGGTTCATAAACCTCTTCAATCGTTCCGGGCTCCTCGCCAACGGCTGTTGCAATCGTATTTAATCCAACCGGACCTCCTTTAAATTTATCAATCAACGTCGTTAAAATTCGATTGTCCATTTCGTCTAATCCAAATTCATCAACATGCAACGCATCCAAAGCAAATTTTGATATTTCATAAGTTATTGCACCATCCCCTTTGATTTGAGCAAAATCACGAACTCGTTTTAATAATAAATTAGCAATTCTTGGCGTACCACGACTTCTTCGAGAAACCTCCAAAGCTGCTTTATTCTCAATGTCAGTTTGTAGTAAATAACTACTTCGGGAAATGATACCCGCCAAAACGTCCAATGTATAATATTCCATTCGAACATTAATACCAAAACGGGCACGAAGCGGTGCCGTTAATAAACCCGATCGTGTCGTTGCTCCAATAAGCGTAAACGGATTTAAAGAAATCTGAACCGAGCGCGCATTTGGGCCGGTATCAATCATAATATCAATTTTATAATCCTCCATCGCTGAATACAAATACTCTTCGACAACAGGACTCAAGCGATGAATTTCATCTATAAATAAAACATCATGCGGTTCTAAATTAGTTAAAAGACCTGCTAAATCGCCAGGTTTTTCGAGGACAGGCCCTGAAGTAATTTTGATACCCACTTCCAATTCAGAAGCTATAATATTAGAAAGTGTCGTTTTTCCTAAACCGGGAGGCCCATGAAGCAAAACGTGATCTAAGGCTTCACCTCGTAACTTTGCAGCTTGTATAAATATTTCTAGGTTTTCAACGGACTTTTCCTGACCTGTAAAATCTTTAAGTCGCTTTGGTCGGAGCGCCTTATCAATTTCTTGATCTTCTTGTTCCATCAAACTATTTTTTCTTGGATTGATATCCATTTTTATACCTATTTTTATTCTTGCAAAAGTAATACATCATAAATTAAAATTCGACTAAAAATAGAACCCCTATTTTTGTATTTCTTTTTATACATATCATTTTGAAAATTTTACCAATGAAAAAAATTGCTTTAATTACCGGCGCGAGCTCAGGAATCGGAAAATCGATAGCATTAAATCTCAATAAAAACAATTATTACACCATCATTTGTGGCAGACAAATCGACAAGCTTGAGCAAACAAAATCTGAAATGGATGCCCCCGAAGATTGTAAAATTTTGTGTTTTGATGTACGAGACCAAAAAGCCGTATTTAAAGAAATTTCAGAACTATCTACGAGTTTTCCAAATATTGATGTTTTGATAAATAATGCAGGCAATGCGCATGGTTTGGCAAAAATTGCGGATGACGAAATCGAAAACTGGGATCTAATGATGGATGGAAATGTAAAAGGACTTTTATATGTAACCCGAGCGGTTTTACCATTTATGGAACCGCATCAAAATGGACATATTATAAATATTAGCTCTATCGCAGGAAAACAAACGTATGAAAACGGCGTGGTGTATTGTGCTTCCAAAAAGGCAGTTGAAGCCATCAGCGAAGGACTAAGGCTTGAATTAACGTCAAAGCATATAAAAGTTACCAATATCGCACCGGGCGCAGTGGAAACCAATTTTTCGGAAGTGCGTTTTAAGGGCGATACCGATAGAGCAAAAAAGGTTTACGAAGGTTTTGAGCCATTAAAAAGCGAAGATATTGCAGATTTGGTTTGGTATGTTTTATCTGCTCCAAAACATGTTTGTATCGCCGATGTTACTATTTTGCCAAGCCAACAAGCTGCAGCAAGTGTTATTTATAGAAAATAAACTGAGGCTTCCTTAGTATTTGCTTTTGTAATTTTTTATACGGTAACTTCAGCTAGATATTTTTTATATAAATCTTTATTCCATTTATATGCAATAATTAAACAGCCTCCAATTAAGATTAAATAAACTAAAGGTGCACTATGAATTGTCTTGTAAAAATCAGTATAATTTATAAATAGCCACATTATAGTTGAAACAACACCTGCATAAACTAAACATTGCGTCAATATCTGTCCAAAATATGTATTTGCTCTTTTTAAATCTTTAGGCAACTTATAAAATATAGAGACCACATTTTCTTTATTTCCTAAATATAGAAAAGTAATAAATTGACTAAATGTATATCCTTTTTCTTTTGGCATTAAATCCATTGGTTTAAAAACACTAATAAAATAAGCGTATATAACATAAATAGTCAATACACCAATAATCACAAGTAAAGTCGACCATGAAGAAACACCTAAAATGGTCACAAGCGGATTTGCCTCTTTAGTTAAATCTGGTGTTAATAAATAAGTACAATACGCATCATAACTTCTAGAAAAAAGTATCCAAGCTGAAATCAATGTAAATTTTAGTTTTTGATTCATTTTCTTTATGGTTTAACTTTACAAATATATTTAAATTTAAATATTACATTTATATTATTTAATAAAAATATCAAACAGAAATGCGCTCTAATTAGAGCGCATTTCTATCTATAAATAAATTTTAAAATACTATCTTTCGATTCGGATAACTTCTTTAGATATCCCATTAACTTTTACTTGTAGCAAATAAATTCCTTTTGGTAAATCATGCCATTGTACTGGAATTAAAAATTGATTGCCCGAACGAAGTTTTTCAAAATTCCATTTTAATCTTCCTTGTATATCAAATAAATTAAATTGAATATTTGAACTATTTTGAAGCAACATTAGAATATTGGCCTCTCCTTCGGTCATTGGATTTGGATAAAAACGAATCTCGTAGCCTTTCTCTGAATCATTAATTGAACTATTGGATTCTAGAACAACCTTATTTTTGGCTGTATTAGTTCGAATTGGATCATTAAAATCAAAGTATATGTCCACAAAGTTGTTTATTTCGTCGCCAACGGAAATACCGTCTTTTAGATTTGCAGTAAATGTAATATATCCAATACTTCCTTCTGGATCGGAAGCACTATCCGGTAACATAATATTTGGAAACTCAAAAATTAATTTTCTGTTTTCTTCAATTAACATTTGCCCTTCATGAGAAAGTGATTTTAATCGAATAGAGCTGAAATCAATATTATTTGTAATGACATCTTCGACTACTACATTTCTAGCTGGTGCCGTTCCCGTATTTTGGAAACGAATTAAATACGTCAACGATTTTACGGATGTATCGATGTTACCGCCTGGAAATGCCGTTTTATCGTTTGGATCATAACTACCGACACTTGTATCTACTTTTACGGCCTTATTGTTAGCAATATTACAGTCTGATGTATATGGTTCAATCCAAGCACTGTCAATACTTACAATTCCTAACCCATAATTAACCGGAACTAAGGATTTTACCGTTTTAGATCCTGATGCAAATGGTGCTAATGTTCCTAAGTTCCACGAAATAATATTTGAAGATACCGTATATGTTGGAGAAGCAAAAGTAAGTGTGGTATTTGTTGTCATTTTATATTTTAAAACCACATTTTGAATCGTATTAGGGCTATTGTTTTGATAAGAAATAATATTATTTTGTGAAAAACCTGGCGTCGTTGTTGTATAACGATTTAAAGCTACTTTTAAATCTCTACATCCACTTAATGAATCATAAAAATTATTTCCACAATAGGTCTGACCGCCTTGATTTGCATTAAGAGAAATCGGCGCTAAATTACATCTTTGAAACACACCTGGATTTAAGATGGTATTATTTACTACTAATTCTTGTGTAATAATAAACGTACCTTTTGGCATCCACGTTTCATAATAACCAAACGCATTGGTAATTGCTACACGCGATGTATTTCCACTGTTTATTCGAACGCGTATGTTTCGAATTCCAGCATCTGTTGAATCTTTTTGACAATTTCTGTTCGTATCATTTACAACAAATCCGCAAATTTTTACATAGTTCGGGTCGTTTGCACAAACACCTTGACGAGATATTTTAACGCCTGCTTTAAATGCTAAACAAGAGTTGGCATAAGTAATCGAATCACATCCACAAACAGGGCTTACAAACGTATTACATTTTGTAAACGTATCTTGATAAAGCGAGTCTTTACAATTATTAGATAAAAATATTTGAATCAAACGAGTCGTAGAGTCAGTACAAATTGTATTTCCAATATTTTGACGCACTTTAAATGTTATTTTATACATGCCCGATTTTGTAAATGTATATTGACCATTCGCCGTTTTAATCGAATCCCCGTTACTAATAATATATAAATATTGTGGAGATCCTACAATTCCTGTAGATTGGTTTACAAAATTTACAACATTATTTTGTTTAGTATGACTAAACCTTGCCTTTAGATTAGCGCAAATATTACTATTATTAATCACATTGATAATTCTTGCAACTTGAAGCGTACAAATTTGATTGGTTGTGTTGTGTCGGACTATCAATCGCATTACAACGGAATAATTCCCTGCAATGGTTAACGAACGAGAAGGATTTGCAAAATTAATGGTCGTTCCATCGCTAAATTGCCATTGCGTATTTAAAATGGTTATCGCTGCCGTGTCGGTTGTATTTGAAAAATTATAAACATTTCCATTTTGTGTCCAAATGAAATTTGGAATAATTTGGCTACAAGGATTGGTATTATTACTTGTTATTGTAATTTGTTTTTGAACGGTGTCGGCACAGATTTGGTTTTGACTACTTGACCAAGAATAAACCAATAATGTTACGGTGAATGTACCTGAAGCATTATAATTTTTAACTGGATTTTTCAATTGTGAAAACGTGCCGTCTCCAAAACTCCATAAATAGGTCATTCCATTTCCTGCGGCTCTTGAGCTATCCATAAACTGTATGCTTCCATTTGATTGTGTATTCCACACAAAATTTGCTGTCAAATTACAAGTAATATTGACTGGAGGCAAAACTTGAATTGTTGTACAAGCCGATTTAATACATCCATTTTTATCCACAATGGTTACGCAGTACACTCCAGAATTATTTACAGTAATTGTTTTGGTTACGTTGTTATTATTCCAAAAATAAGAAATAGGTAATGCTGCCCCTGCTACATTTGCACTTAATATTTTATTTGCATATGAAAACGATAATAATATTTTAGATGTGTCACACTGAGGGCTGTCGCAATTTTTGATATTAACCATCAACATTCTTGGATTCGAATAACATCCATTATTGGTGTCTTTAAAAAATGCATATAAAACTTTTGAACTATAAACGATAGAGTCAAAATATCTATTGTTTGGTGTAGGCCTTGTGGTGTCGTGCCACTGTAAAATAGCTCCAAAGGCATTATTTAATACTGTAACTTTTTGATTTAAGTTTATTGTTGTGTCTGGACAAATATTTGTAATTATCGATTGACCAAGATTTGGCGTTTTTAATGAATCTAAATGTGAAATGCGAATGCGAACAAAACTGTCGCAACCACCCTTTTTAATTATCGTATCAGTGTATGTTCCCTTTTGAGTATAGGTTCTTCCATTAAATTTGATAGAAGAAGAAGAACAAATGGCTGTATCTAATACTAACGAATTGGCTCCGACTTGTTTACTTATTATAAATTGTACCTTTTGCGTTGGGGTATAACAGTTGTTTAACGTTTCTTTCAATGCAATATAAAACGTTGAATTTTGAATCACCAAAGATGGTTTTTGAATTTCCGAAGACGCATCTGCTACAACTGAATTGTGCCACGTAACTTCTTGTCCAAAATTTACGCCATTTACTACAACTAAATTTGTATTTATTGTGGTATCCGGACATGTATTGAATAAAATCGTATCTGTAATATTGGGTTTGTTTACGCACGTATTGCTACATGTTATTTTATCAAATATTACTTTCTGCGTTGGTCCATAACAATTGTTAGCACTATCAAAATAACTTACAAAATAGTCTCCCGCTTGAGAAAGTATTAAGCTCGAAAGTTTAGTGTTTGGTGTTGCATTAGAACCGTTATGCCAAGTCAATTTTGCATTGGTTGGTTTATTTTGCTCTAAAATCACATTTTCTACATTAACGGTAGTGTCTGGACACGTATTCGAAATAATTGTATCTATTAATATTGGCTTTACTTGACAAATTGGAGTGTTGCAAGAGATTTTATTAAATACAATCTTTTTAGTAGCTGAATAACAATTGTTAAGACTATCAAAATAACTTGCAAAATATTCGCCTTGTGTTGAAACCGTCAAATTGGTCATTCTGTTGTTTGGATTGGCAGAAGCCATAGTATGCCAAGTCAATTTTAAATTGGTTGGTTGATTAGGTGCTTGAAAATATAAACCCAAATTTACGGTTGTGTCTGGACAGTCATTCGTAGCCATCGTATCATTCAAAACGGGAATAATATTGCAATTTGAACCACAAGTCGTCTTTGTCACATATACTTTTCTAGTAGCAGAGTAACAATTATTGGCACTATCATAATAACTAGCATAATATACCGCGGGACCAGAAACCAGCAAATTGGTCATTTTGTTATTTGGGTTGGCAGATGCCATCGTATGCCAAGTCAATTTTAAATTAGTTGGTTGATTAGGTGCTTGAAAATATAAACCTAAATTTACGGTTGTGTCTGGACAGTCATTCGTAGCCATCGTATCATTCAACGTAGGTATTAAATTACAAATAGGCTCGCCACATAATTTCAAATCATCCAGTCTAAACTGAGACGTATTGCTATTTGAAAATCTTATATACAAGTTTGTAGTTTTAGGAATATTTCCTGTTGGGGTAATATATACCCATTGATTTTGTCCTAAAACGGTGCTGTATGATAATGATGTCATATTTAATGTATCCAAACCCACTTGAATATTTAATTTAAACGAATCATTTGTAGATTTCATTAAACCAAATGATAATTGTAAGTTTTTGTAATTTAATGAATTAATTCCTGATATTGTTAGTCTTCTTGGCAAGCTTGTAGAAGTCAAAAACACGTTTCCGCTTCCTGACGCTCCTGAATATCCATTTGATGTGGATGTTGTTCTCACATCCACATTTCCTTTGTACGAAATGGGTGCTCCACTTTGAAATCCTAAAAAGGTATCTACGCCTGTTGTTACTGTAGGTGATCCAAAATTTTCATTATAAAAACATGTTTGATTACAATTCGTTTGTGTTACGGTTACCGCTTTTGTAGCTGAATAGCAATTATTGGTACTATCATAAAATGAAATATAATATGTTCCTGGATCTACATTCAAATTACCCATTTTATTATTATTCTTAGCGGTGTCACCCGTATGCCATGTGATTTTACTTGAAGCAGGCTTATTGGTTGGTATAAATGTCGAATCCAATTGTACTGTCCAATTTGGACAGATGTTGGTTGCTTGGTATGAATTCAAAACAGGAGAGCTGGCACAAGGGGTGTTTGCAAAACCCGTTATTCTAATATCATCCACTCTATAAGAATTTAATGTTCCCGAAGTAGGTTGTCTAAATCTTATTTTTAAATTTGAGTCCGCTGGCAAATTTGTCGTTGCCGTTACCAAGGCCCAAGCTCCTGAAGAAGGTCTTGTAAAAGCAATATTTGTCCAGTTAATACTATCGGTACTAAATTCAGCTAATATAATTTGGGCCGTTGAACTTGTTTGGAAAAAACCAAATGACAAGGTAATGAATGTGTGGTTTAATGTATTGATTTTTGAAATAACTAAATCTCTATTCGCAGTATTTGTCAACCATAAATTTCCACCTGCTGAAAACCCTGTATACGTTGATGATTGCCCCGTAACACGAATATCTGCACTTCCCGCAAATAAATGCGTCGCTTTTCTCTGAAAAGTTGCGGGTGCCGTTCCATTTACATAATTTGGAATCGTTGTGTTTCCTGTTGGCGTTCCAAAATTCTCCGAAAAGATAGTTGTTTGAGCTTGGATCAATAACTGAATGGTCAAAGCAGTTAAAAGTAGAAGTTTTTTCATAACTTTAAAATTTAAAATACACAACATGTGTATAATTATTTGAAATACAAAAATATCTAAATTTTTGAATATTGATGACTTTTTATTTTGAAAACTAACGATTTAACATAATGTTAAGATTTGATGTTCCATTTTTTCAAGTGTTGGAAGCTCAATAATAATATTCGCTTGATTATAAAATTTTTCTCGTTCTTCTAGTTTCTGATCAATAAATGCTTTTAATTCGTCATCATTTAAATTTTGAACCAAAGGTCTTTTTTGTTTATTTCTTCTTATTCTTCCTAATAAAATTTCCTTAGGCTGTTTTATATAAATAACGATGCCCGATTTTTTCATAATATCTAAATTATTATGAAAAATAGGGGTGCCGCCGCCACAGCTAATTATTAAATTTTCTTGAGCTGACAATTCTTTTAAAAATTGATTTTCTAGTTTTCTAAAATAATGCTCTCCATATTCTTTAAATATAGAATCTATTGACTTTTCCATTTTTTGCTCAATATAGAGATCTAAATCAACAAAAGGCCTATTCCATTTTTTGGACAACTTTTTACCAAAAAACGTTTTTCCGCTTCCCATAAATCCAACAAAAAAAATATTCTTTGTTTTCACTTCAATTTTTTATCAAAAGTATAACTTTTTGAATAAATAAGATTTAATTTTGAGAAATTTTTTACTTTTGTAGATAAATCCAATTTTATGAATACTTTTGAACATTTAATTCAAGACGAACAAGATCCTGAAACCGTTAGTAAATTGCATAAAAAATTAATCACTTTGATGACTTCCGGTGAAGATTTGATGTATTTGGCGATTCAAAAAAAACCTGTTGGCAATATTGCTCCCGATTGTATTGCGATTACAAATAAACGTATTGTTTTTTGTAAACAAAAAAACCTTGGTCTTTCGATGGATTTTGTCGATTACTATTGGAAAAATATTGTGGATTGTATTTTAAAAGAAGGTCTTTTGGGTGCGGATATCAAAGTAAAAACGAAAGACGGCTCTTTATTAGAAATGGATTATCTTCCAAAAAGTCAAGCGCGAAGATTATATGCAATTAGCAAAGAACAAATTGATTTAAATAAAGAAACTAAGATTATTGTAGAAGAAGAAAAAATTGTTGATGAACCGGTTCACGTAGAGCAAACTGCGGAAGACCGCACGACAGAAGTTTTAACAAAACTTAAAAAACTTTATGAAGCGGGACTCATTACGCAGCAAGAGTTTGAAAGCAAAAAGAACGAAATATTAATGAATTTATAATATTTAAAAATTAGGCGTTGTTTTCAAAATATTCTAACGACAGAAGAATTCAAAACTTTTATGAAAAATCATTAAATAACCCCAACTGCGGTTATTTTTGGCAATCGAATTCTATAGACAATCTCTTTATTTACAATGTTTGCAAAAAATCAAAAAAGAGAAATATTATTGTTTTATCCGATCGGGAAGAAGCGCTTCAGATGCTAAACGATTTTAAACTTATCCATTCGGATTTTCCTTATTTATTTTTAGACAGTGCTTTTGAAATTAAAAACAAATCCATTTCTTTTTTAAAACCAAAAATTAGTGATCGTTCCGTTCAAATTGATCAGTTTTTAAAACGTGACGAAATTATAGCGGTAACCTATCCTGAAGCCCTTTATGAAAAAATGGCTTCGCAACAGCGTTTTTTAAAATCATATAAAAAAGGCGAAATTTTAGATATTCCAAAATTTATTGCGCTTTGTGACGAAATGGGTTTTGAGCGCGTTCCATTTGTTTATGAGTTTGGGCAATATGCGATTCGGGGCAACATTATAGATGTTTATTCTTATAGTAATGCTTTACCATATCGTATTGAATTATTTGATAATGAAATAGAAGAAATTCGTTGTTTTGATATTGAAGACCAACTTTCCGTTTCATTTCATGATCACTTTATTTTAAGCAGCAGTTATCTTAAGAATAAAGAAACCTCGTTTGTTCCTGTTTGGGAAAGTTTTCCTACAGACACGCGTTTTTGGATAAAAGATTCCGATAAGTTAAAAACTAAAATGGAGCAACTTCATTTGTTTTTTAACGAAAAAAGAATGGATAGCTCCGACGATGTAATCCCAGCAAATTATTTTATTGAGCCGAATGCTATTGATGAATTATTTAGCCACAAATCATTTATTTCAATTGATAGCATAAAAAAATCGAATGTTGAATATTTAAACGAAACGATTTCGGAACCTTCTCCCGTCATTCAAAAAAACTTTAATAAACTTTGCCAAGAAATAGAAAAATACCAATCGGACGGTTTTGTGGTTACATTAATGTGCGAAGACGAAAAACAATTTGACCGATATGATGTTATTTTTAAAGATTTAAGCAAAAACATTACCTATGTAAAACATCTTGGCGAATTTAGTTTTGGCTTTGTTGATTTTGAGCAAAAATTAGTTTTTTTTACCTCACACGAAATTTTTCAACGTTTTAAGAAAAATGATTTTTCAAAAAACACAAATCATTCGGCACAAGCGATATTAATAAAAAACATCAAAGAATTAAAGCCCGGCGATTACGTAACGCATATTGATCATGGTGTTGGGAAATTTTCGGGCTTGGAGCAGCTCGAAATTAATGGCAATATTCAAGAAGCTGTTCGACTTATTTATCAAAATAATGACATTTTATATGTGCATATTAATTCATTATATAAAATCAGTAAATATGTTGGTAAAGAAGGAATAGAGCCAAAATTAAATAAAATTGGAGGCGATAGCTGGCAGGCGATTAAAAGGAAAACAAAAAAACGTATTAAAGATATTGCCGAAGACTTAATTAAGCTTTATGCAAAAAGAAAATCCAGCAAAGGTTTTGCTTTTAATGCAGATACTTATATGCAATATGAGTTGGAAGAAAGTTTTATTTATGAAGATACGCCCGACCAAGCTAAAGCAACGCTTGAGGTAAAACAAGATATGGAAAAAATGATTCCGATGGATCGTTTGGTTTGTGGAGATGTGGGTTTTGGTAAAACTGAAATTGCCATTCGTGCGGCTTTTAAAGCGGTTGCGGACAGTAAACAAGTTGCGGTTTTGGTACCTACTACTATTTTAGCGCTTCAACATTACCGAACTTTTAGCGAACGGCTCAAAGATTTTCCTTGTCGCATTGAGTTTATTAATCGATTTAAAACACAAAAACAAAAAACGGAGATTTTCAAAAATCTTGAAAGTGGCAAAATTGATATTTTAATCGGTACGCATGCTATTGTTGGAAGTAAAGTTAAATTTAAAGATTTAGGTTTATTAATTATTGACGAAGAACAAAAATTTGGCGTGGCGGTTAAAGAAAAGCTTAAAGAAGTAAAATTAAATGTTGATACGCTTACTTTAACTGCTACTCCAATTCCTCGAACCTTACAATTTTCATTATTGGGTGCGCGCGATTATAGTTTAATCCAAACGCCTCCACCAAATCGAATTCCGGTTTATACCGAAATTGCACAATTTGAACCCGATTTTATAAAAGAAATTATTGAAAACGAAGTTTTTCGTGGCGGTCAAGTTTTTTTTATAAACAATCGTATCAAAGAATTAGAACAACTAATGAGCATTTTAAAACCGTTGATGCCAAATATTGATATGGTTTTGGCGCACGGTCAAATGGAAGGCGATAAATTGGAAAATATTATCGTTGATTTTATGGAAAAAAAATATGATGTTTTATTTAGTACAAACATTATAGAAAGTGGGATTGATATTCCAAATGCCAATACGATTATCATAAATAATGCGCATCAATTTGGAATGAGCGATTTACATCAAATGCGCGGTCGGGTAGGAAGGAGTAACAAAAAAGCGTATTGCTATCTTTTGTGTCCAAATGTTCATAGTTTAACGAATGAGTCTAAACAGCGGTTGAGAGCGATTGAACAAAATTCGGATTTAGGAAGTGGTTTTCAAATAGCGATGCGCGATTTAGATTTGCGAGGTGCAGGAAATTTACTTGGTGGCGAACAAAGTGGATTTATTTCGGACATTGGATACGACACCTTTATGAAAATTTTGGATGAAACCATTACTGAACTCAAAGAAAATGATTATCGTGATTTATACGATTTAGATATCAATCAAATCAATTATGCTAAAGATTGTGTGATTGAAACGGATTATGATTTATATATTCCCGACAAATATATTTCTCAAAGTCAGGAGCGCATTTCAATTTATACCGAACTGAATATATTAAAAAACGAAGAAGAACTTGAGGCTTTTCTTAAAAAATTAAAAGATCGATTTGGGAAACTTCCGAGTCAAATATTTGAAATATGTAATGCGCTTCGGTTAAAATGGATTGCTTCACCTCTAGGTATCGAACGAATTATTTTAAAAAACAATAAAATGCGTTGTTATTTAATTCAAAATAAAGATTCTTTATATTATAAGTCTGAAACCTTTGGAAAAATTTTGGAATATGTTTCAAAAATTCCTTTTGGTTGCTCTATAAAACATACGTCGGAGTACTTAATTATTGAATTTTTAGATATTAAAAATAGCGAGGCTGCTAAAAATGCTTTAAGTAAGATAAAAATATAAATTTCTGCTTTTTAAAATAGTTGTATTTGTCAACTTTATATGAATTTAAAGCCTATTTAGCTTTTTTAATGTTCTTTTTTCTTTCCTTTTAATTGATTTTTTTATATAATTTCCTTTAAAAATATACTTTTTTCCATATTTTATAATAATAGTTGTATTATTAAACTATTAAATTTTTATGCTATTTTTTGTAAATCTTTAAGTAAAAAACTGGTTTTTGAATAATTATTTTAATTTTGTAATGTTTCTTCTTTAAGTAAATAAATTGCAATACATTTTTCTGTTATAAAAATATATTTTACAAATGAAAAAAACACTTTTTAAAAATGTAAAAATTCTATTTCCTGGCTCTTCATTTTATAATAAAAACGTCGATTTTATTTGGAGCGAAAAAGGCATTGAAAAAATTAATACAAAAATAACCGATATTGTAGATGAAACTATTGATGGAAAGGAATTGTGTTTGATTCCGGGCCTAATAGATATTTACTGTACTTCGGGTGAACCTAATGTTTCAAGTCGTGAAACTTTTGATTCATTATGCCATGCGGCCAAAAAAGGTGGTTTTACAAATATTTTTCATTTTCCAAGCATACAAAATGCTTTTGATTCAAAAAGTGATATTTCATTTATAAATAAATATATAAATGAAAACGTAAACATTCATCCTGTAGCTAATATTCTCAAATCGAATTCTAAAAATTTAATGAGCGAAATATTAGAAATTAGTAATGAAAATATTATAGGATTTACGAATCAAAATCAACATTCGCTTTCTGCGGATTTATTGGTAAATCTTTTTAATTATTGTAAAATCAATAATTCACATTTTTTGATTCATCCCGAGAAAGTGAGTTTGAGCAAAGGCGGCCAAATTCATCAAGGGAAAAGTGCGCTTTATTGTGGATTCAAAGGAATTCCGGCCGAAGCCGAAACTATTGCATTAAAAGAAATATTAGATATTGCAAAATATTGCAGCTATGCGCCTGTAATCATTGATTTATCTACAAAAGAAAGTATCGACATTGTAAAAAATTATCGTAAAGAAATGGATTTTAAAGTGGGCGTTTCTATAAATAATTTGATTTTTAATGAAGATTCCGTTTTAGATTTTGACACTAATTTTAAGCTAAATCCACCACTTCGTGCTAAAGTAGATCAAGATGCTCTATTAAGTGCATTAATCGATGGAACTATTGACTTTGTTTACACGCAACATACACCATTAACACCTGAGGAAAAGGTTTTAGAATTTGATTTGGCCGAAAATGGTAATATTGGACTACAAACCAGTTTTCAAGCACTTATTGAAAAATTAGGTAATAGTCAAATAGAATTAATTTCCAACGTTTTATCTTTAAATCAATCCAATTATTTTAATATTGATCTTGGACATTTTGAAGAAGGAAAAAAAGGACGTTTTAGTATCATTGACTTAAATAATCCAGAAACCTTTAATCTTCAAAATAACAAATCTTTATCTAAAAACAGCGCTTTTATTAATAAAACATTTAGTACAAAAATCATTACAACATTAAACTAATTAAATATGAATTTAAACATCCAAATGGTTGACACAAAAAGTCAATTTTTGAAAATTAAAGAAGAAATTTATAAAGGCTTTGAAGAGGTTTTTGAATCCTCACAATTTATAAATGGTAAACAAGTTAAAGAATTTACAGAAGCTTTAAAATCATTTACTAGAGCAAAATACATTATTCCTTGTGCTAATGGTACGGATGCGATTCAAGTGGCTTTAATGGCATTGGGTTTAGAGCCAGGCGATGAAGTAATTGTTCCTACTTGGACGTATGTAGCTACTGCTGAAGTTATTGCGCTTTTAAAACTAAAACCCATTTTTATAGACGCTGATTACAATACCTTTAATATTGATGTCAATAAAATTGAAGAAAAAATTACGTCAAAAACAAAAGCGATTGTTCCGGTTCATTTATATGGCCAAACTTGTGAGATGGAAAAAATAATGGAATTGGCAAAAAAATACAATTTATTTGTTGTAGAAGATACTGCACAAGCGATTGGTAGTGAATATACATTTTCAGATGGTACTGTAAAACAAGCCGGAACAATTGGAAACATTGGAACGACATCTTTTTATCCATCTAAAAATCTTGGCGCTTATGGGGATGGAGGCGCTATTTATACCAATGATGATGATTTGGCTGTACGTCTTAAAGGAATTTGTCATCATGGCGAACTTGGTGTAAAATATTACCATGATATTGTAGGATGTAATTCAAGACTTGATACGTTACAAGCTGTCATTTTAAATGCAAAAATTAAACGTTTAAAAGATTATGAAACGTCAAGAAATGAAGTTGCTGATTTTTATGACAACACTTTAAAAGAATTGGATTGGATTGAAACACCATTTCGATCTAAAAATTCTACACATGTATTTCACCAATATACAATGAAAATTAAAAATGGTAAACGCGAAGCCTTAAAAACATATTTACAAGAAAAAGAAATACCTTCGATGATTTATTATCCGATGCCATTGCATTTTCAAAAAGCATATGCAATGCATTATAATGCATCATATGACTTAAGTGAAAGTGAAAAATTATCTAAAGAAGTACTTTCATTACCAATACATACAGAAATGACAGAGAGTCAATTACATTATATTGTAGAAACTATAAAAAACTTTTAATATGAAAAATGTATTTATTCATGAGTCTTCTTATGTAGACGAACCTTGCGAAATAGGAGAGGGTACTAAAATTTGGCATTTTAGTCATATAATGACCCATTCTAAAATAGGAAAAAATTGTAATATTGGACAAAATGTAGTGATTAGTCCAGATGTTATTCTTGGAAACAATGTAAAAATACAGAATAATGTTTCGGTTTATACCGGCACCATTTGTGAAGATAATGTTTTTTTAGGACCATCTTGTGTATTTACAAATGTTATTAATCCAAGAAGTGGCGTAAATCGTAAAAGCGAATATGCAAAAACCATAGTAAAAAAAGGTTGTACCATTGGTGCCAATGCAACAATAGTTTGTGGAATTACATTAGGATCTTATTCATTTATTGGTGCAGGAAGTGTTGTGATAAGTGATGTAAAACCTTATGCACTAATGGTTGGTAATCCAGCAAAACAAAAAGGTTGGTATAGCGAGGAAGGTCATCGATTACAATTTGATTCGGATGGATTGGCTATTTGTAAAAATGGCGAACGATATCAGCTCAAAGATGAAAATGTTATAAAATTATAAAAAGTTAAAGCTATCCAATGAGATAGCTTTTTTTATTTATATTTACATTAAATTGTCAACTTTAAATGTCTAAATTTCTTTTTTTATTATTTATTTCAATAAATATTTCTTTATTTAGTCAGAATACATACTATGGAATTGTTTTTGATTTAAATACGAATAAACCTATTTCTGGGTGTTCTATTTATAATATTAATACCGACAGAGGCACTATTACGAATGAAGAAGGAAAATTTATGATTACAGGAAATATTGGTGATATGATACAAGCATCTTATATTGGAAAACAAACCGAATTTATTTACATTACAGAAAGCACTAAATTTATTCAATTTGAATTACTACAATACATAAAACAAATAAAACCAGCGATAATCCGACATGAAAATTTAGCCAAAAACTCTGTAGTTTATCAAGAAAAGGAAGAAGACGTTGAGATAAAAAGAAATATATTTAATCCAAAATCCTATTTTAGTAATCCTATTAATGCTATATCGAGTCCTATATCTATGTTATATTATGCTTTTAATAAAAAAGAAAAACGTAGATTAAATGCTTTAGTTTTAATTCAAAAGCGAGAAATAGCCAATCAAAAATATAATAGAGATTATATTTCGTCTATTTTAAGAATTAATGATCCAGATGAATTGGATGAAATAATACGATTTTGTTATTTCTCTGAAGATGAAATTTTAGATGCTTCCATGTATGAACTCAGTCAAAAATTAAAAGCTTGTTATTTTGGTTACAAACAATTTAAAGAAACTAAAGAAAAGAAAAATCGATTTTATAAATTAGAGTTACAACAAAAGAAAATTGACTCTATGATTAAGATTGAAAACAATTCTAAAAATGATAGTTTATTAAAAAGTAGGTATGAAGAATTGTTTGGTCAATAAGATGTTCCACGTGGAACAATTGAATTTATTAAACTTTATTTAAATATTAGTGTTCCACGTGGAACATTATTTTAAAAAATGTCTTTAAATGATTCATTATAATAAAGCACTTTATCTTTTAATAAATCACAATAATATTCTTCTTTAATTTTTTGTACTTTCTCTGCATACGGTCGTTTAAATTTCTCACTAAAACGAGGTTCCACTAAATATAAATCATAAATAATATCATTTATATTTTTATTTCTTAAAAACTTATTAATAATATTTCTAGCTTGTATTCTAGATTTTCCATAATCTATTAGTTCAAAAGTACAATCTTGATTTACTTTTATTTTATATTCTAAAATATCATTATATTTTTCTATTTCTTTATTCTTCTTAAAATAAAACTCATATTCTTTTTCTTGAACTCGAACTAAGTTTTGAGTAAATGAAAAATTATAAATTAATAAACATAAAAATAAACTTCTCATCGAATTATAAATTTAAATATTTTAGATACTTATTTTCTAAATCACGCATCACTACTTTATCATTTTTGGTTTCATCATTATAACCAATTAAATGTAATAAACCATGATAAATAACTCGGTTCAATTCGGATTCTAAACTTTCATTATAATCCACAGCATTTTCATTTATTTTGTTAATTGACAGAATACATTGGCCTATTATAAAGGAATTATCTGTGGATAAATTAAATGTTAATATGTCAGTATCATAATTATGATTTAAAAATTGATTATTATAATCAATCATTTCAGTAGAGGAAACAAATAAAAATTCGACTTGCATATTTAAGTCAGACCAATTCTCATTTAAATAAATATATAATTCATTTTCCTTTATTAAATCAATAAAATTAGAATTATCTAAAGACTCTGAAATATCAAAAAATAAAGAATTTGAATCTATCATTTATTAATTATTATATATTTTCCATTAATTCTATTTACTTCATAATAAGGAAGGGTTTTATTTTTTTCAAAATAATCCCAATGCTCTTTTAGATTGGTCCAAAATTCTAAAAGTTTAATATTATTCTTAAAATAATCTGATTTTAACTTATTAAAATTATTTACCGTAAGTTTTGTTGGATAAATATGAACAGGAATATATTCTTGACCTGCTTGTTTTGCATATAAATTAATTATATATATTTCTTCCATTAATTGATCCGTCATCGGCAAACAGCCAATAGTTTCGCATTTTCCGTGAATATAAATATCACCACCTGGTTTATTAAAATCACATGAAACTAAATCACTTTCATTTGGATAATTTAACTCTAATGATAAATGGTATTTACTGTTAGGATTAAAGGTTTTAATATAATAAAAACCCTCTGGAATTTGTAAATCACCTTCTTTGCGTTTTGGACCCAAATCACCAACGATGGCACAAATATCATAAATCTTTATTAGCTTATATTTATTTAACTTAAAATCAAAAGCAAATAATTCTAACTTCTTATTCCATTTGGTAGCACGCCAAAAAACATTTAGATTTTCTATTTCAATGTTATTATTTTTTAATAACAATTGAATACTATCTCTTTTGTTTATAAATGCATTTCCGACTCTTGGAAACAAAAGCTGCTGATTAAAAAAATCTTGAGAAAACATGGTTTGTGCTAAAAGAATTAAAAGAATTAATATTTTCATATTTTACTGATGTAATAATTTACAATTTTTTGATTATTGATTTATGACAAAAGTAATGCACATTCTTTATTATATATTAAATATTTTTTTAAATAAAAAAACTATATATAATAATAAGGGCTGTGGATTTCTTAATAATTATATTATTTTTATTTGCTTTTTTGTTAACTAACAATTTTACTTCATTTTAATTATTCTAAAATATTAATTTTTAATAATTTATACATTGTCCACAAATTTAAAATTAATGTAATGTTAATATTTAGTATTTATAAAATTTGTTAATAAATAGTTTTTATATAGAATAACTTTGTTTATCAATATTGGATAAAAAATCGATTTTTTTCATTTTACTTAAAATTGACCTTGTTTTAATACACTACTAACAATTAAATTAAACAATTGTTATATTTCTTAAAATCAAGTCTTTATTAAAATAAATTAAATCCTGGTATATTAGGAACGACCGATTTAAATTGATCAATAGTAAATTTTTCACTTTCTTTTAGTGCTTCTTGCAATGCTTTTAATAAAACATTTTGCTTTTCTTCTTTTGATAATTCATTAAATGAATCCGAAATTTGAATATTCAAAATATCTTTTTTTCCATTTAGTGTTATTTGTATATAATTATTCGAATCTGAATACTCTATTTTTTTATTAATAATTTCATTTTTAGCATTTTCTGCTTTTCCTTTAATATCACCTAATTTACTCAATATATCAAACATAGTATAAAATTTATTTGTAACAAAATTAGGATAAATAATTTTAGACTTTTATTATCTTTTCCACATTGTGTATTAAAAATAGTACAACACTTTATATCATATAAAATTATTATACTTTTTATAGAATTAGAGACAATTTATATATATTTGCAAAAAAAAGAAAAATGTACAAAAAACGATATGTAATTATATTTTTTAGTTTATTTTTACTTAACTCAATTTATAGTCAAAATTGTATTGCTCTTTTAAAATATAACGGAGGAGGCGATTGGTATGCAAATCCTACATCGTTACCTAATTTAAGTAAGTTTTGTAATCAAAATTTAGGTACAAATTTATGTTTGCAATCGCCAACCGTTGAGGTTGGTAGTATAGAAATTTTTAATTACCCAATGGTACACGTAACCGGCCATGGAAATATAATTTTTTCAGATCAAGAAGCAAAAAACTTAAGAAATTATTTAATTTCTGGTGGATTTTTACACGCTGATGATAATTATGGATTAGATAAATTTTTTAGAAAAGAAATGCAAAAAGTATTTCCCGAACTTTCATTTGTTTCGATTCCAAATAATCACCCTATTTTTAATCAAAAATATAAGTTTCCGAATGGATTACCAAAAATTCATTCGCATGATAATAAAGCGGCCGAAGGTCTTGGATTATTTTGGAAAGGAAGATTAGTTTGTTTTTATAGCTATGAATCCGATTTAGGAGATGGTTGGGAAGATTTAGAAGTGCATAAAGACACTCCCGATGTTAGAGAAAAAGCATTAAAAATGGGTGCTAATATTATTCAATTTGTTTTTAATCAATAGGTAAGAAAAAATTTAATGCAACAGCAGTTAATTTTAAATCCAACATTTAGAGAAAATGACGATAAAATAAAAGCGTTCGATTCTATCTTTTTAATAGGGTCTTGTTTTTCTACCGAAATATATCAAAAATTAAAAAGGCGAAAATTTGATGTCTTGTCAAATCCATACGGAATATTATTTGATACCTTATCTATTTCAAGAGCTTTTGAGGATATTAAAAATAATAAAATATATCAATTTGATGATATTGTAAATTATAAAGATGTTTATTTAAGTTGGAATCATCATTCTGATTTTAACGATACAGAAAGTCAAAATACGATAGAAAAAATCAATAATTCTATATGTAATGCAAATCAATTTTTAAAAAAATCAAAATTTGTAATTATTACTTTGGGTAGTTCGTTTTCGTATCGTTTAGTTCAAGAAAATAAGTTTGTAGCGAATTGCCATAAATATCCACAAAATCAATTTGAAAAAGTTTTAGTATCTATAGAAGAAATTGAAAATCAATTAATTAATATTATAAATAATATTAAATCGCTAAATGCGGAAACGAAAATAATATTTACAATTAGCCCGGTAAGACATTTAAGAGATGGTGTAATAGAAAACAATAAATCGAAATCGAGGTTAATTGAAGCTTTGACAAGACTTCAAGAAAAAAATTATAAATTTTACTATTTTCCGGCATATGAAATAGTCATTGATGTTTTAAGAGATTATCGATTTTTTGACATTGATTTTGCACATCCAAATTATTTGGCCACTGAAATTGTATTTGATTATTTTAAACAATTATGTATTGAAGAAAAAGATTTTGATATAATTGATGAAATGAATAAATTATATCTAGCCAGACAGCACAAAACTAAAAATTTACACTCCGAAGAACATCAAAAGTTTATTAAGAGTTATAAAGAAAAGATTATTCAATACCAAAAAAAGTTTCCTAACATAGATTTTACGTATGAAAAGATGCATTTTGAATCATAATATTTAAATATTGAGAACCTTAAAATAATAAAATAAAACCTTTTACTAAAAATTTTAAGAAATCATTAAATATTTGACTTGAAAAAAAAAATTCATTGTATCTTTAACTTCGTAAAATATAGGTAAACATGAGTAGCGCAATTTCTAAAGAAATTAATTTAAATCAATTACTCCAAAAGAATTTTGGTTTTGATTCATTTAAAGGAGATCAAAAAGAGATTATTAATTCTATTTTGGATGGCAAAGATACATTTGTATTAATGCCAACTGGAGGAGGAAAATCATTATGTTATCAATTACCAGCAATTATTTCAGAAGGAACTGCAATTATCGTTTCGCCTTTAATTGCATTAATGAAAAATCAAGTTGATTTAATTAGAAATTATAATGAAACCGACACCATTGCGCACTTTTATAATAGTACATTAAACGTTACTCAAAAAAGACAAGTAGAAGAAGATGTAAAAAATGGGAAAACCAAGTTATTATATGTGGCTCCCGAAACATTTGCTAAAGAAGATAATTTTAATTTTTATAATTCATTTAAAATATCTTTTATTGCTATTGATGAAGCACATTGTATTTCTGAATGGGGTCATGATTTTAGACCTGAATACCGAAGAATAAAAGATGCTATAAATCGTTTTAATTATACATTTCCAGTAGTTGCGCTTACCGCAACTGCTACACCAAAAGTACAGTCAGATATTGCCAAGAATTTAGGGTTAAAAGATTATAATTTGTATGTAAGCTCATTTAACCGTCCAAATTTATACTATGAAATACGACATAAAATAAATGACGATTGGGCAATCCGTAATATCGTTCACTATATTAAAACACAAGAAAATAAATCCGGAATCGTTTATGTTTTAAATAGAAAATCCGCAGAAAAAATTGCAGAAATTTTATGTGTAAATGGAATAAAAGCTGCACCTTACCATGCTGGAATTGAAGGAAAATTACGATCAAAAACACAAGATGACTTTTTAAATGAAGAAATAAATGTTATTGTAGCCACCGTTGCTTTCGGAATGGGTATTGATAAACCAGACATTCGTTTTGTGATTCATTTTAACATTGCAAAAAGTATTGAAAATTATTACCAAGAAACAGGAAGAGCAGGAAGAGATGGCCTTGAAGGAAATTGTATTGCGTATTTTAATTATAAAGACATCAATAAAGTCGAAAAATTATTAAGCGATAAAACCGTTACAGAGCGTGAAAGAGGCATGGTTTTAATTGATGAAACGGTTGCCTATATCGAAACGGGCCAATGTCGAAGAAAATTTTTACTAAATTATTTTGGACAAGATTATAAAGATGAGTCGTGTTCGGAGCAAAAAATGTGTGATAATTGTAGAAATCCTAAGGAAGAAAAAGATATCACCGAAGATATGGTTATGGCTTTAAAAACCATTATTGATTGTGAAGAATCCAATTTTATTCATCATTTAACCAAAATAATGGTTGGAGAAAAAAGTGATTCGGTAGCATCATACAAACATCATTTATTGCCACAGTTTGGATTTGGAAAAGATAAAGATGAAATTTATTGGACCTCAGTGTTTAGAAATGCGATTATTCAAAATTTAGTTTATCGCGAAATAGAAGAATACGGAACATTAAAAATGCATCCAAAAGGTCATGATTATATTCAGAAACCGTATTCAATTAAAATTGCGCTTAATCATGATTATGAAAGTGAAACGGCTATAGTTTTAGCTTCAAATAATCATTCGGCACATGATAAAGTTTTATTTCAAATATTAAAAGATATTCGTAAAAAAGAAGCCGCAAAGCAAAAACTTCCACCTTACGTTTTGTTGCAAGATCCTTCTTTAGAAGAAATGTGTTTGAAATATCCGATAACGCTTGAAGAATTAGAAGATATTACAGGAGTTACCAAATCTAAAGTGCTGAAGTTTGGTCAGATTTTTGTAGATGAAATTAAAAAATATGTAGAAGAAAATCAAATTGAGCGTTCGGTGGATATGATTATTCGTACCGTTGTAAATAAAAGCAACGATAAAATAAAAATCATAAAAAGTGTAGATAAAAAAATTCAGTTAGAAACATTAGCTCGAGAATTACAATGTAGTTTTGAAGAATTGGTAGAAGAAATGGAAAGCATTATAATGAGCGGCACAAGATTGGATATCAATTATTATCTCAATGAGATTTTAGATTTTGATTTATTAGAGGAAATGTACGACTGGTTTAAAAATAATGAAACCGGCGACATAGAAGCATGTTTTAAACATTTTGTAGAAGATGATTTACCTGTTGAAGATATAAGATTAGTTAAAATACAATTTATTGGAAATTATTTAAAATAAGATTTTGTATTTTTGTAGATAAATTTTAAAATCATGAAATATTTATTATTTAGTTCTCTTTTTGTTTTTTTATTTTCGGTAAACTCATGTGGCGACAAGCAAAATAATGATATTTGTTCCGAAACGCTAGGAACCGGTTGTGTAAGATGTTGCGACGAAGTTTATTATTCAAAATATTGTGCAGGACAAACGGCAATTATTGTTTATAAAAAAACGGATCTTACAAAACCTTTTAAAGAATACACTTTAGACATTAAAAATGCGGATTCATTTATAGCGTTATATAAAAAATTTGGACCTTCAGGATCAACATGCGTAAAATTCTAGATTAAATTATAAAGGTCGGCAAATGTCGGCCTTTTTTTATGCAAAATATTCTGAGCGTAATTTTGAGAAAATAATAGTAGATCTTATGTTTTCAAAATAATTGTTATATCGATTTTCTCTTAAAATGCCCTCAGTTTTAAAATTACAATTTAAAGCTACCTTTTTGGAAGCTTCATTTAAAAAATCACTTTTTATTTGAAGGCGATTAAATTCGAAATGTTCAAAAAATTCTTTTTCAAGTATTTTTACCGCTTCGGTCATTAAACCCTTATTGGTATATTCTTTCGAAATCCAATATCCAATTTCACCAGATTTCACAATATTATTCAAATCAAAAATCGAAATATTCCCAATATATTGATTTAAGTAATAAATCCCATATTCAATAATTTCTTTACGTTTTGTTTTTTCTTCTTTGTCTAATAAATAATTGTAGCTATCTTCCGACGAAAGTGTTTGGTTAACCCAAGGAAACCAAGGTTTTAAATGTTCCCGATTTGAGTCAACGGTTTCAAATAAAACTTCAGAAAAAGCTAATGTAGGAATTGTACGAATCAATTCCAATCGTTTTCCTTTTAATACATCGTTAAATTCAAAATTCAATGGTATACGTTTTTTTGTTTTTCTCTAAAACCAAATCTTTAAAAATGGACTTTTCAGGAATTTTTAGTTCTTTGTAACTTCCCTTTTCTCTTTGTCCATCATTATTTTCATCTTTGTAAATATAAAAATGAAGCGAAGAAAAATATATTTTCTTTAATGTAACGACATCGTTATTTCTTATTTTAAAAAATGAATTATTATCAATTTCATTAACTTTATAATAATAGTTGTTTGATGTATCTTTGAATTTAAAAGTTACTTGAACAGTATCAAAAATGGAAGAATCTGATAAAGTAGAAAAAGAATAATCAAACGAGTCGTTTTTAATAAGATCCGAAAAAACAGAATTTTTTAAAAACCGGACTTTATAGTTTTTGCTATGCGTTAAATTATAAAATTTGATCTTATTATTTGATACAATATATTTTACTTTTTTGTCTCTAGTCGTATCATACGTAAAAATAATATTTGAATCGATAATTTTTGTAATGTTCGAATTAAACAATAATGATAGTGTGTCGAACACTTTTACTTCTGCTTGTCTTTTGTCCGTTTTATTTTCGCTTAAAAGTAAAACTTTAAAACTGTCTAAATTTTTGACCGAGGGAATGGTTATCAAATGTTTTTTATTATCTAAAAAGATATTAACTCGTTCTTTAAAAGGTTGTTTTGAAAAAAGGAAAAATTTATTATTTGAAGATTTGATTAAATTATAGTTTTTAGAATCTTCCAATTTAATTTCATCGGCTTGATAATTAAATTCGATGGAAACCAAATTTGGGCCTAAATGTTTGGTTTCAAAAATTATTGAATCTGGTTTTTCTTTAAAGTATTGTAAAATAACACCGGTATCTATGACCGAAATCTTTTTATTATAGAAACCAAGATATTCGTTTTTGTCCCACTTTTTATTAAAGTTGCTATCTAAAAAACCGAATGGAAAATACAAATTTGAGTCTAAATTTTGCATTTTTGAAACACCTTCTGCAGTTGTTGTATAATACAAAAATCTACAACTGTCAAAGTCTTGGTGCGATGGAACTAAAACAACAGTAGCATTTTCTACAGATTTTCCATTTTCTGAAAAAAAATGCGAAATTTTTAACAAACCGGAGTCAATTTTAGAACCCGTACTGAATCGGTGTTCATAAAAATTTAAAAAATTGTCGGCTTTAAAATCTTTAATCGCTTTATTAAATGAAATGATATATGTTTTATCTTTATTAAGTTTTTCTTCAAAAAATAAAACAACATTTTTACCTAAAAGTTTTGTTTTAATTGTTCCTTTGTAAAATGGAGAAACCGTTATATTTTGGGTTGGGTTTTCTAAAACTACAAATTCATTAAACTGAAGTACTACTTTTTGATCGTCAAAATTAGTGCTACCCCATTCGGGATAACTTTTAACTGGTTTTGGCGGCGTGGTATCTTTTGGCCCACCAGAGGGAACGACCACTTGTGCACAAGAAAAAACGAGACCAAGAATACTAATTAAAGCAACATAAATTATAAACTGTTTCATAAAAACCTATGAAATTAAGAGATTTTTATAAACCAAAATGGAACGTTAAAAATGCAGATGGAATGATCTGATTAAATGTATACTCGTTTTTCTTTAAGTTAAACTTAATGCCATATAAAATATAGGAAGTTTCACTAATCGCATTGCGCATACCACCGCCCACAAAAAAATTGTCATACGTGTCGGATATGCTATTTCCGTACTCTGAAAAAGTAGCTCTAGTTATATTCCATTCGCCTTGAATAAATAGTTCTTCTGTAGGATAAAAACGAGCAATAGGGCCAAACTCAAACTTATGGTAATTAATTACTCCAAAAGTTCCCATATACGAATATCCTGTAGAAATACCGGCTTCAAAAAAATCATTAAAAACATACGTAATTTGAGGTTTTAATGCAAAAAACATTCCATACAATGGTTGTCGTGCACCAAAATTTACCGAAGAAAGCCCAAATTCGCCACCAATACGAACGTTTTTTCGAAATTCATTTGTCGAGTTTAATTTTGATTCTGAGTTCAAAACCGTTTCGGTTTCCCAATCCTCTTTTCGTTCTTCCTGTCCAAAAGTAATTTGAGATAAAAATAAAAAAGCAGTTAAAAAAAGCGGTTTCATAATGATGATTTTAAAAAAATTAATACAAAAATATCAAATTATCTTCCTTTCCCCTGAAATAATATCAAAATGGTTTTTATCATAATTTTAAAATCTAAAATTAATCCCATATTTTCGATATAAATAATATCATATTTTAATCGATCGATCATTTCATTTATATTTTCAGCATAGCCATAATTTACCATTCCTAAAGACGTTAGGCCAGGCTTCGTTCGGAACAAATGTTGATAATACGGAATTTGTTCCATAATTTGATTAATAAAATAAGAACGCTCCGCGCGATAACCTACAAGACTCATGTCGCCTTTTAATACATTAAAGAATTGCGGAAACTCATCAATGCGCCATTTTCTTAAAAACCGACCAATTTTAGTTATTCTTGGATCATTTTTAGAACTTAATAAAGGTTTTTCAATTTCTGCATTGACAAACATGGTCCTAAATTTGATGATTTGAAAAGGCTTTCCTAAATAGCCCAAACGCTCTTGTGTGTATAAAATGGACCCTTTGGATGTTAATTTAATGAGCAAAGAAACCAAAATATATAAAGGTAATAGCAAAATTATAGCAATTAATGAAATCAGTTTATCCAAAGAAGATTTAATATTTTTTTCCCACAAAGGCATCACGTTAGGATAAATTTCTAAATATAAAGGGGTTTCCACTTTTTGAATACGAAAGCTTCGTAAAACAATGTCATCAATATTGGCTATGGTTCGAATTCGTAAGGGCAAAATAGCTAATTTGTGCAAGGTGTTTATAAAAAATTCTTTTTTATCTGAAACGATTAAAACATCGTTAATTTCATTATTCTCAATAATTTTGGATAAATCATCATAAAATCCTAACATTTTCAAATCTCTAATTTCGGGCCGCGCTTGATGGTTTACATAACCAATGATTTTTTGACCGGGAATCTTATATTTTAGAATTTCTTCAAATCGTATAGGGTCAAAAATATCAAAAACAAGTACTGTTTTATAGACAGAAAATCCATGTTTCATTTTATAAATGGCAAAGGATACAATTAAAATTCGCGACAATAAAACCAAAAAAGTTTGTGTCGTAAATAATAAAAAATTCTCTTTAATAGATAAACTACAGGTAAAGAAAATAAATAATAAAATATTTAGAACTGCAAACCCAAGAAAATGAATGAAAATGGTTTTGTAAAATTCTCGAAATCTTGATTTATCAAAAATCGACCAATAAAACCCAGAGTAATAATACAAAATTAACCAAAAGAATATATAACTAAAGGGATATAAAAATTGAAAATTTTTAGAGGACAAAAAACTAAAAAATACGGAAGTGTCGGATTGCGTTGAAAAGTATGCAATAAAGGCAACAAGTGATATTAAAAGGAATATCAAATCAAAAATAAAATAGATAAATACCGACCTGTTTTTCAAATATGTACCAAAATATTTACATAACGCATATATCTTAGCAAAATTATAAAATATAAATAAAAGACATAATTATTTTAATAACATAAAACTACCTTCGCCATTTATAATCTTACCTGGAGTATAACTTTCAGCCTCATAGGTGAAAAAATAAACATCTTGATTTTGGAGTAAACCTTTATAAGTGCCGTCCCAGCCAAAATTTTCATTATTGGTTTCAAAAATTAACTGCCCTTGCCGATTAAATATTTTAAAAAATATAAGTTTCTTTATGCCAAATCCTCGTGCAAATAAAATGTCATTATTGCCATCTCCGTTTGGTGTAAATGCTGCAGGAACCTTGATATGAATATCGGGATAAACCCGAATTCTATAAAAAGTATTATTTTCAAAACAGCCTTTAAAATCAGTGGCCGAAAATCGAATAAAAACACTATCAATAATTTTAAGCTCCGGATTAGTACAATGTAAACAATTGGTGCTATCTGGTGTAGGATTCCATTTGTAAATATAATTAGATTGATAATCAAGCGGAAGAATTACTTTTTGACCTTGAGCCACAATCGTATCAAGCGAATCTAAAACAATAGGATTCACAACAAAAATTTCATAGGATATGCTATCCAAACAACCAAAACGGCTTTTACTTTTTATTTGATATAGCTGATTTTCTGTCGGTTTTATTTTTACAGGGAGTTTTAGAGAATCCGAAATTAATTTTGGATTAAAAAACAAAAAGGTATTTGATAAGGTGTCTTGAATATTTAAATTTAAAGAATCGCCAAAACAAACGGTGTCATTTTTAAAAATAAGCTTAGGATTAGGCAAAATAGTTAAATCCAAAATGGACGTATCTTTACATCTAGTTAGGGTTTTATTATTAGAAATTAATTTAGCCAAATAACCACCAGGAAGCAGATTAGACGTATTTAGATTTTTAGTATTTGAATAAAAGATATTGTTTATATACCATTGATGATTTAATCCGCTATCCGAAAGATTAAGAGATTCGCCATTTAAGTGACAAAACGTATCTATTGTTTTATTTAAAACCGTTTTAGAGTCATATATTTTAATAGCTTTAGAGTAACTACTTACACACTGATTACCAGGAGAATAAAAAATAGCTGAAATTAAAACGGAATCACTAGTTAAAGATTTATTCTTAAAGTTAACAGAAAATGAGGTGTCTGATTTTGAAGCATAAACATTTTGATAACCAAGATTCCAATAAAATGAATCTACATCTATGGCATTAATAGGTTTTATTATTAAAGCATCTTTTTTACATATAGAATCTTCAGATAAGATAATATCGGCAGAAGGGTTAATAACAAGTGCGGAAAATGAAACCGTATCAAGACAAGAATAATTATTTTTAATGACGCCCCAAATCGAATTAAGTCCTTTTTCTAAAGCGATGGTACTCGAAGGTAAAATACCAACCGAATTATTAAAGGTATTTAAGTACCAATTTACGCTATAGTTTGATTGGCTAGAATCATCTATAAATACGCGCGCGGTTTCAGGAAAACATAAAAATGGTTTTGAGGCCGTTGAAATTGAATCAAATAATCTCATTTTTGGCATTACAACAAACTCTTTTATAATTGTATCTCGGCACTGATACGATTTATGAATTGTATGAAGCGTGTATTTTCGTTTCCCCAATTGATTAAATTCAATTTCTACAAACGTATCCGCTTTTTTTATGGTATCAAATAAAGGATTAAACCAGATATAATCATTATTGGGCTTAAATGAATCTTTATAATTCAATATAGTTTTTAAATCAATACAAACGGAATCATTGAGTTCAGAAAAAATGCTTTTTTGATCATTTGAATAAAATGGAACCGAAATGGTTGCCGTTTCATCCAAACAATAGGTACCGGTATCTTTTGTTTTTAAAGTTAAAACGATAGAATCTTTATCAATTCGATTAATCTTTACAGGAAAATTAATTTCTAAGCCACTTCCACCTTTTAAAAAAACATAATTGCCGTCTTCAATTAATTCAAGGCGCCAATCAGAAATTAAAATAGGATGTTTGCTGTAACTTGTGTTTTTAAGTTTTAACGTATCGTCCAAACAATAAACAGGTTTGTTGAGTTGATACGAAAATGAAAAAGAATCAAACGCGTAAGCCATTCTTGCGGTGTCGGTACAACCATAAAAATCGCGTGCTACTAGTCCTAAAGTAAATGATTTCTTAGGAAAATCAATTTCTGCAGAATCTCTTACCGTATAGCTTCGAATAGGGCTTTTGGCATTTTCAAAAAACCATGTGTATAAATAACTACATTGATATTCGGCATCTTTAGACAAATTAGGATTCACCAAATATGGAAAACCGTTATGAACCGACTCATTTACTACTCGGCATTTATATCTTGGCGTATCAATAATTGCCTTTACAAAACGAACATGAATTTTTACGCTATCCTTGTATTCACAATTATTGGCCGCATTTTTACTGGTTAGTGATACCCAATAATCGCCACGTGTCATATATTGATATGAATGTGTGTCATTAGAGCTTTTTGTATAACTGTTTCCGTCGCCATAATTCCAAATATAGGTATTTGCGTTTAATCCCGAATCTTCATAAAAATAAAATCGATTGCGTTCGTTGCAATTATAATGATATCCAATTCGAGTCGCGGCACTATTTAAAGATATCGTATCTCGAACAATACTGTTACAATTTCCATTTTGTGCCACATAGGTTATTATATTTTGCGGCCTATTTTCAAAGTTTTTAATCACAAGACTATCTCCCTTTTTCCAATAATAGGGTTTATTATTAAACCAAAGATGAAAATGGTCGAAAGAATCTTGGATTGTATTTTTAATTATTAAAGAATCGGGTGCACACAAATTGTTTTTTGAAACGGAAAACGTTGTATTTTTATTTAAAATAATGGAATCGTATATGGTAATATTTAAAATTTGTGTGGTATCCAAACAACCCGTTTGGCTTTCCACAACAGCAAAATATCGAAAGGTGCCAGATTGATTAAATGTTTGAGAAATAATAGAATCCGAAGAGGAAGGCGAAAGGGGATTATTGTTTACAAACCAAGACACTTTTTTTATTTTGTGATGTTTTGTTGATCTTGCCATTATTTTTAAATCTCCACCCTTACACATCGATGTTTTTGTGGCAACTAAATAGGTTGAAAAAGGATAAAAATTTTCCATACTATTTGAGTAGCTTTTACAAGAAAAGTCTTGACTAAATACACCAATTTGTATATCTACAAGCAGAACACTTCGTCGATAAAAGCTATCTTTTTTATTAGAAAATGCACCAATAAATGTAGGTTCCTCCAAAGTAGAACTATCACTTTGAATCATCTTATTTAAATAATCGTATACTTTAAATTTCCAATCATAATTTTTAATCAATGGATCAAAAACCAAGGTTTTGGGTTTAAAAATAAATGGAAAATTACAGATTTGAGCAGTGGAAAATTTAATTGTAGGCTTATATTCTAAAAGAAAGATATTTTTAGTCATCGTGTCGCTACACAAAGAATTGGATTTAAGCGTTTTTATAATGGATAATGGGAAGTTGTTTCTTAAAGAAACCATGTTATAAAATTCATTTGAATCTGATAGTGGCCCAAGGTCTCCAGATTTTGCGTAATTGTTAGAATAATATGTGTAAACATAATTGGTGTCAAAATTATTAATGAATAGTTTAAACTTGATATCGGATTGACAAAAAGTATCCACCGTTGTAAAGCCTACATTGGGTCTTTCAATTTTTAACGTTTTAGAAAATTGAGAACTGCATCCTAACTGATTCGTTGTTTTTAACGAAAAGTTAAACGTGCCCTCTTGATTAAACGTTTGGTTATTAATGTTAAAATTAGTGCTGGATTGATTACCATTATTTTGCCAATTCCATTCGTATTTAACATTTTGAAGTGCTGTGTGTGTAGAAAGATTTTGTAAACTAATGGTTTTTGGAATAAAACAACTAAAGGTGTCGGATATGGTAAATTTGGTTTTTGGAACTTCTAAGGTAAATAGATAATTGTTTTTATTAATTCTAAAATTACAACTTGGAGGACTCGTAATGACATCAAAAGAAGCCGAAATGTTTCCTTCTTTAGTTTGAATGCTGTGCCAAACATTGTTTCCTATGGCTTCACTTCCATCATTAAAAATCCATTTTTCGGTTATTGGGCTTATTCCACTCGGATAAATAATATTAGTAGAAGCATTAAAAATAAAAGGTAAACAGCCGCTATCTTTATTGGTTAACAAATTGCCCGTTGGTTTGTTTAGAGAATTTATTGTAATTGAAGCACCACTATTTACAGATAAAGTAAAACTTCCTGTAGTCGTTATTAAAAAACGAAAGGTGTCGGTAATTGTTGAGGAGCTATTAAAATTCCAGGTATGAAATCCGCCAGGATTGGGGTCATTAACCACTACAATATTAAACGGGGCACAACCATTTTGACCACCTTCTAAAAATCGAATTTGACTCTTGGTGTTAAAATAGATAATTAATAAAAAAAAAGTAATTTTTATTTTCAATCCAAATGGTTTTTAGGGCAAATATAATAATTATAATTTGATGTTTTTAAATAAAATAAATATAAAATGGTAACAAATCATGTCAAAAATCGAAATGAAGCCTTATTATTATGCTTTGATTTATAAAAGAAATGCGTAACTTATTTCAAAATTTGTAAATTTGCTTACTTAAACAATAATTTTATGGAAAATCAAATTCAAATAGACATTAAAGAAGATGTAATGTTTGGCGTTTATTCTAATTTGTCCATTATCTCGCATTCTCCAACTGAGTTTGTTTTTGATTTTGTGCAATTAATTCCAAATGCAGCCAATGCAAGTGTTCGTTCAAGAGTGATTTTAGCGCCCGAAAATGCGAAGCGATTTTTGAGCGCACTGAAAGACAATATCAAAAAATATGAAGACAGTTTTGGCAGAATAAAAGACAACGATACCCCACCAGTATATTCAAATAATAATGATTCAAGACCTCCAGGTTCGGTTTAATAAAATTAATATATGAGACGATTTATTCAAAAAAACGCAGCATTTTTTGTACAAAACAGGAATGCGTTGATGTCAAAAATGCAACCTAATGCGATTGCGATTTTTCATTCGGGAGACCAATTTTTAAAATCTGCAGATGCCACGCATACATTTTATCAGAATCCCGACTTGTTTTATCTCAGCGGCATTGACCAAGAAGATACGATTTTAGTATTGTTTCCAGATGCTCCCGTTCCGGAATGGAGAGAAGTTTTATTTTTAAAACAAACTTCCGAACAAATCAAAATTTGGGAGGGATATAAATATACGCAAGAAGAAGCGAATGAATTATCGGGTATCAAAACAATTAAGTGGAATAGTACATTTAATAGTTTAATTAAAATGATGATGCATCAAGCGCAGCATGTTTATATTAATCTCAATGAACACGATCGATCGCATTTTGAAGGGGATTACAAGGATTTTAGATTATTTACAGAATTAAAATCGCAGTTTCCTCTACATCAATACCATCGAAGTGCACCCATAGTGTCGCAGTTAAGAACGGCAAAAAAAGATTATGAAATTGATTTAATGCAAAAGGCTGCAAATATTACTAAAGACTCGTTTGTCCATTTGCTTAAAAATATGCGTCATTTCAAACACGAATTTGAAATCGAAGCAGAAATCACCTATTTCTTTAATAAAAATAGAGCCGAACACGCCTATAATCCAATTATTGCAGGAGGCGCCAATGCCAATGTGTTGCATTATAATGACAATGATAAACCGTTGAAAGCGGGAGATTTAATTTTAATGGACTACGGGGCGCGTTTTGGAAACTATGCTTCGGATATGACGCGAACCATTCCATATTCAGGTACGTTTTCGGAGAGACAAAAAACCATTTATAATGCATGTTTAAATGTATTTAAAAAATCAAAAGCGTTGATGAGCTGCTCGATAAGTTTGTTAGATTACAATAACGAGTGTAAAAAAATTATGGAGTCTGAGCTCATTCAAATAGGATTATTAGATAAAAATGAAGTCTTGAAACAAGATCCAAATAATCCATTATATCGTAAATATTTTCCGCATGGCGTCGCTCACTTTTTAGGATTAGATGTTCATGATGTTGGTAATCATTATGAAATATTGCCCGAAAATGCGGTTTTAACTTGTGAGCCCGGAATATATATTCAAGATGAAGGTATAGGCATTCGAATTGAAAATGATATTTTATTAAAGTCTAACGGTGCACATATAGATTTTCTTAATAATTGCCCTATCGAAGTAGAAGAAATAGAGTCATTAATGCATTCGTAAACAATAAAACCATTTAACTTGAATATTAAAGCTATATTTTCGGTTTTTATTAAATTTGGTATTGTCGGATTTTCATCTTTCATTATTGATTTTTCAATGACCTATCTTCTTAAAGAAAGGTTTAAAATCAACAAATTTATTGCCAATACCACAGGCTTTTTAATTGCGGCCACATTTAACTTTTTTATGAATCGCCTTTGGACATTTAAAAGTCAAGACCTAGATGTAACGGCACAATTTCTAAAATTTATGGCAATTGCATCCGTTGGACTTTTGATAAACAATGGTATTATTTATTTCTTTAATGACAAGTTTCGCGTTAACTTTTATATAAGTAAAATATTAGCTGTTATTGTGGTGATGTTTTATAACTTTTCGATGAATTTATTAATTACTTTTACCAAATAATGTCTAAAATCACTTTGTTTTTCGGATCATTTAATCCTATTCACATAGGTCATTTGATTATTGCACAAAGTGTTTTAAACGAATCCGATACCGAACAGGTTTGGTTTGTGGTATCGCCTCAAAGTCCATTTAAAAAAACCAATCAGTTGTTAAACGAAAATCAACGTTATTTTTTGGTTGAAATGGCCATTCAAAATAATCCAAAATTTTTAGCCTCAAACATTGAATTTGGGCTTCCCAAACCAAATTATACCATCGATACACTTGCGTATTTAAAAGAAAAGTTTCCGCTTCATGAGTTTTCACTTTTAATGGGTGGCGACAATATTGCAACTATAAAGCAATGGAAAAACTATGAAAAGATTATAGAAAATCATCGTATATACGTTTATGATCGCAATGTATCAAATCTAGAAAAGGCACCACATAGTCCTCAAATTATTTATTTAGAGGTTCCAAAAATCCAAATTTCTTCTACAAATATCAGAGGCTTAATTAAAAACCAAAAATCGATACAATATTTTGTTCCCGAATTGGTTCGTGAAGAAATTGAAAAATCAGGATATTATTTATAATTTTAAAAACAGGTTAATGTATTTTTTAAGTATAGATCAAGGAACGACTTCGAGTAGAGCACTAATTTTTGATGAAAATTATCGAATGGTTTCGATGGCTCAAAAAGAATTTACTCAATTTTTTCCAAAATCCGATTGGGTAGAACACGATGCGAATGAAATTTGGGAATCGCAGTGGGAGTGTATTATAAACGTAATCAAGGAATCCAAAATACATCCGTCG
Source organism: Chitinophagales bacterium (assembly GCA_044368655.1). GTDB lineage: Bacteria > Bacteroidota > Bacteroidia > Chitinophagales > JADJOU01 > CHPMRC01. Next base: position 103,279 of record JBIPPB010000001.1, on the reverse strand, counting down.
GAAATTGCAGCTATTGGCATTACAAATCAACGAGAAACGATTGTCGCTTGGGACAAAAACACAGGAAAACCCATTTGTAGAGCGATAGTATGGCAAGATCGAAGAACGGCAAAAGATTGTGATTCGGATGCTCAAAAATTAGGCCCGGATTATTTAGCTCAAAAAACAGGATTGGTTTTTGATGCCTATTTTTCGGCTTCAAAGATTCGTTGGATTTTAAAAAATATTCCCGAAGCAAAGTCTTTAATTCAACAAAATCAATTATGTATTGGCACCATTGATTCATGGATTTTATTTAATCTAACTCAAGGGGCTTCCTTTTTTACCGATGCTTCCAATGCATCAAGAACCAATTTAATGAATATTCGTACCGGAAAATGGGACACGGAATTATTAAATTATTATGAAATTCCAGAAGATATTTTACCCGAAATTAAAGATAATATTTATGATTTTGGTTATGCTACAATGGAGGGTGTAAAAATTGAAATTAGGGCTATGGCGGGCGATCAACAAGCCGCCTTGTTTGGGCATCAATGTTATAAACCTTTTGAGGCTAAAAACACAATAGGAACGGGTTGTTTTATTTTACAAAATACCGGAAAAGAGGTTTTTGTCCCAAAAAATGGGATTTTGTCTACGATTGCATGGCGCATTAATAACGTAACGACGTATGCCTTAGAGGGAAGTGTTTTTAATGCCGGCGCCGCCTTACATTGGCTTAAAAACAATTTAAATTTCTTTGACCATTATGATGAAATGGAAGCGATGGCCAACTCCGTATCATCAACCGAAAATGTATATATGGTACCCGCATTTACTGGTCTTGGAACACCTTATTGGGATGATTCGGCAAGAGGAATGCTCATTGGTCTTACGCGACAAACACAAAAAGAACATATTGTAAGAGCTACATTAGAAAGCATAGCCTTTCAAACCAAAGAAGTTATGGACACGATGGAAACCTTGACGCAAAAACCGTTTTTAGATATGGCAGTAGATGGAGGTGTAAGCAATAGTAATTTTTTATTGCAATGCATGTCTAATATTTTACAAAAACCAATCCGAAAAAGTATATTTCAAGAATGTACGGCATTAGGCGTAGCGATGATGTGTGGAATGCAAATGGGTAAATATCAAGTTAAGAAAGAAGATGCCAATGCTTCTCAATGGGTTCAAAAAAATGTATATCCCGAAATTTCAAAAAAAGCGGCTTCCGAATTATTTAGTAAATGGAAACTAGCCGTTTCGAAATCGCGAAATTGGATTAACTAAAAAAATCAATTACAGAGCTAGTAAATGAGAAAACAATGCTAAACAAAAAAGCATTAAAATAACTTGTAAATTGTATTTCAGGGATTAAAAAGTCCGCCAGGATAACAATTATAAAATTGATAACAAACGAAAATAAACCTAAAGTCATACAAGATAATGGTAAAGAAAATATTTTTAAAATGGGTTTTAAGAAGATGTTTAAAAACAATATAACACCTATAAAAATGAAAATAGCTTGATACGAAAAAGAGTCACTTTTTGTGTTAATTTCTATAATTTTGTAGGCGTCGGGCGCATAAAAAATAAAACCTAAAAATAGTAAAGAAAGAACAACCAGCTTAATTATAAAGGATTTCATTGAAACAAATTTTAACAACAAAGATATTATATTTCAAGCAAAATTATAATCTTTAAGCTATTTTTGCAGTTATATCCCAATTTTTTTAATTAAAGGGAATATGAGAAAAGCAGGTTTTGCTATTTTTTTAATTTCAATTTTACTCCTTCCGATTGTAGGTTCATATCTTGTTTTTTCGATTCAACAAAAAAATATACAACGCGAAATCAAAAGAAAAATTAAAAATGGAGCGAGTCCCGATTGGATTATGACCCTTCGTTTTAGCAAATCCGATGCTCAAAGATTGGACTGGAAACACGCTAAAGAATTTCGTTATCAAAATGAAATGTATGATATTGTAACGGAAAAACGCACTAAAGACAGTGTTTTTTATCAAGTCATTTGGGATAGTAAAGAATCTTGTTTATTTAAAGATTTGGATCGGATGGTTTCGGATTTTTTAGGCAAGAGCCCACAAAGCAAACAAGTCACTAAAAAATGGTTTGACTACTCTAAAAATTTATTTTTTGAAACGGCAGCGCTGTTTTCTCCACACAATCGTTTTTCAGATATAACTATTAAAAACCCAAAAAATCCTTCGTTTTTTTCTCAAACGGAGATTTATTCTATTTGGCGTCCGCCAATGATTTTGTCGTAATTTAGAAATGCTTTTAATTTACATTTTCCAATTCTCGAATTGGTTATGTTTTTATTTTATTACAAAATCAAAAATATTTTTAAGAATGAAAAAAATAGCAATAGTTTTAATTAACGTATTAATTATGTATCAAATTAATGCGCAAGAATCAAGACAAATTAAGGAGGTCGTAATTTCAGGTGCTAAAAAAGAAATGGAAAAGCAAGAAATTTCCCAAACCATAGATATTGTTACTAAAAAAGAATTAAAATTTAATTCGGCAGGCAATACGGGAGATGCCCTTCAAAATACAGGAATGATAACGGTTCAACAAAGTCAGAATGGAGGTGGAAGCCCTATAATTAGGGGATTTGAAGCCAATCGAATTGGCATTGTGGTGGATGGTGTTCGGATGAATACAGCGATTTTTCGAGGTGGACATTTACAAAATGTCTTACGCGTAGATAACGGCCAATTGGATCGTTTTGAAGTGTTTTATGGTGCAGGCTCTACACTATATGGAAGTGATGCCTTGGGCGGCGTTCTTAATTTTATGACTATAAAACCAAAGCTGGGAAAAGGTTTTACGGGTGAGGCCTTTATGCGTTATGCATCCGCTCAAGATGAAAAAACTGCCGGATTTACATTAAATTATGGAAGTAAAAAATGGGCATCTTTGACCAGTTTTACGTATACCGATTTTGGAAACCTAATGACCGGAAATATTCGTGACCCTAAATATGACAATTGGGGAAAGCGGCTATTCTATTCAGAGCGCATCAATGGCGTAGATGTCATGGTTCCAAATCCGAATCCAAATCTACAAGTTGGCTCGGCGTATTCGCAGTATAATATACTTCAAAAGTTTTTGTTTCAACCTAATGCCAACACAAACCATCTACTAAATTTTCAATATTCCAATTCCAGTGATATTGATCGATTTGATCGATTAACCGAAAAGGTAAATAATCGAATTATTGATGCCAATCCAACCTCCAATAGATTTACAAGCGCCGAATGGTACTATGGCCCAGAGGCCCGATTGATGGCTGCGTACACGTTGAGTCATAATAGCAGAACGCCGTTTTGTGATAATTTTAGACTAACTGCTGCGTATCAAAATTATAAAGAAAGTAGAAATACACGTAATTTTGGCAACAACAATCTGCGTTCACAAATGGAAAATGTGGATGTCGCTTCAATAAATCTTGATGTATACAAAACGATTGCGCAACACCAATTGACGTATGGTATCGAACTCAATAATAACTGGGTATCAAGTTCGGTAAAACGGTTTAATATTAATACAGGAGCTACAAGTTATGCTTCCACACGCTATCCTGATGGAGGTTCAAGAACCGGTAGCTATGCCGTTTATTTTCAAGACATTTGGCAGGTTACCAAAGATTTGGCATATATTAACTTAGGCGCAAGATACGCTTACAACACAATTTCTTCAACCGTTACCGACACAAATCGAAAATATGGTTCATTTGAAATAAATAATCATGCTTATTCAGTCAATGCAGGCCTTAGTTTAATGCCCACCAAAAGTAACAAAATCGCCTTAAACTTTAGTACGGGTTATCGGGCGCCAAATCTAGATGACGTTTCTAAAGTCTTTGAAAATGTTAATTGGATTCAAGTAAACGATCCTAATGTGAAACCCGAATTGGCTATGAATTATGAAATCAACTTTTGGAATAAGCTCGCCGAAAATGCGACCATTGAGTTTGGAGGATACTACACCAGGGTGGAAGATTATATTATTAATGAATCTACAACAGTTAATGGACAAGCATTTGAAACCATCAATGGGGTCGCATTTGCCTACAAGCGCTTAGGCAATGCTGCAAACGCAAATATATATGGACTTTATGGTTCGTATAAATTCGAAATCCATAAAAATTGGGAACTTAACGGGAATCTTAATTTTACGTATGGTCGAATTCAAACCGCATCGGATGCGAAAGAGCAGCCGTTAGACCACATTCCTCCACTATCAGGAAGGTTTGGGCTCAAATATTTAAAAGAAAATTTTCAAGCCGAACTTTCCATGCTGATGAATGGGTCTAAAACCTCCGAAGATTACAGCGTTATTGGCGAAGATAACATTGATAAATCCGCAGATCCAGTGAATGGATTTACGCCCGCGTGGTATATGCTAAATTTAAGAACAAATTATGATATATCCAAACGTTTAGCGGTTCAAATTGGATTGGAAAATATTTTTGATTCGCATTACCGAGTTTTCGCTTCCGGTATATCTGCGCCGGGCCGCTCATTACGAATGACACTAAGAACCCATTTTTAATACAAATAAGAAGTGTTTAATATGAAATGGCCTCCCCAATCTTTTTTGTGGGAGGCTTTTTATTTAACCCTAAATGAGAAATCAAATAGGGATAATTATAAAAAATGTACTATAGATTAATAAATAAACTTTTTAGATTTCAATATTAAAAAATATATTACGTTATCTTTTGTGTACATTGATCAAATGGCTCAAATAAAACTATTTATATGTTAATTTTTGTTAAACATATTTTTCAATTCATTGAGGAGTGTAGTGTTTACAGAAAAAAAACACCAATAAAAACGTAATTTTTCTAGTTAAAATTATTTAATTAACAATTTTTAACAAAAAATCATTGCATGGTTTAAAAGCTCCTATTTTTAAATGCTTAGATAAAAAAACAATGTAAAAAAATACTAAAAATTCCATTTTTTAATTAAGAAATAATGCAAAAATCAATTTTTAAAATGTATTTTTACTCCGTTGTTTAACATGAAACTCAAAAATTTAAAATATGGAGAAAATTTACAAGAATGCATCTTGTGATGCAAAACGAGTTATGAATGGGTTCAAATACCTACTTTTGATTTGTTTTTTATTTGTGACAGGGAATGTTTGGGGGCAGAGTACTGCGAATTATGCTTTTTCAACAGGGGCTAGTAGTTTAAATGTTATGACTGGTGCAACATCACTTGTTACAGGTAACAATGATGATTGGGGGAGTATCGTACTCCCTATTGGTTTTAACTTTGTCTATATGGGAAATGTATTTTCTCATATTAGTGTAAACAGTAACGGACAAGCAAGATTGCATACCAGTAGTGGTGCTTCTGCTATTGGAGGAAGTGCAGTTTCTTCTTACACTTCAAGTACGGTAACCCTAGCACCCATGGCAGGTGATAATGAAGTAGGTAACGGCATGTCTTTTTTAGTTACAGGTTCAGCTCCTAATAGAAAACTAATTATTGAATGGAATAATTTTTACGCCCATTGGACAGACCCTGCCAGTTCTGGAAATATGCAGTTAGTTTTGAATGAAACTACTGGTGTTTTTGAATATATTTATGGGAATATTTTAAACTCTAGTAGTTCTACAACCTCAAGATCAATTTTTCACAGTTCAGGAAGTACAGCCAATGCCTCTGCTTTTGTAACCGTAGCGACTACACCCACGGTAAATACTTCTGCAACATCACCTACTACAAATAGTTTTGCAGCGAGTATAGCCATCGCCAATTTAGCGAATAGAATGTTTACTTTTACGCCTAATGTAGCATCAGTAGCAGGCCCTACCAACCTTACTTTTGCAAGTGTTACTGCAACAGGCATGACACTCAACTGGACAGCAGCATCGCCTACTACAGGTATTGTACGTTATGTTGTGCAACGTTCTACAGATGGTGGGGTTACTTTTCCTGTAAACACAAATGTAGCATTAGGCACCAATACACTTGCTTTAACTGGTTTAACTCCAGGAACAAACTATACCTTTAGAGTAGTGGCAGTGAGCGAAGGTGTAGAAAGCACTGGCATTACAGGTTCTCAAGCCACCCCTGCAGGAGCTACTTATTTTTGGGTGGGTGCTACTGGCGGACTTTGGAATACATTTTCAAACTGGAATACCGCAGCAGATGGTACAGGTGCCACACCTACTGCATGGGCTACCACCGATGTGCATATTATTGATGGTGCTGGTACAACCGCAGGTGGAAATTTAAGCATCTCCGTAGATAGAACATCTTTTACGTTAGGACAATTTAGAGTAACAAGCAACACTAACTTAACCTTAGCATCTTCTGCCACTACAATTAGGACTTTAACTATTTCTGGTGGTCCTGCTGATGATTTTATGATTGAAAACGGCAGTACCTTAAATTTGACTAATGCTACAAATCACATTGCTTTTGCCTTTTCTGGGACAGGCAATACAGGCGATATCTCAGGAACTTATAACGCGGGTGGTTCTACAAATAATACCATAACAACTACAGGTGGCACAGGAACTTTAGTAACAGTTTCAGCAACAGGTGTGGTAAACAATGCCATTGCAGGAAGTAGTGGGTGTTTAACAGGTTCTGCAGCTACATTGTCTTTTGCAAATGGAAGTAATTATAATCACTCTGGGTTTACTACTGCCTGTTTCATACCTACTTCAACCTGGGGAGCGTCTTCGAATGTAACTATGTCAGGATCTTCTACTAGTGCTCCTACTATTACAGGAGCTGTTCAATCTTTTGGAAATCTTACCTTTAATTTACCTACTTTAACAGGAACATTTTCTGTCTTTACTACTAGTACGGTTACAATTCAAGGAAATTTAAACGTAAGCGTACCTACTGGTATCATATTCAGAGCTACAACATCAGGTACTTTAACAGTTAATGGTAACTTAAATATTAATTCGGGTACATTTCAGCACGCAAGTTCTTCAGGAATTGTCAATGTTTTAGGAAATACAACAATTAATTCAGGTACAACTCTTGATTTATCTGCAACTTCGGGTACGTTCAGCCAAAGAGGAGCAACGTTTACCAATAATGGAACAATTATCGGAAGTAGCGGAACAACAGGAGCTGCCTTAAATTTCTTTTCTCCTACCAATGCGCCTTTAGCTTTTGCTGGATCAGGTACGGTGTCTTCGCCTTTAATATCATTAGGCGGTCAAACTACGGGAGGTATTACAATTTCACACACCAATCAAATTCCTGTATTAAGAGTTAATTTATTTACGGCTCCTATTACCAACAGTAATAAACTAACGATAGGAACAGGTGCTGCATTGGCTTGTGCTGTTCAAGTAGGATCTGCAGGAAATACTTTACCAGGTGGTTCATTTGATCAATCGCCAACTTGGAATTTGGGTACGGGAACAATATCTATATTCTACTCTCAAACAAGTACTGCTTATACTTCTGGTTTTGAGGTTCCACCAACAAGAACAGTAACTAATGCAACAATAACTAATACAAGTGGGTTAACTATTGCTGGGGGCAATTTAGATGTTTTAACTACACTAACCATGACAGCTGGTATTATAAATACTTCTACAGGAAACATTTTAGGCTTAGCTGGCACAGGTACTTTGTCTGGTTCACCATCCGCCACTAATATGGTTAATGGACCTTTCAATAGAACTTTTGCAGCAAGCAGAACGGCAAGTGGTACTTACACTAATGTAACCGTATTACCAGTGGGCAAAGGAGGTCTTTATACACCTATTTTTATTGACCCAACAACAACTGCGGGCGGTTCTGTAACTTTTACTGGTGAAGCATTTACTTCTAATTCAGGCACATTAGGTAGCGGTATAACTTCTTTAGGTGCTGCAAGATATGAAGCTATTCCTATTACTGGTGCAGCCAACCTTACCAATGTATTTGTTAGAATATCAAATGCAAGTATATTGAGTACTAGTAAAATGCTACAATCTACTAATTCTGCCGGTACTTATGAAGCATTGCCTTTAGCTACAATTTTTACTGCTGGTGTTTTATCAACAGCTGCTGCTATTCCAGTAGCAAGTTATACAGGATTTTTAGGTTTTGGTGAAGCTGTTCCATGTACCACACCTTCAGACCAAGCTAGTAATTTTATAGCATCAAACAAAACAACAACGTCGTTTACCGCAAATTTTGATCCAGCCTCAAGTAACCCAACTGGATATTTAGTCGTTCGCTATACAGGAACATTTACCCCAACTGCGCCTGTTGATGGTACTTTATATGCTTCGGGTTCTGCTTTGGGAGGAACCGTTGTTGGAAATTATTATACAGCTCCTTTTACATTTAATCAAACAAGTTTAGCTGCCAATACAGTTTATACATATAAAATTTATTCATTTAACAACACGGGTTGTGCAGGTCCTGCTTACAATGCTACTTCTTATGATGAAACGATAACCACTTGTGGAACAGCATATAGTGCTCCCACAAGTATATCCGCTTCAAATATTACCACAACCAGTATGGATATTAATTATACAGCATCAACTTCGGCAGGTGTTCAAGATCATTTTATGGATGTGGCTTTGAATAGCACTTTTACGAATTTTGTTTCAGGGTATCAAAACATTGCATTAGGAATTCCTGTAAATGCTGGAGCTCAAGTCTTTTCATTGTCTGGCTTGAATGCCTCTACAACCTATTTTGTTAGAATTAAAGCTGTTGATGGAGCAGGTTGTGAAAGTTCGTATTCAACTACGTTGACTCAGGCTTCGGATTGTAATGCAATTACAACGCTACCTCATACAGAATTATTTACAACGTATCTTCCATCTATTTGTTGGAACGAAGGACTTTCAGGTAATATTATTAATGGTCCATCAACAATAAGTTCTACTGCAAGTAAATGGTCTGCTGATGGTTTTTTAAATAATGGCTCATTAGGAGCAGCTAGGATTAATATTTTTTCCACAGCTCAGATTAATTGGTTGATTTCTCCAAGTTTTACTATTCCTGCATCGGGTTATAGGTTAAAATATAGTGTTGGTGCGACTCAATTTGGAGCGACAACGGCTCCTACAACAGCTTGGGAGACAGATGATTCAGTATGTGTTATGATTTCAACTTCAGGATATTCAGGCTGGTCAATTCTTAAAACATTTAAATCTTCAAATCTGCCTTCACATTTGGGGCAAACCGAAAGAATTGATTTATCGGCCTATTCAGGTCAAAATATACGTATTGCATTTATGGGCGTTGAAGGTGCTGCAGATGGTTCGTCAGATATAGACTTTTTTGTTGATAGTTTTATTGTAGAGCAGACACCGGCTCCAACAATTACTGCTGTAACTTCTTCTAATGCTTGTGGAGGAAACACTAAGATTGTAATTATTGGTAGTGAAATGAATGATATCAGTTCTGCTACAATAGGTTCTCAATCCTTACTTCCATTTGACAGTACTTCCAGTACTCGTTTGTTAAAAACAATTGCTACGCCATTAAATGGAACAACAAGTATTACAAACAATATAGCTACGGCTACAAATGCTACAAATATAACCTTTACGAACGCTCCTGCTTTATCTGTAGATTCTAATAATTTTACAATTTGCAATGGTTCTTCTGCAACAGTGAATGTAACCTCAACATTAGCTGACTATACTTCTTATTCATGGTCACCAGCTTCTGGCGTTTCAGGAACTACTTCGGCTATATTTAATCCTACAGCTACTACTACATATACATTAAGTGCCACTAATTCAGGGACAGGATGTAGCAATATGTTGACCAGAACCGTTACAGTCGATGCCTTGCCAACTACCATTACATTATCTCAAGGAAGAACAACCGCAAAATGTTTTTCTGATTTGGATAGTTTAGAGGTGAGTGGAGGTGTTTTACCAATTACAAGTTTAAATTCGTATACATTAGTACCTAGTTCATCTACCTATACACCTTTATCGGGTGCTACAGCTGTATCATTTGTTTCTTCTTCTACAGATGATGATATTTCTTCAGCTATTCCTATCGGATTTTCATTCAATTTTGCAGGAACAAATTATTCGAATGTATATGTTTCTACCAATGGATTTGTGTCTTTTAATGCCAGTGCAGTAAATGCACCTTCAAATAGTTTAATGTCTTCATCAACAACAGTTAGGCCATTGATTGCGCCACTTTGGGATGATATGGATTTAGCCTCAGGAGGCGCTTCATATAAGTTAGAAGGAACTTCGCCAAATCGTGTGTTTACGGTAGAATGGAATAATGTAAGATGGAATTGGCAGGCTACAGGAGCTGTGGTATCTTTTCAAGCAAAATTATATGAAAGTACCAATAATGTTGAATTTTTATATAGAAGCGATGCTACTGCATATAATGCTGGATCCACAGGTGGAGCTTCTGTGGGTTTGGCAGGCGTAAGCACAGGTTCCGGTAATTTTATTTCACTCAATAACATAGGAACTGCTCCTACAGCTAGTATGACAACGGAGACAAATAATATAAGTTCTAAACCAACTACGGGGCAATCATATTTATTTAGAGCACCTATTGCAAGTTCCGTTTGGTCTCCAACCACAGGCTTATTTACTAATAGAGCGATGACAACAGCATATACGGGTACATCCGTGAATAAAGTATATGCTAGGCCAAGTGCTACACAAAAATACTATTTGACGGCTACCAATGGCGCTTGTTCTTTGAGAGACAGTATTGTAGATAGCATCAAAAATGCAAATAGCTTAATAACTCTTGCTTCTGCTAGTACTACAGGTGCGGTAGAGCAATGTGCTGATGCCAGTGGCTGGACGTATTATGCTTCGGCTGCCAAGCCTGATGAATGGTTGTTTGGTATCCATAAAAACGGTAATACGTTTACTGCAACAGTGGATATTAACGTAGATAATACTAATAAATATCAAAAAAGCACTTTAAGCAATGGTGCCAATCAAGAACATGCCAGTTATATCATGAGTCGTTACTGGAATGCTAATATTACATCAGGTTCTATTGCATCCAATTCAAGTGTAAAAGTCCGATTTTTTATAGATACACAAGATATTACGGATTTATTGGATGAACGTGATGACGATTATGATGTATTAAAAAATACGACAAACCCTAGCACATTTGCAGTTAAGAGTGGTTTTGAATGGTTTAAAACGGTTACATCAACATACAGTCCTACGAATTGGAATGGAAATACCCATTCGGGGACTATTGTTAAACTGACCGAAGATGCCGTAGGAACTTTAAATGGTCAAACCTATGTAGAGCTTTCTGGCATTACGAGTTTCTCCGGAGGTACGGGAGGTGCTGCCTTTGGACCTACAAGCAATGGATTGTTTAACAATGGTGGTGTTGTAGGTCTTCCTGTAACTTGGAACCAAGTAGATGTTCATGTATTAGAACAAGGTAATGAGTTACATTGGAGTACATCGAGTGAGCAGAATACGAGCCATTTTGAAGTAGAGTACAGCGATGATGCCGTTCAGTTTTATAAGGTTTCTGAAAATATACCTGCTGCAGGAAATAGTTCAACGACCCAGTATTATAAGTTTCTACACGAATCGGAAATGAAACCATGGTTGTATTACCGAGTGAAACAAGTTGATTTAGATGGCAAGGTAGATTATAGTAAAATCGTAATCGCCAAACGTGCCAGCAAGTTGCCTGATTTTAAAGTTCTGATCTATCCAATCCCATTAATAGAAGGAGATTTAACATTAGATATTCATTCCATTGCACAAACGGAACTTCAAATCCGCATTATAGACTTATTAGGCAAAGAAGTACATCGTGAAAAGGTGCCATCTAAAGGCTACCGAACACAACATCAACTTCAGTTGGATCATTTACCAAAAGGTCAATATCAAATTCAAATTGACAATTCGGTATTTAACCACCAACAACGATTGGTTTTATTGAAATAAATTAAACCATATAATAATATTAAAAAGCCAAACAAGCAATTGTTTGGCTTTTTTTTGAATAAAAATTTATAAAACACATTTAAAACTATTAAAAATTCTTAAATAGCATGGCATTAACTATTTCATAACAATTCATGTCAAAAAACTAATCTAATTTCGTATCAAATTTAATTTTTATGAATACGAATATATTTTTAAAACGAATTTCAAATCTTATAACCGCTATTGCTCAAAGAAATATTTTTCAGTTTTTGAATTGGATGTTTAATCAACGGATTGCCCTAGTAATGAATTTAATATTGGTGCTTGGCGTTGGGAATGTTTATGGTCAGTTTACAGGAACATATAATTTTAGTTCAGGCACTGACGTTACATCATTTCCTTACAATGGTTCAGCGATATCAAATTTATCAGTAAGTGCTTTAACAAAAAACGGAGTAACATCTAGTCCAAGTGTTGGTAATTTTAGAGCATCATATTGGACAACGGGAAGTACTAATGGTGGTGTGGCTGGAGGAGCTATTGATTTAACAGATTATTTTGAGTTTACGATTACAGCGGCTTCTGGATTTACTATTTCTAATCCTACTTTAAATTTTGGAGTAGGAAGAAGTGGAACTGGACCAAGGCGATTTCAATGGCGATGGAGTGTTGATAATTATGGAAATGCATTAACTGTTGGAACAGTTAATGGAAGTATTTCAAACGCATCAGGTGTATTAACCACGCCAGATGCAAATTCTGGATATGCTGGTAACCAAATTAATACAACAACATTTGGTCAAACAACAATAACTTTTCGATTTTATGCATATGGAGCGGAGGCACTAGATGGAACGGGAGGATTACAAGGTAATTTAACATTTGGAGGAACATTAGTCCCTATAAGCTCTCTTCCCGTAACTTGGAATAAAATATCTATAAATACGTTAGAAAATGGTAATCAGATGTTTTGGAGTACATCAAGCGAGCAGAATACGAGCCATTTTGAAGTAGAGTATAGTGAAGATGCGGTGCAGTTTTACAATGCATCTGAGAATATTTCTGCGGCAGGTAATAGTTCGATAACACAGCAATATCAATTTTTACATGAAAATGAAGTAAGACCATGGTTGTATTATCGAATCAAGCAAGTGGACTTAGACGGAAAAATAGATTACAGTAAAATTGTAATTGCGAAACGCGCGACGAAGTTGCCGGATTTCAAAGTGGCAATTTATCCAATTCCGTTAATCGAAGGCGAATTAAAATTAGATATACATTCCATCGCGCAGACCGAGATTCAAATCCGAGTTATAGACTTATTAGGCAAAGAAGTACATCGTGAAAAGGTGCCATCTAAAGGCTACCGAACGCAACATCAACTTCAGTTGGATCATTTACCAAAAGGTCAATATCAAATTCAAATTGACAACTCCATATTTAGTCATCAACAGCGATTGGTTTTATTGAAATAAATAATACATTTCACTAGCGATTTGTAAGCTGCGTTCGAGGTATTTTTCGTTCATAATTGGCGTGTCATCATATAGTTTAGGGTCTTCATAATTTAATGCAAAGCGAGAAGATGCGCCAAACACAACAGGACAATTTTCATCGGCATCATTGCAGGTCATCATTGCCACAAAATCAGACTTTGGATTATAAAAATGTGGATACGCTTTAGAAAATCCAATAATTGCAGGCGCTTTTTCGTCATACTTAATAGCATAAATAGAATTGGATGCGTCGTGTAGTTTTTCAATTTCAAAACCTTGTAATATTAATGTTTCGATGATTTTTGGAAACATAGCCGTGGCTTCGGTACCGCCCGAATAACAATAAATATGTTTTAAATCAAAATAATCAACCATGACTTGTGCCCAAATTTGAGACAAATGACTACGGCGCGAATTGTGCGTACAAATGAAATTTAAAGCCATTGCTTCGTTTTTTTCAATTTTTGATTGAATAAATTCACGAATTGGATTTAATATTTCTTTTCGAACATTAGGAATAGATTCTAAATCGATTTGAGATATAACTTCGGTTATTTTTGGGAACATATTGTTATATTTAAAAAATTAGCAACATCCGCTGTCGGAACTGCACGTATTTTTTGAAACAGGTATTTCAGATTCCGTAATACCACAATGGTCTTTTGCCAAACAATTGGTTTCTTTTGCTATTAGCATAAACGTATCCGTTTCAAATTCTAATGAAAATAATCCAATCGTGGTATCTGTTTGATATTCCACTTCTATAGAAAGCGAAGCATCAAGATTCAGTGCCGCGCTATTTTCGATAATCCCTAAAAGTTTGTTTGGCATAAGTCGATGATCAAAATCATTGGCATGCCACAATTGAAATGTAACAAAAGATTCATTCCTTAATACGTTTCCACAATCTAAAAAGGTTTTTGTTTTTTTACCGATTTCTGTAATATGAAAATGTGGTGCAATCCATTTGCCATTGGGTGTCATAAATTGAATTTGCTGGATTTCCGACAATTTTTCTTTAAAATCTTTTAAAGTCATAACGATTATTTTTTTGAATAATAAATCTTTTTAAAATACAAACTTAGTTTTACAAGCAAGATCAGCACGGGCACTTCAATAAGCGGCCCCACCACTCCTACAAAAGCTTGTGGCGAATGAATACCAAAAACCGCTATGGAAACGGCTATAGCCAGCTCAAAATTGTTTCCTGTGGCCGTAAAAGAAATGGCGGCATTTTTATCATATGCAACGCCCATCGATTTATTAATAAAAAAACTGGAAATAAACATCAAAATAAAATAAAGCACCATCGGCGTGGCTACTAATAAAACTTCTTTGGGTAAGGAAAGAATTTGATCGCCCTTTAGGCTAAACATCAAAACTATTGTAAATAAAAGCGCATAAAGCGTTATAGGTGAAATTTTGGGAATAAAATTAGTGTTATACCACGTAATTCCTTTTGTTTTGATAAAATATTTTCTTGAAACATAACCTAATAGAAATGGAATCCCAAGATAAATCAATACACTTTGGCTCACTTCAAAAATAGATACCGATACATTAAAATGGCCAAGTCCAAAAATATTTGGAAGAATATTAATAAAAATCCAAACGTAAAGACTATAGCTTATTATCTGAAAAAAACTATTAAGAGCAATTAATAAAGCCGCATATTCCCGATTTCCTCCACCTAAATCATTCCAAACAATAACCATCGCGATACATCGTGCCAATCCAATCAGTATTAACCCTATCATATAATCCGGATAATCTTTAAGAAAAATAATAGCCAATCCAAACATCAATAAAGGCCCGATAATCCAATTTAAGAACAAGGATAGCGTCATCGATTTTTTATCTTCAAATGCTTTTGGAATGAGCGAATAGTCAACTTTTGCCAAAGGAGGATACATCATTAAAATCAAACCAATTGCCAAAGGAATATTAGTGGCACCTACGCTTAAGTTTTGAAAAATGACTTTAACAATAGGAAAAAAGTAACCAATTATTAAGCCAATAAACATGGCTAAAAATATCCAAAGCGTAAGAAAACGATCTAAAAATTTAAGTTTGGGGGTCATAAAAATAATTTGTTCGCAAATATACGAACGTTCGTATAAAAACGAATCATTATTTTTTACAAGATTCTTTTAAAGCAATGGATTTAAAAAAAGTATTAAATATCGATTGTGCTTTTTCCCATTCTTCGAGGTTAATACAATATTTGACATTATTGCCACTTATCGTGCCCGAAATGAGATTAGCGTCTTTGAGTTCATTGAGATGTTGCGATAAGGTTGATTTAGCAATAGGCAAAGTATCCGCCATGTCACCATGAAAACAAGAAGTTTGTTCGGCTAAAAACTTTAAAATTTGGATTCGAATAGGATTCGACATCGCTTTAGCCAAAAGTGAAATATCTTGAATATCGGTATTATTTTCCGTCATTTATATAAAATTCTGAGCGACAAAGATAAATCTAATCTTAGATTTCGTTTAAACTTTTCAGAAAATAAAAATATAAATTTCAGGAAATGTCTATATTTGTAAAGTTTTAATATTTTACATCATGGATAAAGAGCGTTTTTGGAACTATTTTAGATTTTTTTTAAAATCCATAGGAATTGGTATTGTTTTTATTCTGATTCTAGTATTTATGATTTCGCAAGAATGGCTGGGAGCGTTGCCATCAATTGATGATATTAAAAATCCACAAAAATCCGTTTCCTCAATTGTATTTACGGAAGATTTGCAAGAAATGGGAAAATATTATATTGAAAACCGAACGGAGTTAAATTATTCAAACATACCTCAGCATACCGTAAATGCGCTAATTGCAACGGAAGATTTTAGATTTAGAGAACATCCTGGCGTGGATTTGTTAGGAATTTCTACGGCATTTTTTAGAACCTTCTTTTTGGCTAAAAAATCGGGAGCGAGCACCATTACCCAGCAATTGGCAAAAAATTTATTTCACGATTCGGAGCGAAAAAATATTTTTGTTCGTTCGATACAAAAAGTAAAAGAATGGTATATTGCAATTCAGTTAGAACGGAATTTTTCAAAAGACGAAATCATTGCATTATATTTTAATACCGTTTCATTTTTACATAATAGTTATGGATTAAAAGAAGCCGCAAAAACCTATTTTAATAAAGATGTTGCTCGTCTTAAAATCGAAGAGTCTGCTGTTTTGGTTGGTATGCTTAAAGGGCCTGGAATTTATAATCCAAAATCGAATCCCGAAAATGCGAAACAAAGAAGAAATGTCGTTTTGCATCAAATGAGCAAATATGGATATATTACCGAAAATGAAGCGGATTCATTAAGTAATTTGCCGTTAATAATTGATTATAAACTTACTTCGCACAATACAGGCCTTGCTCCTTATTTGAGGGAAGAAATTCGTAAAGATTTAGAAAATATTTTAGAAGATTTGTCCAAGCCTGATGGCAGCAGTTATGATATTTATAGAGATGGACTTCGAATTTATACAACCATCAATTCTAAAATGCAAGAACATGCCGAAAAAGCGGTGGAAGAACATATGGTTTTCTTACAGAAAGCATTTTTAAAAGAATGGGGAAATCGGGATCCGTATAAATATGGGGACAAAAAAAATCCAGACTTAGTTATTAATATCTTAAAAGAAATGCCCGATTATAAAGCATTGGAAAATAGCGGAAATACCCAAGAAGAAATTTTAAAAATTCTAGAAAAAACGAAAAAGCCAATGCGCGTTTATACGCATTATGGCGATCGAGATACTCAAATGAGCATCGTAGATTCGATTAAACATTACAAAAAAATATTGCATGCGGGTTTGTGTGCTATTGATCCATCCAGTGGTCAAATTAAAGCTTGGGTTGGAGGTATTCAGTTTAATCATTTTAAACTAGACCACGTAAAAGAAAGCACAAAACGTCAAGTAGGTTCTACAATAAAACCATTTTTATATGCATTAGCTTTAGAGCAAGGAGAAACACCATGTTCCGAAGTCGAATATAACGCACCAAATATTCCAGGTTTTGAAAGTTGGGATCCTCGCGGCTCTAAAAATTTTATAGATGGACAAATGGTTTCACTCAAAGATGGACTTCAAGTTTCGGATAATCGTGTGGCGGCACAAATAATTAAAAAATATGGGCCAAATGCCTTAATCGATTTTGCAAAAACGTTGGGTATAAAAGCTGATTTTGAGGCCGTGCCATCCATTTCACTTGGAACAACGGATGTTTCAGTTTATGAAATGATTGGCGCATACAGTCCATTTATGAATAAAGGCATTTATACAAAACCTTATTATATTGATCGAATAGAAGATAAAGACGGCAATGTAATTTATCAAAATCAAAGAGTTTCTAAAGAAGTAATGAGCCAAAGAACTGCCATTTTAATGAATTTAATGATGCAAAACGTAACAACAGGAAAAGGAACCGCTTCACGTTTAAGAGGTTCATATGGACTAAAAATGGAGATTGCGGCAAAAACGGGAACAACCCAGAGTAATTCGGATGGATGGTTTATCGGAAGCACGCCTTCATTACTTTGTGCGGTTTGGGTTGGCGCTGACGATCCTTCGATTTCATTTGCTTCGACCGCCTTGGGACAAGGTGCAAGTAGTGCGCTTCCTATTTGGGCGAAATTTGTAAATAAATCCTACAATGAATCCAGTTTAAATTTAAAGCGTAAGAAAACATTTGTTTCGGAATCCGACTCTACGTATAAATTTGAAATGGATTGTAATTTTACCGAACCTACAAAATCCGTTGAAGAAATTTTTGATGATGAGTAAATTTTAAGCTCGTTAAATCAAATTTTGAAACTATTATTAAAATATTTATAACTTTGTCAACTATTCAAAAAAAATAATTATGGAATTTAAAAAGTTAAATACAGTTTTAGGATGGATTGTATTTTTTATAGCATTAGCTACTTATACAATTACAATGGAAAAAACGGGAAGTCTTTGGGATTGTGGTGAGTTTTTAAGTTGTACTTATAAATTGCAAGTAGCGCACCCTCCAGGAGCGCCCTTTTTTATGTTAGTAGGTAAAATATTTTCGCTTTTATCATTTGGTGATATTAGCAAAGTAGCCATGAGTATTAACTTTTTAAGTGCCACTAGTACCGCATTTTGTAGTTTGTTTTTCTTTTGGAGTGCTACAATTATTTTAAAAATGGCATTTACAAAAGGCGAAGAACCAGAAGGTATTACTAAATTTTATATCTTAGGATCTTCATTTTTAGCTGCTTTAGCGGCTACGTTTCTTGATTCCATGTGGTTTAATGCTATTGAAGGCGAAGTTTACGCTTTTTCAGTATTTTTTATGTCATTCAACGTTTGGGCTATTTTAAAATGGAAAGAAGACAAGTCTTCAAAAAGAGATATGTGGTTGCTTTTGATTGCACTATTTACGGGAATGAGTATTGGTGTTCACTTACTTTCTTTATTAGTTTTTCCATTGATAGGCTTAATTATCTATTTTGATAAATTTAAATTTACATGGTTAGGCGCATTTATAAGCTTTGTACTTTCTATTGTTTTTATTCAGTTTGTAATGAATTTTGTTTTGATTCAAACGCCAAATTTCTTAGGAAAATTAGATTTGATGTTTGTTAATTCATTCCATTTACCTTTTTATTCAGGATCTATTTTCGGAATATTTTTAATTATATTCCTATTTGCTTTTTTAATTAAAAAATCGCATGACAATCCAAGATTTTTAGGATGGAGAGAAGATCTATTTAAAATTTCTTTGAATACGGTTTTGCTTTTTATTGCATTTCTATATTTTGGTTTTACCAGTTATTTTATGGTGGTTATTCGTGCCAATACCAATCCTCCAATCAATATGAATGTGCCGAATAATTTTTTGACCTTAAAATCGTATATTGCTCGTGAACAGTATGGAGAAAGACCTTTATTTAGAGGGCCTCATTATCCAGATGTAGGTGATCCATCTTTGATTACGAAAACTATAGATAAAGGAACAACCTATGAAAAAAATACAAAAACCGGCCGATATGAAGAAGTTGGAAAAATTAGAGCCTATGAGTATGACTCTAAAGTGAAAAAGTTCTTTCCACGATTGGGACATGAAGGGGATGATAAAAAATCATTCTACAGAACTTGGATCAACCCTGCTTTTAAAATAATTGATAGAGCAACGAATCAAGAAGTTCAAAAATTTCCTGCGGGTCAGGCCGAACAGGCCGAACAATATGCGCAACAGTTAAATCAAAAAGGTCAGCCAGGTCAGTATGTAGTAAAAGATGATGTTTCTTTTTCAGATAATATTTCATTCTTTGTGAATTTCCAAGTGGGCTATATGTATTTTAGATATTTATTATGGAATTTTGCAGGAAGAACGGATGATTTTCAAGGTACACCAAGTAATGATAAAGGAAGATGGATATCGGGCATTAATATAATTGACAATCTTGCAGGAACTTTTTGGGGAAATGCAAATTTAGATCAATCCGACAAACCCGAAATATTAACTGAAAATAAAGCGTTGAATCGTTTTTATATGATTCCATTATTGCTTTGTTTATTGGGAGCATATTACAATTACAAAAGAAATAGAGAAACCTTTTTCTATATTTTAATGCTGTTTTTTGCTACAGGCGTTATGCAAATTCTATTTCATAATCAGCCACCAATCGAGCCAAGAGAACGAGATTATGTAACCGCTCCATCATTTTGGGCTTTTGCACTTTGGATTCCTTTTGGAACGTATTTTATTTTCGAATTATTTAAAAAAGCGTTAAAAAATAATGCGATGTATTTAGCATTATTAATAACCGCTATCGCTCCATTTTTAATGGGTTCTCAAGGTTGGGACGATCATAATAGAGGCAACAGAACATCTACTTTGGCATTTGCCAAAAATGTGTTGAACTCATGTCCAAAGGATGCTATTCTTTTTGCGTATGGCGACAACGATACGTATCCACTTTGGTATGCGCAAGAAATTGAAAACGTTAGGCCGGACGTTCGTGTAGTCAATACAAGTTTAATAGACGGCGCGCCTTATATTTCTCAGTTATTATTACCAATGAACGATAATCCAAGCGTGGAATTGGGCTTTGATTTTGAATTGGTCAATGGAGATAAAAGACAATATTTAAGAGCTTCGGGATCTCCATTTTTAGATTCTACATTAAGTTTTAGTCAAATTGTAAGTATTGTTACGAGTGATGATCCTGCCGCTAAAGTAACTTATGGCGACGGAACTCAAGAAAATTATTTACCAACTACAAAAACATATTTTGAAGCCGATTTGTCCAAAGCGGTTAAAGCTGGATATATTACTCAAGAAATGGCGAATATATCCAGCAATCGAATTCCGGTTACTTTGCCACAAGGGCTTTCTAAAGGAGGACTTATTCAGTTGCAGTTAATAAATAGATATTTCCAAGATCGTCCAATTTGTTTTATCAATTCATACGGTCCTAAAGATTTAGGAATTTCTCCATATCTTCAATCTGTAGGAATGATTAATGTCTTTAATCCATTTTCAAAACCGTTGGTTAATGGATTGGATGCAATGGATGTTGAGAAAACATACGAATTGGTTCAAAAATTTGATTTTGGAGGTATTGAAAAAGATATTTTAATGGATGAAAATACATTTAAAAGTTATATCAATATCAAACAATCTGTAGCGGCGTTAGCTATAAATCTTGCGGTAATGGGCAAAATAGATTCTGCAAATAAAGTTATGGAAATGTTGTATCAAAAAATGCCAAAAGAAAAAATGCGCATTGATCGATACGATGGATTGGTTCTTCAAGCGGCATCTATTGCAAAAAACACCAAGATGATAAAGATGATCAGTGAGGAAATGTATAAGAATTCTACGGCTGTTTTAGACTGGGTAACCAATTCAAAAAACATTAAAAAAGTAAATCCATATACCGAAGAAGTAGGAAATAATTTATCGATGCTGAATACGGTGGTAGAAATTGCTTCTAAAGAAGGCATGAATGATTTAGCTACAAAAGCTAAAACGAAAATGACGAATTATGAAACGGTTTTAAACCAGGCATTACAACAAAGACAATTTCGTTAGAAATTATTTATAAATAAAGACTTTAAACCAAAATGCAATTGCATTTTGGTTTTTGTTTTAATAAAAAAGAGAAGATGGCAAATTTTATTGATTACGTAAAGATTTTTTGTAGAAGTGGAAAAGGTGGCGCTGGAAGTAGTCATTTTCGAAGGGAGAAGTTTATTCCAAATGGCGGACCTGACGGCGGCAACGGCGGTCGGGGCGCTCATATAATTGTAAGAACCAATCCTCAAATGTGGACCTTGTTGCATTTAAAATATAAAAAACATATTCATGCTCAAGACGGAACAAACGGTTCGGGAGCATTAAGTTCGGGAGCCAATGGTGAAGATATTGTATTAGAAGTGCCTTTAGGAACAGTTATAAAAGATGCGGAAACTCGAGAGGTTTTAATAGAACTTACGGAGCCAAATCAAGAATGTATTTTATTTAGAGGCGGACGCGGTGGACTTGGAAATCATAATTTTAAAACAGCTACAAATCAAGCACCAGAGTATGCTCAGCCGGGCGAGGGATGTTTGGAAGGTTGGGTTATTTTTGAGTTAAAAGTATTGGCGGACGTTGGTTTGGTTGGTTTTCCTAATGCGGGAAAATCTACATTACTTTCGGTGGTTTCGGCAGCAAAACCAGAAATAGCGGATTATCCGTTTACCACATTAGTGCCACAATTAGGAATTGTAAATTATCGCGATGGTTTGTCTTTTTGTATGGCCGATATTCCAGGTATTATTGAAGGTGCAGCCGAAGGAAAAGGTCTTGGACATCGTTTTTTAAGACATATTGAACGAAATGCGGTTTTATTATTTATGATTAGTGCTGCATCTGAAAATATTGTAAAAGAATATGAAATTCTGATTCATGAACTCGAAAAGTACAATCCTGAATTATTAGATAAAAAGCGCTTGATAGCGATTTCAAAATCTGATTTGATTGACGAAGAAATTGAAGCGTGGTATCAAAAAGAGTTTAAAGACATTCCTATTATTTTTATTTCTTCCATAATGAATAAAAATATTGATGTGCTTAAAGATAAATTGTGGAAGTTACTTAATGAAGTTTAAAATTGGCGACGTTGTAAAACCCAATGATGAATCTATAGAAGGAAAGGTCATCGGAATAGAAAAATCAAAAATTTTAGTTCTACTAAACGATGGTTTTGAAGAATATTATTTTGAACGGGATTTGGTTCATAAAACAAAAGACATTTATTCGGAAATAGAGACTAAAGAGCCTCATTCACAAATAATTATAGAAGAATATAAAATAGAATCTGTAGATTTGCACTTTGATGCGCTTCACTTTAAGCAATATAAAGTCCAACCCCATGAAGTTTTATCAAAACAACTTATTCTATTGCAAGAAGCCATTATTGAAGCTCAAAAAAATAAAGTTAATCAATTAGATATCATTCATGGAAAAGGCGAAGGGATTCTAAAAAATGAGGTGATTAAAATGCTTTCAAAGTACAAAAATATGGAACCTATTAAAAATAAAAATCAAGGCGTTTATTCCATTCGATTTCACTATTAAATTCAAATTATGTTAGATTTTGCATCCATATTAAAAGCTACAGTAACGCTATTTACCGTTATTGACATTGTTGGCGTTTTACCTTTATTAATTGATATTGGAAAAAATAATGGTGTTATTCACGCCGAAAAAGCTTCGATCACCTCATTAGTTATAATGTTATTGGCATTGTTTCTTGGTGAAAGTCTGCTTTCATTTTTAGGTGTAACACAATCTTCATTTGCGGTAGCCGGAGGAATCATTTTATTTATACTTGCTATGGAAATGATTTTGGGGCGAAACATCATTAAAAAGCAAGAAAATAAATCAAAGGCTTCAACGATTGTTCCTGTTGCCTTTCCCTTAATTTCGGGAGCGGGCACCATAACGACAATTTTATCATTAAAGCCACAAATTATGTATGCCGAAATGACGATAGCGATTATTATCAATATATTGATTGTTTATATCGTTTTAAGATATTTATATCTGATTCAAAATCGCATTTCTGAAAGTGCTCTCATGGTTATGCGTAAACTTTTTGGAGTTATTCTTTTGGCAATCTCAGTGGGAATGATTACGCTAAATTTAGGCAATATGATTGTAACGAATGTAAAATAATTAAGTCCAATCAATTTATTTTTTTGGAATCATTCGAATCTCAACGCGGTCATCTTTTGTAGAATTATATTTCTGTATTGTATTTCCTTTAGGATATTTCTCAATAGTAGCATTCGACAACTTTTTAGTCATAAGCAATTCATGAATTTTATCAATACGTTCTTTTGATTTCTTTATGTCATTTTTCCGATAGGTAAAGCCATAAAGTTCTATTTTTTCAAAAACATTTTCTTCTAAAACTTTTTGAATTTCTTTAATTCGTGGTCGGTTATGTATACTAAACTCTTCTTTGGCATCAAAAAAAATATTAAAAATACAAACTCCCTTCGTTGAGGATTTAGCTTCTTTTTTAGAGCCCTCAATATCTGGTTTTACATTCAAACGTTCTTTATTTTCAATATTTACAGTTTGACTCGGGTTTTTATTAAAATTGTTTTTGGTTGTTTTGCAACCAAAAATGAAAACAAATAAAATTAAAAAAAGTGATGTGCGATTCATAGGATTAAAAAAAGTAGCAAATATAAAGAAGTCGTTATGAATTAATCGGATAAACAATATTAAATTTTGTTTAAATTTGTCCTAAATATTTATAATTATGGGACGATTTAAAACGGTCATTTTTTATTACTGGGCATTTGCAGTAATTTGCATTTTTTTAGTTGCTTTTTATCAGTTAGTTCGAACTGGATTTTCACCAAAATTTTTATTAACCATTATTTGCGGGCTTGCTGGGATATATTTTTTAAAATTATTTAAGCAAGAACAATCAAAAAATGAAAATCTAAATAGCTAAAATACTTGCCGTTTTTATTAGATGAGGTTCTAGTTGTTCGCGTTTTTTAACGGCTTCTTCAAAAGAAGTGTAAACAATTTGATTCGCTTTGATACCTGCCATAACACTAGATTTGCCTTCGAGCAAACCTTCAACGGCCGCAACGCCCATTCTACTCGCAATCACTCGATCCGAACACGTTGGTGATCCGCCTCTTTGAATATGTCCTAAAATGGTTATTTTAGGTTCATAAAGCGGAAATGCTTTTTTAGTCGCCTCTGCCAATTCATATATTGTGGTGTCTTTTTCTCCTTCGGCCACAACGACAATATTTGAAATTTTACCATTTTCAGCCCCTTTTCTTAGGTTTTCAAAAAACAAATCCATATTGTATTTCGTTTCAGGAATTAGAATTTCAATTGCTCCCGAAGCAATGCCGCTATTGAGTGCGATATAACCCGCATCTCTACCCATAACTTCTACAAAAAAAAGTCTTTCGTGCGACGTTGCGGTATCTCGTAATTTATCAATAGCTTCCATTGCCGTATTGAGTGCTGTGTCATATCCAATAGTGCTATCTGATCCATAAATATCATTATCTATCGTGCCAGGAGCTCCAATAATTGGTATTCCAAACTCTTTTTCAAAATACATAGCACCTGTAAATGTACCATCACCACCGATTACGACTAAAGCGTCAATATGATTTAACTCAAGATTTTTGAATGCTTTTTGACGCCCTTCAAGGGACATAAATTCTTTGGATCGAGCGGATTTGATGATAGTGCCGCCCAAATGAATAATCTGTTTTACATCACTTGGCTTGAGTTCAAAAATGTCATTTTCGATGAGCCCCTGATAGCCTCTTCGTATTCCAAAACATTCGATATTATAGTGCTTACACGTTTTAAATACGGAACGAATCGCTGCATTCATTCCAGGTGAATCCCCACCACTTGTTAGAACGCCAACTCGAGTTATTTTTTTCATATTAATGTATTTTCACAAAAATAACGAATTCCTTTTAAAAACTCAAAAAAAGCTTGCTTTTTTATAAGTTTCTAATTAAAAAAATACTATCTTTGTTTTTTAAAAATAACACATTGAGCCAATATACGCCTTTTGAAGAAAAGTTAAATTTTGGGAGCCATTTTTTTGGGCTTTTATTGTATATTTTTTGTTGCCCTTATCTTATTTTTACAGCAATTCAAAATCCATCAAAAGTTAATATCGCAGGTTTGGTTATTTTTTCAGTGGGTTTGATTGCGGTATATGCTACTTCAAGTATGTATCATTTTATTGAAAACAAAGAACTAAAAACAAAATTTAGAACGTTAGACCACATGGCCATTTTTTTATTGATTGGAGGCACTTATACGCCATTAGTTAATAAATATATTTCAGAGCCTCTCGGAACTATATTTTTAACCATTCTTTGGACTATTTTGATTGGTGGAATTGTCATGAAATATTTTTTTATGGGAAGATTTCGTCTTTTCTCGGTCTTTTTATATGTTTTTTTAGGTTCGATGGTTTTATTCATTATTAAGCCAATAATTAAAGACATGCCTCATAATATTTTTATATACGTATTACTTGGTGGAGTAACGTATCTAATAGGCGTTCCTTTTTATATGCGTAAAAATTTGAAATATACCCATTTCTTGTGGCATATATTTGTTTTAGTTGCAAGCTTCTTCCATTATATAGCAATATATAAAACCGTAACAATACCATTATAATTTAAAAATTAATAGATATGCAACACACAGGAATGTTTAAAGAAAATGCTTTTGCTGGAAAAACGGCAATTATTACTGGAGGAGGAACAGGGCTTGGTAAAGCAATGGCGAAGTATCTTATGGAATTGGGTGCCAAAGTCGTTATTACGAGTAGAAAAATGGATGTTTTAGAAAATACGTCTAAAGAATTAGAGGCAGAAACGGGAGGCGTTTGTTTTCCTATTGCTTGTGATGTTCGCGAACATCTTCAGATAACTCAAATGGTCGATACTGCCATTCAAAAATTTGGTCAAATTGATATTTTGATCAATAATGCAGCAGGAAATTTTATTAGTCCTACCGAACGATTAAGCGCTCGAGCGTTTGGGGTTATTATTGATATTGTTTTAAAAGGTACGGTAAATTGTACTATGGAATTGGCCAAACATTGGATAAATAATAAACAAACAAAAGCAAAGGTGCTTAATATCGTAACAACGTATGCCGAAACAGGAAGTGCATTCGTAGTTCCTTCGGCAACGGCTAAAGCAGGCGTTTTAGCTATGACAAGAAGTTTGGCTGTAGAATGGGCTAAATATAATATTTGGTTTAATGCTATAGCTCCCGGTCCATTTCCTACAAAGGGTGCATGGGATCGTTTATTACCAGGAGAAATGGCTAAAAAATTTGACTTAGGTGCTCGCAATCCATTAAAGCGCGTTGGTGATCATCAAGAATTAGCCAATTTGGCCGCATATTTAGTTTCTGATTTTTCAGACTATGTTAATGGAGAATGTGTTACAATCGATGGCGGTGAATGGCTTCAAGGTGCGGGTCAATTTAATTTATTAAATCAAATTGATAGCAGTCAATGGGACATGATAGAACAAATAGTAAAAAACGTTAAAGGCAGTTAGATTTAATAGAAAAAAATATATATGTTACAAGAAATTCCGTTAAGTCAATTATATAAATCGAATACGTCAAATTTAAAACAAGAGAAAACAACATTTGTTGAAGGGATTAAAGCATACAATAAAATTGAAGAATCCGATTTAAATACTTCAAAACACATGGGTTTTGGTTCTGGAATTCCTCCTTTTTTAAGAGGTCCTTATTCAAGTATGTATATAAGCAAACCATGGACCATTCGTCAATATGCGGGTTTTAGTACGGCAGAAAAATCCAATGCGTTTTATCGAAAAAATCTAGCTGCAGGTCAAAAAGGACTTTCCGTAGCGTTTGATTTAGCGACTCATCGAGGTTATGACAGTGACCATCCTCGTGTTGTTGGTGATGTGGGTATGGCAGGTGTAGCAATTGATTCGGTTGAAGATATGAAAATATTGTTTGATCAAATTCCTTTAGATCAGATGAGTGTATCGATGACGATGAATGGTGCGGTTATACCAATAATGGCATTTTATATTGTGGCTGCCGAAGAGCAGGGAGTGTCCGTAGAAAAATTGTCAGGAACGATTCAAAATGATATTTTGAAAGAATTTATGGTTCGAAATACCTACATTTATCCACCTAAACCAAGTATGCGAATTATTGCGGATGTTTTTAAATACACCGCCGAAAAAATGCCAAAATTTAATTCGATAAGTATTTCGGGCTATCATATACAAGAGGCTGGAGGAAGTGCGGATATTGAATTGGCTTATACGCTTTCGGATGGATTAGAATATTTAAGAAAAGGAATTGACGCGGGTTTATCAATTGATGCTTTTGCGCCAAGACTTTCTTTCTTTTGGGGAATTGGTATGAATTTTTTTATGGAAATTGCCAAAATGCGAGCAGGTCGTGTTTTATGGGCCGAAATTGTTAATCAATTTAACCCACAAAATCCAAAATCATTAGCATTGAGAGCGCACTGTCAAACGAGTGGGTGGAGTTTGACCGAACAAGATCCATACAATAATATTTCAAGAACGACGACCGAAGCCTTAGCTGCAGCATTTGGGGGAACGCAGAGTTTGCATACCAATGCTTTAGATGAGGCGATCGCTTTACCTACTGATTATTCTGCAGCTATTGCGCGATATACTCAAATTTATTTACAAAAAAATACAGGAATTACCAAAGCTATCGACCCATGGGCTGGAAGTCATTATGTAGAATATCTTACGCACGAATTAATAGAAAAGGCACGGATTTTAATGCAAGAAGTCGAGCAATATGGGGGTATGACCGCTGCTATTGAAAAAGGAATTCCTAAAATGCGTATTGAAGAAAGTGCAGCCAAAAAACAAGCTAAAATTGATGCAGGAGTGGATACCATTGTTGGGGTAAATAAATATAAAACCGATCAAGTAACCGATATTGAGGTGCTATCTATTGATAATTTTGAGGTTTTAAATGCTCAAAAATCCCGTTTGACACAAATTAAATTAACGCGGAATCAAGAAAAAGTGGAGGCGCTTTTAAGTCAATTGGAGAAAGCAGCTTCGGATGATTCGATGAATATTTTAGAAATTGCGGTTGAAGCGGCACGACATCGAGCTACATTGGGCGAAATTTCAAAAGCGTTAGAAAATATTTTTGGAAGATATACGGCACAAAACAATTTAATCTCAGGCATTTTTAATAAAGAAATGAAAGATAATGCACTCTATCAAAAGGCTTTGGAATTAAGCAATCAATTTGCAAAAAAAAATGGAAGAAGGCCACGTATTATGGTTGCCAAAATGGGACAGGATGGCCACGACCGAGGCGCAAAAGTTATTGCAACAGCGTTTGCAGATTTAGGATTTGATGTAGATATAAGTCCTCTTTTTCAAACACCTGAAGAAGTAGCCAAACAAGCCATAGAGAATGATGTACACTTTTTGGGTATTTCTTCTTTGGCAGGAGGTCACAAATCTTTGATTAAGCAGCTTATTGATATTTTGAAAAAAGAAGAAAGTGAAGAAATAATCATCATTGCCGGAGGTGTCATCCCTCAAAAAGACTATCAAGATTTATATCAAATTGGTGTAAAACATATTTTTGGCCCTGGAAGCATCATTGCGCAAAGTGCTATTGATATTTTAGAGGCGTATGAAAATCAGTAATTATATTGATATATTACTTTATAGCCGCCATACCACCGTCTACTTGAATATTTTGTCCTGTAATCCATTGACTTTTTTCGGAAAGTAAAAAACAAATTGCGTTTGCAATATCTTCGGTACTTCCTACTTTTTGTAGTGGATTTCTTTTTTGAGCTTGTTCAATTTTTTCGGGAGTATTTAGCAATTTGCTCGCTAACTTAGTATTTGTAAGCGAAGGAGACACGATGTTTACACGAACTTTTGGTGCTAATTCGGCAGATAAAGCTTTTGCAAAACCTTCGAGGCCCGCTTTGGCTAAACTAATCGAACAGTGGAACGGTAAACCAATATGCGTGGCAACAGAACTAATTAAAACAATAGACGGAGTCAATGATTTTTTAAGATTAGGAAGGTATTTTTGTATACTCATAACAGCACCTAAAGTATTGATTTCTAAGTCATTTATATAATCCTCTTTTTTTAATTGAGAAAATGATTTTAATACAATAGAACCAGGAAAATAAACCAGCCCATCAATAGTTTCTTCAATTTCAGGTAGATGATCCGTGTCGTATTTTTCTATGGTATAAAAATTATCAAATTCATGTTCGCTGGCATTTCTAGAAATACCAATAACTTTGTGATTTTCAGACTTTAAGGCTAATAAAGCCGAATTAGCAATATCGCTGGAAGCACCTATAAATAAAAATGTTTTAGACATATCGTAGTTTTTTACAAATTTAAAAAACATTGAGCTATTGATTTAGTTTTTTTATTTTTGATAAATTATAATAGTTACAAAAAAATGCTAAATTTTCATGATGATTTTTTACCTGTAAAGCCGATTCAAAGTCATGAAAAAGAACTGTTTACTTTGTTGTATGAAGGATTATCCTTTCAGATTGATAGTCGTTTAGATGTTTTTATAGAGCAATATTTAATTAATATTTTGGCATTTTCTTTACAAAAAAATGAATCTATATTAATAACGTTCAACAATAAATCGGATGAACGTTTATTGAGTGAAATTTTGAAAGCAAATTATCTTAAACCTTTAGTTTTAAATCAATTTTCGGATAAAAATGATATCATTCATCAAATAGAGGGCTCAATAAAAGCAATAAATATTGTTGAACAGAATGTAAGATATTTAAAAAAACATGCGTTGTATTTTAAAAATAAAGAACAACATCTTAAAAGTTTAATAAAAAAACATAATCAAATATTAAATCTAAAAATTAAAAACGCGCCATTTTTAGTTTATGAACTTTTGGAAAAGTTATATGCACTTCCGTATTTTTATGACACAAAAATACCATTGCATAAAGTGCCTTCTTATCAAGATTGGAAAAATTATAAAAGACAATATCAAGAATTTCTCGATTTTAAGCAACAAGCAAATCCTTTTATTTTTGAGATAAAATCCTTTGTATTTCAGCATTTTAATTACGTAGCGTTAGTAAGCCAGCTCAAAAAAATAGAACAATTGGCAAATAAAATGGAGATTGAATTTAGAAAATTGGATGCCTCCGACATGCCATTATCTTCGATTATTGAAGCGGAATTAGAACAAGAAATGCAGAAATTATTTAAAACCCGTCGATTAAAAAGTTTATTAAAAAAAGATTCAAAAAACAGGTTTGCTTATGAAAAAAAATGTCTAAAAATTAAAAATATCAATGAAAAGTATAGTGATAAAGCAAAACAAGTTGGATTAAAAAATGTTTTTTTAAATTCGGATTCGCTCCAAAAACTAAGTATCGAATTGGAAAATGACCTCCAAATTTCGGTTCCAAAAAAAATCTTCTTAGAAAAATATCAAGAACATTTTAATCTTAATCCAAAGGTTAATTTTAAGGTACTTCAAAGAAAAATTTTAAGTTTAAATTTGTATAAGAAAAAATGCGAAAAATTAGAAAAGCAGTTCGAAATATATTATTCATACTCTTTTTCATTTTTAAACCCGATTTTATGCAAATATGATAAACTAAATCATACTTCATTTTCTTTAAATAAAACAGCAAAAAATCAATTAAGCAGCTTTAAGATTTTAATGTATCCAGTATTGGATTCTTATGAAAACTTCTCGATACTTCAAATCAAAAATTGGATTCAATCTATTGATAGTAAGCAGCTTAAACAAGCATTTGAATTGTTTAAACAAATCAAAAAGGCTCCAGAATCAATACAATATTTCGTTTTTGAGAATAATGTAAAAACGGAAGAAATTGAATTTTCAATGTATAAGAAAATTTTAGACCATTTTTGGAATGAAAATAAAACATTATTTTTATATTTTGACCCAACATTTCCATACTATTTTATGGAAATGGATACATTGTCTAGGCAAAAAATGGAAGCCAATTGGCTTTTTATCATCGAAAATAAGTTTGAAAAATTAAAAAAACATTATAATCAAAATCGAATAGAGGCATTATTTACAGAGGCTAATAATTTAAAAAATGAAAATGGTT
The DNA here is from genome assembly GCA_044368655.1 of Chitinophagales bacterium. Taxonomy (GTDB): domain Bacteria; phylum Bacteroidota; class Bacteroidia; order Chitinophagales; family JADJOU01; genus CHPMRC01. Next base: position 71,671 of record JBIPPB010000001.1, on the reverse strand, counting down.
TAAAGTTATTGACATGTCAAAAAAATGCGTTGAAACCCATAGTAATTTGCAACAAAAATGAAAATCAAATTTCGGAAACCTCTAAAAATCAGTTTGATTGGGTAGTTGATTTAGATTTAAAAACTATGTTATCTAAAAAAACGAATTTTCAAAATCATAGCAAACAAATCAAAGTAGAAGGTAAAGGCAATGATTTTTATGAAATTAAAAAAGATTTGAATTCGACAGCATCATCTATAAAAAGTGACCTTGAAGCAGAAAATATAATATTGCAAACTATTTATATCGACTCTATACTATTTTATAAAACCTCAAATACAAAAAAATGGTTTACGATATTAATTCCAAGCGAAAAACAATTTTCGATTATCCAAAATTGTATCCAAAACGATGTTGAAGTTTTTGTGATTTCTCCTATTTATTGGTTTTACAATAAAGAAGCATACAGACAAATTGTATTAGATTGGATAAGTAAATAATCTTACTTCCAATTATCTTTTAGACCAACCGTTAAATTGAAAATAGGTGTATCTATGGAACTATTTTTATCCAACACAAAATATCCTTTACGTAAAAATTGAAAATAATCTCCAATTTTTGCATGAGCAAGTTCGGGTTCGATATACGCATTTTGAATAACAGTCAAAGAGTTTGGATTGATAAAATCTTTAAAATCACCTTCTTCTTGGCTTGGATCTTCTACTCGAAACAAACGGTCGTAAAGATTGATTTGTGCCGTTTTAGCATGCGCCGCCGAAACCCAATGAATTACGCCTTTTGCTTTAAGTCCACTGCTATCTGAACCACTTTTGCTATCCGGAAAATATTTTACAATGATTTCAATAATATTTCCATCTGCATCTTTTTTAAAATCTGTACACTCAATAATATAGGCACTTTTTAATCGTACCATTGCACCGGGAGCTAATCGAAACCATTTTTTTTCTGGAAACTCCGCAAAATCTTCGCGTTCAATCCAAAGTGTTTTTGAAAAAGGAATATTTCTAGAACCTTCTTCAGGTTTTTCAGGATTATTTTCGGTAGGTAGAAATTCTTCTTGTCCTTCGGGATAGTTTTCAATGGTTAATTTAATAGGCTCTAAAACAGCCATTACTCTTTTCGATATTTTATTCAAATCTTCACGCACACAAAACTCCAAAAGACCAACATCCACCATATTTTCACGTTTGCCAATGCCAATTCGTTTGCAAAACTCACGAATGCTCCATGGCGTATAGCCTCTTCGGCGCATTCCACTTATGGTAGGCATTCTTGGATCGTCCCAACCATCAACAAATTTTTCATTTACCAATTGAAGCAATTTACGTTTGCTGGTTACCGTATAATTGATATTTCTTCTAGCAAATTCGTATTGTTTTGAAGGATAAATTTCCAACTTTTCAATCAACCAATCATAAAGTTCTCGGTGCGGAATAAATTCCATGGTGCAAATGGAATGGGTAATATTTTCGATACTATCACTTTGCCCATGAGCAAAATCATACATCGGATAAATACACCATTTGTTTCCCGTTCTATGATGGTGCGCATGTTTTATTCTATAAATGATAGGATCTCGCATCAATAAATTAGGATGCGACATATCTATTTTAGCACGAAGTGTTTTTGTTCCATCTTCAAATTTGCCATTTTTCATCGCTTCAAAAAGGCTTAAATTTTCTTCAACCGATCGATTTCTATACGGACTATTTACGCCTGGTGTGGTATGATTTCCTTTTTGGTTTGCAATTTCATCACTTGTCAAATCACAAACATATGCATAATTATTTTGAATTAATTTAACTGCATAGTTATAAAGTGTATCAAAATAATCGCTCGCATATAACTCGTTTTTCCATTCAAAACCAAGCCATTGAATATCTTTTTTAATACTCTCTACATATTCGGTTTCTTCGGTTGTCGGGTTGGTATCGTCAAATCTAAGATTGGTAGAACCCGGAAACGTTTTCGTAAGTCCAAAATTTAAGCAAATACTACTCGCATGACCTAAATGAAGATAACCATTTGGTTCTGGAGGAAAACGTGTGATAATGCTCTCGTATTTTTTACTTTCAAGATCATTAGATATTATTTCTTCTATAAAATTTAATGAAGATTCCTTCTCGCTCATAGTTTATTTTTTCTTTTTCTTAGTGTCTTTTTTTTCCTTTTTCTTTCTTTGAACTCTTTTTATCTTTTTTAGAATTTGATTTTTTTCCTTTTTTACCGCGTTCTTTTTTGTTTTTAGACTTTTTAGATTTTTTATCTTTTTTATTTTTCTCTCTTTTTCCTTTTTTCCCTTTCTTTCCTTTTTTTCCTCGCTCTTTTTTACTTTCTTTAATTTTTGTATTTCTCGATTCTCTATAAACAGGAGGTGTCGTAATTGAATTTTCAGAACGTGCAAATTGTGAAAAGAAAGTAAGTACATCGCCGGAAATATTTTTTAAAACCAACTCGTTTCGATCGGAATAAAAAAACGTGTTTTGACGCTGAGCTAATGCTTCAAAGTATTCATTTTCATTTATTTTTAAGTTATTACATGCCATTTTCGTTGATTTTATAAAATCAAACTCAATGGCGCGGTCGAATAATGTAAATTTAGTATGATATGCATTGCAGCCTCCATTTCCTCTAATATTCCCACCGCTAAACTGCATCGTAGGCGCTACATTGATATCATTACTAAAGTCGTAATAATTTCCGTTTATCGTAGCCGATTTTAATCTCCAAAATTTATTGGATAAATCTTCGATATTTTGCGCATTGTTGGTATTGGCAAATAATAAAAATAGGGCTAATATTCTTAAAGTCATAAAAGGGTGTTTATTAAATTAAATCAATTTCTTTTGCAAGCTTGTAATCTTTTTCGGTTACAATATTTCCTGCATCATGTGTGGTTAGAGCAATTTCTACTCGATGATAAACATTAGACCAGTTTGGATGATGTTGATGTTTTTCGGCCAAAAATGCGACTCGAGTCATAAACGCAAAAGCTTCTGTAAAATCCTTAAACTCAAAAGTTTTTTTGAGCATATTATCTTGTTCTATCCACATGATCATTTGATTGAACCACAAATATAGAAAATAATGATTAAAAATTTTGAAAAAGTTGCCCTAATAGAAGATTATACGTTAGTTATATGTTGGTGTAGTTTTTCAAAAAAATCAACATTGAGTAATTGAATTTTTTGTTTCCCACTATTTTTTGTTTGTATAGCTCCTATTGATTTAAAGTCTTTGAGATAAAATGAAATCGTTGGGCTGTCCATTTCGAGAATTTCGGCCATTTCATTAATTTTTGCTGCTTTATTTTTATATAAAAAATCCAAAATGTAGATTCTTTTTTTATTCGTTAAGGATTTAAATAATAAATAGCTTTTTTTGAGAAGGGGTTTTAATTTCATTAAAGATTCATATCTATTTTCAGACAGATTTTCTAAAGTAACATTAAATATATTGTGAGATAATTGAAGAAATTGATCAATTTCTTCATAATTGATATAGTAAAAAACGTTTCTTCCTGATTTTTTTTGTTTAACAAAACCTGATTTTCGTAATACGGCTAAGTTTTGACTCACTATAGGTTGGCTTCCGTTTAACTTTAAAGTAATTTCGTTAACGGTTATCCCTGGATAATTTTCTAAAATATGCAAGTAATAAATAGCATTAAGATTGCTTAAAGTACGATATTTTAAATACATTTTTCGGTACGCATTTAAAATGTTGGGAAAAAACATATGTACTTATGATTTAATATAATTGTTAACTAAATATAATGGTTCAAATGCTGCAATATCTTCAAAAATTTGGTTATAATATTTTTCAAAAGCATCGTGAACTAAAAAAGAGGAGCAAAAATACGTTTGATCTTCTTCATTTGTATTTTTAATAATTATGGCGTTTGATATTTTGTTTTTGATATTAATGATTTCTTCTTCATTAGCAAAACTACTTGGATGTAAGTATTTTTTTTCAGTATCAAAGTAGGAAAAATAAAAATTATTTCTTCTAGCGTCGATTAAAGTAAAATAAGAATGGGATGGATTTTGTTCGGAAAGTGTTTTACTTATAGCTTCTAATCCTTTTACTGAAATCAAAGGAATATCTAATCCAAAACAAAGGCCTTTTGCTACACTTGAGCCTACCCGAAGCCCTGTAAAAGAACCTGGTCCACAATGCACCGCAACAGCATTTAATTGACTTAACTCCAAATTATTTTTTTCCAAAAGGCTAATAATGGAAGTCGTAATATATTTGGCATGATTAAGTGATTCTAATGATCGATATGTATCTATTTCTTTACCATTACAGCCTAAAGAAACCGATAAAAAAGACGTTGAGGTATCTATAACTAAAATCCAAGGATCCATTTTTAAATGGAAGTATTTAAGAGTTCTACAATATCCAAAACTTTTACACTATCTTGCTTATCATTGGCTTTTAGGCCATCTTGGAGCATCGTTATACAAAAAGGACAGCTTGCTACAACAATTTCGGATTTTGTATCCAAAACATCTTTGGTTCGCTCTTCGTTGATTCGGATGCCACCATGTTCTTCTTCTTTAAACATCTGTGCGCCTCCAGCTCCACAGCAAAGTCCATTTTTTTTAGAACGTTTCATTTCATACAAATCGGTATCAAGCGCTTCCAAGATTTGTCGGGGAGCTTCATAGATATTATTTCCTCTTCCCAAATAACAGCTGTCGTGATAGGTGATTCGTTTTCCTTTATACTCATTGGTGTCGGTAATTTTTATGTTACCTTTATCTATCAAATCTTGTAGAAACTCGGTATGATGCCAAACATCATATTTGCCTCCCAACTCTGGATATTCATTTTTCAATGTATTAAAACAATGTGGACAGGTCGTCACGATTTTTTTAACCTCGTATCCATTCAAAACTTGAATATTTTGATACGCCATCATTTGAAATAAGAATTCGTTCCCGGCTCTTCGAGCAGGATCGCCCGTACAGCTTTCTTCGCTACCTAAAATAGCAAAACGAACCCCAATTTTTGTTAATATTTCAGCAAATTGGCTTGTTATTCTTTTGGCTCTATCATCAAAACTTCCAGCACATCCTACCCAAAATAATACATCAGGACTTTCTCCTTGTGCCAAATAGTCTGCCATCGTTTTTACTTGTATCATATAGCTATTTTTATTTTTTAAAAATTATTTATTTGCCCAATTTCCACGTTCTGTAGGTGAAAACTTCCAAGGAGCGCCGTTTGTTTCGATATTTCCAAACATCATATTCCACTCTTGAGGCGAATTACTTTCTTCCATAATTAAGTTTCTTCGAAGCTGAACAATAATATCTAAAGGAGAAATATTTACAGGACATTCTTCCACACAAGCATTACAAGTAGTACAAGCTCTAAGTTCTTCAACCGAAATATAATCATGAATCAAAGATTTATTATCCGAAACAAAGCTTCCATTTTTTTGAATATTATTACCCACTTCTTCCAATCGATCTCGGGTATCCATCATGATTTTTCTTGGAGAGAGCAATTTTCCCGTTTGATTAGCAGGACAACTGCTGGTACATCGTCCACATTCTGTACAACTGTAGGCGTCCAAAAGATTTTTCCAAGTTAAATCTTGTACATCTTTAGCACCAAATTTCATTTCAGATCCGTCTGAATTGCTTGCAAACGATGGATCCATCATGCTTTGAATCTCATTGAAAATTTGAGGCATATAGTTAATCTTTCCTTTTGCATCATCATTGCTAAAAAAGGCATTAGGAAAAGCTAAAATGATATGTAAATGTTTGGAATACGGCAAATAAGCAATAAATCCAAAAATTCCAATGACATGTCCCCACCAGCCAATACGTTCAAAAATTTCGATTGTATGAAAACTGATTCCATCCCAAAAAGGAACCAAAAGAGAACTTAGTAAAAAATGATATCGACTATTTGCAGGATCTTGAAGCGCCATATCAGCACTATTCATAATAAAAATACAAGCAATTAAATAGATTTCGGCAATTAGGATGATATTGGCATCTTTAACCGGCCAACCCGCCAATTCTTTCATGTTTAATCGAGGTAACTTTAAAAGGTTTCTTCGACTTAAAAAAACTAAAGTAGCAATAAAGGCACTTAGAGATAAAATCTCAATAAAATTAATTAATCCAATGTAAATTGATGCGGCAAAGCTTCCTTCAACCAAATGAAAAATGAAACGATGCGAATTAAAAATGCCATCAATTAATATCTCAATCAGTTCGATTTGAGTAAAAATAAATGCTAAATAAATAAACAAATGAAAAATAGCAGGAATAGGTCTTGAAAACATTTTTTTCTGCCCCAAAGCAATTAAAACAGTATTTTTAATTCGGTCTTTCAATTGATTTGAAGGCGACCAAGGCATTCCTAGTTGAATATTTTGATATATTTGACGGTATCTTTTAAAACTAAAAATTCCTAAAATTATTAATAAGGATATAAAAATAATCGAACTAATCATTGGCTTAAATTTTAAACAACGCAAATATAAGGAATTTTAAGAAAAATATTTATATTTAAAGCAATTTTAACGCCATAGTCCTTATTTTTTTAATAAATTTGCAGATTTATAACGCATATTTAAATTGCTAAAAAATGCTATATTTAAGAGCTTATGCCACCGTTTGGGATTTTGTAAATGATATATTCGGTACAAATATAATTTCAATGCCACCAAATACCTATGGATTGCTAATGGCAATTGCGTTTATGGTCGGAATTTATTTTGCGAGGCAAGAGCTAAAAAGACGAACTGATTTAGGCATTTTTGAGAAAAATACAAAAGAAATCACTATTGGTAAAGCACCACAAATTTCGGATTTAATTGTACCTTTTTTATTTGGATTTTTTGTGTTGCTCAAGTTGTTTGGATATATCCAAGAGCCCGAAGTTTTCCGAATGGACCCACAATCTTATATTTTGTCTTTACAAGGCAATAAAATTATGGCTTTATTAGGAGGATTAGCAATGGCCATTTATGAATATTTTAAAATAAAAAAAGTTCAAAAAACACCACCGGTAATTCAAAAAATTCAATATAATGTTGAAGATCGAATTTTTGATATTTTAATGTTGGCGGTTGTTGGCGGCATTTTAGGCTCTAAATTAATGGATGCTATTGACAATCCTGCTTCGATGCAAGAATTATTAACCAATCCGATTCAATCTCTTACTTCAGGATTAAGCGTTTTGGGCGGATTATGGCTTGCCGCTTTATTGATAATTATTTATGGTAAGAAAAATAAAATAAATTTATGGGCATTAACGGATAGTTTAGCGCCATCGTTTTTCATTGCTTATGCTGTTGGAAGACTTGGCTGTCAATTTTCGGGAGATGGATGCTGGGGAATTCCGAGCGCAGGTTTTTCAAAACCATCTTTTGTCCCAGATTTTTTATGGGGAAATACCTATGCACATAATGTAAATAACGAAGGAATACCAATGATGGATTGTAGTGGGATGTTTTGTAGTGTGCTTCCTGAACCTCATTTTCCAACGCCGTTGTATGAGTTTATTATGGTTACTATCTTATTTCTAATAATTTGGAAAATTAGAAAAAGCTGGACAAAATATTTAGGCGCAATTACCGGTTTATTTATGATTTTTAATGGATTAGAACGTTTTTTAATAGAGTTTATAAGAGAAAATACGAAATACACGTATTTTGGGGTTAGTTTGTCTCAAGCGCAGTATATCTCGTTTTTTATGATGCTAATTGGAGCAGGAATCGTAATTTGGAAGTTAAATAAAACAAAAATTAAATGATAAAAATTGCAGTAATCGGAACGGGCTATGTCGGTTTGGTTTCGGGAGTTTGTTTTGCGGAGACGGGTGTTAACGTTATTTGTGTTGATATTGATCAAAAGAAGGTGGATGCTTTAAAATCAGGTCAAGTTCCTATTTTTGAGCCTACATTAGAAATGTATTTACATCGAAATCAAAAAGAAGGACGTATTGATTTTACAACGGATTTAGAAAAAGCAGTGGATGAGGCTCAAATTATTTTCTTAGCTTTGCCTACGCCAGAAAGCGAAGACGGCTCTGCGGATTTAAGCTATGTTTTAAATATGGCTCAAAAGCTAAGTCAATGTCTTAAAAGTTATAAAATCGTAGTTAATAAAAGCACAGTTCCTGTAGGCACTGCGGCTATGGTTCAAAAGATTTTTGACGAGCAAGCTAAAGTTAAAATTGATGTGGTATCCAATCCTGAATTTCTTAGAGAAGGTTATGCTGTTGAAGATTTTTTAAAACCCGACCGAATTGTAATTGGTAGTTCAAGCCAAACAGCAATTGAATGGATGCAAAAATTATATGCCCCTTTTGTTCGTCAAGGAAATCCAATTTATATTATGGATGAAAAGTCTGCCGAGTTAACTAAATATGCAGCCAATTCATTTTTAGCGTTAAAAATTTCATTTATGAATGAAATGGCAAATTTAGCTGAAAAAGTGGGTGCGGATATTAATAGTATCCGAAAAGGAATTGGAAGCGACAACCGTATTGGAAATCGATTTTTGTTTCCAGGTATTGGATATGGAGGAAGCTGTTTTCCAAAAGATGTAAAAGCATTGCAAAGTATTTCAAATCAAAATAAATATCAATTCAAAATCTTAAACGCAGTAATTGATGTGAATCAAAATCAGAGGGAATTGTTTTTTGAAAAAATAAAACAAAAAATAAATTTAAAAGATAAAAAAATTGCAATTTGGGGCTTAAGTTTTAAACCAAACACCGATGACATTCGTGAAGCTCCCGCTTTATATTTGATTGATGAATTGTTAAACGAAGGGGCTAAAGTTTTTGTTTATGATCCAGAAGGGATGGAAAATGTAAAACGAAAAGTTGGCGATCGAATTAATTATGGGCAAAACATGTATGAAATTCTTCAAGATGCCGATGCACTAGTTATCGTTACAGAATGGAATGCGTTTAGACAGCCCGATTTTCAAAAAATAAAACATAGTTTGAAAACACCATTAATATTTGATGGTAGAAATTTATTTGAATTAAATGAAATGGAAAAAGAAGGATTTGAATACATAAGCATAGGAAGAAAGGAGGTTTCTCGTGGCTAAACGTGTTTTAATTACCGGAGCAGCCGGTTTTTTAGGGTCTCATTTATGTGATTATTTTATCCAAAAAGATTATGAAGTTATCGCAATGGATAATTTAATTACGGGTCAAATGAAAAACATTGAGCATTTGATGCCGCTTCCAAATTTTGAATTTTACCATCACGATGTCAGTAAGTATGTTCATATTTCGGGTGAGTTAGATTATATTTTACATTTTGCATCACCAGCGAGTCCTATTGACTATTTAAAAATACCTATTCAAACGTTGAAAGTTGGAAGTTTAGGGACACATAATTTATTAGGATTGGCAAAAGCCAAAAATGCGAGAATACTGGTTGCATCTACTTCCGAAGTATATGGAGACCCATTAGTGCATCCGCAAACGGAAGATTATTGGGGTAATGTAAACCCTATAGGTCCAAGAGGCGTTTATGACGAAGCCAAGCGATTTCAAGAAGCGATAACGATGGCATATCATCGATTTCATCAAGTAGAAACGCGAATTGTTCGAATTTTTAATACCTACGGACCAAGAATGCGTTTGAATGATGGAAGAGTTTTGCCCGCATTTATTGGGCAATCTTTACGAGGTGAACCCATGACTATTTTTGGTGATGGCTCTCAAACTCGAAGTTTTTGTTATGTTTCGGACTTAGTAGAAGGAATATATAGACTACTTATGAGTGATTATCCGTATCCTGTAAATATTGGTAATCCAGATGAAATTACAATTTCTCAATTCGCAAATGAAATTAAAGCACTTTTTGATGGCAAGTCGGAGATTATATACAAACCATTGCCACAAGACGATCCGATGCAAAGACAACCCAATATTTCTAAAGCAAAAGAACTTTTGAATTGGGAACCAAAAGTGGAACGAAAAGAAGGCTTGAAAATAACCTTAGAATATTTTAAATCTTTAAGCAAAGAAGATTTGTATGAATTGGATCATAAAGATTTTGGGTCATTTAATAAATTTTAAATTTTAAAAAGATGGAGTTTTGTTATACGTTACAAGAGCGAAAAAAAGAAGCAGTAGTTAAAATTGTTCAATCTGGCGACCTTTATGAAGTTCGATTAGATAAAGCTAATTTTCAAATAAACGATATTCATAAAATATTTTCGGCATCGACAAATTTGATGGCAACCTTTCGTCCAGTAAAAGGCATAGCGGATTCCGATCGTTTTGAAGCTTTAAAAACGGCTATAAATGCAGGAGCGCGTTTTGTAGATTTAGAGCATGATTTAAATAAAAAATATTTTAATGAATTGATGTTAATAGCCAGAACAAATGGATGTTCGGTTATTGTTTCTTATCATGATTATGAAAAAACCGATGGCATCCATGAACTGAGAGTAATTGCTCAAAAATGTAAGGATTTAGGAGCCGATTTAGTAAAAATTGCTACAAATATTAATCATATTGAGGATATAAAAAATTTATTAGCTTTATACGCTTATATTCATGATATACTTGTCATCGGAATGGGTGACAAAGGAAGTCTTACTCGATTAATGAGTATGTATTATCAAGCGCCGCTGGTATATACTTTTTTTAATCCAAAAAATAAAGTAGCGGATGGTCAACTATCGGATAAAGAACTTGTAAAACTTCATAAGTTTTTAACTTCTAAGGTTTAATATCAATTTGTAAATTATAAACCATAATGTTTTTTAAATTAAATAAATCTTGCAAAGACACCAAAGCAAGAGCAGGAATTATTCAAACGGAAAATGGAATTATAGAAACGCCTATATTTATGCCTGTTGGAACTGCCGCTACAGTTAAAGGAGTTCACTTTCAAGAACTTAGTGAAGATATTGGCGCGCAAATAATTTTAGGAAACACGTATCATCTATATTTAAGACCTGGAACGGATGTGATTGAGAAAGCGGGAGGCTTATTAAAGTTTGGAGGCTGGAATAAACCCATGCTTACTGATAGTGGCGGCTTTCAAGTCTATTCACTCGCACACCGACGAAAGATTACAGAAGAAGGCGTTCGTTTTCAAAGTCATTTAGACGGTTCCTATCATTTTTTTACTCCTGAAAATGTTATGGATATTCAGCGGAAAATTGGTGCGGATATTATTATGGCTTTTGATGAATGCACACCGTATCCTTGTGATTATTCGTATGCAAAAAAGTCGCTGGCAATGACCCATCGATGGCTAGATCGTTGTTTTACACAATTTAATAATACGGAGCCAAAATATGGTTATCAGCAGTATTTGTTCCCAATTGTTCAAGGTAGTGTATACAAAGACTTGAGAATAGAAAGTGCCCATTTTATTTCTGAAAAAAATGCTGCCGGAAATGCGATTGGAGGATTGGCCGTTGGTGAACCTGCCGAAGAAATGTATGAAATGTTGGAAGTGGTCAATGGTATTTTACCTCAAGAAAAACCAAGATATTTGATGGGCGTAGGTACGCCAGAAAATATTTTAGAAGCTATTTCGAGAGGTGTTGATATGTTTGATTGCGTTATGCCAACTCGAAATGCAAGACACGGATTTCTTTTTACTAATCATGGAGTAATAAATATTAAAAATAAAAAATGGGAGTTTGATTTTTCTCCAATTGATAATCTATCAAATAATATATTATTGCAAAATACAACAAAGTCCTATTTAAGACATTTGATTCGTTCTAATGAGCTTTTAGGAATGCAAATTGCAAGTATCAATAATTTAAGCTTTTATTTGCAATTAGTAAAAGATGCCCGACAACAAATCTTGAATGATAATTTTGAAAATTGGAAAAAGACGAAACTAAAACAAATTACGGAAAGGTTATAGATTTAAGGATTTCCAATTACTTGAACGGCATAGTAAAAAAACGTTCCGTTTTTATTTATTTTTACACAAGATAATCCAACTTTTGTGGCTTCTTTAATCATCATATTTTTATAATGCGGTTTGGATGTTTTCCATTGATTAAAAAATAGACGACTTAGGGGTTGTTTTAAATCATTAATATTTCCCGAAAAATAAGCAATATTTTCGGCAATAATCGTGTAGTCATAATTTAAATAATCGGCTCTTTTCTTTAAAGTAGCAAGCGATGGATTATGAGGATTTTGATGTGCAAAAAAGGAATTCGTAGCCATTTCATATGCGTGTAAATACGCCATTTTATCTAAAATACTATCGGAGACAAGGGGTTTATAATTTTTTGTTTTTCGCAGTTGATTATTTAATGTATTTACATCGTTAATATTCACAATTTCTTGACAAAATAAATGAAACGATTGGAGTATTAAGACAAAAATTATATATAATTTCGTAGTTTTCATGCGTTACTTTAATCATTTAGAATAGGTATTGTCTAAATTCGTTTAATGGATAGCAAAAAAAAACATCAAGCTTAGCTTGATGTTTTTGAATTTTAAAATTTTAAAAATATTATTCGCCTCTAACTCTTTTACTTCTACTTCTTACTACTTTTGGAACCTCTTCTACTTCTTTGTTCATGTCTTCTACTTCTTTTGACTTAGGATAAACAAAAATTCTTCCGCAGTTTTCACAAACAATAATTTTTTTACGTTGTTTAACTTCTAATTGTCGCTGAGGTGGAACTTTAGCAAAACAACCGCCACAACTATCTCTATCGATGGTAACAACCGATAAACCATTTCTGTAGGCTTTACGAATACGATCATAAGCAATTAAATAACGATCTTCTACATTTACTTTAGCCGATTCGCTTTGTGCAGTTAAAGTTTCAAGTTCTTTATCCGTTTCAAGTTCTATTTGTTCTAGCTCTTTCTTTTTAATCGCAATTTCGTCATTTTTAAGGTTTAAATCATTAACAGCAGCGTCTAATCTTAATGTTAATGCATTTTTCTTTTCATTGCCGTCGCGCATTTTTTTATCACAAAGTTCGATTTCGAGCTTAGCCAATTCTAATTCCTTGCTTATAGATTCAAACTCACGATTGTTTTTAACACTCGATTGTTGTTTTTCTAATTTTGCAATTAAATTTTTAGACTCTTCTTTGATTCGGCTTCTATTTTGAATTTCTCCATCAACCTCATCAACTTCTGCTTTGATATTTGCTATTCTTGTATTTAATCCAATAATGGAATCATTCATTTCTTGAACTTCTAATGGAAGCTCTCCTTTTATAAAATTGATTTTATCAATCTGAGAATCAATAGACTGAAGTTGAAATAACGCTTCTAATTTTTCTTCAATTGAAATGTCTAATTTTTTCATATAATTTTATTATTTGATATTAAATGAAATAAAACTTAAATACAAGTATTTAAAAATTTTACGTCATTATTATTTTATTTAAAATATTGATATTCAAACTATTATTTCATTAGAAATACAAAACGGGATTTGTATTAACCGCTGAAATTTTGGTCGGCAAAGATACTGCATTTTTTTTAATATAGTCAAAAATTATTTCTTTGGTATATTGTTCGGTTTCATAATGTCCTATATCAATAAATGAAATCAAATTTTCGGAATCAAAGAATTCATGATATTTAAAATCTGAAGAAAGGAACGCATCTGCTTGTTGGAGCATTGCTTCTTTTCGTAAAAAGCTTCCACTACCTCCGCAAACGGCTACCGTTTTTATATTTTTTGAAACGGGCGTATATTTTATACTGCCGCAATTAAATGTTTTTTTAACTAAAGCTAAAAATGCGTCAATGGGTAATGGATTTTCAAGCTCGCCAATCATGCCACTTCCTATATTATGATTTTCATTGGAAAGTAATATTAAATCATAGGCTACTTCTTCATAAGGATGTGAATTGAAAAGCGCATGCAGTACTTTCTTTTTTGCATATATTGGAAGAATCACTTCAATTTTATGTTCTTCCACTTTTTCTAAATGATTGGCTTTTCCAATTGTAGGGTTTGTTAGGTCATTTCCTTTAAAACTTCCAATGCCGCTTGAAACAAAACTGGCTTCACTGTAATTTCCTATATGACCAGCGCCCCCATTAAATAATGCTTTTAAAACGTGGTCTGTAGCTTCAATAGGAGCAAACGTGGTCAATTTATAAATATGGTTATTTTTTGGGGATAAAATTTTGGTGTTTTTAAGTTGAAGCAAACTTGCAATTTTATGATTAACCCCTGTTAGAATATTATCTAAATTGGTGTGAACAGCAAAAATGGCAATATCATTTTTAATGGCTTTGATAATGGTTTTTTCGATATAATTGGCTCCAATTAATTTTTTTATACCACCAAAAATAATAGGATGGTGCGAAATAATTAAATTATATCCACCAGCTATCGCTTCATCTACAACAGATTCGGTAGTGTCTAAAGAAATTAATATACCTTTACAATCCGATTTTGGATCACCCGTAAGCAATCCTACATTGTCATAAGATTCGGATAAACTAGGAGGTGCCCATTGATGAATTAGGGAAATAATTTCTTCAATTTTCATATTTTTGGAGGCTATTTTGAGTTCAAAAATTCATTAAGACTATCTGATGAAGAGGAGAATGTGAAATGTTCATTAATTTTAAAGTAATTATTTGTATCAACACAATTGTCATATGCTGCTATGGCAAAATCTAATTTACTTTCTTCAAAACTAAATATTTTAATAACGGCAATGATTTGCTGAACGTTTAAACAATTTTTTTTGGAAATTTGCTTTGCCGTTTTTAAAGTGGTTTCTTCAAAAGACATTTTTTTGAGTGTAGCTATAGCCGCATTAAAGTCAGTAGATGCCATTGCTAAATTACATTTTTTGGCTTTTGGCTCTTCTGATGAAGTGTTCGTTTCGTATGGATTGTATTTTTTAGAAGTTTCGGTATTTTTTGTATTTTCTTGAATAGGGGCTGCTATATTCATATTCATTAACTCGTTTAAATTTGGAGTTTGAATATTTATGTTGGTGGATTGTCCATTTTGATTTACTTTAACTTTTGTTCCAGTCGAATTAATTCCTATGTCAAAATTATCCTGGCCTTGCGTATTGGTTGAAGTTCTATTAATTCTAGGGTTTGGTTTTTCAAGCGGCCATTCTTCTTTGTGATAATGAATAACTTCTTCTTTTCTCGCTTCCTTTTTATAGTTTACATCGGAAAAAGAACTCATTTTCATATCCATTTTGTTTTTTTTGTTTTTGTATATCATATAAACGGAATGGACACTTTTAGCATCGACATCTTGGACAAAAATATTTCGGTTTATATCATCAAAATTGGCATCATCAAAGATAATTTTAACTCGATAATTTGGTCGGTCTAAATCGTCAATTTTGATATTACTCGATGGGCTATTATTTTGTCGAATTCCATCTAAAATTACATAAAACAATTCGCCATTTTCAGAAAAAAAAGTCAATTGACTTGATTGTGAAAAAATAAAATTAGAGTTTATAAAAAGGAATAATCCTATAAATAAATTTTTCATTGATTTTTTATATTTAATGGGTTAGGATCTTTAATTATGGTTTCTGGAATAATGTAATTTTGAGGAGCAAATGAAATTTGACGGCCATAGATTTTTTTAACATCTATTTTTAGTTGGTTAAAGTTTGGAATTTCATCTGAAATATCTAAAATAACATCGGCAAGATCGTCGGATTGTTTTTTAAACGTACAGTTCAATTTTGTATAATTAAAAACACTCACTAATTCAATATCGCCTCCAAATGATGGATTTGCTTTAATTGCTTTTCGAAACGTTCTAAAATCTCTAAAACTTCCCATATTATAAAATCGTAATTCAAAAGGGGTTCCATTTTGAATCCAGCTACCTACATAGTTAGTAAAAATACTAAATAAGCTGTCAAATTTTTTATTGACTTCATTTTCAAATGGATTATTTGTGTTTTCTTGTACATTAAATCGAATAGAACCCAAGCCTTCTGCTGTACAATTATCAATAATTTTTGCTTCAAATGAAGTTTCATTTCCGCGTCGAATATCAAACCTTCCTTTGACTTCTTGGCTTTGAACATTTGTTAGCAAAATAACAAATTGTGCATCAGCCATTAATCCTAATTGTTGTACATAATTTATAGATTCTTTTGAATTTTCAAACATCTTTCTTGCTTGATGATTAATCAATTCAAATCTATTTTTGTCAATATATCGGCTTCCTTTTTTTGAAATATTTTGGTGGATTAAGTCAATAGACTTATTTAATGTTTCGAGATGCTTTTGGTCGGAAATATTGGGGTCAATAATCGTTAAAAACCGAACGCCGCCAATTAATTTTGCAAGTAAATTAAAGTCGGCCTCTAAGCTTGATTTTGTAACTTCGGCGAGTATCGATATTTCATATTGATCTCTTAGTTTAGCTTCTCCTACAATTTCATATTTTTTTATATATCCTTTTGAAGATGAAGATATTGCATCAGAAATTAAAATATAATTTTCAACTTGTGATTGGGATTTTATTGAAACGCCAATCCCTTCAGAAACGGCATTTCTTAAAGCATCTTGAATAGCATCTTTTCGATCAATACCAACACCTTTAGTTTTAACAAGAATGATATCTTGACAATATGAAGAAAAAGAAAAAAAAGTAAATAAGAAAATGAATACGAATCGAAACATAAGAATTATTTAAATGGGATATTAAATAGAATTCGACCTGCGGTTTTAGCTACATTTAATGCAGTTCGGAGCAATCCTTTTTTATTATTATCTTTTAGTGTAAACTGTCCTTTTCCTTTTTGTATCAATTCAATCACTTCTACTCCTTTTTTAAATCCTGCAGATTGCATTAATTCCTTACTTAATTGAACATATCTAGGAAAATCGCCGGTTCTTCTATTATATAACTCCGAAAAGTCATACTGAATAGTTCCATTTTCATCCATAATTAAAGGGAATAATGACAAATCGACTTTTGGATCTTTAAAATCAAAAACAACGGGGTTTTTGCCATTTGTAGAAGTTAATGACATATTGTTTTCCGTTGCCATTTTTTGCCCATATTTTGATTTCAAACTATTTAAGTCCTCTTCGTTAATCGTACTTGCTAATCCTTTTTTATTGTACAAAGGAGCTCTTAATGTAACTTCAATCATTCCGTCTCTTTCAATTGCTGGTCCAATGCGTTTTGCGCCTTTTAAAACGCCCTCAACTCTACTGTATACATAATCGTAAGAAGTGATCATATCCTGAACGCTAGTTTCACCAATTACATTGACCCCTTTAATGATTTCTAAAAGATTTCGTTGTGCAATAACAACGGCACCTCTCGTCGCCATGGCTTTGGCTTGAGCTGGATTTTTAAATCGTTCATAGTCAATAGCAGATTCTCCTTTTGCTTCAACATATTGTTCGGTCCAGTTTAGTTTACCTTCTTTTTTTTCTTCTACAATTTCAGTACTTGTTTCATTTCTTAAAGTAGGCATCATGGTATCTTGGTTTAAAGACACTGGCTTTTGACTAATTTTAGAAACGGAAGGTGCTTTAAGAACATTTTCTATGGATTCATTTCTTTTAATATCCTTTAATAGCGCCTCTCTTTCAATTTGCGCTTCTAAAAAGGTTAAAGATAAAATGCTGATTATTAAATATATAATTTTCATTTTTAATAAATTTAGTCGACAAATTTATTCAAAAAAAATTAATCTAAACATTAATTTAAATTATAATTTATATTTTTGAATTCTTATAGATTACGATATGATTTATTCAAAATGCAGTATATTTTTGACCATTGTTTTATGTATTGCGTGTCAAAACAATAAAAAAAATATAAATCATGATGTCTTTCGTTTTAATATCTCTAGTGGCGTAAGTTCTCTAGATCCCGCATTTGCTAAAGACATGGGAACGACTTGGATTTCTGGAAATATTTATGATTGTTTATTAATGTTAGATAGCCAAACGCAGCTAAAACCGATGTTGGCAACACATTATGAAATAAGTAATGATGGACAATCGTATACCTTTTATTTAAGAAATGATGTGTTCTTTCATAAGAATACATGTTTTAAAAACCATAGTCAAACCAAAAAAATGACGGCTTGGGATGTGGAATATAGTCTCAAACGATTAATAGATCCAAAAGTGGCCGCGCCAGGTTCTTGGGTATTAAATGATAAAGTAGATACTTTAAAGCCATTTGAAGTTTTGGATTCATTTACCATTCGAATTCACTTAATAAAGCCTTGTGCTCCATTTTTGAATATTCTAACGATGCCTTATTGCAGTGTTATTCCTAAAGAAGCGGTGGATTTTTATGGATCTAAATTTAGGCGAAATCCAGTTGGAACAGGGCCTTATCAGTTTAAAGATTGGGAAGAGGGAACCGCGTTGTTTTTATTCAAAAATCCAAATTACTTTATGAAAGATAAAAATGGAATTCGCTTGCCATATATCGATTTTATCAAAGTAACATTCAATGAACAAAAGAAAATGGAATTTTTGGCATTTATGAATAACGACTTGGATATGATAAAAGACATTGACAATAGTTTTTTATATGATGTTTTTGATAAGAATGGCAATTTAAAAAAATCGCTTTCCAAAAAGTATAATGTATATAAACAGACCTATCTAAATACAGAGTATTTAGCTATTTTACAAGACACCAATTTGATTAAAAACAATCCACTTTCTAATAAAGAAATTAGACAAGCTTTAAATATGTCTATCCATCGAAAAGAATTGGTAAACAACCTTAAAAATGGGTTAGTGTTAGAAGCTAATAAAGGATTTGTTCCAGTAGGAATGCCAAATTTTGATACCAGTTTTGTCGGTTTTACGTATGACCCACAAAAAGCTAAAGCGATTTTAAAAAAATACGGATATGATAAAAATCGTCCTGCAAAGATTCAATTACATATCAATAACACCTATATTGACTTGGCGGAGTTTATAATTTATCAATTGAATGAAGTCGGTTTTGAAGTAGATTTAAAATTACATCCTGCCGAAATGATGATGCAATTGGCTAAAGAAGGAAAAATTTCTTTTTTCAGAAGAAGCTGGACCGCCGATTATCCTGATGCCGAATCGCATTTAGCTTGTTTTTATAGTAAAAATGGAGCGCCTCCAAATTATACAAGATTTAATAATACATCGTATGACCTGCTTTATGAAGCGGTTTTAGCCAGTTCCGATTCGAATTTACGTAAAGCTAATTTTAAAAAAATGGAACAAATTTTGATAGAAGAAAGTCCAATTGTGCCTCTTTTTTATGATCAATCAATTCGGATTGCGCCTAAAAATATCAAAGGAATTCGACAAAATGCTATACATCATTTAGACCTTCGATTTGTACAAAAAAATCGGAATTAAAATAGAATTTTATACTTTAGCGCAAAACTCAAAATTTGAAAGCTTGGATTTATATTTTTATAGCCGCACTTTTTCAATCCATGTGGGGAATTACGCTCAAAATGTGTCAATTTGGTAAAATAGGAGATCGTATTTTGAAATTTGAAATATTTGATTTAGAATTTGTAATTTTAATTATTCCAGCTGTTTTATACTTAATTTTAGGCTTAATTATTGTTATTTTTGTATCAAAAGCTTATAAATTACTTCCAATGAGCATCGTTTATGCGGCATGGATGGGATTAACCATTTTTATTCAAAGTATTATTGACCTTTTTTATTTTAAAGAAGTGTTTAATAACTTTCAATTATTTTTTGTGGGAATTATATTAATTGGTATTATTGGAATGAAAGTAAATACCAAAAAATCAAATGTTGATGCAATTATGGATATTGTCGAATAGTATTATCTTACAATAATCATTTTGCCACTTTGCTGAAGCAAAACGGTAGAAATTTCGGGATCGTTTTCTATTAACTTTAATAATTCTTGATTTGGCATTAAATCAACTTTTTTGCCTTGATCTTTAACTTCTACCTTATAAATATAAACGCCACTAGCTAAATAATTTCCAAATTGATCATTTCCATTCCATTGGTAATTGGTTTTATTTAATCCAATTTTTAAAGGACCCAATTCTTCTTTAGAGATTTCTTTTATAACTTGACCTTTAATATTTACAATTTTAATATTTATTTCATCAGGAATTTTAGCTCCTGTAAGATAAAATATAAACTGTGTGGATTTTGAAAATGGATTGGGATAATTAAAAAAGGAACTTACTTTCATAACGTTAGAAACTACAAAACTAATTCTATAGTCAAAGTTTCGGTTTGAGCTACTAGAATTACCAAGACGGTCCTTATCTTTAATGATAAGTTCATAATTCCCGGCCTCTAATGTAGGTTTATAAACTATTTGCATCAAATTAAGGTTGCCATCTTGAGCAGGCATAAAGGTTACATTAGGTTGAGCAAAGTAAATAGGAACGACCTCGCCACTTGGCATTTTAAGCCACATTTGGATAAGGCTTGTGTCGTTTAATAATAAAAAAGTATTATCATCTTTTAGTGTAATTTTTATTTCAGGATTTGCCGAAACCAAATCTTTGTTAGCAATTCTTTTTTTGTCAAACGTAACGTCAAGTAATGGATTTCGCGTATCACCAAATACATAAAATGAAGCTTGAGCAAAGTTATTGAAGTTATATTTTTCTTTTTGGAAATACGCAGTATTTTCGGGATTAATCTCAACTCGAATATCATTCTTACCTACAAAATAATCTTGCATCGTTAAGTTAAAATCAAACTTAATTTTCGATTTGGATAAAATAGGAGCTACTTTTTGCCAAAATATTTTTGAAGAGGCGCCTTGTTGGAGTGTTATTTTAACTAAAATGGTATCCATATTTTCATTAGCAATATTATCAATTCCAAAACCAAATTTTTGAATTTCTCCAATAGAAATCGTATCTTTGATATGAAAATAATGGTCCACATTTGTTGCTACTTCAGGAATGTCTTGATCAAAAATAACGCGCCAGTATTTGAGTTGAGCAGGTGTAAGATTCAGCGTGTCAAGCATTTCTAATTGAAGTTCCAAATTAGGGTAGGTATTGGCCGAAATATGAGCAATTGAGGTATCAATATCATGATTAAATTGATGCAATAACGTATATTGATTTTGAGCATTAATACCGAATAATTTTATCTTAAAATGATCGGTTGATGGATTTTCAAGACTTGATACTCGAGTATGTAGCGATCCCCATTTTTTTGCAGGGCCAATTTTAACCGATTTTATTTTTCCTTCGGACCAATTGCCGCTAAGTTCAAATTTTTTGGCAATTTTAGAATTAAAGTTAATACCAACTTCTTCTAGAGTTTTAAAAGAGGTATCTTTATTTTTACATACAAAAATGAAAGGTGCAGATAGACTTCCTGAGGCCAAATTTTGCATTTCTTTAAATCCAGCATTAGTAAAATAATTTACTAAATCGGGATGCCATTGACTATAATTAGGTCGATAATGACTATAAAAAAATAGCATATCTCCAGCAGGTATTTGATTTAAAAAGTTAAGAATAACTTGATGCCAAGGTGTTGAGGGATAAAGATGATTTACAGGAGTCGTGCCAGTATCTTGAAAAACAAACCCTTTTCTTGGGAGGTCGAAGTAGTTAAATTGGGCAGAGCCATATCCACCCCATCGGGTATTATTTACAAACGTATCAAAAGATTCTTTTATTTTACCCGTTTTGCCATCGATCCAAACGATATTAATTCCCGAACGCAAACGATCCTTCTCTCTAAAATCCTGCATACGAATATTATTGAGATACCATTCTTGTTCATAAAAATTGTTTATAGCACTCGTACGGATTTCAAAACTTCGAATTTGAGTAGGAAATTCAAATTTTCTATTTGATTTCAAAATACAATCTTCATATTCATTTTTAAGATGCTGATAATAGTGCGATTGATTCCAGCCACCTTTAGTTTGTCCTTTTAGATAAATAAATGAAGAATTATTCCATTGTAAAGGCTTTTTGGTTACCAAAGAGTCAATAGCAACGCGCCAATAATATACTAAGCTATCTCTCCATTCGATGTTTGGTTTCCATTCAAAGCCATTTTTTTCGGTCAAAACTTCATGTTTTTTAATCATTGGGCTATTAAAAAGCTCAGAAGTATCGATTTGAATAAAATATAATCTTTTATCTTTAGTGTTATTCGTAATCAAGGAATATAAGGTAGCTGCTGCGCCACCTTCAACATTATAATTATATGGAAATACAGGTAAAATATCTTCTTCTAATACATTAAAATCTATGGTATTTAGAAGCTCATTATTATTTTCACTAATTTCATCTATTTTATTTTCCGAATCTACTTTTATCTGAATTCGATTAACGCCAAAGCCAATATTTCCATCTTTAACGGGATAGGTAAATAAAAAGGTATCTTCATAAAAAACAGGTGAAACTTGATGTTCATATACTTTTTGTAATGAATTATTATTTCTTGTAACAGTAATTTTAACAGGATCATTAGTCGCTTTACCAAGATTTCTTACAATGATTTTTAATTGAAACGAATCATCGTCAAAACGAATGGTTTGTGGATTTATAGCCACACTTTCGCGATCGATATAATAATCTGGTTTTGAAAAATGAGGCATTGGAATGGATGGATCGCCATTAAGAACAAATTCAAGTGCGGTGCTATATCTGAAGTTTAACTGATTATTCGATTGGTTCATCGCACGAAGAGCCGCTTCTTTCGCAATCGTCCCTATGGACTTGTTATACGAAAGTTGACCCAAAAGTTCATAATACGCCTTGGAATACGTATATAATCCGGCATCTGTGGCCGCATTTGTAGTCGCTAAATAAGCAATGGCGCCTTTATTTATACCATTAATAAATTGCTCGCTATACGAAATCGCGCCGGTATATACGTTGCCCGAACTACATCCATTGGCTAAAAATATGGGATATCTATTTTTATTGTTAAAATTATTTGGATCTGAAATACCCACATCTAAGATGGTCGCGCTACTGTGTCCAAAAAATGTAACAAGCCCAACCCCTTGGTCAATTCGTTTTTCAACATCTAAAGAATTTTCCGTAGGAATTTGATCACTTCCTGCTTTAAAAACGGAAAACACATCCGCTCCAACATTCGGATTTCGAACTATATTTTCAAATTCTTGAAGATTGGCTTTATACGCATTTTTTTGAGGATCATTAAAACCGCCGCCCAAATGAATCACTTTTTTAAGAAATTGTTTTTCGCTTGGCGTATGATTTGTACTATTATAATTTTGGTAGTATGCAGTTAATTTTTCTATATAATTTTTGATTTGATGTGCCTGCGTAACGGCTAAACGCCCCACTGAATAAAAAGCGTTGTTGCTAGAGTCATAAGTAGCAAATAGCAAATCGTTCATTGCATGGCCAAATGGCGGGATAAGATGGATTCTATTATTGGCGGCGTTGTAGGTTCTAACTTGGATATTATTAAGTCCTTTGCCTACCAAAAATACATAACCTTCTTTATTTGACACAAAATTATTTTTGTGCCATTGAAGATATTTTCGAATAGATAACGGGTGTCGACTATGACCAAACCCAAAAAATTCTTGAATATCATGCATATAAGCCAAAATGGCTTGATGTTTTCCGCCTGCGTCCGAAGATTTAAATTGCTGTAGCGTATTTAAAACATTTTCACCGCTAGAGTCTGTGGCAAGAAGGGTATCGGAAATAATAATAAAATCGCCTTTGAGGCTCAATAAATTATTGTAATTAATTTTTTTGACACTCGTTATGGGTTGAATTTGCGATGCATTCGTTAGATATAAATTTATAGGCTCATTTACCGAAGTATCTACCGCAAAAGTAAATGAATTTGCACTGCTTCTAGTTTGGCGCGCGCGCGCGGTATAATCCAATAGAATAATTTCGGAATTATTGCTCGCAAAACTTGGAACACTAAATTTTTGAATTCCTAAACTTGGCATTAGTTGAAACGACATGAATTGTGCAGTTCCAAATGTGAAATTTCTAGGATAATTAAGTTCAACAAAACCAACCGAATACGTATGATTATTTGCTAAAACCTGAGTGATTCTAAAAACGGTTGTATTGGCCAACCATAAACTATTAAATGCGGATTGGTATGAAAAAACGCCGCTGCCCGAAAACGTAGTATCTTTTATTTCATTATTACCAATCAAAAATTTTAATCGATGGGAGGTATTGTTTCTTGCAAATAATCGAAATCGAACATTTGGTTGAAAATCAGGTGTATTTATAAAGCCTGGAGTTGCTAAATTATGGGAGGCAAAACTACCATTTCCCCAACCTTCTCCGGCGTCATATTCGGGCGAAAAAACAAAATCGGTAGCGCTAAAATAACTTCTTTTACCCGTTTCATATCCGTTTCGATAGCTATTTACTATTTTTGAAATACAAAAATTGGCACTCGAATTTGCTAAAGCAGTATCTATATTTTTAGAGTAAATATGAAGATTAGAATCATTTCGAAGCGTTAGATAATAATGATTGGTATCATAAAAATAGCTGGAATATGGATTTAAATTAAAATTGGTATCTCGATACAATCGGCTATCTAGTGCTCCTGTTTTAATGTTTCCATAAAACTCAATAAAACTTGAAGAATCGGGATTTGAGCCTTCCCAGCTCACAAAAACCGGAATTTTAACGCCTTCCGAAAAAATACAAATTTCGCTACTATTCGCATTGGCAATTTCGGGCGCTACGTTTAATAAGTTTGAATATGGAATCCTGTATAATCTTGAATTGATCACGCTCATTTTGTAATGAGGCTTCGAAAAATCAATCCATTCAAAACCATAAGGTGCTTGGCCTATTCCTTCTTGAGATAAAACAAAAATACTAATACAAAAATATATTAATTTTAAGTATCGAAGTTTCATGACTTAAAAATAAATTTTAAAATGCTACAAATATACAATAAAAGTCTGTTTTCTTTATAAATTATTGAAGGTCTTTGTTTTTTTTAATAATTCCACTTTATTAAAAATTAATATTTAATCTCTATGTTTTATCTTTGCATTTATGTTTACAGGAATAGTTGAAAATACGGCGTTGTTAGTCCAAAAAAATTTAATTCAAGGCAATTTAGTCTTGTGGTTTGAATCTACAATCGTTCAAGAATTAAAGATTGACCAAAGCGTAATGCATAACGGAATTTGCCTTACGGTAGATGATATCAATGCTTCGCAATACCGAATTACAGCAATTGAAGAAACCATTTCAAAAACCAACATCGGCGATTGGAACGAAGGAGATATTGTCAATATCGAACGATGTGTGGCACTTGGCGCAAGATTGGATGGGCATATTGTTCAAGGACATGTGGATGATGTGGCCATTTGTTCGGGTCGTGAAGAAAAAGAAGGAAGTATTGTCTTTACTTTTAAGATAAATCCAAAATTTAGTGCCCTGGTCATTGAAAAAGGCAGCGTGGCGTTGGATGGAATTAGTTTAACTTGCCACCAAATTACCGAAGATACCTTTAACGTTTCATTAATTCCGTATACCTTATCGCATACCAATGCCAATGCTTGGCAAGTGGGGTCGAAAGTGAATATCGAATTTGATGTTTTAGGAAAATATATTGCCAAATTATATCATAAAAGTAATCCATCGGGATGATAAAACAAAATTCGGTTCAACAGGTTTTAGATACCGCAAAAGTTGAAGAAGTTTTGGGTGATTTTATCACATTGCGTCGTTTTGGCGCTAATTATAAATCCAATTGCCCATTTCACGACGAAAAAACGCCGAGTTTTGTTATTTCGCCATCCAAAGGAATTTATAAATGTTTTGGATGCGGTGCCAGTGGTAATTCCGTTAAGTTTTTGATGAATCACGAGAAAATGTCTTTTGTAGATGCCGTAAGGTATTTAGCCAAAAAATATTCGATTACTCTAGAAGAAACCGAAGATACCCAAGAAGAAAAAGAAAATCGAACCCTCAAAGAATCGTTGTTGATAGTCAATGAGTACACGACACAATTTTTTAATCATAATTTATTATCTCGTGAAGAAGGCAAAATCGTTGGTTTAAGTTATTTTAAAGAACGAGGACTTTCGCTTGAAACTATCGATTCCTTTAAGCTCGGCTATTGTATGGACAGCTGGGATGATTATAACAAAACCGCTTTAAAATCGGGCTATAAAGAAGAATATCTTATACAATTAGGGTTGGTTCGAAAAAATGATGACGGTACGTTGCGCGATTTTTATAAAGGACGTATCATTTTTCCTATTTTAAATTTATCAGGAAAACCGATAGGTTTTGGTGCCCGAACGCTAAAAAAAGACGACAAAGCCGCCAAATATTTTAATAGCCCAGAAAGTGAAATTTATAGTAAAAGTAAGGTGTTGTATGGGCTTCATGTGGCCAAAAAAAGTATAGTAACCGACGGTTGTATTTTGGTAGAAGGCTACATGGATGTTTTGCAATTGTATCAAGCCGGGATTCATAATGTCGTTTCGAGTAGTGGCACCAGCCTAACCGAAGATCAAATTAAGCTGATCAAACGATTTACCGAAAATATTACGATACTTTACGATGGTGATCAAGCCGGAATCAAAGCAGCCATTCGTGGAATGGAATTGGTTTTGCAGAATGGCATGAACGTAAAATTAGCCCTTTTGCCCGATAATCACGACCCCGACTCGTATGTAAAAGCCCATGGAGGTATAGCTTTGAAGAGTTATATCGAAAAAAATGCGAAAGATATTATTACGTTTCAAGCGTATTTATATAGCCAAGAGGCCGGCAATGACCCTGTGAAAAAATCGGAATTGGTTCGGGAAATGATTAAAACCATCAGTTTGGTCAAAGATCCTATCAAACGTAGTTTTTACCAAAAAGAATGTGCGATTTTGATGCAAGTAGATGAAGATTTGCTTGCCCGCGAAACGCAAAAAACGATTGTTCAGCAAAGACTAAAAGCCAAAAAAGAAGAAACGCCCCAACAAGACGCCGCTCAAGACGAAGCGAACTGGGAAACGGATTCTTATGAAAATTTCGAAGACATGCCGCGTTCGAACCGTTTGCATATGGTAGAAATCGAACTTTGTAGAGTATTGCTCGAATATGGCGATAAAGTATTTGATGAGCACGAAAATCCATTTTTTTCGGATGATGACAAGATCGTTTTGCAGTATGTTTTTGATGACATGATCAACGATTATGAATTTGAATTAACGATTTGTCAAAAAATGTTTGACACCATCAAAGGGAATTATTTATCGGGACGTATTGAACCGTTTCGGTTTTATGCCACCCATCAAGATCCTGAAATTTCGGAATTTGTAGCTAAAAATTGCTTTAAATACGAACATGAATTTATTGGGAAATGGGGTAAAAATAACGAAACCAAAATCATTCCGCATTATGGGATGTATTTCAAAAAAGAAATTTCGGATGTGATTAATCAAGTGTATATTGCCCAAATGGAAAAATTGAGTAAACAAATCTACGAAATGGTCTTAACCACCGATGAAGACTCCCAAGCCACCAACAGCATTCCAAGGCAAATTTTATATCAAAAAGCCTTTTTAGAAGAATATCAAAAAAAATCGAAACATATTCAAAACGTATTTCGAAATTGGTAGCAAGTGGCTATTTTATAAAACTCGTATTGGTTTCTTAAAAATTATTAAAAAGGAGTTATTTTAATGTAAAAATTATTGGATTTGTGGAAATTGTATTATAATTGCGGGTATTAACGAGTTGGGTGTAACTATAAATAACACTATCATGAAAAAACAAACGAAATTGACAATTCTAATTTTTTTACTAAGTATTTTGATATATGATGGAGCTTTAGGACAAACTAATGAATGTAAGTCGGTTAAAGCAGGGAAATTTGAAGTTGTAACTCCAACATATGGTAAAACAATCATAACAAGAACAAAAACAAATCAAACTGAAGTAAACGATTCGCTAAAATACGAAGCGACATTTGATCTAATTTGGATAGATAATTGCACATACGAATTGAGAAATAAAAAACTTGTTAAGGGCAACATCATCCTTTCCGGACAACCAACGGATATTTTAAAAGTCGAAATACAAAAAATTGAAAACGACAAAATATATATCAAATCAAGTTCGAACTATAGTGAAAGGGTAGTTGAAAGTGTATTAACAAAGATAGAATTAAAATAGCTTTTAGTAATTGTTTTGTTTCAGACTTTGTAATTAATTTGTAATACTGAAGTTCGATGTTAGAATAAACCTTAGAATATAGTTAATGCTTTGTGTTTTAAAATCCTCTTTCGAATACGTAACATTTTAAAAAGACAATATGGAATTGAAAAGTAAATGGAATATATTTTTATTGAGTTTATTATTTCTGCTTATAGTAGGATTAATTAACTTTATAGCATCTCAAAACTCAATGGTCGAATATATTTTGGATTATACCGTTGATACAAAAACACAAGATTTGAAATTTTATTGGAAAAATGATAACGGCGTAAATTTTGGTAGCATCCAAAACTTGAAATCTTATATTGAAGGTAAAAAAAAGACGTTGATCTTTGCAATGAATGGGGGAATGTATATGGAAGATTTAAGGCCATTAGGACTTTATATAGAAAACGGCAAAATTCAAAAGAAGATAAATAAAGAGGTCGGAAGTGGGAATTTTTACATAAAACCAAATGGCATTTTTTATATTACTGCGAATAGGATTCCCTATTTATGCAAAACAGAAGACTTTGAAGATAATGGAGCAATAAAATACGCTACACAATCCGGACCAATGCTTGTCGTTGACGGTAAAATTAATTCAGCTTTTAAAGAAAATTCAAATAATTTGAATATAAGAAATGGTGTTAGTATTTTGCCTAACAATAAAGTAATATTCGCGATGTCTAAAACGGAAATCAATTTTTATAACTTTGCCAAATACTTCAAAAGTTTAGGTTGTAAAAATGCATTGTATCTAGACGGTTTTGTATCAAGGACATATTTGCCAGAAAAACAATGGAAACAAACAGACGGAAGTTTTGGAGTAATAATTGGTGTGACGGATAGTAAAATTAAAAAGATAAACGAACAAATCAAATAATGACAGAAAATCAAATAGATATCATTAAGGGTGTTTTTTATGGTCAGGCTATTGGAGATGCTTTAGGACTTGGTACGGAGTTTTTGGATAAAAATCAAATTGCCGAATATTATCCTAATGGTCTTTCCGAATACGCACAAATAGTTCAAGATAAACATCGGAGCAGATGGAAAACTGGGGATTGGACGGATGATACAGACCAATTTTTATGTATCTGTAACTCAATCATTAAATCCGGCGAAGTCAATGAAATCGCATTTGCCGAAGAACTTTATAAATGGTTTAAAGACGCTCCATTAGGAATTGGACATACGGTTTATAAGGTTCTTTCTTTACCTCAATTTACATTATACCCTTTTAAAGCGTCCGCATTAATTTGGAAACTTTCAAAACAAAATAATGCTTCTAATGGCGCAATTATGCGAACTTCAATTTTAGGAACGTATGCATTTTGGGATTATAACAAAGTGGCGCAAAATACTGAGAAAATTGCTAAAGTTACTCACTGGGATGATAGATGTGTCGGTTCATGTGTCGTTATGACATTGTTAATATCCAACATGCTTTATGAATCAAGATTGTTAACCTTTGACGAGCTATGTAAAATTGCCGACAAATACGATAGTAGAATAAAACCCTTTATTGAAAAATCATATCATTCAACCCTTGAAGATTTAATGTTAGACGAAACGACCTCAATCGGATATACGTTAAAATCGATGTCCGCTGGACTTTGGGCATATTTTAAAGCAGAAAATTTTGAAGATGGCTTATTAAAAGTCATACATGAAGGTGGAGACGCTGACACCAATGCTTGTGTTGCTGGAAGTATTCTGGGGGCTAAATTTGGTTATAAATCAATACCTAAAAAGTACATTGACGGACTAATTTACAAAGACGAACTAGAAGAAAAACTTAACAAATATATGGAGCGACTTAATGAAATCTACTCATAACACCTAGTGTTTTTCATCCTTTTTATTGATTTAAAAAGGAATCTCTAGCTTTTTCCTCATAAAAAACGTTCCCTTTTACTTAAATATCGGAATGCCAAGCTCTAAAATTTTAAATACGATCTTTATTAATTCTAATTATTGAAAATAATACTAAAAAAAATATCACATTTGTAAAAATTGTATTATAATTGCGGGTGTTTATGATTTTGTGGTAGGTTTATAAGGCCATTCCACGAGACAAATGAAATGAAAAACAAAAAAATTTTGTCAGATTTTAAACAGATTTTTTATTGTTAACAAAATGGAGACAAAACTCCATTCCAAAAAATGGGCGAAACTGAAAAGCCAAACGAGTAGGATTATTTAAAACTTAAAAAACAAAAAAATGGATTCACAAAAAGTTGACATGTTTATTTTGTCAAACGGAAAATTCTTCGAAAGTCACCAAATGAACATGATTAGAGAAAGTCTACTTGCTCTTGATGATTCAAAATGGGCAATGTTATCTACGGCTCAATTTAAAGATCCAACAACATCTCTAATTATTTCAATTATAGCTGGGAGCTTTGGCATAGACAGATTTATTATTGGCGACACAGGACTTGGGGTTGGCAAACTTTTAACTTGTGGTGGATTTGGAATCTGG
Source organism: Chitinophagales bacterium (assembly GCA_044368655.1). GTDB lineage: Bacteria > Bacteroidota > Bacteroidia > Chitinophagales > JADJOU01 > CHPMRC01. Next base: position 41,047 of record JBIPPB010000001.1, on the reverse strand, counting down.
GCTGTTATTGATTGGTTTATGATTCAAAAAGCAACACGAGAAAAGAACATTCAAAAAATACAACAATTTTTGGTTTAATGACACTCGACAGGAACAAGCTGTATTTAATCTTATTTATAGCATGTTTAGCTGGGTATATTTGGATTTTTTACTGCACAACAATGAATAAAACGGAAAACAAATCAGTAGACGTTTGTTTGATAAAGCAGCTAACAAATATACCTTGCCCATCCTGTGGTTCAACTCGTTCTGTTATCTCATTATCAAAGGGAGATTTTAAAGATGCCTTTGAAATAAATCCAATAGGATACATCGTGGCATTTATAATGCTGATTTCACCTCTTTGGATTATAGCAGATATTAAATTGAATAGTAATTCACTTTTTAATTGTTATCAAAATATAGAAAACCATTTAAAAAAACTAAAGTATTCAATCCCATTGATTTTACTCGTAATGATTAATTGGATATGGAACATCAAAAAAGGTCTATGATACGTATTAAAAAATTTATTTATGAGCCTGGAGATCATGAAGCAGAGACTGCTTCAAGCAGCTATTTAATGTCATTGATTGCAATTATTGTTGGCTTGCCGCTACCGATAGTCAATTTAATTGCGACATTGATATTTTATTTAGGCAATAGAAAATCTACTTACTTTGTTCGTTGGCACTGCACACAAGCGTTGCTTTCACAATTATCGATGCTTTTTATTAATAGTTTTGGGTTTTGGTGGACAATATCATTAATTTTCACTGACGAGACTATCTCAAACAAATACATTGCCTACATAATTGCAGTAGTAATTTTTAACCTCACTGAATTTATTGCAACCATTTTCACTGCTATTCAGATAAGAAAAGGAATCCATGTAGAATGGTGGTTTTATGGTCCATTGACAAACCAAATTTGCAAATTTAAATTATGAAAAAGCCAATCTTACAAGGTTTAATAACTCTATTACTTTTTTTTGGGACATGGTATGCCTTAACACATATTGACTGGATGAAAATTTTTAAAGTCCAGCAAGTAACCGACAATACGGAGCAAAAACTAGGGGCGCTTTTTTGGGAAGTATTTAAAAATACGGAAGCAGAAAATAAAAACGCTCATGTAGTTAACTCAATTGACAGTATTGTAACCCATATCTGTAAGTCAAATAAAATTGACAGAGAAAAAATAAAAGTTCATGTGCTTAATAAGGATGAAATTAATGCATTTGCTTTACCTAATGGGCATTTAATTATTTATAGTGGACTAATATTAAATTCGGATAATCAAGAAGAGTTAACCGGTGTTATATGCCATGAGATTGCTCACATTGAGCTAAATCATGTGATGAAAAAACTTGTTAAGGAAATTGGACTTTCAGTTCTAATATCAATGACAACAGGTAATGGTGGAGCAGAAATAATTAAAGAGACTGCAAAAATGCTATCTTCAACAGCATTTGACAGAAACTTAGAAAAAGAAGCGGACATTAAAGCCGTTGATTTTCTGACAAAAGCAAAGGTAAATCCAGAGCCATTTGCAAATTTTCTCTATAAGTTATCTGATGAAGAACATGAAGCAACAAAATATTTAACATGGATTAGCACACATCCTGATTCAAAAGAGAGAGCAGAATATATTATTTTATGTATCAAAGACAATTTAAATGATTACAGACCAATTTTAACTAACAAGACATGGGATCAAATAAAGGTAGAATTGAAGGACTGAAAAAATAACCATCAACAACATAAGTTTTATACATATTTATATTTGATTTAAATTGAAGCTACTACTTTGCTTAGCAGGACGTTAGACTCAAAAGAGCGAAAAACCTCTAGCTTTTTCTTCGTAAAAAACGTTCCCTTTTACTTAAATATCGGAATGCCATGCTTTAAAATTTTAAATACCATCTTCATTAACTCTAATTATTGAAAATAATACTAAAAAAATATAGCATTTGTAAAAATTGGTTTATAATTGCGGGTATTAACGAGTTGGGTGTAATAATATCATCTTCATACCGTTAACGTAAAAAAGAATTATGAGAACAAATCTTTTATTAGCGACATTTTTTTCCATCACAACACTCTTCTTAAGTTGCAAAAAGGACGCCATGGAGATCAAAGATGGAACATACAAAGGAACATTTACTGTAACATACAGTACGGGGACACAAACTGGACAGACAACTTTAGAAATGAGGAACGGAAAATTTTCTTGTTCGGGAAATACAAATAGAATACCTGCAGGTGGTTCAGGAACTTTTTCTTCCGACAATAAAAAAATAACGTTTAATGATGATAATGCTTGGACTGCTGACTTTGACTGGAACTTGATACTAAGCGGGAAGTATGACTATACATTTGACGGAAAAAACTTTATTCTATCAGCTGATAAAAATGGTGTAGGAAATTACAAATATGAACTTCAAAAACAATAATTTTTGCACCTAACACCTAAGTTTTTTTCTTCCTCCGCCTCGGTTCGTGTCCTCAATATCCGAAATACAATATATGGAGTAGATTGTTAATGTTGAAATAAAAGCAAAAATTATAAATAATATTTTTGCATCAAAAATCAAAAAGTGCAAAATGTTTCGTGGAGACAGGAAACAGGGCGGAGGCCTTGACCACCGATGAAGACACTAAAACCACCAACAGCATTCCAAGGCAAATTTTATATCAAAAAGCCTTTTTAGAAGAATATCAAAAAAATCGAAGCATATCCAAAATGTGTTTCGCACGTGGTAAGAAACAAACCCTTTTAGTTTTTGGGGCGCGTTTTATGGTTGAAAATTCCGTAAAACGGAGCTATACGGTATAATATAAAAAATTTATTGGGAATCTCAAAGGCGTATACATCTTAGTCATCTCGGAATATTTTTCTAGACGTTCAAGCACTCTTTGAAAAATGTATCCGTGATCTCTAAAAAATGGTCTTCTAAACCTTTCTCAGCGCTTTTATATTGTTAAATCACTTTTTAAACTCCAATTTACTTCACAAAAGGCTTTTTATTCTTTTTAGAAGGTGCATTGCCTTTAGGTTTCTGTTGTGTGTTTTTAGGTCTTGGCGTATTTCTTTGAAAAGACACCTTTGGTTCTACAATAGGATTATGGTCTTCTAAAGGAAAATTATGATCGTCTACTACAGGAATACTTCTATTGATCAATTTTTCTATATCGCGGATATATTCTTTCTCAATGGCATCACAAAACGAAATCGCCGTTCCTGCTGCACCCGCACGACCTGTTCTACCTATTCGATGCACATAGGTTTCGGGAATATTTGGAATTTCATAATTAATCACATACTGCAGATTGTCCACATCAATACCTCGAGCCGCAATATCCGTAGCCACCAATATTCGGGTTTTTTGAGATTTAAAATGGGTTAATGCGTTCTGGCGTGCATTCTGACTTTTGTTTCCATGAATGGCTTCGGCGGTTATTTCATATCTTCGCAATACTTTTACAACTTTATCCGCACCATGTTTGGTTCGTGTAAAAACCAATGCCGTTTTAATGTCCTTGTTGTTTAAAATATCCATCAAAAGCGCATTTTTATTTCCTTTATCTACATAATACAATTTTTGCTGAATGGTGTCGGCAGTAGATGAAATAGGCGCTACTTCTACTTTTTCGGGTTGAAAAAGAATCGATTGTGCTAGTTTAATGATGTCATCGGGCATCGTCGCAGAGAAGAAAAGAGATTGTCGTTTTTTTGGCAAAAGCGTAATCAGTTTCTTGACATCGTGCACAAATCCCATATCCAACATTCGATCGGCTTCATCCAATACAAAAATTTCAATATCCTTTAGGCTAATAAATCCTTGCTGAATCAAATCCAACAATCTACCCGGCGTAGCAATTAAAATATCGGTTCCGTTTTTGAGTTCATTGGTTTGGGAACGTTGTTTGACGCCTCCAAAAATCACGGCGTTGCGAAGGGGTAAATGCTTGCCATATACATCAAAACTCTCGCCAATTTGAATCGCTAATTCTCTTGTTGGCGTTACGATTAAGGCACGAACATTTCGTTTTCCTTCTTTTTTATTATTATACAATAATTGTAAAATAGGTATGGCAAATGCCGCCGTCTTTCCCGTTCCCGTTTGGGCACAGCCCATTAAATCCGTACCTTTTAGTACGATAGGAATGGATTGTTGCTGAATAGGAGTGGGATGCGTATAACCTTCTTCTTTTAAGGCTTTTTGTATAGGTTCTATTACTTTTAAGGATTGAAAATCCATGGATTCTTTGGTCAAAATATAATTGTTTTTTATTGAATAAGCACACAAGATACGGATTATAAGACCATTCTTAGAACAAAAGAATGAAAATGAACAAATTCTTGATTCATTTTGTATTGGTATAACCCTTTAAGCGAACTGTTTTCAGAGGCATCATAATCTAATGCGTAATTTGTACTTAAATTTTGTATTTTTGTGGATTATTATTTAGTTCTAAACGACATTATGCAAACACTTATTATGGTCGGGCAATTCATTCTATCATTGTCCATATTGATTTTTATTCACGAATTAGGTCATTTTTTGGCTGCCAAAATGTTTAAAACCCGCGTTGATAAATTTTATTTATTTTTTGACTTTATGTTTCCCCTTTCGAATGTGCTTAATTTTGCGCTATTCAAAAAGAAAATTGGAGACACCGAATACGGTTTAGGTTGGTTTCCTTTGGGAGGTTATGTAAGCATTGCGGGTATGATTGATGAAACAACGGATAAAGAAGCCTTGAGCAAAGAGCCAGAGCCATGGGAATACCGTTCTAAAAAGAATTGGCAAAAGATGATCATCATCATGGGTGGTATCATTTTTAATATCATTTTTGCATTTCTTATCTTTTTTAGTCTTCTAAAATTCAGTAAAAAAGAGTATGTAACGGCCGAATCTTTAAAAAACGGCGGTATGACGTTTACCGAACCGGCGAAAAAATTTGGGTTTCAAGACGGTGATTATATCGTAAATGTTAATGGAAATGAAGTGGAGCGCATCGACGACTTGATTCATAGCTCTGTTTTGTTTGGAGGATATTATACGGTATTGCGAAAAGATAGCTTGGGCAATTCGCAAACGTTGAAATTAGATATGCCAAAAGATTTTTTTAAAACCTTAAGATTTGGGCCTTTATTTTTTCCTAAATACCATTATATCAAAGTGGAAAAAGTAGCTTCGGGTATCAATCAATCGGTGATTCACCGCGATGACATTATATTGAACATCAACGATAAACCTATTGATAATTTCGAAATCTTATTTACTACATTAGATTCGCTTCGCAATCAAAATGTAAAGATGCAGGTAAAACGAAATGAAAAAATTATGGATTTAAGTATCAAAGTAGATACGGCAGGAAAAGTTGGTTTTATTCCTGGCTTTATTCCGCATTATGATAAATATGCATTGAAACCATATGATGTATACGCGTCGATTAAGTTTGGATTTTATGACTGTTGGAAAACATTTTATATTCAAGTTTTGAGCTTTAAGAAAATGGGTTCTGGCGAAATGGATATCAAGGAAAATGTTGGGGGACCTATCAAAATGGCACAAATGTTTGGTTATGATTGGAACTGGCTTCGATTTTGGTCTTTGACGGCGTTGATTTCGATGGGATTGGCATTTATGAATGCGTTACCGATTCCAGCATTAGACGGAGGACATGCCATCGTTATTTTATTTGAAATGATTACGGGCAAAAAAGTAAGCGACAAAGTGCTTTCTATTCTTCAAACAATCGGAACGGTAATGGTATTGGCGTTGATGATTTATGTCTTTTATCTTGATGGAAGTAGTCTTATGAAAAAATAATATGCTTTAAAATATGATTCAATTAAAATCATTTTTAGTTTTTGTACTCTTGATTTTAATGGTTTTTTCTTGTCAAAAAGAGGAAACGTGGGTCGGTCCAGAAATTCCTTCGCATTTTCCGGAAATTGCGCAAAAAAACATGCAAAACCGAAAATTTACTAAAGCAGGGTTTTTATTGGGAAAGCGGTTATTTTTTGACCCTATTTTATCTGTAGATTCTACGGTTTCTTGTGGCTCATGCCACCAACAAGCAGGTGCTTTTAGCCATATTGATCATGATTTAAGTCATGGTGTTATGGATCGTTTGGGCAAACGAAATGCGCCGGCTATTCAAAACCTTTTGTGGAATAATACCTTTTTTTGGGACGGCGGTGTGCAACATATCGATTTAATTAGTTTAGCGCCTATTGAAAATGATGTCGAAATGGACGAAACGATTCAAAATGTGGTTTTGAAACTCAATCGGAATCCATACTATAAACAAGCGTTTAAGAATATCTATCAAATTGATGAAATCAAAACGATGGATATTATGGCGGCTATAACCGAATTTCAGGCAATGCTGGTTTCGTCAAAAAGTCCTTATGACCAATTTTTAAAGGGTTCGTATATCTTGTCGAGTATCGAACAAGAAGGTAAAAAGTTATTTGAAGATAAATGTGCCACATGCCACTCAGGAGTGCTCCAAAGTGATTTTATTTTTCGAAATAACGGCTTTCAGTTAGACAACCATTTAGATAAAGGAAGATATGAAATTACACTAAATCCAGATGATGAAGGAAAATTTAAAACACCATCGTTGAGAAATGTAGCCATTACGTCACCGTATATGCATAATGGAAGTATTGCCACTTTAGAGGCCGTTTTAGAACATTATAATTCGGGTATTAAGCAAAATCCTTCATTGGATCCGAAGTTAAAAAATGGAATTCCATTAACAAAAAACGAACAAAAAGCAATTATTGCATTTTTGAATACGCTGACCGATCAAAATTTCCAAAAAGATTCTCGATTTGGGTTTTAAACTAAATGTAGTACTTTATTTAGGCAAAGTTTGTTTTATAATTTGCTCATTTTTGGCATCTAAAACACCTTCCGAAGGACTAAAAACGTGAACTAGATTTCCTTTGGAATCAATTAAGAACTTTTGAAAATTCCAAGTAACCGAAGCATCTTTTAATTTATTGTATTTTTTTGTCGTTAAAAAGGTATAAAGTGGATGTTGATTTTTACCTTTAACCGATATTTTACTAAACATATCAAAAGATACACCATAGTTTAAGCTACAGAATTGAGCAATATCTTGATCCGACCCCGGCTCTTGCCACAAAAAATTGTTAGCAGGAAACCCCAAAATCATCAAACCGTCTTTTTTATATTTTTGATATAATGCTTCTAAATCTTTGTATTGAGGCGTAAGTCCACATTTACTAGCTACATTTACTATAAGCAAGGTTTTTCCTTTATAGTTGGCTAGTGAAACATTTTCACCTTTGATGTTTTTCATCGTAAAATCGTAAATAGACTGCTCTTTAACAACTTTTTGACTGTCGCAGCTTTGCATTCCAAAAAATCCCAATAATGTAAAAAACAAATTTTTCATACGAATTAATTTAATTTTAGATGAATATAAATATAATTTAAGTAAAAATACCAATTGATTGTAAATTTGCAAAAAATACAAATTTAGCATTTTGTTTAAATAACAAAATGCAATTCAAATTAGTTCAAAATTCTTATTTATGAAATGGTTATATAGTTTTTTATTCGTAATAATAGTTGTTATTTGTAGTCTACATATTGGCAAAATTCCAGCTTTAGGGATGTTTTTAAATCCATTTACGGGTTTTGCTCAAAATGCTCAAAACGCAACACTGAAAAAGGAAATTATATTAAAGACGAGTGCGCTCGGAGGACCTTCACAAGTGATTTATGACTCGTCGTATGTGCCACATATTTTTACCAAACACGATTCGGATTTATATTTTTTGCAAGGATACGTTTTAGCAAAAGACCGTTTGTGGCAAATGGAAATGCAATCAAGAAGTGGGATGGGTGAATTGAGTGAAATTGCGGGGTCTGTTGCATTAGAAAATGACCGTTTGATGAGACGATTGGGGATTTATGATGCGGCTCAAACGCTTTTAAAACAATTTGAAGAAGATGGCACCATATCGGTTGTCCATCGCTATACACAAGGCGTTAATGCGTATATCGAATCTTTAAGTGACAAGGATTTGCCTATCGAATACAAATTAATGGGATTTAAACCACGAAAATATGAACCGATTCATACGGCTATTTTATTAAAAATTATGGCGATGCGTTTAACCGCCATGGAAGCCGATATTGAAAATACCAATTTTGTAAACACTTTTGGTAAAGCATTATTTGATGAATTGTATCCCAATTTTTACAAATACCAACAGCCCATTTGCTCCGAAATTCAAAAAATGAAAACATCCACCGATTTAAATAAAAGCGAAGTCCAATTTATCACCAAAAATTGTTTTTCTAAACGCGTTTTAGAGCATTTTGACCGTTCTCTAGGAAGTAATAATTGGGCGGTGAGTGCTTCAAAATCGGCTTCGGGCAACGCCATGCTTGCTAACGATCCACATCTTAAAATTCATCTTCCTGCCATTTGGTATGAAATGCATTTGGTTTCGGACGAGCAAAATGTATATGGCGCAACGATGCCGGGCGCTCCAGGTATTGTCATCGGATTTAATGATAATATCGCTTGGGGAGTTACGAATGCCGGACGGGATGTTCGTAATTGGTATGATGTTCAATTTAAAAAAGGCTCAAAATCGCAGATTATTGTGGATTCTGGATTTGAAAATGTCACACTAAAAACACATATTATTCAAGTAAAAGGCGCTCCACAATTTATAGATTCTCAATATATTACTTCTTTTGGTCGTGTCATTTATGATGATAAATTTTCAAAAGAAGCGTATCCAAAATTTTTAGCGTTAGATTGGACTAATTACCTCCCTTCAAATGAATTAAAAACATTCTTAAAACTTAATAAGGCCAAAAATAAAACGGATTATTATGAGGCATTAAAAACATTTTATTGCCCAGGTCAAAATTTTGTTTATGCCGATTTAGAAGGAAATGTAGCTATAAAACAGCAAGGATTATTTCCAAAAACGGCTGTAGATTATGACAAATTTGTTTTGGACGGCACTAAAAAACAAAATAAAGTCACAGAATATATACCAATAGATGAAAATCCAACGGAGTTTAACCCAAAAAGAGGATTTGTAACCAGTGCCAATCAACATCCAACTGATGCTTCGTATCTGTATTATTATTCGAGTGGCGATTTTGAAGCCTATCGCAACCGTAGAATTTATGAAGTGTTATCTTCAAAAGAAAAGCTGAGTATTGAGGATATGAAAAACCTTCAAGGCGACAATTTTAATAAAATGGCGCAAGAATTTTTACCTTTGTTTCTAAAAAATATCAAAGCACTATCGAGCTTTTCTGCAAAAGATCAAAATTATTTGATGCAAATGCAGCGTTGGAATTTTTATAATGATGCCGAAAGTAACGCCGCTACATTATTTGAACTTTGGATCAAATCTTATGAAAAATTGGTTTGGGATGAATTGGAAGACAGTACGAAATTGTTTGATTTTCCTAAGACCATTGTTTTATACGAACTTACTTTAAACAATCCGAATCAAGCATTTTTTGATTTCAAAGCAACAAAAGAAAAAGAAACCGCAAAAGAAATGATTCAATTGGCATTAGACAAGGCTTTAAATCAGTTTAAAAATGAACCTTGGTGGGAATTTAAAGCCACTGAAATTCCGCATTTGGCTATGATTCCTGCATTTGGACATTACAATATAAAAACGGGAGGCAACAAACATATTGTTAATGCGATTTGGAAAGACTGGGCACCAAGTTGGCGGATGATTGTAGAAATGAAGCCACAGCGCCCCGAAGCCTATATTTGTTATCCAGGAGGACAGTCTGGAAATCCGGCAAGTTTCTTTTACGACCAGCAAATTCCAGATTGGCAAAATACACGTTATCGCAAAGTGATTCTTACTTTTAAGCCTCAAGAAGTGGATGGCATCCAAACAATTTATATTAATCCTTAAAACGAATATTTTGAAATTAAAAAATAGTTTTTTAATCAGCATTTTTGTTACCGCATTTATTGATATGTTGGGAGTTGGAATTATTATTCCTGTGATTCCAGCAATTTTTTATAATCAAGGCGATGTTCATTTTGCAAATCTTAAAAATCCTGATGTCATTCGATGGACGTTTTGTCTTTTGATTGCAAGTTATAGTTTTATGATGTTTTTTGGAGCGCCTATTTTAGGCGCATTAAGTGATCGATATGGCCGAAAAAAGATTATACAGTTTGCACTTGTCGGAACCGCAATCGGATATTCGTTATTTGGCATTTCTTTGGCTTACAATAGCTTAGTTTTAATTTTCTTATCTCGATTAATTCCAGGTTTTTTTGGGGGGAGCTTATCGGTTTTATTTTCTTCAATAAGTGATGTATCCAAACCTGAAGACAAGCCTAAAAACTTTGCTTTAATAGGCGTTGCTTTTGCCTTAGGATTTATTTTAGGACCTTTTTTAGGCGGGGTTTTGTCTTCTAAAGAAATTTATGAGGGCTTTACCCTTTCTACACCATTTATTTTTGCTACATTGCTTTCAATAGCTAATTTTATTTTTGTCCATTTTAAATTTGAAGAAACCTTAAAAGCTTCCAAAGCTTCCAAAGTTTCTTTATTTACAGGTTTTCAAAATATCAAAAAAGCATTTAGTTTGCCTAATTTAAGGATTTTGTTTGTCATTTCATTTTTAAATACGTTAGGATTTGCGTTTTTTACCCAATTCTTTTCCGTTTATATGTATAATAAATTTCATCTTAAAGAAGTAGAAGTCGGATATATTTTTGCGTGGGTTGGCTTATGGTTGATCTTTACACAAGGTTTTTTAGTTCGGAAAATTACTAAAAGATGGAGTCCTCAGCAAATTATTCAAATTACGATGCTTCTGATGGGTAGTTTCATTTTTATGCTGATGTTTCCAAATCATATTTATTATATATTACTATTAAATGTTTGTATTGCTATTTCTCAAGGTTTAAATTCTCCAAATTTATTAACCTTGGTTTCTAAACAAGCCACACCGAACCAACAAGGCGAAACGCTCGGAATCAATCAATCGATGCAATCGCTCGCTCAATTTATTCCTCCAATTTTGGTCGGGTTTTTTGGCGAAAATTTAAACGTATTTCCTTTTTTGATTGGAGGGTTAAGTATTGTTTTGGCGTGGGTTATACTAGTTTTCTTTTTGATGCCTTTGTTGAAAAAAACGTCTTAATAACTTCCCCAATATTTTCGGAGTATCCATTCGGCAGAAAGAAGGGATAAAATCAATATCAATATCCAAATTAAATCATTCATAGCAAGAGTGTCTTGAATTTCTTTAATTTTTGTTGGGGGGATATTTTCTTTCATTTTAGAGATCCATTCATCAATTTGATTTGAAAAATAAACAGCGCCTTGGTGATTTAAAGCTAAATTTTTCATATCCAAATAATTGGCATTTTTATATTGGTCTTCTAAATTTTGTGGCTTTACCGACAATTTAATTGTTTCTTCTAGTTTTTTGCCATCTAAAACTGTATAACCCGAAATTTGATAATCTCCCGATGGAATACTTCCTAAATTAACGGTGTATTTATCGCCATTTTTAATCATTTCTAATTCCGTTTTATAGCCATTGTTTCCGTTAATCTGAAGTTTAACATCGGGAGTATTAATCAATTGATAGCTTTTGTTATAAATCGTGGCATCTAAAATTATCGTTTCAAATTCATCATAAATGGATTTAGAGGCATAAATTTTAAATTGTTTTTTGTCTTTTTTGATGGCTAAAATATTGGTTATCTTTTGAATCCATTCGTCAAAAGAATTGGAATTCCCAAATTTTGCATTTTCTTGAATGCGCCATTTCCAAATATTTTCTCCCAATGTAATTGCAACCATTTGTTGATCATCATAACCCAAAGTCCATAGCGGTTTTTGAGTTGAAATCGCTCCAATTTTTTGATAAAGAAGCACTTGCATATCTTTAATGGGCTCTATTTCAAGAAAAGGAAAGGTAGTAGGAGGAAAAATGTTTAAATGATTTATGGTTTCTTGCTCGACCCTAAAGTATGAAAAATTAGAATTAAAAATCGGGCGCGCTTCTTGGATGTAATTGCCTTGAATATTTAATTTGGCTAACTGTTGGGATTGATTGAGCAAGGGCACATTAGTTTGCGTACCTACCCAATACCAAACCGAGACTTGTTGTTGTTTTAAAGATTTAACAATACCTTGAATATCTTTATTTTTTGATGGGAGATTATGGAAAACAACCAAGTCGTATTTAGATACATCTCCAGAAAAAGCATCTATCATTTCCGCTTCTACAGCATAATTGTCATAACGATTTAACGTTGATTTTAAAGCTGAAATATCCGGATGCGGTGCGTCGGCAAGGATTAAAATATTTTTCTTTCCGTCTACAACTTCAATATAAAAATCCATCACATTATTCTTGCAATTTACCTCGCCTTGAGCGCATCCAATCACGGCCCTGTAGTGATGCAATCCAGAAACATTGGGTTTGATGGTCATAGACAGAATCTGTTGAAAATTTTCTTGATTTGAAGTAAATCCTATTTGCTGAAGTAATTGTGTTTGGTTTCCATTTACTTTAAAAAGGGATAATTGATTTTTAACACCATTGGCTTTATCGGCACTTACATGAATAGCTATGGGTGTTTTTTCATTTAAATAAGACAAAGGATTAAAATCAATAAAATCGACCGAAAAGTCAAAAAAAGGCGTGGAGTCGCCGACCAACAAAACATCCAATTTCGGCTGCGTCGTTAGATTATAATAAATCGGATTATTACCTAAATTATAATTGCCATCCGTAATTAAACACAACGAAGTTAAATGGTCTTGGGCAAAAGTAGCATCGACATGTGCAAGCGCATTATAAATATCCGTTGCTTTTCCATCAAACTGAATTTTATTTGCGGCGGTTCCTATTTTTTCGGCAAATGGAATAATAGAAATTTGATACTCATTATCTAACTCGTCTTGGATTTTATTCGTCCAATTTTTAATTGTATTGGTATCCATTCCTTTAGCCAATCCTATAGATTTGGAAACATCTAATAAAACAGCAAGTTTTGGCGTAATTTCTTCTTGGTGTTTAATTTTAAAAAAAGGATTTAATAAAAGCAATGCTATTAAAAATATAGCTAAAAAGCGAAGCGTAAATAATACATATCGTTGCCAAGCCGCATTAAAGATAAATTTATTCTTTTGGTTTTGATAAAAATACAATATCCAAGAGGCACCTAATGACAAAACCGCACAAAACAAAACAAACCAAAAATTGGATATAAAAAAACTCAATGCCTTAAAATTAGTTGAGCAAATATAATTTAAATTTGACTCAAAATAATTATTAAAAAATAAAGATTTACATAACAAATTGCAATTCAATGCATTTAACTGCTAATTGAATGAGACATTTTTATTTGAGATCCCCGATAAATTTTCAATTTAGAATTAGCTAGATGAAAATAATTTGTAGTTGCTGAAAATTTTCGAGGATGACGAAACGTGTATGCGTCATTCCCGAATTTTTGAAACTTATAATTTAAATAAACAAGTATGTTTTAGTCAAAAATATCGGGAATCTTAGAAACTTCTAATAAGATGAGTTGGGATCATAATGTATAATAATCCTTGAATTCAAACATCCATTTTTTTGAAAAATCCTCGAATTACCTATTTTTTAATTAGTTTTGTAGTTTTAATACAATTTGGAATGATTTCGTATCCAGTCATGGAACACTTTTATACGTTACAAGGAGAAGGCGCTTACAGCGGCAAGGCAGCTTATTTTATTAGACTTGGTGGCTGTGACGTAGGCTGTACGTGGTGCGACGTAAAAGAAAGTTGGCCAATCGATGCGCATCCAAAGATGACGTTAGCTGAATTAGAAACAAATATAAAAGCTACAAATACAAAAATTATAGTAGTAACAGGTGGCGAACCCACGCTTCATAATTTGGAGCCATTAACCCAAATGTGTCAAAAAAATGGTTGGCGTACGCATATCGAAACTTCGGGAACGAATCCATTAACCGGTGCATGGGACTGGGTTTGTTTTTCGCCCAAGCGCTTTAAAAAGCCACTAGCGGAATATTATAAAAATTCGGATGAACTTAAAATTATAGTTGCCCATCCAAATGACTTACGTTGGGGTGAAACGCACCGAAGTGAAATAGATTCAAAAACGAAGTGTTTTCTTCAAGTAGAATGGGATCATCGCGAATCGTTGAGTACTACAATAATTGAATATATTCAACAAAATCCCAACTGGCAGCTTTCGATTCAAACGCATAAATATTTAAATATACCTTAAGACTATGAAAGCAAATAAATTCATTCTTTTCTTTAGTTTTTTGATCCTTTTTGGATGTAAAAAGAATTCTTGCCCTACCTACAATACACCTGAAGAAAATCAGAAAATCGAGCAAAAGAAAACTAAAAAAGCCAAACGAAGTAAAGCGCGATTGTTTTAATTCATAATGTTTTAATAAATGGAACTAAAATCCATAAATCAATAATAAAAAGATAGGTTTCGTATTTTTTTGGTTTTCTAAAAAATAAAATCAATATCATTTGAAATACTGCAAAAATAGCAGTGAGCATACTATTTTTGGTTTCTAAAAAGAAAAACAATATAGAAATACATAGCAAAATATATCCTATTTTTTTCAGAAGAAAAGATTTTTCGCTTAATTTCTCAGCATCTTTTTCATCATAAATTATGGATAACCAGGTGATATAAATAAATAAAAATCCCGTCCAGAGCGCTGAAATTTGATTGGAGTATACCCAAGGAATCAAAGCCCAAACCAAACCAATAATTACATTTTTAATTACGAAAATAGACCGAGCACGAACGTAAACAATACTAAGCAACGCTAAAAAACCCCATAGGAATTTATTTTCGATTTCGGAAATGCCAATAACCCAATATAATATGGCAAAAACTAATGCAAAAACGATTTCGGTAAGATTTTTTGAAATCCACAACAAATGTCTATTTGCTTGAATTTTTTCAAAATCTTGGATTTTTAATATTCGCATAAAATTATATGCAATAAAAACACTCACCGATATATGAAACGATGCTTTAAAGCTTAATGGATGGAGATAACCATACAGAAAACCAATAATCGATAAATGTATAGATGCAAATAAATAACTTACAAAAGTGCTTTTGATTAAAGTCATTTTGAATTTAAAATTAGTTTAACAATTCCGTAAATTTCGTGCAACGATACCAAAAGCGGTCGATCAGAATATATTTTTTAAAAGTCGTTTTAGGAAAACCTTTGTACTTTATTTGTTTTCGTTTTCGAATCAACTTTGGAATATTGTAATAAAAAGCCATATGCGCCATAAAAATAGCTTTGACCACTCGTAAACTTTTGGTATCTATAATAGAATGTATTGCAGCAATACCATCTAAAACGAGCCTAAAAAAAACCACAAAAGGCATTTTGGGAAAGTCCACATTTTTGAAAATATTAAATAAACTATTTCTAAAATTTAAATACGATTTAAGGTAGCTGCCATAAGGCAAACTACCGCCTCCATAATGATAAACCACCGATTTTGGGAATACATAAATATCATATCCGTAATTTTGAACGCGCCAACATAAGTCGATCTCTTCTTGATGTGCAAAATAATCGCCATCAAAGCCACCAACTTCTCTAAACACTTGATTACGAATAAATAAACAACAGCCACTTGCCCAAAAAATGGGAATAGCATCGTCATATTGACCTAAGTCTTCTTCAATATCTTCAAAAAAACGTCCTCTACAAACTGGGTAAGCAAAACGGTCGATAAAACCACCCGATGCGCCGGCATATTCAAATTTTTGTTTGTTTTTGAGGTCTAAAATTTTTGGCTGACAAGTACCAAGATTTGGATTTTGTTGAAACGCATTTAGAATTGGTTCCAGCCATTGATCCGACACTTCAATATCACTATTCATGATGCAAAGAATCGGTTCTGTGATATTTTTTAATCCTTCGTTATATCCTTGTGCAAAGCCATAATTTTTATCATTTGAAATCCATTGTATAGCTTCAAATTGTTTGACAACTTCAAATGATTCATCCGTTGAATCGTTATCCACAACATATATAGTTGCTAAAACTGGATTCGTTTTTTGTAAAAGAATAGGCAAATATGCACTTAAAAATGAAGCCCCATTCCAGTTTAATATAACAATTGCACAAGGTTTTTGTTGTATCATTTCTTTTCTTTTAGTGGAGGTTGCCACATTTCAATTTTATTCAAGTCCTCTACCTATTTTTAATATTTTATTTTGATTCGTAAAATCCTTTAAAATAGCATCTAAAATACCGTTTACAAAGGTTTTACTTTTAGGATCACAAAATATTTTTGTTAAATCTAAATACTCGTTTATGGTAACTTTAGTAGGGATTGTTTCGAAAAATAAAAACTCGCATAATGCCATTTTGATCAAAATCATCTCAATTTTTGGGATACGATCATAATCCCAACCCACTAATTTGGGGGTAATAACGTCCGTAGCTTCTTGATTAAAATGAATGTATGATTTAACTAAGTTTTGAGCAAATTCGCCTTCTTTTTTCCATTCATAATGCCCAATCGAAAGACGAAAGCGCTCTGTTTCGCTTCGTTCCGAATTGTTTTTTAACGTTCGTTTTAAAGCAAAATGAATTAAATCTAAATCTTCTTCTACATTGACAAAAAAGTCTTCAAAATGACTTAATAGCTCTTCATCTACAAAAAATATTTTATTGAAAAATTTCTTGTAAAATTCATAAGCCGAATGCTCATTTGGATTTTCTAAGAACGTCTTATATTCAGGCAATTCAATAGCTTTAAAATACATTCTTTTTTCAAACTCGGGAATGTTGTATTGAACAATCTTATATTTTTTAAAGTTCTTCGCAAGGTCTTCATCTTCATTTAAAAACTTCATAAACTGTGTATTTAAAATCGATAAATTCACGTTTTTTTCAGAAGCTTCTAATAATTTTTTATTGTTCAACACATTCAAATGCTCATTTGAGTAATTAAAAACTTGTCGAATAATATACAAAACTACAAGATGCAATGAAATTGTTTTTTCGATACTTTCATTAAAATCTTTAAGAATAATTTGCTCATTTAAATCAATATCATAGCTATGGCTATAGATACTTTGAGCTACTTTTATTCTTACACTTCGTCGACTAATCATATTATTACCATTTGGCATTTAAGTTTTTTGCTTTTTCAATACGCTCTTTAGCAATTGAAATAGCAGCTTGTTGGGTATTTATTTTTTCAATTTCACTTTTTAAGTAAATTTCAAGAACTCGATTGTAAATCATATCGGTAAGGCTCATGGTTTGTTCTTTGCTATAATTGCCTAAAACTTCACTATAGCAATTAATAACTCCACCGGCATTAATTAAAAAATCAGGGGCATATAAAATACCACGTTGCATCACCGCGTTGCCATCTAACAATTCATCTTTTAATTGATTATTCGCCGCGCCGCAAATTACTTTGCATTTTAACTGGTCTATAGATGCACTATTTACCGTAGCGCCAAGTGCACAAGGTGCATAAATATCGCATTCCATTTTTGCAATTTCATTTGGATCAACGACTTGAACGTTATGTTTGCTTGTAACTAACGCAATATTTTGAGCGTTAATGTCGGCGATGCTTATCTTAGCATTTTCTTTTGCCAATAAATCAATTAAATACTGACCTACGTGTCCCGTGCCTTGAACGGCAATATGAACATTTTGTAACGATTCGCTACCCGTAATTTTTTTCCAACTGGCTTTCATTGCCAAATATACACCATAAGCTGTAAATGGACTTGGGTCGCCACCACCACCTAAAAATACAGGCTTGCCAGATACATGTTTGGTTTCTAATGAGATATATTCTATTTCTTTCGTTGATGTTCCCACATCTTCGGCTGTAATATATTTACCACTAAGTTTATCTACAAATTTACCATATCGTCTCCAAAAGAATTCATCGCGCTTTACGTTTTCATCAGCTATAATTACAGCTTTGCCGCCGCCTAAATTAATGCCACTAATTGAACTTTTGTACGTCATTCCACGCGACAATCTTAATACGTCGTTTAGCGCTTCAGCTTCGTGGGTATAATTCCAAACCCGCGTACCTCCTAAAGAGGGCCCTAATGTGGTGTCATGAACGGCTATAATAGCTTTTAGCCCGGTGTCTTTGCAATAACAATGAACAATTTGTTCGTGTTCAAAAGTAGAGATGTTTTCAAATAAATTAGATTGAATTTCAATGGACATATACGATTAATTTCGAGCGCAATAATACGGCTTTTTAGATAAAAAATAGGAACTAATACCAATCTTACTTATAAAATAGTTCAAACTATTTTATAAGTTTAGAGGGGTAAACACCGTGATAACAAGCAAATAGTACAATCAAGAGAATCGAAGATAGGACTATATTGATTATATATACGGTATAATCCAAAGATTCGTTTTGGATAATTATAATCAATGTACAAATTATGGAGTATTTACAATACAGAAATTGTATGATTTTGTGGAACAGTTGTTGAATTTCGAGTTTCTTTTTACGTTTAATAAACAAAATAGACCGCTTTCTAAATAAATAAAAAAAAAATAACTTTGGCACATGCTTTGATAAAACTATAGTGTAAGTAAATTAAAGTCGATGAAGATTAAATTTTGTTTTCTTTTTATTTTAAGTTTTTGTTTTCATATTTTATATGGAAATAATATTGATTATACTATTCAAAAGGTTAAACAAAATTGTAAAAATATTGAGGTTTTTGTTTTTAAAAACAAACAAGCCACACAAATCCCAATAGAGTATAAAGAAAAACTACTTTCTGTGGTTAAGAATGAATCGATACAGCCAACGGATAAAGATTATGAAGTAGCAAAAATTGATTTTATTTGTGAACAAGATGCCCCGTTAGCCATTTTTGTGTTTTACAGCCCCGTTTATAAACTGTTTTATTTTAGTATTGAAAATCCGAGCTCTTCAAAATATTTTAAAATTGACCAGAAAACCTATGATATGTTAAAACCGTTTTTAGGTTAGTTCAAATTTTTCGCTTTAGATTAATTAAAAGTATAATATGTAATATTAATTTTGGTTAAATTGCTTTTTTATTATCAAAAAAATAGCCCGAAATTTAAATTTCGGGCTATTTTTTTTTATAGAACTAAAAGTTTGATTTATATTCCAAAAGCAGTTTTAATTTGATCTACAAAATCCAAACGTTCCCATGTAAATAATTCTACTTCCATGGTTTTTTCGTTCGATTTTCCTTTGTTAAACGTTTTTGTTATTTTTTGATTGGCTCTTCCCATGTGCCCGTAAGCAGCAGTTTCTAGGTACATTGGTGTTCTAAGATTCAAACGTTGTTCGATAGCATATGGTCTCATATCAAAAATCGTTTCAATAATTCGAGCTATTTCGCCGTCATTTTTATTGATTTTTGAGGTTCCATTCGTATTAACATACAATCCGCAAGGTTTTGCTACGCCAATAGCATAAGAAATTTGAACTAAAACCTCATCGCAAAGACCTGCAGCAACCATATTTTTTGCGATATGTCTTGTAGCATACGCCGCACTTCGATCTACTTTACTAGGATCTTTTCCGCTAAATGCGCCACCACCATGAGCACCTTTTCCACCATACGTATCTACAATGATTTTTCTTCCTGTCAAACCTGTATCGCCATGAGGACCACCAATTACAAATTTCCCTGTAGGATTAATATGATACGTGATTTGGTCATTGAATAAGGCTTGAATTTCGGGTTTTAATTGTTTTTTTACTCTTGGAATTAAAATAGAAATTAAATCACTTTTGATTTTAGCTAACATTTTTCCTTCTTCATCAAAATCATCATGTTGCGTAGAAATTACAATCGTGTCAATTCTTGAAGGTTTGTGGTCGTCAGAATATTCAATAGTTACCTGACTTTTTGCATCCGGTCTCAAATATTTGATTTCATTATTTTCTCTTCTTAATGCTGCTAATTCTTCTAATAATTTATGAGACAAGTCTAATGCTAAAGGCATATAATTATCGGTTTCGTTGGTAGCATATCCAAACATCATACCTTGGTCTCCTGCACCTTGAGCGTTCGCTTTCGCTTCAAAATCTGTGATTTCGGCTTTACGATCTACACCTCTATTTATATCGTCAGATTGCTCATGAATAGCTGATAAAATACCACAAGAATTGGCATCAAACATGTATTCACTTTTTGTATATCCAATTTTTTCGATAACTTGACGCGCAATAGATTGAACATCTAAGAATGTTTCGGTTTTAACTTCACCCGCTAATACTACTTGACCTGTAGTCACTAATGTTTCGCAAGCTACTTTTGAGTTAGGGTCATAAGCTAAGAAATTATCAATAAGTGCGTCTGATATTTGATCCGCTACTTTATCTGGATGACCTTCGGATACCGACTCCGATGTGAATAAATAAGGCATATTGTAAGTTTTAATTTTTTAAAGATGCAAATATACAAATAACAATAAAAAAAATACGAGAATTTTAGAACAAAAAATTAGAAATTGATGTTAGTATTTTCGTATTCAAAAAATATTAAAATGTCAAACATCAACGAAGAAAATATTTTAAAAGCTTTAAGTAGAGTTGAAGAGCCTGATTTAAAGAATGATTTGGTATCGTTAAAAATGATACAAAACCTAAAAATAGAGGGGAATAAAATATATTTTGATGTCAAATTGACGACCCCTGCGTGCCCGATGAAAGAAATTATGCACAATAACTGTGTAAAAGAAATCAAAAATGATTTGGGAGAGGACGTCGAAATTGAAATCAATATGACTGCGGATGTATCGAGTTCAAGAAATAGCAGTATTAATGTATTGCCAAATGTTAAAAATATTATCTGCGTTTCGAGTGGTAAAGGCGGTGTAGGAAAATCTACGGTTTCGGTACAGCTTGCCAAAACTTTAAGTGCTATGGGCGCTAAAGTTGGTTTGATGGATGCCGATATTCATGGACCATCGATTCCTACAATGCTCGGTTTAAAAAATAAAAAACCAACCGTACGAGATATCAAAGGAAAAATGTATATTTTACCTATCGAATATAACGATTTTTTAAAAGTACTTTCTATTGGTTTTTTGGTCGATGAGCGTCAAGCTATTGTTTGGAGAGGCCCAATGGTAACCAGTGCTTTAAAACAATTTATCAATGATGTGATTTGGGGCGATTTGGATTACTTAATCATCGATATGCCTCCAGGCACGGGTGATGTACAATTGACCATCGCACAAACGATGAAAGTAACCTGTGCGGTAATTGTATCCACGCCACAAGCGGTTGCTATTGCCGACGCTCGAAAAGCATTAGCAATGTACGGAGTACAAGGTGTAGAAATACCTGTTGCTGGAGTGATTGAAAATATGGCGTATTTTGTGCCAGAGGATATGCCCGAAAAGAAATATTATATTTTTGGAAATGGTGGTGCCAAAGCGCTTGCAACGGAATATGAAGTTCCATTTTTAGGGGAAGTTCCATTAGTGGAAAATCTAAGAAAAAGCCTCGACGAAGGCGTTTATCATCAAAGTGAATTGGTAGAAGAACGATTTGAAGAAATTGCTAAAAATTTAGCCCAACAAATTTCTATTCTTAATATTAAGCAAGTGAGTTCAAATTAGTCAATTTCAAATCCCTCATTTTTCAAATCACTTATCTATTATCTATTGTCTTTTGTCTCAAATCTAATATCTAATTTAATTCTAGCTGCCAAGCAATTTATACCGCATAGTTAAACCAATCGTGCGCGCTCTTGAAATGGCTTCTTTGGCTTTTTCGCCTTCAAATAGCGACTCTACGGTTTCATTAAATAAGGATAACCATATCTCAAAATGCGCTTTTTCTAGTGGTAAATCTTTATGCGCCGCTACGGTATTATTCTTGTAGATTGCCGTTCCAAGCAAAATGGTACTCCAAAAATCAGCAACAACTTGAATGTGTGGCTTTAAATCTAAGTGAATAAAAAAAGGACGCATCTCTTCATGGTCAAGCAATTTTTTATAAAATTCCTCAACCAAAAGAAGACAGTTTTCAGGAGTTTCAATATCTTTTTTCATTTATGTATCTTTAAGATATGAATAGACTCAGAGTGTATTTTAATAAATATTATTGTACTCTTCTTAATTTGGCTTTAGGGCCTAATTCGCTTTCGTAAACCTTTTTGATTCCATCGCCCATAGCGGCTTCAATATCACGGATGTCGCGCACTAATTTCGACATGCCTCCTGGCTCAACCGATGCCGCTTGGTCGCTTCCCCACATCGAACGATCTAACGTAAAGTGACGCTCAATAAATTTTGCACCCATAGGTACGGTGGCTAAAGTGGTGCTTAATCCAGTTTCATGTCCTGAATAACCGATAATATTATCTGGGAATAAATTGGAAAGCGTATGAATCATATTTAAATTTAATTCTTCGGGTTTGCAAGGATATGTAGATGTTGCATGCGCGATTAACAAATTATCTAATCCAATAGCTTGAACCGCCGTATGAATTTCATCCATCGAACTCATCCCTGTTGAAATAATCAATGGCTTACCGGTATCTTTTTTCTTCTTTAAAAGTCCAATATCCGTTAATGAAGCCGAAGCTGCTTTATACATCATGGGATCAAACTGCTCTAAAAAATCTACCGATTCTTCGTCCCAGCAGCTCGCAAACCAAACCATTCCGATTTCTCTACATAAGGTATCAATCGCTTTGTATTCGGCTTCGCCAAATTCTACTTTATAACGATAATCAATATATTTCATTCTTCCCCAAGGCGTTTCTCTTTCAATATCCCATTGATCTCGAGGAGTACAAACTTCTGGAGTTCTTTTTTGGAATTTTACCGCATCGCATCCACATTCTTTGGCTCTTCGAATAAGCTCTTTCGCAATTTCGATGTCACCGTTATGGTTTAATCCAATTTCGGCAATAATAAAAACGGGATTGTGTCCTCCTACTTTTTTTCCATCTCTTAGAACAATTTCTTTCATGTTGTGTTGATTTAAAGTTTACAAAAATAATAATAATATTTAAAATTCGCTAAGTAGTTTAGTCGGACTACATTCTAAAACCAATGGACGGTGGTCTGAAATATGCATTTCATTTTTTTTACCCTCCAATATTTTAATCCAAGTATCAAAATTTGCAATAAATGTTTGATTCGTAAAAAAGTAATCCAATTGAATCGCATTCAAGTCGTTGTTTTCTTTCATTCCACAAAATGTTTTAAAAACTTTAGAAGGAATGGGGTCGAAAAATGATAATTTTGATAGATATTGATACTCTTTGGATTGTTTTTGAAAATTAAAATCTCCGGCTAAAATAAAAGACGAAGTCGATTTGCTGGATGACATCAATAGATGAATATCTTTTAGCTGATTAATTCGGGTATTTGATGCGGTTAAAGGAATATAGTCCGATTGTAAGTGGGTATTTATAATTCCTACCATTTGATCTTCAATTTGGACATGATAAGATATGGCGCCTTTAGAAGCAAAAAAATCAAAAAACTTAAGCTTTTGAAAAAATATAGTTTTTGTATTTTCTATCGGAAACTTTGATAAAACCATGAGCCCATTGCTAAATCCAATGCCTTTTTTAGAGGGTTTGATACAATAAGGATATTGATCCATGAGCGCTTCTTTTATCTGTGCTACGGCTTTAGGGTTAAAGACTTCTTGCAAATTAATCACATCAAAAGATTCATTTTTTAAAAATTCAATTAAATAGTTTAATCGATTTTGTTGCGAAATCTGATTTTTTTCGGATAAAGTGTTACACACTTTTGGCAGCATTTTTACATTATAGCTTACGATTTTAAAAACCCCGTCGTTACTATAACAAGTGAATGAAACTGCACATAAAAAAAGGATTAAAACTCGAATCATGTTTTTTTTGCAAAATTCAAGGTTTTCATCCACTTTATTTATTATGATTGAATAAACTTTCGGTTAGGAAATTGAAAACATATTTATTAATTGTTAATTAGTAATACAATATTATTAGAATTTAAACCAATATATATTATTTTTGTCATAATTAAAAAATTAAAACCTTATGAAAAAAGAAATAATATTAATAATTGCACTTTTTATCTTTTTTGAATCTTGTAAGAAAAAAGAAACTTTTTCTAACGAAGATCAGGAAATTTTAGAAGACAACTCATATTTTGAACAAATTAATGACGATGCTTCAAAAATTACGGATGATGCATACTATTTAACAACGACGATTTTGGTTCGAGAAGGTCAAGGGGTTCGTTCAGTATTGGCGGATACCGTAAAATTAATAAAGAATTTAGCAGATAGCACAATAACTGTTGACTTTGGAACTAATGGCATTTTATGTAAAGACGGTCGCACTCGCAGTGGAAAGATTACTTTTAAATTTTCAAATGGATACCGCAAAGTTAACTCAAGTGTAACTCAAACTTTTGATAATTATAAAGTTGATAATTTAGCAATTAGCAATTCGTCAAACCGCAAGATAACTTATAATGGAATAAATAGCCTCAATCAGCCCAATTGGAAAATTCAATCGGATTTAACCCTTACAAAATCAAATGGAAAAGTGATTACGTGGAAGTCAGATCGAGATCGAGTAATGGTACAAGGATTTAACACCCCGTTGAATTGGTTAGACGATGTTTATGAAATCTCTGGAAACGCATCTGGCATTTCGGGAAATGGAATTGCTTATAATTTAGTTATAAACAAAAACCTATTAATCCGTATTGGTTGTCGATTTATTCAAGAGGGTATTATTACCATGAATCGAAGTAATTTGTCCTATTCGGTTGATTATGGCAATCCTTTAAGTAGCAATAATTGTGACAATCAAGCAACGTTTCTTATAAATGGAAAATCGTATGTATTTACGTTAAAATAATCCATTATTCTGGAACCGGATCGTAGCCTTGTCCGCCCCATGGATGACAGCTTAAAATCCGTTTTATAATTAGATAAAACGCATATAAAATATTATGTTTTTGAAGAGCCTCTAAGGCATATTGCGAACAAGTAGGCGTATATCGGCAACTTGGAGGTAAGCTTGGCGAAATCACTTTTTGGTAAATCCGAATCAAAAAAATAAAAGGCAAAGCTAAAATTGGTCTGATTTTCATAGTTATTTTAGTTGCTTTTTTTCGATTTTTTGCAGAATACTTTTAACCTGTACATCCATGATCTGAAAGGCTTCTTTCTTGGAATCAAGGATATTTTTATATAAAAACAAAATTAGAATTGTGTGATTGGACTCGGCTGTGGCTTCAATTAAATTATGTTTTGATGTGCGGTAAGATTCTTTAAGGATTCTTTTGAAGTAGTTTCGTTCTGTGGCTTTTTTACAAATTCTTTTGGGTACTACAAAAGCAACTTTAGCCAAACAAGCATCATCTTTAGGAATGATTGCCCATTTGGCTAATATATTTTTTTCATGAATAACTTTGGCTTCTTTCGAAAATAACAGTTCAAAATACTTCTTACTTTTGATGCGTTCAAAAACAGTAAGCGTATTTTGGGTATTCAAAATAATTATGATTAGAAATAACGGAATAGTACATTAGACTATTTCAATCTTTTCTCGTCGCTGATCGTTAATTTTTTTCTACCTTTTTTACGACGCGCTTGTAGCACTTTATATCCACTCGAAGAGCTATTTCTTTTTCTAAATCCGTGTTTGTTGGCTCTTTTTCTTCTCGAAGGCTGAAACGTTCTTTTCATTATATTAAAATTTTATATTTTATTCTTGTTTTTAAAAAAGTGTGCAAAGATATGATTTTATTTTTTAATCTTTTATAAATAATTAGGTGTTGTGCCTAAAGAAACAAAAAAGCCTTTTTGATTCACTCAAAAAGGCTTTTTGATTTGGGCGGAGGAAGAGGGATTCGAACCCCCGGTAGTGTTACCTACGACAGTTTTCAAGACTGCTCCATTAAACCGCTCTGGCATTCCTCCGGTGCAAAAGTATACATTTTAATTTTTTCGATGCTTTTTTTTTAACAAAATGCTAACTTTTTATTAAAAAAAATCCTTAATGACTTATTTATCAATTGATAATAAATAAAAATTAATTTGAAATCAACGTTTGGTAATCTTGGGATGCTTTCTCAATAACGATTTTGGCAGTTTCGGAGCCATAAACCCTTGAAATTTTACAAACTGAAGTTTCTTCGGGCAAGTTTTTATAGGTCAAGAAATAATGTTTGATTTTTTCGAGGATGGCTTTTGGCAAATCTTCTATATTTTTATAATTGCTGTAAATGGGGTCCTCTTTTAAAACCGCAATAATTTTATCATCGGCTTCCAAACCGTCTTCTAGAGCGATGCCGCCAATCGGAATTGCTTTGACCAAGATGCCATTTTTTGAAATCGGATGCGACGATAATACTAATATATCCAATGGATCGCCATCGCCTTTTTCTACTTGCATGCCATGTTCTTTTCCATACTGCGCAATTTTGTCGCCACAATAGGTTCTGGGAACAAAACCATATAAAGCAGGAACCACATTCGAATATTTTTGTGGTCGATCAATCATCATCAATCCACTTTCTTTTTCAATTTCGTATTTGATGGTATCTGATGGCGTTATTTCAATAAATGCATACACTTCATGAGGTGCATTTTCACCAATTGATACGCCATGCCAAGGATGTGCTAATTCTTGTTGATTATTTTTTTTCATTTTATTATGCTTTAATTCTATGATTAATTTCTTGCGCTACAATCCAAGCGCTTGTCCAAGCATTCTGAAAGTTAAATCCGCCCGTAACACCATCAATATTTAGAAGTTCGCCTATAAAAAATAAATTTTTTATGGTGTTGCATTCAAAATTATTGTTGTTTAACGCTTCAAGGTCAATACCTCCAGCCGTTACAAATTCTTCTTTATATGTGGTTTTGCCTTTAATCTCAAATTTAGAATGAATCAATTGTTCAATCAATCGATGGCAATCTTTTTTGGATAAATCACAAATGCGTTTATCCAGCGAAATTTCACTTTTTTCGATTAAAAATTGCCAAAGGCGTTTGGGAATCGGATTTGGATTTTTATTAACCAAAAGCGATTTACTTTTGATATTCAAGTCCATTTCGAGCCATTCTTTTGCTGCATTTTCATTCAATGCTTGATCCCATTGAATTTGGACGTTAAAATGGTATTCATTTTCCGCCAAATAACTCGCTCCAAATGCGCTTAATTTTAATACTGCAGGGCCACTAAATCCCCAATGTGTAATCAATAAAGGACCGTGGTATTCCAGTTTGGTTTTTTCGATTTTAATTTTGGCATCTGGCACCGAAAGACCCATGAATTCCGTAACCTTTTTATCGGTTGTTTTAAATGTAAATAAAGAAGGGACTGGATCTACATTCTTGATTTGTAATTGATTCCAAAGCGATAAAGACTGTTTTTTTTGTGGGCCGCCCGTAGCGCCGACCAAAAAATCAACAATATATTTTTGTTGATGGTTCGTCGTTAACTCAAACTGATTATCAACTATTTGAATACTTACAATTTCGGTTTGATATAAAATTTCAGCACCTTTTTGGAGGGCTTCCGAATGTATGGCATTTGCAATTGTAGAAGAGGTATTGGTTTCGGGAAACATTCTGCCGTCGCGTTCGGTTTTAAGAGCAACGCCTTTTTGTTCAAACCATTTTTGAGTATCCAAAGGCGAAAACTGTTTCAGATGCTTTTGCATCCATTTTTCGCCACGCGGATAGTTCGTTGGAAATTTTGAGGGTTGCAGATATTGATGGGTTACATTACATCGTCCACCCCCACTAATCAGGACCTTTTTGAGCGCTTCGTGCGTTTTTTCAAAAACCAAAATTTTTAAATTCGGGTTGCGTTCGATATTAGCTGCCAAAAAGAGCCCCGAAGCTCCTGCGCCAATAATTCCAAGGGTTTTCAAAAAAGATTATTTTTTTAATGCTTTTAAAATTTCCTCTAAAAGTTCCTCTGATTTAGTAGGCGCTGGAGGCGCTGCGGGTGCTTCTACTTTTTTAGCGTTAAACTTATTGATCATACGAATGACCATAAATAAGAACATTGCAACTAAAATAAATTTCAAACCGGCTCCCAATGTCAAGCCATATTTAATTTCGGCTGCGCCTATTTTCAAAATCAAATGTTCGAAACTAATACCTCCCATCATAATGCCGATGATAGGCATAAACACGTTATCTACTAATGAAGATACAATAGTGTTAAATGTGGCTCCCATGATTGTAGCTATTGCTAAATCGATGACATTGCCACGAAAGGCAAATTCTTTAAATTCTTTAAACATACTTTTTTTATTTTGTACAAAAATAGAAAAATTTATATCAAATTTAAAGGAATTGTCGTCACTTTGAAAAATGAGGTAAAAATTTCACACGCACCCCGTCATTCCACAATTTTTTTTGTTTAAATAATAACCTTGTAAAAAAAATATGCGGAATCTCAAATTGCTTATATAGATCCCCGATAAATTTTTTCTTTAAAGAGTTGCTTTCAAAATAATATTTAGTTGCGAAAAAATTTTCGAGGATGACGCAGTGGGAAGAGACAAAAGATTGGGGAAAGTAAGGTGAATCTCAAAAAAAATCGCTCAAAACGTTTGTTAGCTCTTTTTGATTAAAGCAAAACAACTTTCTTGAAGTATTGATTAAACTCAACTATCGCCTTATTTTATTACCTTGTAATAATTTAATACGTAATATTGGATTTAATAGCATTCCAATAATTTTTAGTATATTTGTAATATCATATTTTTAACTATAAAATTAAAAAATAGAATGAAAAAGAATGTTGTATTAATTTCTATATTAGCCTTAGCAATGTTTTCATTTAAAAATGAAGACGCTAAAAAAGAAAATGCATCCGCCGTTGTTAATAAAATTGATGGTTTTTATATATTTACAGATAGCAGGCCACTTATGGCTTATGATACTTTAGGCGTTGTTGAAGCAGGCTTTATTTCAGGAACTCAATACCATACAATTCGAACGAATTTAATTAAACGTGCAAGAAAAAAATTTGCTAATGCCGATGGACTTATATTGGATTTGAGAAATCATGGTTTGGACCAGTGTATTGTCATTCAATTTAAGCAATAACAACTTTGTGATGAATTTTTCATTTTTAAATTTTAGTTCCCCTTTTATTTTAGGCTTAAGTATCGGCATCGTTGGTGCATTTCACTGTGTGGGGATGTGCGGGCCTTTAGTAATGGCATTACCCATAGGAAAACTAGACCCTTGGCGGCGGGCTATTTATGTGTTTTCGTACCATTTTATGCGCATTGTAGCCTATCTATCACTCGCCATTTTGGTTTTTATGATTAAATTACCGTTTGTAATTACCCATTTTTTTGGCTTTCTTTCGTTGTTTTTTGGGTTTTTTTTATTATTTATTTCCCTTTTTCAATGGATGCCACAGCTTAAAATGTCGCAATGGATCAGCCGCCAAATTTCATATATCTATACCTATTGGATGCAGCAACCTCGATCTTTGCTCAAAATTGGAGGACTGGGTTTTATCAATGGATGGATTCCTTGCGGACTTACCTATAGCGCTTTGGCGAGCAGTTTGCTCTATCCCTCATTAGATCAAAGTCTTTTTTTGATGCTCGGCTTTGGTGTGGGTGTTTTTCCGGTGCTATTTTTTACAACATGGTTTGGTCAGGCGCTTATAAAGCGTTTTGGAAAATATCAAAAATATCTAAGTCAAATTATATTGATTCTTGTGGCTTTGATGCTTATTTACCGCGGGCTCCAAATGGAGTTTTTCTCAAAACGACGCCCCCAAGAAGTTCCTGAAAAAATACATTGTAAATAGCCTTTTTATTCAAAAAAACTATTTCTTATTCATAATGTCATCCAGCGGACTTTTGATGCGCTTTGCAGCAGTATCTGAAATTTTGGTGTACTGCAAGGTGGTGCGGATATCTTTATGTCCTAATAATTTTTGAATAAATGAAATATCAATCCCCGACTCTAATAAATGTGTGGCATACGAATGCCGCAAACCATGAATGCCAACTTTTTTATTGATTCCGGCACGATCCATCGCTTGCTTAAACACCGACTGTGCCGAACGAATGGTGTATGCCCCTCCTGTCATGCCTTCAAAAAGATATTCTTTGGGCTTATAGGCTACAAAATATTCGCGCAACAGCTCCAAAACCGATTGTGGAAGCGGTACATAGCGATCTTTTTTGCCCTTTGCCTGCCGAAGATGCACCATCATACGTCCCGAATCGACGTCTTCTATTTTTAACCCAACAATTTCACTAACACGAAGCCCCATGCCATATACCAGAAGCAAAATCAATCGATGCTTGATATTTTCTGTTTTTTCGAACATTTTGGCAAGGTCTTTTTTGCTCAATACTTTTGGAAGCTTTTGAGACGCTTTAGGTTTGGGAAATTTCAACATATAGCCCGTTCGCTCTAAAACCTCTTCATAATAAAAACGCAGTGCATGCACTCTATTATTAATTGTGGACTCTTTAAGTTTTAATTTTTTGATACAATATAAGATATAACTCGCCAAACGATCGCTATCAAAAGCATCGGCGTCATTATTTTTGATAATTATCAAAAACTGATGAAACTCCTGTAAATAATTGCGTTGGGTATGTGGGCTGTACCCTTTTAATATAAGTCTTTTTGCCATAGCACTATACTTAGGCTTATTTATATCCGCTATATCATCAGGTATGATTTCATCTAATGTAGGAATAGGAATATTCAAAAGCCTACGATACTGAGGCATATCCATACAGTACCATTTTTTTTGAGACGCAGACCAATACACCTTGAGCATATTCTTGAGTTCTTGTTTAAGCGTATTATTATTGGGAAAATCTATAAAGATGACCGATTTGCCTTTGTGTGAAGAACAGGTATATTGATAATTAGCACTTTGAAAAGCCATACAAAATATTTTTACGTATTACGTATTAAAAAATCAATTGCAAAAGTACGCAATTATTTATATTCTACCACTATTATATTTGCGCAATATTTTTAACTTCACATACTGTTGAATATCAAATAATTGACAAGATAATAAAAATTTTTTCAGCATTTTAATTTTTTTGTTTTAATTTCGTACTTTATTAAGTTATCGGCTATTCTAACAGCGACCGTACAAACTTCAACAGAAGTACAACAATTAGAAAATAATTTGTAAATTTGACCGTTTTTAAAAGAGAATGACAAAAAAGTTTCACATACTACTCATCATCTTGACACTTGGTTTCTTTGCGACACCAACGCTGACTTATGCTTGTGGAACAAAATCAGACCAAACAGAAAAATCTTGTTGCAAAAAATCTGAAACCGAAAAAGACAGCAAAAAAGACTGTTGCAAAAGTCATAAGTCTAAAAACGACAAAGACAAAAATGGTTGCGATGGAAAATGCAATAATTCAAATTGTAGTTGCCCAACCAATCATTGTGCTTTTACAATACCTTTTTGGATTGAAACAAAAGTAAAAACTTACTTTGCTGAAAGCAAAAAAATAAAAAATTACTACAACGAAAACTATCTTTCTGATGGTTTTGTATCTATTTGGACACCACCTAATATAGGCTAATTTCTTACCTTGACAGCCATAAGTCTGTCCAATCGAAAGCAAAATCCTTGCTTTCAAATTCAATTATTTATTTAAAATTAATTTTCATAAAAATGAAATCAATAAAAATATTGATGGCAATAACTGTATTGCTATCGTTCACAGCGTGTAACGCTCAAATCAAAAACGCTAAAACCGAAAGCGTAAAAATATTCGGTAATTGTGGTATGTGTAAAACCACCATTGAAAAAGCAGGAAATAAGAAAAAAGTTGCCAAAGTAGATTGGAATAAAGACACCAAAATGGCAATTATTACCTACGATGCAAAAAGAACTACCCAAGATGAAATTTTAAAACGAATTGCATTAAGCGGTTATGATAGTGAAAAATTTCTTGCCCCAAATGATGTGTATGCAAAATTGCCTGATTGTTGCCAGTACGAAAGAAAAGCACAAACAGTTGCAAAAGTTGAAACACCAAAAACGGAGGTGAAAGAAGACCATTCGACACATAACCATTCGGCTATGACAGAAACAAGGCAAGATGTTTCACAACTCAAAGCCGTTTTTGACAATTATTTTGCCGTAAAAGATGCCTTGGTAAAAACTGACGGAAATACTTCATCTACCAAAGCAAAGGAGTTGCTTACTGCAATCAATGCCGTAAAAATGGACAAATTAACCACCGAAGAACATACCGTTTGGATGAAAGTAATGAAAGATTTGGCTTTTGATGCTGAACACATTGCAGACACAAAAGATGCCTCACACCAAAGAGACCATTTTATGCCCCTTTCAGAAAATATGTATGCTTTAATCAAAGTTTCCAAAACCGAAACACCTACTTACTATCAATTTTGCCCAATGGCAAACGATGGAAAAGGTGCCAATTGGCTGAGCAAAGAGAATGCAGTTAAAAATCCATATTACGGCTCTCAAATGCTTACTTGTGGTAAAGTAGTTGAAACAATTAAGTAAAAATATAGGGTAGCCTTCGGCTACCCTATTAATAATTTTAACGATGAAATTCTTAAAATGGATAATCAAAAAAATATTTATAAAAAACTGTTGCCGATAGCAATATTGCTATTGACAACTACAAATACATTCGCCCAAAAAGTAGTACGTTATGACCTATATGTAAAAGATACTTTGGTAAATTTTGCAGGGAAAGAAAAACGAGCTATTGCGGTAAACGGACAAATTCCTATGCCAACTTTGACTTTTACCGAAGGCGACACAGCGGAAATTCACGTTCATAATTTGCTCAAAGAAGAAACTTCTTTGCATTGGCACGGTTTATTTTTACCCAACAAAGAAGATGGTGTTCCCAACCTTACGCAAATGCCAATTAAGCCAAACACTACCCATATTTATAAATTTCCAATTATACAAAATGGTACACATTGGTATCATTCACATTCAGGATTACAAGAGCAAATTGGAATGTATGGCAACTTTGTAATGCTTAAAAAAGCAGACGATAAAACATTTAGAAATGGAATTGATGATTTACCGACCTTACCAATAGTTTTAAGCGAATGGACAAACGTAAAACCTGAAAACATTCACAGAATGTTGCACAATGCCAACGATTACCCTGCGTTGAAAAAAAATTCCGTTCAGAGTTATGGCGAAGCCATCAAAGCAGGACATTTTAAAACCAAACTCAAAAACGAATGGAAAAGAATGTTGGCAATGGATGTAAGTGATGTGTATTATGAAAAAATATTGATGAACGGTAAACCCAGTTCTGACTTAAAAAGCATTGACGGCAAGGAATTAAAAGCAGGCGATAAAGTTCGTTTAAGAATTTCAAATGGTGGTGCATCTTCCTATTTTTGGCTTACGTATGCAGGTGGGAAAATTACCGTAGTTGCCAATGATGGCAACGATGTAGAACCTGTGGAAGTGGATAGGTTAATTATTGCCGTTTCTGAAACTTACGATATTGTTGTAACTATTCCAGCCGAAAATACGGCTTTTGAGTTTTTGGCAACTACCGAAGACCGAACCAATTCAGCATCAATGTATATTGGTAATGGCATTAAGCAATTACAATCGCCCCAACCAAGATTGAAGTATTTTGAAGGTATGAAAATGATGAACGATATGATGAAAATGAATGGCGACCTTGACGATATGGGAATGAATATGAGCCTAAACCAAATGGATATGAATGTGGTAATGTATCCAGAAATTACAGGCGACAGCAAACCCAAACAAAGCGAAAACGACCCAAATCGCTACAATGCCAATGCTTTGGCAGATATTGTTACGCTGAATTATGCAATGCTGAAATCGCCAAATAATACTTCTTTGCCACAAAATGCACCAGTAAAAGAATTAAAATTTGAACTCACAGGAAATATGAACCGCTATGTTTGGAGTTTAGATAATAAAGTAGTTTCAGAAACCGATAAAATCCTTATCAAAAAAGGCGAAAATGTTAGAATTGTGCTTTACAATGGCTCAATGATGCGACATCCAATGCACTTGCACGGACACGACTTTCGTTTGCTAAACGGACAAGGCGAAAATGCACCACTAAAAAACATTGTGGACATTATGCCAATGGAAACCGACACTTTGGAATTTAACGCCAATGTTGAAGGCGATTGGTTTTTTCATTGTCATATTTTGTACCATATGATGAGCGGAATGGGTAGAGTTTTTAGTTATGAAAATCAAGCACCAAATCCATTAATTCCAAATCCAAAATTGGCACAAAGAAAATTATTTGCAGATGATAGAGCATTTCATTTTATGGCTGAAAACGATTTTGCCACCAATGGAAACGATGGAATGGCAATGGTTCAAGGCACACGTTGGAGCATTGGGACAGAATGGCGTTTGGGGTACAACGACCATCACGGCTACGAAACTGAAACGCATATTGGACGATACATTGGAAAAATGCAATGGCTAATGCCGTTTATCGGTTTTGATTGGCGTTACAGAAAATTAGAAACCGATGCAATGGGAAATGTACACGGAGAAAAAAACCTTTTTGGACAAACCAACACCAAAGACAACAGACGCCAGTTTAGTTTAGGAGTTGCCTATACTTTGCCAATGCTTGTAGTTTTACAGACCGAAATTTACCACGATGGGAATTTAAGAGTACAACTAATGAGAGAAGATATTCCAATTTCAAAAAGAGTTAGAGCATCATTTATGGTAAATACCGACAAAGAATATATGGCAGGTTTGCGTTACATTGTAAACAAAAACATAGGATTAACAACACATTACGACAGCGATATGGGACTTGGTTTCGGAGTATTTTTAAACTACTAAACCAACAAAAAAACGGACACGGACGAAAGAAGAACAGCCGATAACAAGGGTTTTGCAAAATTGGGGCAGAAGTGCTAAATTTAAGCATTGGTAATTCTAATGAACATTTGTGCTAAATTGAACATTTGTGCCTTGAATGCCCCAACTTCGCAAAGCCCCAAACCGTTATGTGCTATTTTAAAAGACACCATTAAACATAAATCGACAGAAATGTTTAATACAAAAAAGACAAAATGAGAAGAAATATTATACTGACAACACTAACCTTAACTATTGTAAGTTTTGGTTTTTCACAGACACCACCAGCCAATATAGTTAACGGCATAGACTCATTATTTCAAAAACACGTAAACAACAATATGGGGTTTTTTCCGGGGCACGAAAGTGAAACCGGTCACGTTATTCGAGTTGAAAAAAACGGTAATTGGGTTTACAGTAATTCGGCAGGGCTTGCTTCTTTATCGCCATTGGTAAATACACAACCAGAGATGAAGTTCAAAATTGCAAGTATTACCAAATTATTTACCACCGCTGCCATATTCAAACTTATTCAAAATGGACAAATCAACTTCAATGCACCCATCAGCACATATCTGCCACCTTCCGTTGCTCAAGGTTTTGCTGGCAATCAATTTATAACCATCAAAAAATTACTCAGTCATACCTCGGGTATAGCCGAGCCACAGCTTGACTTTCAAGGCAGATTGAATAACTGGATTTATATGAAGCGTTTTCAAAACATTCCAATCGATTCATTGATTTTTTGGAGCTATGCTAATTCGCATGGGATAGGGGATTACAAATATAGCAATGCTAACTTCTATCTGCTTGCTGAAATCATAGAGGCTGTATCAGGAATAACTTATCAAGATTATATAACAAATTATATTATTACACACCTAGGTCTTACAAATACAGATTTCAACACCATTCCTACAGGTAGTTTTATGCGGGGCTATTTGTTAGGTTCATTTTACGGAAACCACATGGTACTCCCTCAAAACATTGGACTTAAGCCTGATTCACTATACGATTTCACTGAAGCTAGCAACTCGTGGGGCTATGGAGCAGCAGATATCTGGTCAAATACGACTGACTTGATAAAGTTCCATAAAGCTCTGTTTGGTGGGCAAATCATCAATGCGAACTGGCTTGACACAATGAAAACCGTTGTAACCAATACAGGTGATATGGGGTCTTATGGACACGGCATGATACAATTTAAAAGTTTTAATGGCGGACCAATTTATGCTTATGGTCATACAGGAACAGCTTTTGGCTATGGTTCAATGCTTTGCTACATTCCAAGTTTAGATATTTATATGTGTTCTGCTGGAAACTATATGAAAATTGGACAGGAGTTTCTTCAAAGAGATATTTACAACTTTTTGAATAACAACATTACAAGTATATCTGAGACAGACTTAAATAACGCAATCAGTATTTATCCCAATCCTACTACTAACATTCTTAACATTAACACGACATTACAAAACTTCCAAGTATCCGTGTATAGTTTAACTGGACAATTAATTTTAGACAAGAAGAACAGTTACACTCTTGACGTTTCTTCCTTGTCGACAGGTTTGTATGTTTTCAAGTTACAAGACCTAAACTCAATGACAACCATAACGAAAAAGTTTATTCGTGAATAGAAAAACAGCACATAACAGCACCTACCCAAAAGTGGCGGTTCAGTGGTTAAATCAAGCTTTGTTCTTCTATCAAAGTTTGTGCTTGTTTGACAGTGCAGTGCTTCGAAATCGCCACCTTCGGGTAGCTGCAAACCGTTAGTGGCAAGTAAATCTGAAACAACACCATTTATTAATATTAAACTAGAAAAAAATGAAAGGAATTTTGCATCACATTGAAATTTATGTTAGTGATTTAAAGAAGACAATTGAATTCTATGATTGGTTTTTACCAGAATTAGGGTATGAAATCTATCAGAATTGGGAATTTGGAAGGAGTTATAGACTCAATGATACTTATATTGTTTTTGTTCAAACTGAAGAAAAATATTTAGAACCACACTATCATAGGAAAAGGACTGGACTTAATCATTTAGCATTTTTTGGAGATTCAAAGGAGTTTATTGACATTATGACAGATAAACTGAAATCTCGGAACATTCGTATTCTGTATGAAGACAGACATCCATTTGCAGAGAAATATTACGCAGTTTATTTTGAAGACCCGGACAGAATGAAAATTGAAATTGTTTCATATCCAACCATTTATAAAGAAATTACCAGCCACTAACACGTGGTTTAAGGCATTGTGGCAGAAATGGTTATGGAGTTATTTTGTATATTTAGTAAAATTATAGCGTGGGATGATGGAGTTGGCGGCTAACCCCACAACGCCTCAAACCAGGGGAACGTTAGTGGCAATTAAACCAAACGACACGTAAAACGTCTAAAAGAGATAAATTAAAATAAAAATGAGACAAATAATTTTACTTACGACATTTCTGATTACACTTATTTCGTGTAACAAAGATGACAATCCAACAACACCTACTGACAAAGCAAGTGAACAAAAAACAGTGAACCTTACAGTTGACGGAAACGCAAGAAGTTTTATTGTATATCTACCAACAGGTTACAACAACGCTGGAAAAATGCCAATGATTTTTGCAATTCATGGAGGAAGTGGAACACCAGAAGGAATGATAAACATTGCTAATTTCAAAACTATCGCTGACAGAGACAAAGTTGTATTAGTTTATCCTGCTGGAATTCAAAATAATTGGAACGATGGAAGACCGACAACACCAAATCAATTAGGAATTAACGATGTGAGTTTTTTCAACCAAATGTGTGATTATATGATTGCAAATAATTCAGTTGACGGAACAAAAATCTATGCAACAGGAATTTCTAATGGTGGTTTTATGTCTTCACGTTTGGGCTGTGAATTAAGTAATAGAATAGCCGCTATTGCTGTTGATGCTGCCACAATTGAAGCAACTACGATTGCAACAAGTTGTAATCCGGGTAGACCAGTTCCTGCAATTTATATTCACGGAACAACCGACCCACTTGTTCCATTCACAGGTGGACAAATGACCGCAGGTGGTACAGCAGGAGGAACTGTTTTGTCTCATTTTCAAGCCATAGACAAATGGGTAACAATTAATGGTTGTAACACAACACCAACAATAACAGACTTACCAGACATTTCAAATGACGGAACAACGATAAAACAAAGAGTCTATTCTAACGGAACAAACGGAAGTGAAGTAGTGAGTTACGTAGTTTTGAATGGCGGACATACTTGGCCACAAGGTTATCAATATTTAAATGAAGCCATTATTGGTAAAACAAGTCAAGATATGAATGCTTGTGAAGTAATTTGGACATTTTTTAAACGATTCAAACGACAATAAAAATTAACTGCCACTAACAGGGGTTTTGCAAAAATGGCGGGTTTTGGGCTTAATTTAAAGTTGGTTTTGTACTTGCAAAGTCAGTGTTTAACCGAAAGTTTAGGCTTCCTTAATCCGCCACTTCTGCAAGCTGCGGAACGTTACCTGCAATTATACCGAAACGAACCGTATAGACAATAAAAATGACAGAAACAGACAAATTATTCTTATTTTTTAGTAATGAATTTCCTTTTAATAAAGAAGGTTTGGCAGAATTTGTAAATACGTTTGTCAAGAAATCGTATAAAAAAGGAAGTGTTATTTTAGAAAATGGCAAAACCGAAAATGAATTACGTTTTCTAGACAACGGAATCATTCGAGAATATTATGCGACCAATGATAAAGAAAAAAATATCAACTTCTACACCGAACCTATTTTTATTACCGATTTCTCTTCATTTACAAATTCAACTTCGACAAAAAAATATCAGGAAGCCCTATCGGATGTAGATTTAAGGGTTTTATCTAAAGATAAATTTTTAGAATTTACCAATCAATACAATTGTGGCAAGCTGTTTATAGAAACTATTTTTCAACGAATTGTTGTAAATAAAGAAAATGAAGAGTTTAACCATTTTGTAAATACAGCAGAAGCCTTGTAC
This sequence comes from Chitinophagales bacterium, assembly GCA_044368655.1. Taxonomy (GTDB): domain Bacteria; phylum Bacteroidota; class Bacteroidia; order Chitinophagales; family JADJOU01; genus CHPMRC01. Next base: position 2,091 of record JBIPPB010000001.1, on the reverse strand, counting down.
TTAGACATTATGAAAACGAAACCCAATTGGCTGCTTCACATTCCTCAATATCATATTGCTTCTTATTTAGGTATTACACCGGAAACATTGAGTAGGATACGAAAACGAATTTCTTGATTTCAATCAATGGAATAAAAAGTAAAAATAACCAATTTTGCACTTTTAAATTAAAAATATAAAATAATGAAAGTAACACATTTGCGAAATGCAACGTTGGTCATTGAAACAGTCGATAAAGTAATTTTAGTAGACCCGATGTTGGGAAAAAAAGGAACAGCAGGTCCGCCTTTTACACTTTTTCGTTTTAAACCACAACGCAATCCTATTGTAGATTTGCCTAATAACGCAATGAACATAGTTGAAAAAACAACACATTGTTTAATAACACATTTACACCCAGACCATTTGGACAAGGAAGCGGAGAATTTTCTTCGCGCTAAACAAATTCCAGTTATTTGTAGCATAAAAGACGAAGCTACATTGCGAAAAAAAGGACTAAAAGTATCTCAAACTGTAGATTATTGGAAAGAGAGCGATTTTTTGGGGGGTAAAATTCAAGGTATTCCAGCCGTTCACGGATACGGATTTGTAGCAAAACCTATGGGAAATGTAATGGGTTTTTACATAGAATTACCCAATGAAAAGTCTTTTTATTTAAGTGCGGATACCATTTATACAGACGATGTACATAAAACATTAACCCAATTAAAGCCTGAAATTTCAGTTGTAGCATGCGGTACTGCTCAATTAGATGTTTTTCAACCTTTATTAATGCGAATGGACGACATTTTGAAATTTGTAAAAAATGCACCAAACCAAGTAATTGCTAATCATTTAGAAGCCGTAAATCATTGTCCAACAACAAGAATCCAGCTAAAAAATGAAGTCTCAAAAATTGGGCTTTCAGAAAAAATATTTATCCCAAATGACGGAGAAAGTAAAATGTATTAGTAAAACTAGTTCATTTATTTAAATTTGCTAATCGAGATTAAATAAAAAATTCAATTTCATAAAAATAAAAAAACATTAAATTTTAAAAAATAACAAAATAAAGTATATATTTGCAATTAATAACAATAAAAATAAGGCACCCAGCCTGTTACATGCAATATGTTGGGTTCAGTGTTAAAAAGACCCTTTTTGCCCAATAATATTTAGTGATTATAAAATATTTATTGCTCAAAGCGGCCACATCGTATAAACCTTGGACGTTAGTTAACATTTTAACAAGACTACATGAAAGTGAATATTTCCAATACAGACAAAGATTATTACTTAAAAGAAGAGTTGTATCGTTTATTAAAAACAGACGATAAAATATTTGACTTTATTCAAAATGTTTGTTTAGATGGTTTATGGTTTTGGGATTTAGAAAAGCCTGAAAACGAATGGATGAACCCCGTTTTTTGGAATACACTAGGCTACAATCCCGATGAAATGCCTCATAACCCAAGTGCTTGGCAAGACATCATAAACAAAGACGATTTAAATCTGGCCAAAGATAGTATAGAAAAACATCTGTATGATGAAAATTATCCCTATGATCAGATAGTACGCTACAGACACAAAGAGGGACATATTGTTTGGATAAGATGTAAAGGGAAAGCCATACGAGATGAAAATGGGAAACCCGTTCGCATGCTTGGGATTCATAACGAAATTACATCATTCAAAAACAATGAGTTTAGGTATAAATCATTGATTGAGGGAACAAACGTAGGGACTTGGGAGTGGAATGTTCAAACTGGCGCAACAATATTTAATGAGAGATGGGCCGAAATTGTAGGCTACACCCTTGAAGAGCTAGCACCAATAAGTATAGAAACATGGATGAAATTAGCCCATCCTGATGACATAGAAGAGTCGGGTAAAAGATTAAATGCATGTTTTGAAAGAAAATCGGAATTCTATGAGTTTGAAGCTCGAATGAAACATAAAAGTGGGCAATGGGTATGGGTCTATGACCGTGGAAAAGTCTTTGAATGGTCCGAAGACGGAAAACCTTTATGGATGTATGGCACGCATCAAGATATAACTCAAAGGAAACTAAAAGAAGAAGAATTAAGAATAAGCGAGGAAGCTTTTAGAGGG
>JBIPPB010000075.1:0-8721 GCA_044368655.1 Chitinophagales bacterium | reverse complement strand
AATATATATATTGTTAAGATTAAAACAAAAAAAATAAAAATGGGTTTAATGAAATATGATATTGGAAATAATATGAGAAAAACTATAAATAAAGCCGGTACAGTTTGACGAATTGTTGTGACCGTTTTATGTTTCTTATTTACATAAACTTTCCAATAACCATATTGAAAAAATTGTTTCCAAAGGCTATTAAAACTACTTCTAACATAATATTTTAGCCAAATTTCTGATGAAAAGAAAATCTTTCCACCGGCTTTAGTTACTCTATAGTTAAAGTCATCATCTTGATTTCTTACTAGTTCTTCATCAAAAAAACCAATTTCCTCAAAAACAAATTTAGGATACATAGGACTCGTAACGGTATCTGTAAATCCAGAATCTTTTAATGTTCTAAAATTACCGATACCCATTCCAAACTTTGTTGACATGCATTTAGATATAACTTCACTTAAAAAGTTCGTATAACTATTTATAATTTTACCTCCAATACACCATATTTTACTATCGTTTCTCAACGTCTTTAATGCAACTTTAAGATAATTTTTTGAAACAATATGACGAGCTCCAATTATTTGAAAGAAATCAAATTCTTTAAAATTCTGAATAATGCCTAAATTAAAAGCATATGGCGTCAATTGATGTGTATTATCAATAACATTAACATTTGTATACGTATTACTCAATTCATATACAATTTCTCTAGTGCCGTCGCCACTAATTCCATCTACAATAAAAATTTCGATAGTATCATCATGATCCAAATCCGAATTTAAAATTTCTGTAATACATTCAGAAATAAACTTACATTCATTTCTACAAGGAATAATTATTGCTATTTTACTCAATTAATTATAATTTAAGATTTACGAATAAGATAATTAAGAAATAGTAAGTCGTTGTCTCGCAAGTGCTTTGATTTTTTACAAATTAAAAATATATTTTTTTCATTAATATCAATTCCAAAATTTTTAAGTTTTGATCTATTTGATAAAATATTTTCAATTAAATAATCTTGAAGACCTAATTCCATAAGTTTTTGACTAACATCAAAACCTCTTTTTCTTTTATTAAACAAAATTTCTTTTGGAATATCATCTTTATAAATATCTCTTAAAATCCATTTTCCAAAACCATGTTTTATTTTATATAGAATGGGTAATGAAATAGCAAATTCTACAAGTCTATAATCCATCATAGGCAATCGACTTTCTATACTATGATACATAGAATTTTTATCTTCATATCTCAAAAGTGTGGGTATACTTAATTGAAGAATATCTATCATTTGTCTTTCCATACAGTTCATCGAAGCATCTCCTATCATATCTAACCGATTTATAGGTTGAATATTGATAATATTAGATTCTTTTGAACTTTTTTGAGAGAAATAACGGTTTCTAAATCCCCAAAAAAGACTAATTTTTTTAGATTCATAAAGCATCATATTCCCCAATGAATATAGCAAATTAATTGAAGTGCTTACATCATTATTACTGATACTATTTTTAAGTGAGTGGATAAAAAACTTCCTATATCCTGCGAATATTTCATCGCCTCCCTGCCCACCTAATAAAACTTTAACTCCATTAGCTTTTACAGAATTATAAACTTGATTCTGAGCAACTATAGACAACCCAAAAAAAGGCAATTCTTGAGCAGAAAAAGTTTCTTCAAATGCTTTAATTACTTCATTATTAACTTCCTTTATAGATATATAATTGACTTTAAAATTATTTAAATTAGCAAACATGTCTACTAAATTGCCTTCTGATAATGGATCTTTGGGACTGCCAAAAGTAAACCCTTGAATATTTGGGTTCATTGATTTTGCAATTTTTGAAATTATAGTAGAGTCCACGCCACCACTTAGAGAAACGGCAACAGGAACATCACTTCTAAGTCTAATATTAACAGCATCAAAAATTAATAATTTACATTCTTCTTTTAATTGTTCGTAAGTTTTGTTTAAATTTAATTGAACGTTTTTTTCAACTTCACTTTTCAAGTCATACCATTTCTTTATTGAAAAATTAAATTCTGGATTAAAAGTTATTGTTGCAATCGAACCAGCTTCTAGATAATTGACATTATTATAACTCGTATTATTTCCAATTCCTTCAAAAACTCCATAGTGATAACCCCTTGAAAGATAATCCATATCTAATGTCAAATTATTAGAAATCAAAGCAACCGCATCTACTGATGAAGAAAAGAATAGCCCACCATTTGGTAAAAAAGAATATACCAAAGGCTTTACACCAAATCGATCTCTAACTATGTTTAGCTCTCCAATAACACTATCAAATATAGCAAAAGAGAACATACCATTTAATTTACTAAGACATGTCGCCCCCCAATAAATCCATGCGTTTAAAAGTACTTCGGTATCTCCTTCAGTTCTAAAATAACATCCTAGTGCTTTTAACTCCTTTTTAATTTCAATATAATTATATATCTCACCATTAAAAATAATCTTATACCGATTATCTTCGCTACAAAAAGGTTGATTTGAAGCTGAAGATAAATCAATAATTGATAACCTAGAATGAGCTAAAGTAATTTTAAATTGATTATACTCTTGTGAAAGAAAACTATAACTATCTGGACCTCTTCGTTTAATACTTTTATCAACTATCGAATTTTCACTAAAATCAATTGTTGAATTATTTTTTAATTCAATAGCTCCGGAAATACCACACATTACTTTAAAATTATTTTGTTATATAATTTAATCAATTTATCTTCTTCTATACTCCAATTATACTTCGTTTTTACTAATTCATAAGCATTTTCAGCCATTGTCAATCTAAGTTCTTTATTGCCTACTATAGTACTAATTGCATTTGCTATTTGATTTGTATCAAATGGATTCACACATATTCCACAATTATTATCTTCAATTATTGATTTCCATAATTTAAAATCAGATGCTATAACAGGTAGCTTAGCAGCCATATATTCAAACATTTTAACCGGTAAAGAATTAATAAAATTATTTGCAGGCAATAGTGTTACCATACCTACCATAGATTCGCATATTGCTTTAGACACGCCCGATCTATCTAAATGACCTAATTCATTGACTAAGTTCCATCCATTATTTATCGATACTATTTCATTTCTGAGGTTTTCGCTTTCAAACTTTCCGACTAGATTAAGCCTAACATTATCGGCTAATTCTAGTGATTTAACAACCTCTAATACTCCTCGCACCTTAGTAATTCCTCCCACATAACAAACTAATCTTTTTTTATCACTATCGGGCACATGATTTTCAAATTCTTCTAAAATAGGATAGTTATTAATATCAACCGAATTTACACCTATTTTTAAGAATTTATCTCTAATATCAGGGGTAGCTGAAACAATATAATCAAAAAAACGAAACACTGTAAATTCTATCAACCTAAATAGATAACTAAATAAAACTCTCACAATTAAATTCAAATACATTTTGTCCTTTATATCGCGAGGGATATCCTCGTGAGAGTCGAAAATAACCTTCCTACCTCTAAGTTTCAATAAAAGACCTATAGGGATAAGCTCCGGGTCATGTAGATGATAAATATCAACATTAAGATTTTGAGCAAGTCTAAATACATTAATCACCATTTTTGACATTCGTGATATTCTGCCACCTGCATTTCCTCCAGCATCAAGTATTTGAACATTATCTTTAATCTCGTCTCCTTTACCATCCGCTACAACTAAGAAAATTTCATTTCCCTCTATTCTAGCAATTGATTTACACATTTTATGAAAAATTCTTGTATCATATCTTGGATGAGCAGATGTTAAATGAGCAATTTTCATTTATTTTTCATATTTAAATCTGGTTAATAATAATAACTCCGAAATTATTCTTGGTTTGTCATAATAATATCCATCCATTACCTTCTATTTTTTTTCATAAATTATTAAAATAAAACATTATACACTCTTTTCTTAATTACTTGGAATATTCAAAGTATAACTTGCCCAATAAGTGCTTGTAAATTATTTTATTTCTCATTTTATATTATAAATTTTTTCCCATTTTGCAACATTATAAAGTCTCCACTTCTGAATTTGATCTAAATTTTCAATATTTGCATTTTGTTTTAAAATTTTTTTTAAGATTTCAGAATTAGATATTTCTTTAGATAAGTCCTTTTCAATAATTTTCATCCATTCATTTGTAGGTGCTTCAAAACCTTTTTTATTTTTTCTCCAAACAATTGATTTTGGTAAAAGGGACTCAACTGACTTTCTTAATATAAATTTGGTCCATCCATCTTTTATTTTATACCAAAATGGAATTGAGAGTGACAATTGTAACAATCTATAATCTAAAAAAGGCAACCTTGCTTCTATAGAATGACGCATCGAATTTTTATCCTCGTATCTTAATAATGCTTGTAATTGAGTACTATAAATTTCTTGTTTTTGTAAATTAAATAGATTGAAATAATTTAAAGAATTTGTTTTTAAATGTTGTGCATCCGCTTTTTTCAGGTATTCTGATTTAATAAAATTTGCTTTTTTTAGTAAGGAAAAGCATCTTATTTGGAAAATAGGGAAATAGAAAGAGAAACCAATCATTTTCAAAAATGATATTTTGGAGTTTCGAACACCCTTAATAAATTCTTTAAATCCATTTATATTTCTTTGTTCTAAAAATATGGCAGGATAATATCTTTCATATCCTAAAAGACATTCGTCACCACCTTGACCATCTAAAAGCACTACACACTTTTTATTTCGAGTTTCTTGCATTACAAAATATTGCATAAATATTGACAACCCTCCAAAAGGCTCTTCTTGTGTATAAATTACTTCATCAATATTATTTGTAAAATCTTCTATTGAAGGTTTTATAATAGTCATCTCTAAATTACAATGGTTCTTTACTTGTATTGCAAATTCACTTTCATCAGAAGATTTTTCACTTGACTTTGCATGTATAGCAAAAAAACTGCTTTGATTTCTCTGGTTATTAATTTTTGAAGCTATAGCCGCAATTGAAGAGCTATCTAATCCACCACTAAGACAAGTGCCTACCTTAACATCAGATCGCAACCTTAAATCAACTGCATTATATAAAATTTCTTTGTACAAACTTAAAACCTCTTCATTAGTTTTTGATGAATAATTTGTTTTTTCAATATCAAAATATTGTTTAATATTATACTCATTGGTCTCTAAATTGTATATTAAATTATGAGATGGTTCTAGTTTGAATATACCCTCAAAAAAAGTATTATTTGTATGATCCGTAAAGCCCCATACAAGATAATCCATAAGAATATTGTAATTAACTTTTCTAAAATTTGTTATTTCTAAAATTTGTTTTATTTCAGAACCAAAAATAAATTGTGAATTATACTTAGAATAATAAAAAGGTTTTACACCAAATCGATCTCTACTAATGAACAAAATATTTTTTTCTTTATCTAAAATAGAAAAACTCCACATTCCGTTAAATCTAGAAACACATTCTTCCCCCCAAAAGTCATAAGCACAAAGAATTACTTCGGTATCACTACTAGATTCAAAAGTATAATGATTAAGAATTAATTCATTTTTTATTTCAATATAATTATATATTTCACCATTAAATACTATTGTATACTTATTTTTATAATGCATAGGTTGATTCCCCTCTTCCGTTAAATCAATAATTGATAATCTTCGATGTCCTAATACTAGATTTTCATATAAATAATATTGACTAGAATCTGGCCCTCTATGTTGAATCACTTGATTCATAATAGAAATTTGACTCTCTAAGGCACGGGATTTATCTAAATTGATTATTCCTGAAATTCCACACATAAGAAGTTATTTTGTTTGAAATATTTTACTAAAAAACAATAAAAAGATATAAGTAAATACAAATGGGAAAATATAAAATAATGACATATTATCAAACTCTCCTTTAGGGTAAATTGCAAAAAAATAAACCAATATCTGTGTATAAATCATTAAATACCATATATTGTTAAATTTTTTTAATAAATTATATGTTTTAGCCATAATTGCACCAAACAAAAACATACCAAAAAAAACACCTAAAAATCCAAAATTCAAATACATTTCACCAATTCCTGTTGGGGGTATACTACCGCCCCCTATATGTTTAATATACCAAGTATTCTTTATTACAAAACTAGATTGATATTCTAATGGTCTAATAGATTCGGGAAATGAATTATAAATCCAAGTAAAAAAAGATTTACCATAATGAAAACCAATATCAGACTCCCAACTATCTATTATTTTCATTAAAATAGGTATATTTGGAATATTACCTTTCTCAATCAAAAAATTAAATAGACTATCTACTTTTACAAAATCAAGTAATTGATCCGTAAATGATTGATTTACTAAATTATTGAAATTTAAACTACTCAATAATCTCAAAAAATACATGAAAATTCCTAAAAAAACTAAACTAAGCATTCCTATCATATATTTTAAATGGAAATATTTTAACTTATAATAATTATAAAAATACTGAAATGCAAAGATAGATATTGCATAATTCACAGTATGTAATAGTCTTCCCATTGAAAATTTTATTATTATTATTGTCAGAAAAACAAAATAAAACTTATAACTAATTTTATTTTTCTTTAAACATAAATATAAGTATAAATATGGTGCAATAAAACCAAAGTTATAAAAAAAAGAAGTTCCTGAAGCTTGAAATTCATATGTTCTTAGAGATACATTACTTAAATAAACAAATATATTGCCCCCTGCGTGAATTAAAACATTATATGAAAAATTTAAATAACATAAAGTTAGAAATAAAATTATTGTGACTTTTAAAGCTAAATCTGAAATATTAAAATCTTGAGTAATATTAATCTTAAAATTATGCTTAAACATAAAATAACCAAAATTGGTCATAATAAGCCCTATAGTACTGAAATATATGGCTTTTACAAATAACCAATCAATATCTTCTTTAAAATTAGTTAATGTAATATATTCACTTTTACTAAAACCATAAAAATAGTAATAGATAATGGATATAAAAGCCCCGATAGAAAAAAAATTAAATAAATTGATTGGCTCAAAAAAAACAAAATTCCTATTTAAATAAAAACCACCAAATATTGATAATCCAAATAAAAAAACTCCTCCAATTGTTAAAATTTCAATATTAAATCCTCCAATTAAAATAATTGTGAAATATAAAAAAATTACGAGAAATGGGTAATAAAGTTTCATTAAAAATTATAATTCAATTTAATTGACTTTAATAAATAATCAGAATCAAATTTCATATTAATTTCGCTATAGATATTAGAAATTTTTTCATATTCATAAAATGGCTTAAACCCATTTTTAACTTTAATTATATGTGCTTTTTTTTGAGTTAGAAGCTCAATAGTATTTACGATTTCTAATATTGAATAATAATTAGTATTGATTATATTTAAGATTTCATTTAATTTTTTTTTGTTATTAACTACATAGGACACAATTTGATAAATCTCTTGTAAACCAATTAAGTTTTTAAATGCATTTTCCCAAACCTGAAACTCTATTTCATTTGTAATATTATATATAAATAAATTTATCAACGAATTTTTATTTTTTGATTGACCAATTACTTGAGGAATTCGAAAAATATGATAGTTTGAAAAATTATTCTTTATATAATCTTCCATTTGTAATTTATGAAAATAATATGTTTTATTAATTTCTTTTGAATAAATAGTATCACAACTGCTAAAATATACAATTGTTATATTCTCTTTAATTTCTATAGTTTGAATCAACTCTAACTCTCTTTTATATTCTTCTGGATTATCTTCATTAGAATTAGATACACCAGAAGCAAATATAACAATGTCTTTGTTCATTTCATATGAAGTAAACATTTTAGCTAACATTCCGTTACCTATTACCATAAAAAATATTTACCCAATAGTTATATATTAGATTTAAGTCTAAATCCTTTATCATTTTATTTTTATTTTCTTTAAGATAGTTAATATCAATATGAGAAAAATATGTAAAAGTTTGATATTTTATATCATCTGTTTTAAAAACCTTTATACCTTTATCTGTAAAATATTTATATGGAGTAGTGATTGATCGTATAAACACCTTTTTATAAATACATAAAAGCAAATTAATATTACCTAACCCTTGCTGGCGATCATGATTAAAAACACAAATATCAATATTTTTCATAAAATAAAAATAATCCTCTTTTGACATATAATCTTCGATAAAAGTTATTTTATCTTTAAAAATATATTTGCCTTTTGATTTAACATTTTTTACGTAATCAGGATCGCCACCATAGGATAATATTACAAATAAATGAATATTAAATTCTGAAAATTTTGAAAGCATTTCAAATACTTCTAAATGATTATTGTTAGGATCCGCTGAATTTCCTACTAGAACTTTTATACATTTAGCTTTTTCTGTATCAAGACTATATTGTTCTACAACATTATAGTCTATTGTTCCAGGATACCATGATTTTAAATAAATTGCGTTATGCTTATATACTCTCTTACTTATATTATAATCACCTTCAATATAAGAAGATATAAATTTAAGATTCTTAATAAATCTTCTTCTAATAATTTCTATAATTCTATTGTGAAGACTAATTTTACTTATTTTATAAAAATATAAATCCCCTCCCCAAATAACCCATAACATTTTATTGAATGCATTTCTATAAAACAACAAAACAAACATTAACAGTTT